>CAMKQH010000027.1 GCA_946414885.1 uncultured Lachnospiraceae bacterium
TTTCCATGGTATTCGCACCCTGATCCTTGCCCATGAGCTTCTTTACGGAAATCTTTCCATGCCAGTTAGCCTGTTTGTTCTTAAGGTGATTCAAATAGGCAATCATGGCTTTCTTAAGCACATCGGCAGTCAGTTTGGAGGTTCTGATCACAAGGGCAATAGATTTTTGTGTTACTTCTTCCTGCATCATTATCCTCCTGTCTTTCGTTTATCTTCCGGTAATGTTCACAGCCAGGGAGGCACCAGCAGCCTCCGCAGATATATTTTTCTCATATAGTTCCTTTCCTCCGGTCTCCTGCCGGATAATAATCTCCATAACGCAAAAAAGGAGCAGCCTTTACGTCTCCGAAGAGATATAAAAACTGCTCCTATCGCTGTATCTACTGTTTTATTGTTCCTACCGTAGTAAATATATCGTATACAGATTTGCAAATACCATGCCGTTTTCAATCTTAAGATCATCCAGTAAAAGGCACTGAAAAAGAACTGCTCTGATTACATCATCATTCAGCCTGAAAAGCTCACTGTATTTTCCATAATCCGCCTGCTGTGTGCCTTCATCAGTGGCATGTGGTGTAACTTCATCCCATTCCATATTCTTTCTGTACTCAAGGCAATCCGCATAAAGAGAACGAATCTGATATTTTCCAAAATAGAAAGAATAGGCTTCTTTCCCATCATAGGTTTTCTTACATTTCTCCAGTTCATCATCTGCTATGGAAAAAGCGCATACATCAGTCTCTATCACGGTTTTTCCATTATAATCCGGCTTAAGCTTTCCGCCGTACCAGTTGATGTGCTGATAAATTTCTTCACGCCCGGTAATGAGCGCAGCTCTGTGAAAGTCTGTCTTGCCAAGGAATACATCCATATAGACATTGTTGGCAGACAGGGTATCGTTCCAGATGAGCTTTTTATGCTCTCTCACCCGGAGAAGATACTGAAGGATATTGATGAGACGCTCTCTGCTATCTATATCCCTGAAGCCCTCTACCGGAACCATAACACTGTCGAGCTTTAACGGCGTCGATCCCTTCTGAATTTCTTTTTCTACTAGCGATTCTATACTCTTTGCCATTCCATCCTCCCTTTTTCAAATAAAAAAGGCAGCTACAAGATCTCTCTCATAACTGCCCTATCGCTGTATATTTATCAAATAGATGTGGTCGGTCTGCTTTTACATCAATGCTTATTTCTATCCTCAGTATATGAAGCGCCAGTTCTATGGCATCCCCAAGTGCTTCATCTGAATCGTTGAGCCTTGTGATGCATACGCAGTCCTCAAACTCCTTATCTCTTTGCCTTAGAATACGGATCAGTTTTATTCTTGCGTTTTTGCATAGCTGCGTCTTCGCAAACTCCCATCTGTATCCGTCTTTTGTATTATAAAACGGTTTTGAGAATTCAATAACCGCATTCTTTTCCTTTATGTAATTTGCAAGAGGAATGCCAATCAGCTCTTCCTCATCTATGATAACCTCATATCCTGCCTGCTTTAAGTAATGCATCAAAAGGATATCGGGGAACTCCTTATCAAATTCTTTTCTACATATATGGCAAGGCTCCTTATCAATGGCTCTGTCAGCTATTTTAGCCCGCCATCTGTGACCTCGACTACATCTCCACCAGACTATCCTCAAAGAATTCCGATGCACCTGTTCCGGGGAAATCATCGTATTACGATCATAGTCCCATTCAGATATCAGTTCGGGATCCGTGGTAGCAAGGTCATTCACACCGGCTACAACAACTCTGTCAGAGCATACCGGACAGGATGAACCCTTTACTCTGCTGTCTATGACTGCCCGCCATTCATAACCGCATACACGGCACTTCCACCAGACATTTTCCCTGGACTTCGGAAATACTTCATCAGCCCTCTTTGGAGCATTTTTCTCCGACCACTCCTTGGCAAGTTCAGGATAATTACTGGCAAGATCATTGAAGCCCTTATAAAGCATGTGTCCTTCACAATACGGACACTGGCTCCCATAGTACCTGTCAGCTATCTTTGCTATCCACTCATGCCCTTGGATGCATCTCCACCATACGGATTTGTTGGTGCAGGATAAAACCATATCCGGCATAAGCGGATGATTTTTATCTGACCACTCGGATACAAGCTCAGGCTTCATCGTAGCAAGGTCATTAAAGCCTTTTAAGAGCTGATTGCTGTTGCAATACGGACAATCTGAACCATTAACTCTGTTCTTCACTATTGCCTGCCATTCATGTCCGCAGGAGCCTCTCCACCACACACGCTTATGTGATCCAATCGTAACATCAGATGGCATAAGGGGAAGATTTCTGTTACTCCATTGTGCGGCAAGCTCCGGACATTTCTCAGACACCGTTTCCTTCATGCATCACAACCTCCCCGTTATGACCTGTACGGTCGTTGCTACCGCTTTTATCGCAGCCACAATAGCCATAAAACCGCCTATGATTCCTCCAACGATACAATCCAGGGCTATCACACCAAGAGAGCCTGCAATGCCGTAATTCCTCGGTATCAGCCACAACCACATCCGTCTGATGCCGAATGGAAATCCTACGAGGATCCAGAACAAAAAGAAATCAAATCCTTCAGGTTTATTGCAGACCGGATAGCAGAACAGCACCATAAAGCTGATTGCCAGTACCGGCAATATAACCTTAAATATCATCGCTGATAATCTCTCACTCATTGGCTGCCCTCCTCATGTTTTCTTCGTCACTTGATGATTGACCGATTTGCCTTTCTTCAAGCTCCTGAATCTGTGCGGTTCTCTCAGCCTCCCTTTGATGTGCCATCTTCTGAGACATCTCGTACCATTCCTCTGTGTGCATATCGTGATGGACAAGCTGTGTGAAGTAATTATCCATCGTTGTCGGCGCATTAAAGAGTGATGCAATCATATACTTCCGCATATTGTGTATCTTGCCGAGATTCTCGGCTATCATCCCCATAACATACTCAACATGGCTTGCTGTCAGTGATAAGATTCTTTTACGAACAAGCCATTGGGGATACTCTGTTCCTCCAATATTCAGCGACTCTCTTTTCCCGGCTACAAGATCAACCATAACTTCAAACAGTTCGTCAAATCGACTGTTATATTCTGCTCTGTACCTTGCAGACATTTCGTCGTAATAGATATTCTCCTTGATCTGTGCAATATCTTCACGTATCACATCCTCATCCCATCCTGAGTTATCCACAGGCGAAGCCGCTTCTGTAGTATTACCAGTAACCTGGATAAGATTATGATTAGGCTCAATAATATTTTTTAAATAATTATTAGGATCTATTGGTGCGGAATTTCCCACTTCAAGAACAAGGAAATCCCCATCTCTAGAGATTGGTTTTTCATCATTCAAGACTTCGGTTTTTCCTGTTTCAGAAAAAAGTTTTCCACAATCATCCGTTTCTTCAGAGTACGATTTTTCCGACTTCTTGCTGACAAAATTCTTCACATAAATGATATCCGGTTTGCCCTGCCCTCTACGTTTTTTCTCGATAAGTCCAAATTCTATGAGATTTTTCAGAGTTGACCTTGCTTTATCAGCACTGCAATCATGAAGCAGTTTCTGTATGGATTCCAGTGATCTTATGACATAGGTTTTTCCTGCCTCATCAACCCATCCGTTCTGCTTTGAAAATGCAACCTGCTCATGTAGAAAACCATACAGGATGCATTCTGCTAGACCTAAATCCAAGTAATCAGGATCCTCGAAAAACACTTTCGGTATCTTCAAGAATCGGAATTGTTCACTTTCTGCACCAGAATAGTAATCGTAATCGAACTTTGGCATTTTACACACCTCCATGCGTCTTACGGTAATCTGCAAGGAGTCTTACGATCAGACTCTCAATTTCTGCATCGCTTGCCTCTGCGGGGAAATACTGCATGATCACTTCATGTTTAATGACCACATTTCTTTCCTTAATACTGGCTACCGCCAACAGAGCGTGAAGCGCTTCCTTTGTGCAGCGTTTTTCCTGTGAGAGCTTCTTTATCTGCTGTGCCTGCGAAAGAGACGGAACAACATTATCCTCTTCCATGACTTCCATAAGAAGAAACTGCTCACTCGGAGTGATATATGATAACTCAACTGCCGGGTTGAACTTTATCTTCTTGTTATCAACCATTTCCAACAGCTGCGGCAGAAGCTCTGTGAGACGGATATACCGCTGAATAGTTCTTGCACTATCACTGTTACCATCGCTGAGTTGATTCACGCTCCATAAATTCTCGCCAACTTGGCGAGAATTATTTGATTCAGGTCTTCCCGCTTTATTCTGTCTTTTGATTGCATCAAGCTTCATCTTGTAAGCAAACGCCTTCTCACTCGGCAGAATCTCTTCCCTCTGGAGATTAGCGTCCACCATCGCAATCACAGCTTCATCATCGGTCAGATCCCTTATGATAACAGGAACCGTCTCCAGTCCGACTATCTCAGCCGCATGTTTACGCCTGTGACCGGATATCACTTCATAGCCGCCTTCAGGTCTATTACGAACCATGATCGGTACGAGGATACCGTTCTCACGGACGCTTTCAACTGTCTGAGCCATCTTTTCATCATCCAAGACCTTAAACGGATGATTCTGAAATGGGAAAAGCTCTCTGATTGGAACCTCAAGCACCTGTCCGGTCTGCTCCTGATCAATACCAAAAAGAGAATCCAGTCCTTTTAGCTGTACCCTGTCCGGAAGTGGTTTCTTAGCAGCCATACGCCAGCACCTCCTTTGTCAGTTCTTCAAACGCCCTTGCAACCTTGCACTTAGGATCATGCTTATATATGCTGTGTCCGTATGCAGTACACTCCTTTGCCCTTACGGACTCCGGTATCATCACATCAAATACCTTTATCTGACTGCCATAGGCTTCACGGAGCTTTTCTATGATATCTTTCTCATGGTTGGTACGGGTATTTACCTTATTGATAACGATGCCCTCAACCTCCAACTTACGATTGAGTTTTCTCTTGGTAGAGCCTATCGACGCAAGCAGCTGTTGAAGACCAGCCATCGAAAGATAAGATGCTTCCACCGGAATGATTACAGAATCCGCAGTTGTCAGCACATTGATTGTCACAAGATTAAGGCTGGGAGAACAGTCGATTAAGATATAATCGTATTCGTCCCTGACGCTTGATACAAAAGCATCCAGCAGATGCTCTCTGCTGAGAGCGTTCATTATCATGTAGTCCATACCGGCAAGCTTTATATTGCACGGCATGAGATCCACGCCTTCATCGTTATGTAGAATATACTCCGCAGGATCTATCGGATCCTCATTTATCTCACGCTCTATGAAAGAAGCAAGAGTGTTCTCCAGTTCATCCGCATTATCTATACCGAGACTGGATGTTAAATTTCCCTGGGGATCAGCATCAATGACCAATACCTTTTTGTCATTCATGGCAAGACCAACGCTCAAATTGCTTGCCAACGCTGTCTTCCCGACACCCCCTTTTTGATTAGCTACTGCGATTACTTTAGCCATAACCGTTCCTCCTGTTCTTTTTTTATCTGTTGCCCTGCCTTTTGCGGGCTTCTATTTTTGTTCTTTTGTCCACATCCGAAAACACTCGGAAGATCTTGTTGGTTCCCTTATTCTTTAAGGGCTTGGATTGGCTTGTGACCTGGTACACCTTGTCTTTTTCCATGTGTTCCAGATAATCTTTCAGCTCGTAGGTCGGTCCCGAAACTCTTACTTTTAACATACTCGTTCATTCCTCCTCTGATTGGGTATAATCTCTGTCTCAGTTCGGGAACGGTTATTCTCATAATCGCTCTGCCTGCACCTATCGCTGTACTTGTTTTCATGGCATCTCCTCCTTGTAAATGTATTTTTGACCATAACAAAAAGGACACTCTCAAAAGATTTCTCTTTTAGAAAGTGTCCTTAATTTTGCAAAATATTTGATTGACTACCCAAGGAGTAAATGCATTATCATGTACTGTTCTGCATCTACAATTGGAACTATTGTGGCACTTTTGTGGTACCTAAGTTCCTTTTACCACTTGAAACCCTTGATTTTACTGGGGTTTACTTGCTTGTTGACTTCAGTGTCGGGAAGAGCAAAACGTCACGTATGGCGGGACTGTCGGTGAGCAGCATTACGAGTCTGTCGATGCCGTAGCCAATGCCGCCTGTGGGAGGCATGCCGATCTCGAGGGCATTCAGGAAGTCCTCGTCGGTGTGGTTTGCTTCCTCATCGCCTGCTGCGAAGGCAGCGTCCTGAGCGGCAAAACGCTCTCTCTGGTCGATGGGGTCGTTCAGCTCGGAGTAAGCGTTGCACATCTCCCAAGTATTGATGAAGAGCTCGAAGCGCTCTACCTTCTCGGGATCAGAGGGCTTCTTCTTCGTCAAAGGTGAGATTGCGATGGGATGATCCATGACAAAGGTGGGCTGGATCAGGTTCTTTTCGCAGAACTCCTCAAAGAAGAGGTTAACGATGTCGCCCTTGGTATGGCGCTCTTCGAATTCCACGTGATGCTCCTTCGCGAGCTTCTTTGCTTCCTCGTCGGTCTTAACGGCGTCAAAGTCAACGCCGGCATATTTCTTGATGCAGTCGATCATGGTGATGCGCTCGAAAGGCTTGCCAAAATCAATCTCGATACCATTGTAGGTGATGACGGAGGTCCCGCAAACCTTCTCGGCAAGATACTTGAACATGCTCTCGGTGAGTTCCATCATGCCCTCGTAGTCGGTGTATGCTTGGTAGAGCTCCATCAGCGTGAACTCAGGATTGTGTCTGGTGTCAACGCCCTCGTTACGGAACACGCGGCCGATCTCATATACTCTCTCAAGTCCGCCAACGATCAGACGCTTTAAGTAGAGTTCGAGGGAAATGCGAAGCTTTACGTCCTCGTCAAGCGCGTTGTAATGGGTCTCGAAAGGTCTTGCTGCAGCACCGCCCGCATTGGATACGAGCATGGGGGTCTCTACCTCCATGAAATCGCGTCCGTCAAGGAAATTACGGATCTCCTTGATGATCTTGGATCTCTTGATAAAGGTCTCCTTGGAATCTGCATTCATGATCAGGTCTACGTATCTCTGACGATAACGGGTGTCGGTGTCCGTCAGGCCGTGGAACTTCTCAGGAAGGATCTGGAGGCTCTTGGTAAGGAGCGTAACGCTGGAAGCATGTACGGAGATCTCGCCGGTCTTCGTGGTAAACACTTCGCCGGTGATGCCCAGAATGTCGCCGATGTCGAACTTCTTGAAGTCAGCGTAAGGCTCTTCGCCGATGCTGTCCCTTGCCACGTAGCACTGAATGCTGCCCTTAAGATCCTGAACGTTGCAGAAGGACGCCTTGCCCATCACGCGCTTGAACATCATTCTTCCTGCGATGGTCACGGTTTTTCCCTCGAGCTCGGCATAGTTTTCCTTAATGTCGGTGCTGTGGGTGTCTACCGCAAATTTCGTGATCTGGAAGGGATCCTTTCCCGCTTCCTGAAGGGCTGCGAGTTTCTCGCGGCGAACCTTTAAGAGCTGGTTTACGTCCTGCACGGGGGCGTTCTGATTGTTTTGATTCTGGTTGTTCTGCGTCTCTGCCACTGTTTTCTCTCCTTACTGTTGATTTATCGCTTTTTCTGCACTGTCGCGGCTTCTGCCGCAAGCCATTGCTTTTTTCTTCTTAAATCGAGAGCGGCAAAAATGCTTTGCCGCTCCGAAGATGATCTGAATTCATTTTGAAAGTGCCGGAACGTGCCAGCGTCTTTTCTTAGTTGCTTCTGGTGATGCCAAGTACCTTATAGGTAAATACGCCTGCCTGGGTCTCTACCTCAACGGTATCGCCAACCTTATGTCCGATCAGGGCCTTACCTACGGGGCTCTCGTTGGAGATCTTGCCCTTTAAGCTGTTCGCCTCGGTGGAACCAACGATCTTGTACGTCAACTCCTCACTGAATTCAAGGTCAAGAATCTTCACGCTGCAACCGATGTTGATCTTCTTCAGGTCTACTTCGTCTTCTACGACAACCTCTGCATTTTTCAGGATCTTCTCAAGCTCCTCGATGCGGGCTTCGATGTCGCGCTGCTCATCCTTCGCTGCATCATACTCAGCGTTCTCGGAAAGATCTCCCTGTTCTCTTGCTTCCTTGATCTTTTGAGCAACTTCCTGACGTCTTACGACCTTGAGTTCATGAAGCTCATCCTCATACTTACGCAAACCTTCATAGGTCAAAATGTTCTTTTTTTCCTGCATTTTAGTTATGCCCTCCAATATTGTTTGATCTATCAGCTCCGCTTCCACGTGGTCACGGATGTTTTCTAAATATTGTCTCTCATGCGACAGTATTATAATCACTTTTGTTTTCGCTGTCAAGAGTTTCCGCTGGTTTTCATTGTTCGCGTCCTGCTCAGAATCCCATGCAGCGTTTTTATGTTTTTTCGTAGCTATGGCCTAGCGTTTTTACGCAAATGCGGCATCTATGATCCCGAGTAACTCATCCATGGTTTCCATCTGGTTGATGGTGCCCCGAAGGCGCGCCGCGCCAGGCATTCCGAAGGTGTACCAGGAGAGATGTCTTCGCATCTCGCGCACGGCAGTGTATTCTCCCTTATATTCCAGTTCCATCTGCGCGTGTCTTCGCACAAGCTCGCGCTTCTCCGCATTCGTCGGCTTTGGCATCAGTTCGCCTGTTTCCAGGTAATGAATGGTCTCGCGGAATAGCCATGGATTTCCCTGGGCACCTCGCCCGATCATAACGCCGTCGCAGCCAGTTTCGTCCAAAAGCTGCCTCGCCTTCTCCGGGCTGTCCACGTCGCCGTTTCCAATGACGGGGATCTTCACGGCTTCCTTCACTTGCCGTATCACGTCCCAATCTGCCTTCCCACTGTAGTATTGCTCCCTGGTGCGTCCGTGAACGGCAATGGCAGCGATGCCGCAGCCCTCCGCGATCCTTGCGATCTCCACGGCATTGACGTGAGCATCGTCAAAGCCTTTCCGGATCTTGACGGTGACAGGTTTATTGACCGAATTTACCATTGCGGTAAAAATCTGTTCCGCAAGCTTCGGATTCTTCATGAGGGCACTGCCCTCACCATTGTTTACAACCTTTGGAACGGGGCATCCCATGTTGAGGTCGATAAAACTGTAAGGCCGGTCCTGGATTCTTGCCGCCATGGCTGCAAGAATCTCCGGATCTGATCCGAAAAGCTGCAGGGATGCAGGCAGCTCGCCGGGATGAACCTGTAAAAGTTCCTCGGTATTTTTGTTGTTATAATATATGGCCTTAGCGCTGACCATTTCCATGCAGACGAGACCCACTCCCATTTCCCGGCACAGCAAACGAAATGGCAGGTCTGTGACACCTGCCATGGGCGCTAAGATTACGTTGTTGTCAAGCGTGACGTTTCCAATGACGAGCTTGCTCATGTGTACGTTTCCTCTCGCTAATATTGAAAATAATTAACTATCTCTTGTTTTTCTCATATATGATCCGCAGGCCGTCCAGCGTCAGAGAGGGATCATAGACGTCGATGCTGTCCGTCTCTTCCGCAATCAGCCTGCCAAGGCCACCGGTCGCAATCACCTTAAGGTTCCTGATGCCGCTTTCCTCTTTGATCTTTCGGACAATGTATTCCGTCTGGCCGATCTGTCCGTAGAAGAGACCTGCCTGCATGCTGGTGATGGTCTCCTGCGCAAGAATGGTCTTGGGCTTCTTGATCTCCACGTTGGGAAGCTTTGCCGTCTCTTTCCAGAGTGCCTCCGAACTGATCTTGATGCCGGGTGCGGTGACGCCGACGTTAAAGTTGCCGCCCTCCGTCACAAGGTCATAGGTCGTCGCAGTGCCAAAGTCAAGTACAAGCGCCGGTGCGCCATATTTTTCATAGGCTGCAACGACGTCGACAATGCGGTCGGCGCCAATTCCCTTCGGATCCTCCCCTGCAACCTTGATGCCGGTCTTGATCCCGGGGCCAACGTTCATCGGCTTTGTGTTCGTATAACGCCTAAGCGCACCCAGCAAGGCATGCATGACGTCTGGTACGACGCTCGCCACGATGGAGCCCTCCAGCTCCATGGGATCCACACCGTGATTTCTAAGCATTTCCGTGAGGAGTACGCCGTACTCATCGGAAGTGCGCGGTGTCTTTGTTGTCATCCGGAAGGTCGCTTTTAACGCTTTCCCGTCATAAACGCCCCAGGTCAGGTTGGTATTGCCCACGTCAACTACTAAGATCATTTTGGTCACCTCTCCTTTTTGCAGTAGATGCCTTTTACGTCACAACGCCGTTATTCTTCGACGCCAGTTTCAAATCCTTCCCAAATCAATTCTTCGGCGTCAACGGTATCGGGGTCCCCCACAAAAAATTCGTCAAATGGTTCCGTCGTCTCCGCCTCAGTTTCTTCCGTTTTCTCCGTCTCATTGACCTTCACGGCACCGGGGAACTGGAATTCCACGTAATTATATTCGGACTGTCCGTAAATTTCCTCACGGATCAGTTGATCAAAATCGGTATATCCGTTTAGGAACTGGTTCACTATAATTTCGCTGTGCCAGATTCCGTCACAGGAATACGATGACGACACAGCGCCGTTTGCGTCCACCGTAACGTCCTCCAGGCACGTGGCATCGTACATCACGTATTTTTCAACCATGCCCTTTTCTTTATCGTATTCCTTATCCCAGTGAACCTTGTAGATATTGATGATCATGTTATGCGGCCTCGCATTGTCATCCTTGGCCGTCAGCAGATAGCTCGTCAGATATTCCGGCTCCTCATTCCAAACCCAGTTTGTCCAAACAAGGTTGGTGTTGGAGTCTAGCTTGCTTCTGAGGGCTTTAGTGGCATTTTCCACAAAAAACTCATCCGCCAGAAGATCTTCCGGCGTCACTTTGTATGCCGCCAGCTTCGCTGCCATTTCTGCCTCCAAAGCCTTCTCTTGGGACTCTCTAAGCTGTCTGGCCTCTTCTTCAAGCTGTTTCTTGCGTTCCTCCTGCTCGGCCCTCTTGCTTGCGGCGGACTGTTGATGGGAAAGAGCGGACCTGGCAACCGTAGAAAAGATAATGGCATTAATGATAAAAATCATGGCAAACACGCAAACGATCACAAGCGCCACAACTTTTCCAGCCTTCTGTTGGCTTTGCTGAATGCGGCGAACCTGATTCATCGCAGACTGCTTCTGTTCATACTCTCTCTTTTCACGCTCCGCCTGCTGTTTGATCTTCTCGTATTCCACGTCCTCTCTGTCGTAGTCAGCCACAAAGGAAGTGCCGCAGCTCTCACAAACAAATCTGCCAGTGCTGATCTCCTTTACGGACGGACTACTGCAACTAGGGCATCTGACACTCTTAAAATTCATTTATTCCCCTCCTCCGCGTTCTCACGCAAACAATCCCAAATCCTCATGTGACAACCACGTACTGCAACCACAAATCCTCTCGTGACAATCACGTATTGTATTTACAAATCCTCTCGTGACAATAATTCCGAAACGTCTTCCTTCTTGACAAACACTTTGTAATAAAGTTGCAGGGATTCAAAGAGCTCCTGCCGTTTTCTGCGGATCTCGTTGATCAAAAGTCCGCTGGAAATCTCGTCATAAGTGATGTCGTCCTCCTCCGCATTGGTCTCAAGCGAAATCGATCCGTCTTCCTCAAAGACAATGGTGAATATGCCACCCACCTCCTGCGTAAACAGTACGCAGATGATATGCAACTCGTCCTTGATGGACTGAGGAATCTTGTCAAAGTCTTTGTTAAAATAATATTTCTGCTCGTAGGCATTGGCTCCGCAGAGCACGATTCTTCCTTCTGACATCTTTTTCCTTCCCAGCGCCTGCCTTAAGGGGGCGCTTTGTTTCAAGCCCGTTCCATCGCGGCGCTTTGCCTCGGTTTGGTCTCATCGCGGCGCTTTACCTCAGTTCCGTCTCATCGCGGTGCTTTGCCACAGGCCACGCAAATGAATTTACGCGCGGACGGCTACACGTAACCGTAGATGCCGCGAACGGACACCTCCCCCGCATAAACGTTTTTCACGCTCCCGTCCGGGAGTTCCACGATCAGTTCCCCCGTATTTTGAATGCCCCGCGCCGTGCCGTCATATTCTCCTTTTGGATCAAGAACGCGAACACTTCTGTCCCTGTTAACGAGAAGCATGTCATAGGCCGGCCTTAAATTTTCAAGGCTTTGCGCCTTTAGAAACTGCTCATATGACTCTTCAAACGCCGCCAGTACGTTGGCAAGGAGCTCGCTCCGGTTTACGGCGCCGTAAATCTCTTCCAGGGACACGGCATGTCCCTGTAGTTCCTCCGGAAAGCTTTGTCTTGCGACGTTGATCCCCGTGCCGATCACAAGATAATCTATGCAATCCTGCTCCACGGAAAGACTCAGTTCCGTCAGGATCCCGCAAGCCTTCCGCCCGTCAATGACGATGTCGTTGGGCCACTTAATGCCTACCTGGGGTACTTCCACCGTACTCTGAATGCCTGTCCGGGGCGCGTCCACCGTGCTTTGAATGCCTTGCGCCACGGCAAGCGCCATGACCAGCGTCAGCATGGATGCCTTGTCCGGCGTGATTTTGGGACGAAGTAACAAAGTAAAATACAGGTTGGTTCCCGGCGGACTCGTCCACGTCCGGCCTCTTCTTCCTCGGCCGGCGCTCTGGCTGTCTGCGACGACCACCGTTCCATCCGGTGCTCCCTCTTCTGCAAGGTGCTTTGCCTGCACGTTGGTGGAATCCGTCTGGTCATAAAATGCCAGCGTCTGACCGATCCACTGGGATTTTCTGCGGCTTTCAATCTCCGTGCGCCCAAATACGCCGCGCGAATCCTCCCTGAGAAGATATCCGCGGTTTTTCACGGCTTCGATCTGATAACCGTCTTTCTTTAATTGTTCCATAGCCTTCCAAACGGCGGTTCTCGACACGCCAAACTGCTCACAGAGCTCCTGTCCTGAGACATAGGTGCCGCGCTGTCTAAGAAGGGTGATAATGTCTGATTTCATACGCTTACTAAAATTGCCTGCGGCTAGTGCTTAGGCGCTTATTGCTGATAGCCCAAGGTTGCTGCCATCACGGCCTTGATGGTGTGCATGCGGTTCTCTGCTTCCTCGAAGACAAGGGACTGTGCGGACTCAAACACTTCGTCCGTCACTTCCATCTCGGTGATGCCAAAGCGCTGTCCCATCTCTGCGCCGATCTTGGTCTTTAAGTCATGGAATGCAGGCAGGCAGTGAAGGAAGATTGCCTTCTCGCCGGCATTCTTCATGATGGCGGAGTTCACTTGATAAGGAGTCAGGTCGTTGATTCGTTCCGTCCAAACTTCATCGGGCTCACCCATGGATACCCACACGTCCGTGTAGATGACGTCGGCATTCTTCGTGCCCGCCATGGCGTCGCTGGTCAGCGTAATGCTACCGCCCGTCTGCTTTGCGATCTCTTCGCAGGTTGCAACCAGCTCAGGCGCAGGGAAATATTTCGGCGTGGTGCATGCGACAAAATGCATGCCCATCTTTGCGCAGGCTACCATCAGGGAGTTACCCATGTTGTAGCGCGCGTCGCCCATGTATGCTAATTTAATGCCCTTTAAATATCCAAAATGCTCACGGATGGTGAGGAAGTCGGCAAGCATCTGCGTGGGATGGAATTCATTGGTTAAGCCATTCCACACGGGTACCTTGGAGTACTTTGCCAGCTCCTCCACGATCTCCTGTCCATAGCCACGATACTCGATTCCTTCGTACATGCTCGAAAGAACGCGTGCGGTATCGGCGATGCTCTCCTTCTTTCCAATCTGGGAGCCCGCGGGATCCAGGTAGGTGCAGCCCATGCCAAGGTCGCGTGCGGCCACCTCAAAGGAACAGCGCGTTCTGGTACTGGTCTTCTCAAAGATCAGTGCCACGTTCTTTCCGCGCAGCTTGTCTACGGGAATCCCCTTTTTCTTCTTATCCTTCAAGTCTGCTGCCAGATCAAGCAGATAGGTAATCTCCTCTGGCGTAAAATCAAGCAGTTTTAAAAAATCACGTCCCTTTAAGTCCATACCGTA
Source organism: uncultured Lachnospiraceae bacterium (assembly GCA_946414885.1). Taxonomy (GTDB): domain Bacteria; phylum Bacillota; class Clostridia; order Lachnospirales; family Lachnospiraceae; genus Acetatifactor. The sequence continues at coordinate 13,987 of CAMKQH010000027.1, forward strand.
CCTCCGTTCCACAATCACTCTAAATAAAAAACATAATATTAGATTTTAATCATACTTCAAAACTGCAAGTTTTTCAAGTGTTTGCGGTTTCAAAAAGGGATTCATCCTTATCCATTCGCTCCCGAACCGTCATTACGTGAAAATAATGACATAATCTGTGCGATCAGCACAAAAATATTAATGATATCCAGATAAACGTCCAACGCTCCGTTTACTGCGTTGCTCAGCGTTTTTTGGAAAGTCTGTGCCTTTCGATAATGATTCGTGATGCGCATGCCAAGCAAAAACGCGAATGCCCAAGCCGGGCCAGACTGCGGAAGACCAAAGGCCAGTATTACCAGCTCCGTCGTCACCATGCTGCCTACCAGCGCCAAAGCAGTCATGCCATAATCCAGAAGCCATTCCGGAATTATTACGCTTATTATGGTCACGCACGCAATTATCCCTGCCGTGATTAATACCGTCTGCGCAATGACGTTGCGGAAATCACTCCCCATGCCGCCGTAAAGGATGGCCGCGATAATCAATCCAAGTGGCGCGGTCACCAGGTTATATCCCAAAAAAGTCACGAGCGGATTGCTGGAAGTAACGGATATTTTTTTCCCCAGAAACAGACACACAAGATAAATTACCAAAAGTAAAACCGGCGAATAATGGACAATTTTGTTTCCAAGGCCCACGCAAGTGCAGGCGTCCACCAAAAGGCCGTAGATAAATATGCCCCCAAGAAACGCGTTATAGCTTTGGGTTGAAATTTCATCTTCCTGAACGTATTCTTGTTTTTTTCTTTGCTCCCACCGGGTCTCAACATCCATGGCATCTTGCTCAAATTGATCCAACACGGCTCCGTCACCTCCAAATTTTGGGTAAAAAAGAGACTATGGCGTAGAAACGCTATAGTCTCCTCCATTTTCACAATCGAACCTGTTCAATTGTCTATGTCATTATGTTTAATTCTTCATGGTCTGCTTGAGTGCGGCACCTACGCTCGCAATGCCGTTCAGCTCTGCGGGAAGCAGGATGGTCGTTGCCTGGCCGTCTGCAACCTTCTCAAATGCCTCGAGGCTCTTGATCTTCAGTACTGCCTCGTCTGCGCCGGCTTCCTTCAGCATGCGGATACCATCTGCATGAGCCTGCTGCACTTTCAGGATTGCTTCTGCCTGACCTTCTGCCTCACGGATCATCTTTTCCTTCTGAGCTTCTGCACGGAGGATCGCGGACTGCTTGTCAGCCTCTGCGCGAAGAATTGCGGATTCCTTTTCACCTTCTGCTGAAAGGATGCTAGCCTTCTTTTCACCTTCTGCACGTGTAACTGCCTCACGTCTTTCACGCTCTGCCTTCATCTGCTTCTCCATGGCATTCTGGATCTCAGCAGGAGGAATGATGTTCTTTAACTCTACGCGGTTTACCTTGATACCCCAAGGGTCGGTAGCGATGTCGAGCTGTGCACGCATCTTGGTGTTGATGGTTTCACGGCTGGTCAGGGTCTGGTCAAGTTCAAGGTCACCAATGATGTTACGAAGGGTCGTGGCGGTCAAGTTCTCAATTGCCATCATGGGATTCTCAACGCCATAGGTGAACAGCTTGGGGTCTGTGATCTGATAGAAGACAACGGTATCAATTCTCATGGTAACGTTATCCTTCGTAATAACGGGCTGAGGCGGGAAGTCCGCTACCTGCTCCTTTAAGTTCACGCGTCTAGCAACCTTATCGATCAGAGGAAGCTTGATGTGGAAACCAACGGACCAGGTGCCCTGGTAAGCGCCAAGTCGCTCCATAACGTAGGCTTGCGCCTGAGGAACGATCTTCACGCAGGAAACTGCTATGATCAGTGCTACAACGACAAGAAAAATGATTACGCCAGTAATTCCATCCATAAACTACCTCTTTCCGTGCTGATTCGCAGCACACGTGATATATTGATAAGTCATAAAGCTTGAACGCACAAAGATTATCTTCTGCTCTTGCTGCCGCCCTTGCTGCCTAAGATGCGCAAAATCTTCAGGAACAGGTTGATCACGTCAAGATAAATGTCCAGCGCACTGTCCACGGCATTGTCAAGGGTCTTGGGGAATGCCTGCGCCCTGTGGAAATCATATCCAATGTACAGGCTAAAGAGCACGGCGCCGATCCACGCGGTAATGCCCTGATCAACTCTCATGAACAGCAATACCAACTCCGAGATCACCAAACCCAAGAGTCCTGCAAAAAGCACGCCGCCAAGCTTTTCAAACCATTCCGGCTTTGCAAAGCTGAGGGCTGCCATGGTAGCGGTTGTCAACATGGTGATGATGAACGCCTGACCAACGAGTTCGGATCCAAGTCCACCATAAACGTACACGGAAATGGATACCACCAGTCCCACGGGAACCACCACGAGATTGTACCCTATGAAGGATATGATCGCATTATCAGACTTCGACGACAAAAGCATTCCCACTATGCAACACACAAAGTATCCGACGTACAATACTACGGGATTCACGTAAAGCATTCTGTCCTGGAAAATGTAACAGATCGCCACGTTCACCAAAAGTCCGTAGACCAACACGGCTCCGATCACGCCATTATAAGCTCTGTCAGAGATTTCCTCGTCCACGTAGACTTCCTTGTACATCCTTTCTTCTCTTCTCTTATTCGTACCTAACATATCAGCCATGTTTTACCACCCTCTTCCGCTTATGCGAAACCTTTATTTGCAACCACCGTCGCGGTTTGCGTTTCTGTTTTACGCCTCTGCCTTCGGTGCCTCCGTCACGGCGGGAGCCGCTTCGGGAATGGGCTTGCAGATCAGCTTCACGCCACTGATCGCAACGATCTCAACAACGCTGCCCTCGTAGATCACCTGACCGTCATCCGCGCTTCTTGCGCTCCATTCCTGACCGCCAACGGAAACCTGGCCAAGGCCTCTTAAATTGTTGAGCTCAGTAATAACAATTCCCTGCTTTCCAACAATGCTTTCCGCATTCGTGCGAATGCGGTCTTTGTTAAAATACTTTACTGCGATCGGTCTGGTAAAGATCAAGAGCAGGAATGAAACAACCAAAAACAGGATGATCTGCAGCCAGAGCGGTCCATTCAGTGCCGCAACGATCAGCGCCACAAGCGCGCCTCCGGCAAACCAGATGCTGCTCAATCCCAAAGAGATGATCTCAACCACGACTGCAACAACTAATACTACGATCCATGCAATCATCTCATAATCCATACTTGCCTTCTTTCTGCCACAGACGGGGCAACTTTGGCGGGGATGCCGGTTTCCAGCGATCCCTAGTCTGTTTTCTATGATCCTAGTCTACTACAATTTGCGGTTTCAGGCAATCTTTTTATTTGCACTTTAGATTTGCTTATCGTGCGAAAGCTGAAATAATCCATGAAAAATGGGCCCGCGCAGTTCACGCGAGCCCATTACGTCTTGTCTTATTTTTTGTCATGATGCGGCGTTCCGCGATCCATTAATAGAACACGTGGTTACCGATCACGAGGCCTTCCCTGCCGTTAACGCGACGGAAGTGCGTCAAGTCACCTACATTAGAAACGCCTGACAGTGCCTCTTCAGCTGCCTTGATGCAGCTTTCGTAAATCTTTCCTGATTCAAGTACGCGGTTTACCTTACCGCTCATGGCAGGAGTAAACTGACCGGATGCATAGATTACGCCGTGAATGGTGTCAGGATATGCCGCACTTCTCACGCGGTTCATGACAACGGCACCCACCGCCACCTGTCCTTCATAAGGTTCTCCGCCGGCCTCACAATGAATGAGTGCTGCCAAAAGGAGCGTCGTGTCTGCATCAACGGTATACTCGCCATAGTTCACGTGGCGCTTTGATTCTCTCTCAGCCTTCTGACGGGCCTTTACTTCCTCCACGGTCTCGCCGGCGTCGATCTGGAACGTAACGTCTACGTAATCTGAAGCCACGTATCCGTCTTTTCCGTTGTAGTCCACGCAGATCCAACCGTCAGCCGTCTCCTTGTTGAGCACGTCAACGCGCTCGCCCTCAGGGAGAAGGCCATAGATTTCTGCTTTCGTTGAGTCTTCCATGCGGACGCGAAGTACGTCCGTGGAAACGATCGCAATCTTCTTTCCCGCATCCTCGGCAAGTGCTTCCGCCTCTTCGCCGAAAAGCAGATACTGGTCATCAGCCCATCCCACGATGTTTCCGGAGCGAAGCTTTGTCCAGCCGTCCTTTCTTTCCAGGATCTCTCCGCCACAGTCCTTGTAGAGATATCCTACAACCTTTGCATCCTCCGTTGTACCGTCAAGGATGTTCAGCTCTTTCTTTACGTTCGCCATAACGAGCTTCGATTCTTCCTTCGGCTCCTGGAGAGCAGCAAGATCCAAGTTCAGGGTCTGCGCCATTTCACTGATCTTCTCAGTAGTGTCAATGCACTTCGGCTCGAATAGCATGCCTGCGCCAACGCTCAGGAAATCCATGCCGCCATCAAATTCTGCCGCAAGAGCCGTCTGCCCGCAAAGGAGCACCATCGTCAGGGATAAAAATAATCCCATCACCCTGGCAAACAATTTTTGGTTTGATTTCATCTCTGTCCCAATCCTTTACACTTTTATTTCGTCACTAATTTTTGTGAAAACTATTAAAAAAACTAGTAAAAGTTAAGTCGGTTTTGTGACAAATTGTTAAGATTTTGTTACGAATCTTTGTTGCAAAGGATAATAACAGAAAAAAATTTTTTTGTCAACCCCTAGATATTTTTTGATTTTTCGATGCAGGCTTCCACGGCATCCATCACGGAGGCTCTAAATCCCATCTCCTCAAGCACTTTCACGGCCTCGATCGTGGTGCCTCCGGGGGAGCAAACCATGTCCTTAAGTTCTCCGGGGTGCTTGCCCGTCTCCAGGAGAAGTTTTGCGCTTCCGAGGACGGCCTGCGCGGAAAACTCATACGCCTGTGCGCGAGGCATGCCAGCCAGCACCGCGGCGTCCGCCATGGCCTCGATAAACATAAATACGTACGCGGGAGAACTTCCGCTGATGCCTACCACCACGTCCATAAGCTTCTCGGGAACAACGCTTGCCTTGCCAAAGGATCCGAGAAGCTTTAAAGTCTCATCCATCTCCTTCTTGGTCACGTTCTTATTTGCACATACGCCCGTGCAACCTTCCAGCACCAAGGCGGGGGTGTTGGGCATGCAACGCACCACCTTCAGATCGCTCCTGCCGAGACCCTCCTCCAAAAATGCCAGCGTCTTTCCGGCAGCGATGCTGATGATCACCGTGCTCTTGCGAACCGCCTTTCCGATCTTTGGTAAAACTTCAGGTAAAACATTAGGCTTTACGGCCAAGATTAGGAGGTCTGCAGCCTCAGCCACCGCCTCTTCATTGATAGCGGTAGTTATTTTATAGGCCGTTTTTGCTTTTTCCGATGCTGCGGCAAATTTGTCATACCCAATCACGTTCTCCGGCTTTGCCATTTTCTTGGCAAGGAGCCCTCCCATGATGGCGGTAGCCATGTTTCCAAGTCCGATGAATCCGATTTTTTTCTCCATAGTTTCCTCTCTTTCTCCCTACTGGTTTACGTCTGTTTCTTCTATATTATAGTAGTAATTCATTTTTAACTTCTTTGACGCTTTGCTTCATATATTAAAAGGGCTGCCGCCACAGCCGCGTTCAGGGATTCCAATTTCCCTTCCATGGGGATTTTTACGAGGGAATCCGCCATTTCGGTCAACTCCTTCGACAAACCGTTACCTTCGTTTCCGATCAGGAACGCGGTGGGCGTTTGGAAAGAGCATCCCGTAAAATACGTCTCTCCCAAGAGGTGTGCGGCAAAGATTTTTACTTGATTTTCTTTCATATTTTGAATCATTTCTTGCAAATCATCTTCCAAAATGAAAGGCACTCTGTAAATAGACCCCATCGTAGCCCGGATTGTCTTAGGATTAAAAATATCAACTGTTGTTTTATTCATGATTACTGCGGTGACCCCGGCGCCCTCACTGGTCCTCATAATTGTACCTAAATTGCCCGGATCTTGCAGATTTTCGAGCACCAAATACAAGCCGTTGGGGTGCTTTAGGACCTCTTCCACGTTATATTGGGGACGCTTTAAGACCGTCAAAACGCCCTGCGGGGTCTGCACGTCCGCCATTTTTTCCATGACTTCGTCCGAAACCGTCTCCCAAGGGATGCGATTTAGCTTCTCCTTCAGCTGAGGCTGATTTTCAAGCTTTTCAAGGGCTTCGTTCGTAAGATATGCCTCCCGGATCCAGTTTTCGGGGGCTTCCCCGAACATTTTGATCCCTTCCGCAAGGAAAACCTGATCCTTTTTCCGCTCCTTAGCCTTTGTCTGCCATTGAACCACTTGCTTTACTTTTGCGTTTGCAGTGCTGGTGATCATGTCAAAACTCCTTATGATGGGATAAGCACGATCCTCGCCTGACGATCGTATCGTGCATAAAAAAGGCGGTTACGCCGCGTGGGCATAACCGCCGGATTCTTATCTTTCCTTCTCATCCATGACGGAGAGCAGTCTGGAAATCTCATACTCTCTCTCATCAACGGTTTTCGTCATCTGAAGTGCTTCCTCGATGTCGAAGTCCACGAACTTGCCATCCTTATATCCAACCACGCGGTTCGTCTTTCCGTTTCTCAGAAGGTCTACCGCGTTAGCTCCCATGATGGATGCATAGTAACGATCCTTTGCGCTGGGTTCGCCGCCACGCTGCATGTAACCGAGAATGGTTGCTCTGGTCTCAATGCCGGTCGCTGCCTCGATTCGTCTTGCCATGGATACGGAGTGGCCAATGCCTTCCGCGTTGATGATGATGTGATGCGTCTTTCCAAGGCGACGGCTGCGGATGATGTTGTTGATGAGCTCCTGCTCATTATAATCATATTTTTCAGGAAGCAGAATGTCCTCGGCGCCGTTTGCGATGCCGCACCAAAGTGCAATGTAACCTGCATCACGTCCCATAACCTCGATGATGCTGCAACGCTCGTGTGAGGAGGAAGTATCCTTAACCTTGTCGATGGCTTCCATTGCCGTATTCACTGCCGTATCAAATCCGATGGTGTAATCCGTGCACGCGATGTCAAGGTCGATCGTGCCGGGAAGGCCGATGGTGTTGATCCCAAGTCTGGAAAGAGCCTGCGCTCCGCGGTAGGAACCGTCGCCGCCAATGACCACGATGCCGTCAATGCCATACTTCCGGCAAATGTCTGCGCCCTTCTGCTGACCTTCCTTCGTCTTGAACTCCAGGCAACGCGCCGTACCAAGAATGGTACCGCCTCTCTGGATAATGTCGGACACGTCCTTTGCTTCCAGGTCTACGATCTCTTCATTTAAAAGGCCCTGATAGCCTTTCTTGATTCCTTTTACTTTAATTCCTCTGGCAATGGAGGTACGAACCACGGCACGGATTGCCGCATTCATTCCGGGTGCATCGCCGCCGCTGGTCAAAACGCCAATTGTTCTGATCTCTTTTTCCATTGTGTTTCCTCCCAATTTGTCCGCAAAATTACGTCAGAAAATATTTTAATCTATTTTTTTCCGTATTTCAATAGGTCACAAACGGAATTTTACGTTTTCTGCACCAAAAATTACGCCCAGACGGTTTTTCAAGCCCTCATCTGCCTTTACGCAACGGTTTGCAGGAAGCGTACGGATCTGTTTATTCTCTTTTATATAAATGACAACATTGTCATCTCCGTCAGAATCCGCGATCGCATCCAAGAGCTCCTGCTCCCGCTGCTTAAACTGCTCCATGGTCTCAAACTGGATCCACACGCCATTGGGAAGCTTTTTGACACTGGGCCTTACGTTCGCCTGGCCGCCGCCCTGTGCGCTGCCTGCATTTGGTATGGCGTCCCGGCGGCCACCCTGCCAGCCGCTCCCCGCATTTCCGGGCGTCCAGCTTCTTCCGTTGCCCTCCCGGCCGCCGCGCCTGTCTTGAAAGATCGGACCAGACTTTGCATCCGCTCTCTCCTTCGCCTCCTCAAAGCTCACCATCTGCTCGCAGATGACGTTGCAGACGGGATTTCCATCGCGGTCTTCCTTCAGGGAAACCCTTCCCTTCACGAAAACCTTCGCGTCCTCCAGCATGAGGGATCCACATTCTGAATACGTCTTGGGGAATACGATGATTTCGAGACCTCCGACCAAGTCCTCAATGTTAATGAACGCCATGGCCTCGTTATTCTTCGTATATTTCACGTTTTTCCCCGTGATCATGCCGCCCACGATGACCGTCGCCTGATCATTCACCTTCGGTTCTCCCGTCTCTTCGTCGATGGCAAAATCCATGCTGGTGTTGGTGATCTGCCGCCTCCAAAGCTCCTGCCATGCCTCCAGCGGATGACCGCTGACGTAGACGCCAAGCACTTCCTTCTCGAATTGCAGCAGCATTTCCTTGTCATATTCGCCGACCTTCGGAAGCACCACGTCAAATTCTTCCTTCTGCTCGTCCGACACAATGTCGAAGAGCGTCAGCTGTCCGGCCATGCTGTTCTTGCGGTCATGTACGATCCGCTCCATGATCTGGGAGTAGACTGCCATGAACTGCTTTCTCGTGCCGCCGAGGCTGTCGAGGGCGCCTGCCTTGATGCAGCTCTCGATGACGCGCTTATTAATGTCATGCTCCGACATGCGCGTGATAAAATCCTTAATGTTGGTAAAGGGCCCGCCAACTCTTCTCTCCTCGGCAAGCGCTTCTATGATGGGCCTTCCGACGCCCTTGATCGCCGTCAGGGAATAACGGATCTTGCCGTCCTGCACGGAAAATCCACTCTCGCCCTGATTCACGTCAGGCGGCAGCACCTCGATCCCCATGCTGCGGCACGTCAAAATATACTCCGATACCTTGGAAGAGTTATCAATGACGGAGGTCATCAGCGCAGCCATAAATTCCACGGGATAATAATACTTTAAGAACGCCGTCTGGTAAGCCACTACGGCATAGCAGGCCGCGTGTGACTTATTAAATGCATATTTTGCAAAATCCATCATCTCGTCATAGATGTGGCTTGCCACTTTTTCACTGATGCCGTTCGCTACACATCCAGGCACGCCCTCCTCCGGATTGCCGTAGACAAAGTTTGCGCGCTCCTTCTCCATGACGGACTGCTTCTTTTTGCTCATGGCGCGGCGCACAAGGTCGCTTCGGCCAAGCGTGTATCCGCCAAGGTCACGAACGATCTGCATTACCTGCTCCTGATACACGATGCATCCATGGGTCGGCTGCAGGATCGGCTCCAGCTGCGGGCAGGAATAGGTCACGCTTCCAGCGTCATTCTTGCCCTTTAGGTATTTCGGTATGAAATCCATGGGGCCCGGACGATATAAGGAAATTCCCGCTATGACGTCCTCCAGGCTCCCCGGCCGAAGCTCCTTCATGAAACTCTTCATGCCGCCGCTTTCCAGCTGGAACACGCCCTCGGTCTTGCCCGTTCCAATATAGGCAAGCACCTTCGGGTCATTATAATCAAGCCGGTCCATATCCAGCCTGATCCCTTGGCTCTTCTCCACAAAATTCACGGCGTCATGGATCACGGTCAGGGTCCGAAGACCTAAAAAGTCCATCTTCAAAAGGCCCAGTTCTTCCAGCGTCGTCATGGTAAATTGCGTCGTGATCGCGCCGTCACTGCCCCTCGACAGCGGCACAAACTCGTCTGCCGCCTTCGGGCAGATCACGACTCCGGCCGCGTGCATGGAAGTATGCCTCGGCAAACCTTCCAGACGCTTGCACATGTCAATGAGATACCTTACCTGCTCGTCCTCCTCATAAAGCTTTCGAAGCTCCGGATTTTTTTCCAGCGCGAGGTCCAGCGTTATGTTCAGCTCCTGCGGCACCATCTTCGCGATCTTGTCCACGTAGGCATAGGGCAGGTCCATCGCCCGGCCCACGTCGCGGATCACGCCGCGCGCCGCCAGCGTACCGAAAGTCACGATCTGCACAACCTTCTCCGCGCCGTACTTGCGGCTCACGTAATCAATGACCTCCTGCCTTCTCTCAAAGCAAAAGTCAATGTCAATATCGGGCATGGACACGCGCTCCGGATTGAGGAAACGCTCAAACAGGAGGCTGTATCTGATGGGATCGATGTTGGTGATCTTAAGGCAATAGGAAACAATGCTTCCTGCTGCCGAGCCACGCCCCGGTCCAACGGGAATGTCATTTTCCTTAGCATAATTGATAAAATCCCAAACGATCAGGAAATAGTCGACGTAGCCCATGCGCTTTATGATCCCAAGCTCATAGGACAACCTTTCGCCGTAAGTCTGACCGGTGTCACCGGCCTGCCTGCCCATGACTTCTTTCAAAAGGGCGTCATAGCTTTCCGGATCCTCCGGAAGGTTCACCGGCTCCCAGGAATTCTCCACGTGCAGAAGATCACGCCCGTATCTAGCGATCAAACCGTCATTACACAATTTATTCAAATAACTCCAGGAATCATAGCCCTCCGGCACCTCATAGTGCGGCAGCTTTGTCTCCCCGAATTTGATCTCCACGTTACAGCGGTCCGCGATCCGCTGCGTATTCTCCACGGCCTCCCACGCATAGGGGAAAAGCCCTTTCATCTCCTCTTCGCTCTTTACGTAATACTGCCCGCCCTCATAGCGCATGCGGTCCTCGTCCGCGAGACGCTTTCCCGTCTGCAGGCAGAGCAGGATGTCATGCGGCTCCGCATCCTCGGCGTAGGTGTAATGTACGTCGTTCGTGCATACCAGCGGAATGTCCATCTCCTTACTCATCCGGAGCAGTTCCGTGTTGACGATCCGCTGTTCCGGAATGCCATGGTCCTGGAGCTCCAGGAAATAATTTCCCTTTCCAAAGCAATCCTCATATTTCTTTGCGCACTTGCGCGCCTCGTCATACAGACCCTTTTGGATATATCTGGGCACCTCACCCGCAAGACAAGCGGACAGCGCGATGATGCCCTCATGGTACTTCTCCAGCACCTCAAAATCCACGCGGGGCTTATAATAATAGCCCTCTGTGAAGCCCTTGCTCACGATCTTTGTCAGATTGGCGTAACCCGTATTATTCTCCGCAAGAAGGACCAGGTGATTATACCTCTCCTCGCCGCCCGTCATCTCCTTGTCAAATCTGGAATTCGGCGCCACGTAAACCTCGCAGCCAAGAATCGGCTTAATGCCTGCCTCCCTCGCCGCGCGATAAAAATCGATCACGCCGTACATTACGCCGTGATCCGTGATCGCCGCACTGTCCATGCCCAGTTCCTTTACCCTGCGCACGTACTCCTTGATCTTATTTGCACCATCCAAAAGAGAATATTCCGTGTGAACGTGAAGATGAACAAACGCCATGACCCATACCCCGTTTTATCAGATTCCACCAATATTTATCCTAGCACGTTTCCCCACGCTAATCAATCGAACAAAACGTGAAACTTAAAATGGGCCAGGGAGACGTCCCCTGACCCATTTTGTATTTTAATATTTACTTACAGATATTTCTTTAATACGTCGATCTTGTCGGTCTTCTCCCAAGGCAGATCAACGTCGGTGCGTCCGAAGTGACCGTATGCCGCCGTCGCGCGATAAATGGGTCTTCTGAGATCCAGCATCTTGATGATGCCTGCGGGACGAAGGTCAAAGTTCTCGCGAATCACGTTCACCAGCTTCTCGTCTGAGAGCTTGCCGGTGCCAAAGGTATCCACCATGACGGACGTGGGATGAGCCACGCCGATCGCATAGGAAAGCTGGATCTCACACTTTTTTGCAAGTCCAGCGGCAACGATGTTCTTTGCAACGTAACGTGCCGCGTAAGCCGCGCTTCTGTCCACCTTCGTGCAATCCTTTCCGGAGAATGCTCCGCCGCCGTGACGGGCATATCCGCCGTAAGTGTCAACGATGATCTTACGACCGGTCAGTCCGCTGTCTCCTGCAGGTCCGCCGATCACGAAACGGCCAGTGGGATTGATGAAGAACTTCGTGTTCTCATCGATCATCTTTGCGGGAAGCACCTCGTCAAACACATATTTCTTGATATCCTTATGGATCTGCTCCTGCGTCACGTTTGCGTCATGCTGGGTGGAAAGAACCACAGCCTCCAGGCGGAAGGGCTTTCCGTTCTCATCATATTCCACGGAAACCTGACTCTTGCCGTCGGGTCGAAGATAGGAAAGCGTTCCGTTCTTGCGCACCTCGGTCAGTTTTCTCGTCAGCTTATGTGCCAAGGAAATGGGATAAGGCATAAGCTCTGGAGTCTCGTCAGTTGCAAAGCCAAACATCATACCCTGGTCGCCAGCGCCAATGGCATCCAGCTCCTCATCATTCATGTCCTTCTCACCGTTTCTTGCCTCCAGCGCCTTGTCGACGCCCATTGCAATGTCGGGGGACTGCTTTTCCAGTGCCACGATCACGCCACAGGTGTTTCCGTCAAAACCCTTTTCGGAGGAATCATAACCGATCTCCGTTACAGTCTTTCTAACAATGTCCGTCACGTTGACGTTTGCCTTCGTGGTGATCTCTCCCATGACAAGCACAAAACCCGTCTTCGTACAGGTTTCACATGCAACGCGACTATTGGGATCCTGCTCCATGAGAGCGTCCAGAACGGCATCACTCACGGCGTCGCACATCTTATCGGGATGTCCTTCAGTTACGGATTCGGAAGTAAATAATCTTTTCTCCATGGTATCTCCTTTTTCTTCTTTAAAACTGGAAAAGTCCGCTTGGTTCATAAGCGGACTTGGTTACGGTATCAAATCCTCTTATTGTTCGAAATTTCTTTCGCTCAGGTAGGCACCTTCCTTTGTAGGGGTTGCCGTGGTTTCATCGATCCTATGTATCTCCACCACTCTGAATAAGAGAAATCAAATATAAAATTGTATTACAGTAACTAACATTACAACCGGAAAAGCATTTTGTCAACCGGAATTTTCCAAATGATCAAAAAAGATCAGTTTCCGGTCAGCCGGTCTTCAGTTTAAACTTCTGGAACTCTCTCTGATCCTCCACAAGCTCGATCTGGGCGCCCAGCGCCTTGAGCTTCAAATGGAAGTCCTCATAACCTCTCTGGATATATCTCACTTCGTCCACCAAAGTGTACCCGTCTGCCACCAGCGCTGCAGTCACAAGCGCCGCGCCTGCGCGCAGGTCCGGAGCGCAAATGCTTGCTCCCGTGTACTTCTTAACGCCATTAATGATGGCGGTGGAACCCTCCACGCGGATGTTTGCGCCCATGCGGGTAAGCTCGTCCACGTACTTAAAACGGTTTTCAAAAATGGTATCAGTTACGATGCTAATACCGTCAGCAAGCCCAAGCGCCACTGCGATCTGGGGCTGCATGTCCGTAGGGAAGCCAGGATATGGCAATGTCTTTACGTGGGTCGGCTTCATCGTCTTCGAGCATACCACTCTCACGCAATCGTCAAATTCATCCACCTCACAGCCAATCTCGATCAGCTTTGCAGTGATGGACTCCAAGTGCTTCGGGATTACGTTCTTCACCATCAGGTCACCCTTCGTCACTGCTGCCGCGAACATGAACGTACCTGCTTCGATCTGGTCCGGAATAATGGTATATTCCGCGCCGTGCAACTTCTTTACGCCCTTGATCCTGATCACGTCAGTACCTGCGCCCTTAATGTGCGCGCCGCAGCTGTTCAGGAAGTTTGCAAGGTCAACGACGTGAGGCTCCTTCGCGGAGTTCTCGATGATGGTCGTGCCCTCTGCAAGCGTTGCAGCCATCATGACGTTGATGGTCGCGCCAACGCTGACACAATCCATGTAAATGTGGGTGCCGACCAGCCTGTCCGCCTTAGTCTTAATGTAACCATGCTCGATCACTACCTCCGCGCCCAAAGCACGAAATCCCTTAATGTGCTGGTCGATCGCGCGACATCCGATGTCACAGCCGCCGGGAAGGGGCACGGATGCCTCCCGGTACTTTCCAAGAAGCGCGCCAACGGGATAATACGCCGCGCGGATCTTCTTGATATTGTCATCTTCAATCTCTTTCGAGAAAATATTACCGCCATTGATGGTGACGCTGTGTCTCCCTGTGCGAACCACGGAGACGCCAATCGTCTTCAGCGCATCCAACAGCACGTTCGTGTCGAATACGTCTGGCATGTTATCGATATAGACCGTTTCATCCGTCATCACGGCAGCGGCAAGAATCGGCAGGGCAGCATTTTTACTGCCACCGATCTCAACCTCTCCCACCAGCGGATTACCGCCTTTGATCGCATATTGTTTCATTTCGAACATCCCTCTTTTTTATAGAGTATTCCCAAACCCAATTTCCCACATTACTCCATATTATGGTTAGCATACCACAAATAGGCAGATTTGTAAACCGAACGCGCGTTTGCATTAATTCGAAACGTATTTCAAAGGATCTACGGCCGTTCCGTTCACGCGGATCTCAAAGTGCAGGTGAGGTCCCGTGCTTACGCCCGTATTACCACTCAGTGCGATCTTTTCACCCTGTTTTACCTTCTGTCCGGATTTTACGAGTACCTTGGACAGATGGCCGTATCTGGTCTGCTTGCCGTCCTCATGGTCAATAAATACGCAGTATCCGTAACCATTTGCCCAGCCTGCCTTCGATACGGTACCGCCGCAGGATGCCATGACGGACGTTCCCGTAGGCGTTGCCCAGTCGACGCCCTGATGGTATGAGCTTGCACCTGCCTTCGGTGCGCTTCTCTTACCAAATTTGGAAGAAATCTTACCGCCGGAGATCGGCTTAACGTACGTAGGAGGAACCTTCGTACCGCGCTCAATGATCAAAGGAACGGACTCCTTGATCAGCTCCTGCTTTAGGATGACTCTTTCCACTACGGTGTCATTGACGTAATTCTCCTCAACGGTGATCTTACGGAAGCCCGCGGAGGGTTGCTGGCGAACCACCTGTTCACTGGTGTACCAGCTTGTATTCTCGATGTAGATCGTATCTGCATCATAGATTTCTTCATAATACTTGGTTTCTTTCCTGGTCACGGAAAGCTCCGGCTCGGGTACCGTGATGATCAGCTTGTCTCCCACGTGGATCCTCGTGTTCACGGAATCCAAAAGGTCACTGTTCATCTCCACGATACGGTCCATGGGCACATTGACCTTCAGTGCGATCTCAGAAAGCGTGTCTCCCGAGACAACGGTATATTCCACGGGAACCTCCTGCTCCGTGACAAGATGCTCCACCGCTTCCTCCAGGGGTTTCACCTGGTTGGCGGGGAGATACGCGCTGATCACTTCCACGTTCTCCGCAAGATTCATGTCGTGCACGCCATATTCAAAGTCGCCAAAGTCCATTTCCTTCGGCTCCTCAAAGGTCTTTCCCACCGGGCTCAGGTAAGGCATTGCCCCCACCTCAAGAAAGCTCTCTTCCGTAACTTCCTCCTCGACAATCTTTTCCAGATTCTCCACAACCACGGTAAACACGCTAAATTCCCTGTTCGGGTCTCTCACGAGCTTCACCTGGAAATTACCGGAATCATCATACTTGTCAATGGCCGCCTGGAACAGGGATTCCACTTCACCCTGATTGGCCAGGTTGATCAAATAATCCTTAACCTTAACGGTATAACCTCTTTGCATCGGAACCTGGACCGCGCTCTGCAAAACAGAGAGCATGTTAGTCCGCACGTAAGTCTCTTCATCCAAATATCCCCAAAGAATCTCTTCGCCCGCCAGTTCCAGCTCAGCCTCCAAAAAGGTTAAGCCTTCCCTTGCCGACTGGATCTGATACCTTGCTTCCCAAAGCATCTTCTCCGCCTTTGCGGGATCATCCACCATGCCCACGTCCACGCCATTCAGCTTTACGTGGAAAACGTTGTCCCCGCCTTTCTCAAAAGGGACGTAGCCCCTCACAAACAACATACAGATGAAAATGGTTATCACCGTTGATCTGATGATCGTAAACTTAACGTATTTATGTTCTTTTCGTCTTTTCCGAACTCGTTTTGTCATGAATGTTGCCAACCTACTTTTTTCTCACGCTATATCCAAAGGTGCCGAGCTTCTCCCCGCACGTGTAGTACGTGCCGTGCGAATACGTGATGGGATCCGCCCAATCCAAATGGAATTTGTGTTTTTCGTCCATATATTTCTCATCGGCATGCACTGCCACGACCTTGGCCATGAACATGTCATGAGATCCCAGGGGCAGTACCTGCGTCACCTGGCATTCCAGATTGACGGGGCTCTCCCCGATCAGCGGTGCCTTCACCATACTCGCGGGCATCGCAGTCAAATGCATTTCCTTAAACTTGTCAACGTCGCGGCCGCTCTTTACCCCGCAATAATCCGTCGCAAAACAAAGCTGTCTCGTGGTGAGATTGATCACAAATTCCCCCGTCTCCTTCAGAATGGAGTAAGAATACCTCTCAGGACGCACGGAAATGGAGACCATGGGAGGATCGCTGCAGATGGTCCCGGCCCAAGCCACCGTAATGATATTTGGTTTTCCGGCCGCGTCAGCCACGGATACCATGACCACTGGCAGGGGATATAACATGTTTCCCGGTTTCCAGATTTCTTTCGCCACGACTTTTCCTTTCTAGGGCAGAATCTTGAGCATCATCAGAACTTGCAGCGTGAGGCTTCCCAAGCTCATCACAAACGCAAGGATTGCAAAGATCAGCGTCAGCTTGCCCTTTCCCGTAAGCTTTCCGATCTCGCTGGCCAGCTGCTCCGCCTGCTTTTCATTTTCTTCCTTCAGCGCTCCCTGCACGTTACGGTAAACCTTCACGCACTCTTTATGATACCCTTCTTTCAATTCATCATTCATGCCGGAGAGCTTTTCTTCCAAAGATTTGTCCTGATCCTCGCGCTCCGCCTTCAATTCCTCGGTCAAAACATTCAGTTTTTCCGCGATGCAATCATTATCCGCATGAATTTTTTCAGAAGTTTTGGTCAGTTCCCGCGTGATCTCCTGAATCCTTGCGGCAGGATCCTCACGCCTTCCAATGCTCTCACGGAGATCATTTACGCTTGCCGTAAGACCGGCATACCCCTCACGCATGCCGTTTACGCTCGCCGTAAGACCTGCATACCCCTCACGCATGCCGTTTACGCCTGATGCAAGGTCAGCATAACCTTCCCGAATGCCATTTACGCTCGACGCAAGGTTCACATAGCCCTCACGGATGCCATCCATGCCCGCGGCAATTCCCGCAAGCTCCTCCTGACTTCCTTTGTTCGCGCAAAGAACCCCAACGTCATCGCGAATTCCCTTGAGTTCCCCGCGAAGACCGTCGATCCCCTCCCGCAGGTCATCGAGAATTTCCTTCACGCCTGCAGACTGTTCCTTTGTCTGAGAGACGTCCTCCCCATATCCCGTGAGCCTCTCCTGAAGTCTCGCGATCTCAAGATCGATCGCGGCAAGACTCGTCTGCAGAACTGCGATTCCATGCTTTAATTCCGCGCCGTTCTCGCGAATCTCCGCCATGTCCAAATTCCGCGTTGCCGCCTCACTCTCACTCTGAGTGCTTTCTTTGACAACCGGAGTTCCCGCCTGCACGCCCGCGCCCTTTGACGCAAGATCCCACTGGATGGAGGTCAGCTGCTCCTTTGCTTCTTCCAGGCTCTTTCCAAGCTGCGTAACTTCCTCTTCCACAATGTAAATAATATCTTCATCGAGTACGGGCTTCACGTCACCGGCCGGTTTCACGGTCTCGGTTACGGTACGCGCCGCATTGCTTTCGTATTCTTCCCTGAGCTGCCTTACGGATTCCTCCATGCGGCCGGCCGCCTGCATCATTTGATCCGCGGACTCCTGCAGCCGCACTGCAGCCGTCTGCATTTCTCCTGCCTCATTTGCCCGGATAATGTTCTGGGCATTCATCTTTTCTGCCAATTGATCCATAAAAGTGTCCATGCTTTTCCCTCCATGGTGATGCCATTTTCGGTGATGCCACGTCCCGTCATACCTAAAAATCCGCAGAATGCCACATAATACGAAGCCATTGTATCATTTTTCATGATAAACCGCAACTCCCCAATTTTGTCTGCCGCACAGACTTTTTAGACTTTTACTAACCTTTAACTTCCCGTTCATATTTTGTTCATATTTTATTGCTATACTAAATTATGTCAAACAAGTGATTGAACGATTTTTCATAATCGCCCAGATGCCTATGGCGTCTGGGCACTCCTCATTCTTCTCCCTTTCTTTGTTATAGGCGCCTCGGCAAGGGCGTCAGCATAAAACAAGAGCCGCCTTTCGGGATTTCCCTTGGCGGCTCTTGTTTTATGCATTTTTATTCTCATTCCTGACATTGGATCCTGCTCTGGCTAAACATTCTGCCAGTTCAGGGCGCATGCTCTTATGCTATGCTTCCTGCTTGCTCAACTCTAAGATCTCCTCGTTCAGCGCCAACATTCTCGCATCCAGGTCCGACACCATGCGGGCACATTCCACCAGCTCGCTGCGGATGTGCTCCGGCGCCTCTCCCTCAAATTTGTAATGGATCTTGTGCTCCAGACTCGCCCAGAAATCCTGCGCGACCGTACGGATCTGGATTTCGACCTTTGTGTCCACGATGCGGTCCGACAGATACACCGGCACCGTAACGATCATGTGATAGCTCCGGTAGCCGCTGGCCTTGGGATAAGTTATGTAATCCTTCGTGAGCAGCACCTTGATGTCCTTCTGCTCCTTGATCATCGCCGCAATGCGGTAAATGTCGGAGGAAAAGGAACAGATAACTCGGATTCCCGCGATGTCGTTCACGTATTCGATCATGTTCTGAATCGTGGATTCCTTTCCTGCCCTCTTTAACTTCTTAACAATACTTTCCGGCGTCTTGATTCTCGCCTTAATGTGTTCAATGGGATTATACTGGTGAACGTGCTGAAATTCATCGTTCAGAATCTCCATCTTCGTCTGAACCTGTTTCAGCGCCGCATTATAAACCAGCATGACCTCGTTCCAGCTCTCAATGCCCTCGCCAGGATTCTGGCCGTTTTGCATAAATTCCATTTTTGCTCCTTATGTCTTTCCAATCATGATTCTTTTTTAGTCTATGTTTACCCGTTCTCCGTTTCCATTCTCTGAACGGTACGTATGATCCTTAAGTCAATCCTTCATGAATATAGTATAGCATATATCCGCCCCAGAATGTATAATTTTAACAGTTTTTTTACAATTTTTTATACTTTATTGTTCATTATCACTACCCCTAGTGTTTAACGCATGGCTCTCATCTATATGTATGTCCGTGAACCGTCAAATATTACCAAAACCTCTAATCCTCACTCCCGATTTTCAGTTTCCATTGCAAGTTTTTCCTTTTACGTGATATACTACTCTCAAGTTTTCCTCCTTCGCTGTCTGCCGGCGAAGATGCAACCATCCAAAAAGGAGCACGCCAATGTTCAAGCTTTGGGCCAAAACCTTCAAAAACACGCATATGTTAAAGGACGCGGTGATCGAAGATGCCTCCGCGGACACCAGGACGCACAAGGTCTTTCACGCCCTGGAAAAGGCCTGTACTGAATTCGACCTCGGCACCCCCATATGGCTTGACAAAACCGTCTCCGACTTCCGGCGCTATGCCAAAACACGCTTCTATCAAGATAATTTCATGGAAACCATCGAATTCGATTATCTGGAAATTCAGATACTCGAGGAAGACTGATCTCCTCAAATCCCCATTCATTTTAACGTTTTTCTGTTTTTACGCTTGACGTTTTTGGAAACTTGGCATATTATAATCTTAAGACATAGTTTTTAATACTACATATCAAATTATAAATGCCGCGTGTTGAAATTTTATCATTCGTCACGTCGCAAATCCCATATTTTCTGAAGCAGGCATAATGAATGGAGGGAGACCTATGGAAATGATGGCAAAAAAATCCATGTTAAATACAATTCCGAACACTGAAAAGAATGCTTCCGGCAGAACGCCCCTGCAGATTACGATCCGCGAACCCGGCAGCTCCCTCACGCATCTTGCAGGCATGATCCTGGCACTCTTCGGATCCATCCCGTTGCTCATCAAGGGCGCCGTAAACGGCGGCACCTACGAACTGACGGCCCTTACTATCTTTATGGTGAGCATGATCCTGCTCTACGGCGCAAGCGCCACCTATCATGGCGTCAACCTCTCCGGGGAGCGGCTGAAGCGCTTCAAGAAGCTGGACCACATGATGATTTTTGTATTGATCGCCGGCTCCTACACGCCCACCTGCATGCTGGTTCTGGACCGTTCCGTCGGATATCCCCTGCTGATCGCCGTATGGAGCATTGCCATCGTCGGCATGATCTTTAAGTTTTTCTGGGTAACCTGCCCAAAGTGGGTTTCCTCCGTTTTGTACGTTGCCATGGGCTGGGTTGTGCTCTTTGCAGTCCATCCCTTATGGCAGGCGCTGTCCCTCCCCGCATTCCTGTGGCTTCTCGTCGGCGGCATCGTCTACACGGCGGGCGGCGTGATCTATGCGCTGAAGCTCCCCATCTTTAACTCGATCCACAAGAACTTCGGCTCCCACGAGATCTTCCACCTCTTCGTTCTGGGCGGCAGCATTTGCCACTATGTCTTCACCTACTTCTTCGTCGCATAAACGTGTCACGGGGACGTGTCTACTGACACGTCCCCGTTTTTTTGTTTCCCGTCGCACGTAATGAAACCCATATTGCCTCTAGTTCTTTTACTTGAGGGGCATCGTGATCACAAATCCCTTATAACCCTGCATTAACTCATCCCGATACTCCAGGTCACCGCCGTGAAGTTGTACGATCTTCTTGGCAACGGAAAGCCCAAGGCCATTGCCTCCCCGGCTGTTGCGGGAAGCATCCCCCGTCTGGAACGGTTCAAACAAATGGTCCTTTAGTTCCTTTTCGATCAAAGGTCCATCATCCGCAACCCAAGCCTCGGCGTGGCCTTCTTCGCATTTCAACGTGATCTTAACCTTCGTCCCTTCGGGATTATGACAAATGACGTTTCCAATCAGGTTGAAAAAGACTCGCTTCATCTGCCGTTCGTCATATAGACTCGTCACGGCCTCGTCCGGGATCTGTACGTCCAGTTCCATCCCCTTTTCCTCAAAGCGATAATAGCTCTCTGCCGTCACCTGTCTTAGGCACTCCGCCAAGTCACCCTCCTTAAGGTCCAGCCGGTATTCCGTGCTTCCAAGCTTCGCATATTCCAGCATTTGTTCCAGAAGCGCATTAGCATTTTCCGTTTGCTCCACAATTGTGTCTAAGTACTCCTTTTGCTTTTCCGGGGACGCCGCTCCCTCCGAGAGAAGCCTGGCATATCCAAGGATCATGGTCATTGGAGTCTTTAAGTCATGTGCAATCTCCGCATAGAGCTTCCGGTTCTTTTCCGCATTTTGCTCCTGAAGCTCCCTCGCCTCACGAAGTCCTTTCACCATGGAATTAAAGCTCTCCTCCATCTGGCCAAATTCCAATCCGTCCACGACCTTCATTTCAGTGTCCAGATTTCCCTCGCGCACGCACTCCATGCTTTCCGCCAATCTTTTGACGGGGTCAGAAACCTTTCTTTTCATGAGCCAGAACACGAATACAACCAGCGCGATCCCAAGAAACTTAGCTATGTATCTGGCCATTTGGGGATTCATCTCATTTCCCTCCAGGCTGACTACTCCGATGCCATCCATAAATCCGCGGATAAAATCCTCTACTTGATCCATCGCCCACGTAAAAAAAGCCACGCCCACAAACAGCAAAAATAAAAAGGTTTGCAGATTCCTTTTCCGTCTACCCTTCATTTATCCCTCCATGCGGTACCCCAACCCGCGTATTGTTCTTAAATAATCATGTTCGTCATCGTTGATCTTTCCCCGGAGCTTGCTGATTGCGACCATAATGCTGTTGTCATCCGGAAACTTATCTTGATCCCAAGCCGCCTCATAAATCTGGTTTTTCGTCAGAACCCGCCCCTGATTTTCCATAAAATACGCCAGCATCCTGTATTCCAGCGCCGTTAGCTCCACGCTTTCCCCAGCCTTGCGAAGTCGTTTTGACGCCAGGTCAAGAGTCAGCTCGCCGCAAACAAGCTCCCGATTTTCCTGCACCTTATTGTATCCATAACACCTGCGCAGGGCCGCAGACACTCTGGCCGACGCCTCCATGGGATCGAAGGGCTTTACAAGATAATCATCCGCGCCGACGGACAGCCCCTTGATCCGGTCCAGGACATCCCCCTTCGCCGTGAGAAACATGACCGGCACGTTGCTCTTCTTGCGAAGTTCTTCCACAAACTGGTACCCGTCCATCACTGGCATCATGACGTCCGTCAGCACCATGTCTGCAGGGCATTTCTCAAAAAGCATCAGCGCCTCTTTTCCGTCTCCGGCGCAGGAAACCTCCATACCCTGCATCTCCAGACATACCTTCAAAAGCTCCGTGATCTTCGGTTCATCATCCACCACAAGTATCTTGTACAATTTCTTTTCCCCCGTGAATTCATATTTAGCATGCATCACCTGCACCTAAAAACAGCATACCACAAATCACGCATTCCTCAAATCAACAAATTTCTTTCTTCTCACTTTTGTCCTTCTTTTTATGCAACATAATGACTATGGCGGCAATGGCAAAGGTTCCATTGCTGACCAAGGTCCAGAAGAGGCTTCCCGGCTCCGAGGAAGCATGTGCGTCTGCCAGGGAGTTTCCCGCCAACAGTCCATTTTCACAAAGTGTCATAAAATCGATTATGGCATGCAAAACCATCACCCCGTACAGATTCCCTCTTTTCGCATACACAGCTCCGAACAAAAGCCCCATCATAAAGGTTCCGATCATCTGCAATACCGTGTTGTAAAGTCCCTGTCCTGAAAAAACGTTTGAAAAATGGCAGAGTCCAAAAAGTGCGGCGCTCAACGTGACGGAAAGCACCATCCCCTTGCCCTTCTCCCCATAGTGGTCAAGAAAAAGGCGAAGAACCGTTCCGCGAAGGAGCAGCTCCTCCGACAGGCCAACCATCAGCAGAAACAATACGTAAAAAATGATTTCCGGCGCGCCCTTTAAGTTCTGACCTTGCCCCAATGCCCCGGACAAAAACACGCACGTTCCAAGCGTTGCCACGATAAGGATCCACGCTCCTGACAATAAGCTCTTTCCAAATCCCCGAAGGGGGTGCTGAAGGACGCGTATGGTCCCAAAAGCAAAAGCAATGGCCAGAGCCGGAAGAACCTTAATCACAAACTCCCGGACAAAAAAACCGGCATTTGTCGTTCCAAAGGAAATTCCCAATAACTCTGTTCCAAAACGGATTCCATAATTCAGCACCAGTGATGCGAGAGTGGCGGTCACTCCCGCCAGGATTATGTGTTTCTCAAAAAAATTGCGCAAGTCTCATTCCTCCTTTTGAGAGAATGATACTGCGCAATCTTTTCCTGAATTTGAAATTAATCTTAACGTAACCTTAAGTTTGCTCCGTTAATCGTCATACCCGTTCGGATTCATTTTCTGCCATCTCCAGGCATCCTCACACATTTCCCTGATGCCATACTGCGCCGTCCAGCCAAGCTCCTTCTTTGCAAGGGAGGCATCCGCGTAACAGGTGGCAATGTCGCCGGGGCGGCGGGGTCCAATGACGTACGGTACCTTCACTCCCGTTGCTTCTTCGAAATTCTTTACGATGTCGAGAACACTGTACCCGGTACCGGTGCCAAGATTATAAATCTTAAGGCCTGCCTTCTCTTCAATCTTCTTCAATGCCTTTACGTGCCCGATCGCCAGATCGACCACGTGGATGTAATCGCGAACGCCCGTGCCGTCATGCGTGTCATAGTCATTGCCAAAGACGTTCAAAACCGGTCTTTTTCCAACTGCCACCTGCGTCACGTAGGGCATCAGATTGTTGGGAATGCCCGTGGGATTCTCACCGATCGTGCCGCTCTTGTGCGCACCGATGGGATTAAAGTAGCGAAGCAGGATCACGTTCCACTCCGGATCCGCCTTCTGCACGTCAGAGAGAATCTGCTCCAGCATGGACTTTGTCCACCCGTACGGATTGGTGCACTGCCCCTTTGGACACTCCTCCGTGATCGGAATGATCGCGGGATCGCCGTACACCGTCGCACTGGAAGAAAAGATGATATTCTTCACGCCGTGCTTTCTCATGACGTCGACCAAGGTTAGGGTTCCCGCAATGTTATTCTCATAATACTCCCAGGGCTTTGCCACGGATTCTCCCACAGCCTTGAGCCCCGCAAAATGGATCACCGCGTCAATGTTTTCCTTGTCAAAAATCTCATTTAACGCCTCACGGTCCAAAATGTCTGCCTTGTAGAAGGGCACCTTCTTTCCCGTAATCTTCTCTACTCTTTCCAGAGATTTCTCACTGGAATTACTCAAATTGTCAAGTACCACGGCGTCATAACCGGCATTCTGCAGTTCCACCACCGTATGGCTGCCAATAAATCCGGCGCCGCCCGTCACTAAAATCTTCATGTTTTGCCCTCACATATTTATGTTTTTGTATCTTATGCCAAGCAAAAGTGCAGGAATCTCTGGATCATCTCATCCCATACCTTCCACTCATGTCCGCCAGGCATCTCCTCGTAATGGATTTCCACGCCCTTTTCCTTGCAGTAATTTAAGTAATCCACCGCAAATTTGTAGCTGAAGTCCTCCGTGCCAATGCCCGCAAAGAGTTTCGGAAGCTTTGTTCCCTCCGCAGCGGCTCTGTCGATCCACTCCTTGGAATCATTCATGCTGCCCTTCAGTTCTTCCATGCTGCCAAAGTCCAAGGCAATGACGCCGCAAGGGTCATCCACGCTCTTTGCCGCAAAGGAAGAAGGATCCGTAAAGAGATCAACGATGGAAGAAATTCCGGACAGATTTGCAGCCGCATAAAAATCATCCGGGCAATTGAACGCCCATTTGAATGCGCCGTATCCACCCATGGAAAGACCTGCCACAAGGCGCTTGTCCGCCGTCTTATTTACGGGAAGCAGCGTCTCAGAAACCGCAATCACCTCATCCTTGAGGAACGTAAAGTAATTATAGCCGTATTTCATGTCTGCATAGAAGCAGCTGCCATCCACCTCAGGCATCACCACTGCCACTTCATGCTCGTCCGCATAGCGCTCAATGGAGGTGTAACGGATCCAGTCAAGGCCATTCCCCCCGCCACCGTGGAGCAGGTACAGCGTCGCCTTTGGCTCCTTTCCTTCATGCGTGCAGGCAGGAAGAATATAGTAAATGCTGGTATGATAACCGAGGACGGTTGAAAGATAATCAAAATGCATCATTCCCATCGCCTACACCCCCTTTATCATCTTGTCCAGCATCATTGGCAGCATGCTGTCCCAATATACCCACTCATGCTTTCCGGGGCTTTCGTACCATTCGATGGGCACTCCGGCTGCCTTGGCATCTGCCGCAAACTTCTGCGCACCGGGATAGAAGCCGTCCTCCGTGCCGCAACAGGCGTATAGTCTCGGGAACTCAGTGCCGTTCTTGAGCATTTCGCGATAGAGATGCTTGAAATCATTCATGCTTCCGCGATACTCCTCAATGGTTCCAAAGGAATTGTTGACGCGGACGGACATGGGGCTGTAGAATCCAAGCTCCTCAAGGTCCCCTGCGCCGGACATTCCGGTCGCCGCCGCAAAGAAATCAGGGCAATTCAGCGCCCATTTGAAGGAGCCGTGGCTTCCCATGGAATTGCCGAGAACGTAGTGATCCTTGCGTTCTCTCGACACGGGGAACATGTTCATGACCATCTCCGGCAATTCCTTGGAGAGGAAGTCAAAGTATTTCTTTCCGTGCACCATGTTGCTGTAAAAGCTGTTGCGCACTTCGGGGAAGATCACCACCATGTCGCGCTCATAAGCATATTCCTCGATGCGGGTTCTGCGAAGGTAGAGCGTGCTGTCGTCAGATCCGCCGTGGGTGATGAACAGAAGCTTCTTCTTGCCGTAATTCTTGTAGTAATCCTTGTAGTCCATTTTGTCGCGCCACACTTCGTAGGTCGGCACGATGGCGCAGATATTGGTCTGCTCGCCCAAGGTTTTCGAGTAAAACGTGTACCTGATAACTCCCATTGTATACCCCCTTGTTTTTTGTTCTTACAGCACTACGCCGTTCTTTTGAAGGAGTTCGCGTGCGCTTTCAACGGAGTCGATGCCGGTCTTGTTTTTGATGGGCGCAAATTCGTGCTCGCGGACAACTTCGAAAGGCAGGCAGGAGGAAAGCTGGTGGATCATGTCAAGGACGAGGCTTTCGAATTTGTAGCCGTTCGGTGCTTCGGGCTTTACGAGATTGCCGTTCTCATCGAGGTAAGGAATCTTCTTCTCCACAACGTGCAGCGGAAGATTTTCCATCATCTTCTCCAGATCGGGAACGAAGAAGAGGTAGTTGAGGATAACGCCGAAGTTATAGGCGGGTTCGCCTTTCTCATTCTTTGCATCCATGAGTTCCTGGGTCATGTCATAATATTCCACGATGGAGGGCTTGCCGTCCTCAAGGCACATGCAGCCAACCTTCTCATCAGGCGCAGCCTTGCGAACCACCTTGGCGCCAACCGCACAGTTCTTCTGGATGGTTGCGCCGATGAAGCAGGGATCTGCGATTCTCTGAAGCACATTGTCCACTGCAAATACGTTGATCCACTCAATGCCCTGCTCGTGAACGAGATCCAGAAGGCCATTCTTCTGGAGGGAAATGAACCAACCGCCGTTGCCGTTGGGCGAGGTGGAAAGCTTGCCCTTCTCCTCAAGAAGGATCTTTCCGTTGTAGTCCGTCGCTGCCGCCATCTCCTGCTTGAAGAAATGTACGTAGTCCTTGTTATATCCAAAGAAATCATGCTCGGTCAGGAATTTGATCGTCGCGTCATTGTTCTTGTCGCTTGTCATGACAAACAGATGAATCCACGCGTCTGCCTGCTTCACCACATCCATCAAATTATTGATCAGACATTCAAAGATATACAGTTCGCGGGTGATGCCAACGTTATACATGCCCTTGGGATTGTCGCTTCCAAGTCTTGTTCCCATGCCGCCTGCGAGAAGCACGGCGCCAACCTTTCCGGCCTTGATCGCTTCAATGCCGGTCTTTGTAAAGCTCTCGCGATTTGCTTCGATCTCAGAAAGCTCCATGGCGCCAAGGGGCGAGATCACGCCGCGCTTTGCCATGTCTTCCTTGTGCTTGCAGCACTCGATCACGTCCATGTCAGTCGCTTCGATCTGTGCAAACAGAGTCTCCTTCTCCGCATTCGTGAGCACGTCAACGTACTTCAGCACCTGCTCCTGACCATACTTTTTAACCTTTGCCTTGATTTCCTCATAAGTCATTGCCATAATGCCAGTCCTCCAACCAACGTATTTTCTTTACCATCTCAGCCGGCACGCTTTCACCCAAACGTGAATCTTTCCCACGCGCGGCCACAATCGTATTCTACCACTATTTCCCATTACATTACAACTTAAGAAATCCTTAATTCGTCTTCCCTACAATTCCATGTCTGCAAAATAATCCGCCTGGGCGAAATGATCCGCCTGATATTTTAGGAAAAATGCCTTCATCTCCGGGCAGTCCTCCCTCGTCTCCGCGATCACCAACGGCGCATTCTCCCGGGTAAGACAGCCCAGCCTTGCGAAAAGCTCATAGAACTCCCGCCGGTCGCCGCACTCATCCCTTATGACCTGCCAGGTTTCGTCCGTCTTGCAGCCCTTGGAATGCGCAAGGAGATATTCCTTCAATTGATCCTGCAGGGCGGAATCCAATCCCATGGACCAATACAGACGGAGTAACAAGAGCCGTACCTTCTTTTTCCGGCTGTTTTTCAGATACGTCTCAAGATCTGCGCTCTCATAATCCTCCTCGCCGCAAAGAATCTGCTTAGCGTACCCTTCATCGTCCGCCGCGTGCAGGATCGCCAGCATCCTGGCGTCCCACTTCCCGAGCCACTCCTTACTCCCTGCTTCCTTTGCATCCAATAAATACGCCGCATCCATCTGCGTCACGGCTGCTGCTGTCAAGGCGCCGATCCCCTCCCTCAGCTCTTGTTCCGTTAGAGCCCCGATTCCTTCCGCCTGCCCTTGTATTGCCAAACTACCCGGTTTAAAATCCTCCGCCGCAAACCTTACGCATCGCAGCGCGGCACACTCCTTAAACACGTCCTTCCCAAACTGCACGTCCCGGCCTTCAAAACTTACTTCCCTCAGCGCATTGCAGTATGCAAACGCCCAGTCACCAACGTTTTCCACGGATGCAGGGATCGTAACGCTTCGCAGATATTTTTTACTAAGAAATGCCTTCTTGGCTATCGACGTCACCTTGCCCATCGCATTCTCCGAATGCGCCGCGTCGTCAAATAGGGGGAGTTCCTGCGGAATTGATACGGATCCTGCCAATCCATGATAACCCGTGACTTCAATCTCCTGCTCCCGTTCCACGTATTCCAGCTTCCCCTCTGGCAGCTGATACTCCATTTCCTTCATGACAATCCCTTTCCATGGCTTCACACGAATAATTTCCGTATTCTTCCCATTTTTATCTCTTCAAATAATAACATAATTTTGTATTAAGATAAAGGGAGTATCTCAAATTAGAGATACTCCCTTGCCGTGCCACCAAGCCCTTTCAGCAGAATCGTATGACTGCCATTTTCACACTTCTCATGACATGATCACAATTATTTTCGTTCATCCAACCAAAGTTGTACCCTTCCGTGAATGACGTTAGTTACTTCTTCCACTGTTTTGTCCCCATCAAAGTAAGCGCCCGCTTCTTCAAGAATAATACTAATAACAGGAACAGAATTTAAATCTCTTAAATGGGCACTGGAATATAATTGCCAGAAATCCTGTTGTGCTTTTTCATACTCCGGTTTACCCATATTCTCTCTGATTCTAATCGCAAACATTTTCTCCAAAGTAGCGTCTAGCGTGTAGAAATAGCAAGAAAACCCGTAACGATACTCTTGAATGAACTTTATAAATTCAAATGCACCTTCTTTATTATTTGACGTGTTCATCATCGCAAGTCCAAAATACGTAAGAATATAATTCGCTGATGCATTTTTATCCGGAAACCCTTTTAACGTCAATGGCTCTCCCTTATTCCAATACGCCAGATCGTCTGCCGTTTCAAAACTAAGATTCATAACGTCCCCTGCGCTAGACTTCATTATTTCTTCCCGGGGAAACGTAGTTATCTGTTTTATGGTCTGCAAAAGTTTCCGGAAATCACCCTCCTTTAGTTTAGACTCTTTGTTATTAAAATCAACATATTTGTCCAATGAGCCTTCCAAGGAAAATCTCAGGATTTCCAGATGCCCCATCCATGATTCTTTCAATGCCTCCGGATGGTCAAGAAACCACTCTACAAATTCATTTTCTGACCATCCGATTTCCGTCCCAACTTTAGACGCATATCCGCAGAATGCTTCCAAACCAATTGTTCTTGGTAATGAATACAATTTTCCGTCCACTTGAAGCTTATCAGTCAAGTTCTTTATAAGTCCGGATCCGTCTTGAGACGATTGTTCCATAAAATACGGCGTCAAATCCTCTAGGTAGCCTAGATGTCCAAAGCCTCCTACGCCCAATTCATTTAAAAAGATCAAGTCTGGTTTATCATCCGACAAAAGAACATAATTGAAATCTCTTTCATACTCTTTTTTTGTTACGTAATAATCCTGATTCATATCATTAAACGCATGAATCATTTGGTCTGTAACGTACATGTCCATCATTCCCGTTGGATCATATACAGTGATCTCTTTTTTGTCTTGTTTGGATTCTTGCGTTTTATGAAACAATACGGATCTGATAACCTCATCAGACAAACTTTTATAGACAACTCCGTATTCACTATCTTTTTTGATAATAGCATATATCGTCGTGAAGAATTGATCCTCTTTATCACATAACTTCATCACTAATTCACATTGATCTAGCGTACTGCCAATGGCATATATGCAACGATCATAATAGTAATAAATTTCGTCACCATATGTTACAAAAGCACTACTGTAAAGCGGGACTTCCATAGTACTTTCTATGTTTCCTTGATCATCGAAGAGCATAATGCTCTGATATGGCGTACCATCATCTTTCGTCATTCGAAATACGCCCGCGATTTCTTCATTTTTTAGAAAAATGCTTTGAAGGAGTGCATTATCAGGATGAAAATACTCTATCATTCCATTCTCGTCAGAATACGCGTATATGCCATTGCCCGCTGCAAGAAAGAGTTTTCCATCCTTTCGGATCTTAAACGAATTAACGCAACCTTCCAGTTTTTCCATTAGACATGTCAACAGTATCCGCCAAACTACCATCTTCATCATATATTAAAACTTTAATCTCTCCACGCTCATCATTCTCCTGCAGTACGCATAACTGATTTGAGTTAGGATCTTTGCCTGCACGGATTTCAAAGCCAACATTGTTATCATAATCCGTTACAATATCCAAATCGCAAAAGAGTTCATCATCAAAGACATTGCCCTGATAATAGGCTACCTTAAAATCGATACCATTTCCCTTTTCAAAAACTGAAAAATAAATCTTATCATGAATCACAAGGGGATCATCCTGCACATTGAGATTCATTGATATTCCACAATCGTGAAACTCTCTCACGTACGATTCGCCATTTTCACCTTGCGCTGTCAATTCTTCGTTTTCTTTTGGCGCACACCCTATCAAACAACATAACAAAAAGCAGATAATAAAAAAACAAATTTTTCTATTTCTATTCACAGTTTCACCTTTTCAAACAGCAATTTCCTTATCATCCTCTTCGTTGACTATAATACATAGTTATACAAATCAATTTGCAGTTTCCTTTTTGCGTGTGAAAAGAACGATTTTTCATACAATTTCTAACATACCGTATAGTTTACGTCACGAATCAACTAAACTTCACAACCCCAATTCTGCGATCTTGCCCTTCAGGTCACTTTGTCTCTCGCTCAGCATCAGTTCTTCATTGTGTCTGCGGTAATCCTCACTGCCAAAGGTCGCAATAAATGCAGAGGAATACTTTCCAACCGTCAGCTCCGTCACAAGGATCAGCATTTCATTACCATTCTGGAACGCCTGCTCCACAAAGGAAAACATAGCGTGCAGCCTATCTCCCGTCCGCTGCGTATCCTGCTTCATGCGAGTAATTTCACCATTATACTTTTGTTTGATCAAGCTTGAGGCAGCTTCTGCCAAACTCTTTTCCGCTCCGCCCTCTGCCCCCGCAAATTCCCGCAAGAACAATTCCTTTCTGCGTTCCTCCAAAAACCTTAAGACGCGCTTGTGCTTACGCTTGTCCTCATCGGAAAGGGAGCCCGCTGACTGCAGGTTGAACAAGATTTTCCTGCGTCCCTCAATCATCTGATCCAATGTTTCAATCATTCCGGCCAGCGCATCCTTCGCTCTCACGCCATCGCCGTTGCTCTCCCCAGCCTTCGCCTCTGCACCATTCCCGTTGCTCTCCCCAGCCTTCGCCTCCGCGCCATTTCCGCTTCCTGCTTCCGCCTTCGCCAGAAGTGCTTTCAGCGGCGCGCGGAGCTCTGACAGCCATGCCGTCTGCTCCATCACGTCCTTCATCTCTGCCTGCACCTTGTCCAGCAGCATTCCAAGGAGTGACAATCTCTCGTCAAAGGATGCCTCCTTTGCCCTTGCAAGCGCCTGTACGGACGGCATTCCCGCAAGGATCTCTTCCACCCGGTAATCCTTTTTATACTTGTTAAACAAATCATAATACGCCGTGAATTCCTTGACCACCTTGGGATTTCGCACGTACTGCTCCACAAGGCTTTCTGAAACCTCCAGCTCCTCTTCCTCATAGAGCTTCAGGATCTCCGAGAGATCCTCCCAGCCTCTGGCCGTGACGTAGCTCCGCCCCTGGGTCGTCATCTCCATGACGTAAAAATATTCCTTCTTCAGATCCAGGAAATTCAATACGGCCGCGTGCACGCCGCGCTCCGTTGCATATTCCTTCCAGATGCGGTAGTCCGGCTCCACGGGAAGCACCTTAAGACGGTCCATCGTCACCACGTCAAACTCCCGCACGGACTTATTGTACTCGGGCGGATTTCCCGCAGTCACGATCACCCATCCCTCCGGCACCGCATGACGTCCAAAAACCTTATATTGCAGGAACTGCAGCATGGAGGGCGCCAAAGTCTCCGACACGCAGTTGATCTCATCCAAAAACAGGATTCCTTCCTTCATGCCGCTCTCTTTCATGACGTCATAGATCGACGCTATGATCTCACTCATCGTATATTCAGAAACGGAATATTCCTTGCCGCCATAATTCTTCTTTTCGATAAACGGAAGCCCCAGCGCGGACTGCCTCGTGTGATGCGTCATGGAATATGCCACCAGCGCGATCCCCAGTTCCTGCGCGATCTGCTCCATGATGGCCGTCTTCCCTATGCCGGGCGCACCCAAAAGAAAGATCGGTCGCTGACGCACCACGGGCACGCGATAGTCCCCAAACTCATCCTTCTTCAGATACAAACTAACGGAATTTTTGATATACTCCTTTGCCTGCTTGATATTCATGCTTTATTGCTCCCATCTTCCTCGTTCTTTATTTCTAATGCTTCCCTTTTGTCTCCTGCCATACCTTTTTCTTGAAAATCACCTTTTATCTTCCGCCAATCCGTCTTCCTCAAGAATCACCTTGAGACTCCAGGGCGGCACCGGCATCCGGTGCTCGTCCTCCTCCAAAAATGCAAAGATCACGTCATAGCCCGGATTCTTTTCCGGATAGATCCCGTAACCGTCCGTAAAATAAATCAGACCCTTTAGATTCTCAAATTCCCCTTGCTCCCGGAGCTGCTCCACGTAAGCAAAGACCGGGCGGAAATCCGTTGCGCCAAAGCCCTTGAGCTTTCCATACTTCATGAAGGTCTCAAAATCATCGTCGCACGTGATCTTGGTATCGCTCTGCACCTCCTGGTCACACTGGATAATATGCACGTTGATCTTGTGAAAGAAATTTTCAGTTCCCTTTAGAATGGAATACGTTTTGTTCAAAAAAGCCCGAACGACGCTCCCCCGGCAGGATGCGGAGGTGTCGATGGCGATCACAAACTCCTTGACCTTTTGGAGTTCCTTGTATTCCAAGGGTTCCACCAGCGGCACGTTCCCGTAAACCTTTAGTCCGTAGGTATAATAAATATAATCAAATTCATCGTCATTCACCGCTATGTCTTCGCCCGTCACGGTGAAACGCCTTAAGATATCGGCATAATCATAGCGGTCCCTGGTGGCTTCTTCCAGATTCTTTTCAATCGTTTCAGCGCCGGCCCTGCCCTTCGTAAAGGATTTGAGGTCAGCCTTCACGCGCTCGCTGATCTTTTTCCACTGTTCCTGCGAGACGATCAGCTCCTCCGCGCTCTTCCAAAGCTCGTGGCTGTCACGCCGGCATAATTTAATCCATTCTTCGCGTTCTCCGGGCGTTGGCGGATTATGACGGAAATACCGATAAAGCTTATCTGCCGTCAGCGCTCCGCAATCCTCCTTCAAAATGCGAAATTTTCTGGCCCGGTCCTGATCTTCCTCAAGGACGACGGCGCTCAGCTGCATGTCCTGGATTACGTTTTCCACCGCTATGTCACTTGCCAGGTTCCATGCTTCCTGATCAAGCTTTTCATATTGAAACTGATGAAGAAAAATGCAATGCAGCAGGACGTGAAGCAGCGTCCTCGCAACCTCTCGCGGCTCGCGCCGGTATGCCTTCAGAACGCCTGCCGGATCATAATGGCAAACGGTTCCGTCCGTCGCCATGATAGCTGTGCCCGATCCCTTTTCCGGAGGGACTGACTCTTGCGCGGTTTCGTTTCCCAGTACGCGCGGCGCAAGCTTCAGCCCTGCCAGCGCCACGTCAAAAAAGCGCAGATGAATCAACAGTTCATCATGCGCCAGACGCATCACCTGTCCCGCCAGTTCCTCCAGCTGCCCCTTTTTCCCAGAATCCATGACGTTTCCTCCTACCAAAAGTTTACCTCATCTTCCCCGCAACTGCAATACACAAAACATGACAGGGGATGGTTCTTTTGACACGTCCTATCGTTGATGCAGATATTTTTCTTTCGTCGCCATCCCTCCGCGAATGTGTCTCTCCGATTTGTTGACGTCAAGTACCCGCCTGACTTCCTTTGCCAGACTTGGTTTCATATTCTCCAGACGCTCCGTCACGTCCTTGTGCACCGTACTTTTACTGACGCCAAAATCCTTTGCGGTCTGCCGTACCGTCGTGCCATGTTCGATGATATAATTCGCGATGCTGATCACCCGCTCCTCAATATAGTCCTTCACGTCATACCCCTGGGTAACAAATTTATACACTATATGAGATAAGCAAGACGCTTATGACTTGGCATCTTTCTTTCCGTCAAACGTGCCTGCAGGTACAAAAAAGGGTCTGCCCCGTCAAGGCAGACCCTCTCTTTTTTTGTCATCAGACACGTCCATGTCGCAGACTTGTCTGCGATCCCGAATGAATTGAGTGACGTGCCGCAGTGCACGCCCGTGACACGTTAATTCACATCCAGGAAGGCCCTGGCGGAATCGCCGTAGCGCATCATCGCGTCAAGCAACAGGCCAAGGCTCTCGTAGCCCTCCC
>CAMKQH010000028.1 GCA_946414885.1 uncultured Lachnospiraceae bacterium
CGGAGCGTAGGACGAGGGACGGGGGCTTTCATATACGCCCTGTCTGCTGATGAAAACAGACCTGCGCTTGCGGCTCCACGCCACACAAGCACAGCCCTGTTTTCCTGCCGCCCCTCCCCGGCGGCAACGGCATTTTCACGGCAACGCCGACAGAGCGTATAACACACTACACTTTGCTTCGCAAAGTCGTGTGCCAAATGGGGGCGTTGCCCCCTTTGGAAACCCCCACAAGAAAAGGCGGTACGCTACCCCTCCACGGGGCGCATACCGCCTTTTCTTGTTATCCAGCCCTCCGGCTGTATCGGTTGAGCAAAAGTCAGCGTGGGAATGGTGTGGTATCTTTATCTAAGTGAATCCCCCGTCTCCCAGTTGGATATCGTCTGACGTGAGACAAAAATCTTTTCTGCCAGCGCATCCTGTGACAATCCGGCCTCCGTCCTGTATTTTTTCATCTGACTGCTCAGTTCCATGTTTCAGTTCTCCTCTGGTAAATGATTCCTCAACCATTCTACCATGAGGAGTGTTTTTTGAAAAGCACCGATTAATCTTCCATGACGCACATGTCCGCAACAGCCTTTGGAACGTCCTTTTTGATCTGCTCCATATTGTGAATCCGGATCTTCATTTCCTCTTCGTTATGATTTTTCTTTGCATTCAACCACGCATAGTAATGACCCAGGAATTGAAAGGAAACGTCATTCGACGAAGTCATAACCAGAATGCCCTGCTCGTCATAGCTGCCATTCGGATCCATTTTTTCCAGAAATGCCGCTTCAAATATTGCCTTTTCCTCTGCAGCCGTCTTCCCGCCCTTCACAATCCGAAGAAATCTTCCGCCGTCGGAATAAAGAATTCCCGTCTTCGCCTTAGGGTTCAGACAAAAGATTCCCATGCCAATCGGGATGAAGGTCATCATTGCTCGGAAAACGGTAACGCCCCAAAATAACGAAATGCCACAGAGCATGCCAAACAAAATGGAGGCTGCCGGACCGGCAAGCAGCGTCCTCGCGAACTTTTTGAGATTCGCCTCACTCCGCTCAGCGGGAGCCGTCCCGCCAATGCCACACCAAAGAAGGATATTCTTTTCGATTCCTAAGCGTACCTTGCCGTCTTTCCCCCGATATAATTTTAGCGGGCCCACCACCAGGAGTTCAAATTTCCAGCCCTGCGCCAGACCGGCAACCACGTGACCGCCCTCATGCACGATCCCTGAAGCATAATACGCGACGATCCAACATCCAATACATTCCAAAACCGTTTTCATGACTTCCATCTTCCCATCCTCCTTTTGTGTCACGGGGACGTGTCTACTGACACAAATTCTGCTTTCGATTAATTTTCTACGACACACATGTCTGCGATTGCCTGGGGAACGTCTTTCCTAAGAGTCTCCATCATGGCGATCCGATTCTTCATTTCTTCTGCGTTGTCTTCCTTCTTTGCATTTAAGTATGCATAATAGTGACCCATGTAGCAAAAAGACTTATCCTCGGAAGCAATCAGGGTAGCAACTCCCTTCTCATCATATTTCTCTTCAGGAGAAAACGATGCCAGCATTGCGGCATCAAAAAGCGCCTTCTCCTCTTCCAGCGTTTTGCCGCCCTTAACGATTCTAAGCCATCTTCCACCGTCCGTATAGAGAAGTCCCGTCCTGGCCTTGGGAAGCAGGCAGGCAAATCCCATGGAAAGCGGAATAAAGGTCATCAGCATCATAAAGAGGCTCTGGTGCATCATCAGGAAGATACCGCAAATTCCTCCCAAAACAAAGGAAGCAATGGGACCTGCCAGTAAAATCTTGGCATAAGCCTTAATATTATTCTCGGATTTCTTTCTAGGAATCGTACCGCCAAGTCCGCCCCAAAGCGCCGGGTTCTTTTCGATTCCGATCTTAATCTTGTCATCCTTCTCATCACGGTAGATTTCCACGGGGCCGATCACCATAACCATGAATTTCCACCCCTGCACCAGACCGGAGATCACGTGTCCGCCTTCATGAATGATCGTAGATGCAATCATCGCAACAAATCCAAATCCAAGTACTTTCAAAATTAAAACGATAATTTCCATTTTCTTTTCCTCCAAATTGTATTTTTTTTGTATTTTTGATTTTTAATTTTTGCTCGGTTTTGTTTCCCCCTCGCTTGATCTCACCATATCGTTTTCTCGTCCATTTGTCTATCAAAGGTCTTTGTCATTTAGCAAAAACGCACAAAAAAAGGACGTCAAAAGTTTTTGACATCCCCTTTTTTCTGGCTTTTTCGGGCATTTTTGCCAAAATGCCCCTATTCAATAACTATCGATATTTATTTTGGGGTTACAGATTTGTATACCCCATCAATGCCGCGTCAACCTCCTTTGCCGCACCTCTGCCTTCCGCGATTGCCCACACAACGAGGGACTGTCCCCGGTGCATGTCGCCTGCCGTGAAGATTTTTTTCTTGGAGGTGTGATATCCGCAGGGCGAGGTTTTTACGTTCGTCCGTCCGTCAACTTCCACCCCAAAGGCTTCCGTGACATAGGATTCGCTTCCAAGGAATCCTGCGGCAATGAGAACGAGTTGGGCGGGTACCGTCTTCTCAGAACCTGCCACGGGAACCATGTTCATCCTTCCCGTTTTCTCATCCTTCTTCGCCTCGAGGGAAACTAAAACCACCTCTTTCAGGTTCCCCTTCTCGTCCTTCACAAATTCTTTTACGGTCGTCTGATAGACTCTGGGATCCTCGCCAAACTTCCAGATGGCCTCCTCCTGGCCGTAATCCACTTTCAGGATCCTGGGCCACTCGGGCCATGGATTCGACGGCAATCTCGTCTCTGAAGGCTTCGGCATCATCTCAAGCTGCGTCACGGACCTTGCCCCAAGTCTGATGCAGCTGCCAACGCAGTCATTTCCCGTGTCACCGCCGCCGATCACGATCACATCCTTATCCTTTGCCAACTCATAAGGGACCTTCTTAAAATCAGAATCCAAAAGATTCTTTGTCACTTGTCCAAGGAAGTCAACTGCAAAATAGATGCCCTTTGCATCTCTTCCGGAGGCGTTAATGTCTCTTGGATGCGATGCGCCGCATGCCAAAATGATGGCATCATATTCCTTTTCAAGCTCTGCGGGATCAATGCACTTGACCTCGCCGGTCATATCTGCCTTTCCTGCCGCGCCTACGTTCGCATTTACGACGAACTTAACGCCTGCGTCTTCCATGAGTTTCACGCGCCTGTCGATCACGGATTTCTCTAGCTTCATGTTGGGAATGCCGTAGCGGAGAAGTCCGCCCACGCGATCCTTTCTCTCATATACCGTGACTTCATGACCGCGTCTGTTCAGAAGCTGCGCTGCAGCAAGTCCGGAAGGACCGCTTCCGATGACTGCGACCTTCTTTCCCGT
Organism: uncultured Lachnospiraceae bacterium; assembly: GCA_946414885.1. GTDB lineage: Bacteria > Bacillota > Clostridia > Lachnospirales > Lachnospiraceae > Acetatifactor. The sequence goes on from CAMKQH010000028.1 coordinate 3,383, forward strand.
GCGAACCTTTGGAGCTACCTCCTTCACAAGATCATGCTCATAGGCATATTCGATCACGGTCTTTTCATTTTCCTTCGTCGATACCGGCGCGTCGTGCAGTCCGCAGGTGCATGCTGCCTCGCAGAGGGCGGGACACACCCTGCAGGTAAATTCCGGGAAGCTGTGGGTCACGGAGAGGCGGTCATATGCCTGCTCCAACCGTCCCCGAAATACCAAATCATTCACCTCCGGCACCAGATTGTGCAAAGGACATCCGGAAGCCATGCCCGCGATCATCACTCCCGCCTGACAAAAAGGCACGCCGCAGTCCATGCACCTCGCCGCCTGCTTCTTCTGCTCCTCCAGTGAAAGCCTTCCATGAAACTCATGGAAATCCTTCACCCTTTCCTTTTCCTGTATCACTGGTCCGTCAACTCTCTCATATTCCAAAAAACCTGTCGCCTTACCCATTTCAACTTCCTCCTAATCAACTCTGTCTCATCTTACTTCGTCATTAAGTTAAGCCCTCAGGCACCCCGAGTCTCTGTCGTCCTTAACTTGATAACGTTATTTCGTCATTTCCGTGAAGGCTTCGATCTGCGCTTCCTCGTGGCTCATTCCCTGCTCCTCATTCTTTGCGGTGAGTCTAAGCATCTCTTTGTAGTCTGAAGGAATGATCTTCTTGAAGTGAGCAACCTGCTGATCGAAATCAGCCAGGATCTTCTGCGCCTTCTTCGAGCCCGTCGCCGCAACATGCTTCTCAAGGATCCTGTGGAGCTCCTCACGGTCTGCCTTCGTGTCCACGACTTCCATGTTTACGAGTTGCTTATTGAGGTTACGATAGAGCTTATTTCCTTCATCGAGCACGTACGCCACGCCGCCGCTCATGCCTGCCGCAAAGTTCTTGCCGGTCGGTCCAAGGATGACAACGCGTCCGCCGGTCATGTACTCACAGCCATGCTCTCCAACACCTTCGGCAACTGCCGTCACGCCAGAGTTACGGATGCAGAAACGCTCGCCTGCCATGCCTGCGATATAAGCTTCACCGGAGGTCGCGCCATAGAGTGCCACGTTGCCGATGATAATGTTTTCAGAAGGATCATACTTTGCCTCTTCCGGCACCTTGACAATCAGCTTGCCGCCGGACAAGCCCTTTCCAAAGTAATCGTTGCCGTCACCGGTCAATCTCAAGGTAAGACCCTTGGGCAAGAATGCGCCAAAGCTCTGTCCGCCTGCGCCCTCGCAATCGATCACGATCGTATCCTCGGGAAGTCCCTCTGGATGTTTTCTGGTGATCTCCGCGCCAAGAAGCGTGCCAAACGTTCTGTCTACGTTAGTGATCTTAATGGATTTCTCGCATGCCGTGCCCTTCTCAAGCGCCGCCTTGATCTCCTTTGCCTTAAGCAGTACGCTTTCATCCTTTGTCTGCGCCAGTTTGAAATCATATCTCTTTTCAGGCTGGAAGGTCTGCTGGTCTCTTGCCACGCCGCTCATGTCCATCAGGATCCTGCTAAGGTCCATCTTGTCATCCGCATCCAAGGAATTGCCCTTCTTGGCTTCCAAAAGATCCGTGCGGCCAACCAGCTCGCTTAAGCGACGAACGCCAAGCTTTGCCATGTATTCGCGAACCTGTCTCGCGATAAATCTCATAAAGTTTTCAACATATTCCGGCTTACCTGCAAAACGCTTTCTGAGCTCAGGGTTCTGGGTTGCGATGCCCATGGGGCAGGTATCCTGATGACACACTCTCATCATCACGCAGCCCAGCGTCACGAGGGGAGCAGTTGCGAAACCGAATTCCTCCGCGCCAAGGATCGCTGCGATCGCCACGTCGCGTCCGGTCATCAGCTTACCATCGGTCTCGATCACAACTTGATTGCGAAGGCCGTTCGCTACCAGCGTCTGATGTGCCTCAGCAAGGCCAAGCTCCCAGGGAAGTCCTGCATTGTGAATGGAGCTCAAGGGTGCCGCACCGGTACCTCCGTCGTATCCGGATACCAGGACCACCTCTGCGCCTGCCTTGGCAACGCCTGCTGCCACGGTACCAACGCCTGCCTCAGATACCAGTTTTACGGAAATTCTTGCATTCTTATTTGCATTCTTTAAGTCATAGATCAGCTGTGCCAGATCCTCGATCGAATAAATGTCATGATGAGGCGGAGGCGAGATCAGGCTCACGCCAGGCGTTGAATGTCTCGTCTTTGCGATCCAGGGATAAACCTTCTTTCCAGGAAGGTGGCCGCCCTCACCAGGCTTTGCGCCCTGCGCCATCTTGATCTGGATTTCTTTTGCGCTCACCAGATACTGGCTGGTCACGCCAAAACGTCCGCTCGCCACCTGCTTGATGGCGGAGGATCTGTCATTTGCGGTGCCTGCGGAAGCAATTCTCTCATCGCTCTCACCGCCCTCACCACTGTTGGACTTACCGTGCAGCCGGTTCATGGCGATGGCCAGTGCCGTATGTGCCTCCTCAGAGATGGAACCGTAGGACATGGCACCCGTCTTAAAGCGCTTTACGATCTCATCCTCGCTTTCAACCTCTTCCAGGGGAATTCCCTCCGCCGGGAACTTGAACTCCATAAGGCTCCTAAGATACCCCGTCTCCTCGGCATCCGCCATCTTTGTGTATTCCACAAACTTATCATAATTTCCATCCCTCGTTGCGAGCTGGAGCATGTGAATGGTCTGGGGATTATATCTGTGATTCTCACCCTGGCTTCTGGACTTATGTCTGCCTGCTGCCGTCAGTTCAAGATCTACGGGCAGTCCCAAAGGATCAAAGGCGAGACTGTGCTGCTTATCCACTGCCTTGCCAATGTCTTCAAGCGTGATGCCTCCGACGCGGCTTACGGTGCCGGGGAAATACTTCTGGGTAACGCTCTCGGAAATGCCGATGGCCTCAAAGATCTTACTGCCCTGATAGGACTGGATCGTGGAGATGCCCATCTTCGACGCGATCTTCACAATGCCCTGAAGCACTGCCTTGTCATAGTCCTCCACTGCAGCGTAGAAATCCTTTTCCAAAAGGCCCTCTTCCACGAGTTCGCCGATCGTTGCATGCGCAAGGTACGGATTGACTGCGGAAGCACCAAAGCCAAGGAGCGTTGCAAAATGATGTACCTCCCTGGGCTCACCGGATTCCAGGATCAGTGAGATCGCCGTACATTTCTTCGTCTCAACCAAATGGGTGTGCACTGCGGAAACGGCAAGAAGCGAAGGGATCGCCACGTGATTCTCGTCCACGCCCCTGTCGGACAGGATGAGGATTGTCGCACCTTCCTGCCATGCCTTATCCACTTCAACGTAAAGGTGCTTCAGTACCTGCTTCATGGGCGTACCCTTATAGAACAGCATGGATACCTTTGCTACGTGGAAACCCTCCTTCTTCAGATGCTCAATCTTCAAAAGATCGAGATCGGAAAGGATTGGGTTATTGATCTTAAGCACGTGACAGTTCTCCGGCTTCTCCTCAAGGAGGTTACCATTCTTTCCAAGGTAAACCGTGCCGGCGGTCACGATCTTCTCTCTCTCAGCATCAATGGGCGGGTTGGTTACCTGCGCAAAGAGCTGTTTGAAATAATAAAACAGCGGCTGATGCTTTTGGGAAAGCGCTGCGATCGGCGTATCGACGCCCATTGCGCCAATCTGCTCCGAACCGTTTAACGCCATTGTGCGGATGGAATCATGATAGTTCTCATAAGTATATCCAAAGGCCTTCTGCAGGCGTGCACGCTCGGTCTTCGTATAGGAAGGCACAAGCAGATTCGGGATCTTTACGTCATGCAGCTCCAACAGATTGCTGTCCAGCCACTCGCCGTAGGGCTCCTTATGGGCATATTTCGCCTTGATCTCCTCATCCTCATAGATCTTGCCGGCAATCGTATCTACCAGCAGCATCTTTCCGGGATGGAGACGCTCTTTCTTCAACACGTGCTTCTCATCGAGAGGCAATACGCCGACCTCCGAACTCAGGATCAGTCTTCCGTCGTCCATCACGTAATATCTCGAAGGTCTCAGGCCATTCCTGTCAAGGATGGCGCCCATCACGTCGCCGTCAGAGAACAAAATGGAGGCAGGACCGTCCCAGGGCTCCATCATCGTCGCATAATACTGATAGAAATCTCTCTCCTCCTGGGAAATGGTGTCATTGTGCTGCCAAGGCTCGGGAATGGCGATCATTGCCGCAAGAGGCAGCTCCATGCCGCTCATCATAAGGAATTCCAGAGTATTATCAAGCATTGCGGAATCCGATCCGCTCTGGGAGATCACGGGGAACACGCTCGTCTCGTCCTCACGGGAGAAAGCGGAAGTATGCATGGTCTCCTCGCGTGCAAGCATCTTATCCGCATTGCCCTTAATGGTGTTGATCTCGCCATTGTGTACCATGAGACGGTTCGGATGCGCGCGATTCCAGCTCGGCGTCGTGTTCGTGGAAAAACGCGAATGCACCATGGCAATGGCAGATTTATAATCCTTATCCTGAAGGTCCAGGAAGAAGGTGCGAAGCTGTCCCACCAGGAACATGCCCTTGTATACGATGGTACGGCAGGACAGGGACGGAATGTAAGTGCTGACGCTGCTCTGCTCAAACTCTCTTCTGATAACGTAAAGCTTTCTGTCAAAGGCAAGATCCGTCTTGGCCTGCTCCGGGCGCTCAATAAACACCTGGCTGATCCAAGGCATGCACTCACGCGCACGGGTGCCAAGTACGTCCGGCGCCGTCTCCACGTCTCTCCAAGCCAGGATCTTTAACCCTGCCTTCCTTACAATGATCTCAAACAAAGACTTTGCCTGTCTGCGTTCCAATTCACCCTGCGGGAAAAAGAACGTGCCGACGCCATATCCGCGTCTTCCCGGAAGGGTAACGCCCTGCTCCTTTAATTTCTTCACAAAAAAATCATGCGGGATCTGAGTCAAGATACCAACGCCGTCGCCCGTCTTTCCTTCCGCATCCTTACCAGCGCGGTGCTCTAGGTTTTCTACGATGGAAAGTGCGTCTGCCACGAGGGCGTGGCTGGCCTTTCCCTTTACGTCGATGATCGCGCCGATACCACAGTTGTCATGCTCAAACTGCGGATCGTACAAGCCTTTTTCCCTGATTTCTTTGAATCCGTCTTTCATTGCCTGACCTCCTTAACCCTAATCAACCCTTATTTCCATAAAGAGAAAGGCGCCAAGGTTACTTCTTCTAACCCTTGGCGCCTTTGCCTATACATTATAAAAAAGCGTCTGGGAACGAACCGTTCTCAGACGCCTTTGTCTTTATGTGTGAAATAATACGCTTTTCGTCAGCGTTTGTCAATCCCTTTTTTACAGTAAATCATGAAATAGGGTTTTCGCCGGCTAATTCTGCAACGAATCCTGTTCCGTCGCGTTCTCCTCAGTTACCTCTTCCCCGGGATTCGTCTCTTCCACTGATTCCGTCTCTTCTTCGAGAGTAGCCTCTTTCTTTGGCTCGATTGCTTCTTCGGAAGAAATCTCTTCCGTAGGAGTCGTTTCTTCCTCGGATTTGGTTTCTTCCTCAGGAGCAGTCTCTTCCTCGGATTTGGTTTCTTCCTCAGGAGCAGCCTCTTCCTCGGATTTAGTTTCTTCCTCAGGAGCAGCTTCTTCCTCGGATTCAGACTCTTCTATGGAATCTACTTCTCCCTTAGACTCAGACTCTTTCTCGGAATCCAGCTTTCCTTCAGGCTCATTCTCTTTCTCAGAATCCGACTCTTCTTTAGGCTCGGCTTCTTCCTTGTAATCGGTTTCTTCGGATTCTATGTTTCCTTCAGGCACCGTCTCGTCCTCGGTTTTAGATTCATCTTGGGAATCAAGCTCTTCCCCGTCCTCCGGATCGCTTTCTTCGGACTCTGACAGTTCTTCATCATCAGGATCACTGCCTTCCAAGCCTTCCCCTTCTTCGGAATCGTTTAGCAAATCATCTTCCGGATCAAGAGTTGGACCGTAAATCAAAATCTCATAACTCTCATCACGGATGGAATAACTCTCAGGAAAGAGATCCTTCTTGGCGATCTCTGCCGCGATCGGCTCATTCACTTCGGTGATGCCTGCATCTTCCCCCGGAGTGATACTATTTGTTACCGCAGATCCCTTGCCGTTAAGCACTGTCTTACCTTCATTCCCCTTGGAAAGTGCGGATTTGCCTAACAGGTTCGCACTTAGGCTCCTGCGATTTCCATTCACATTTAACCCGTAATCGTTATCCTTTGTGGGAATTTCCAAGGAAAGTGAGATTTCCTTTGCCGTAGCCGTATCCGTTGAAATGACCAGAGCTTCATTATACGATTCCATGCTCTTTAAGCCTAGGCCTGAAACGTCGTAGTCAAAGTCCATGTTTGCGCCATCCACCGCGCTTGATAAAGCAATGTTGATCGCTGCGTCGTCACTCTCCACCTTAAATAGGGACTCTCCATTCTCCGGATAAATCTCTACGTAACTTTCTTTTTCAGAAAGCCGGAAGGAATGGTTTGCGGAAATGGAAGTAAATACTCGCGTCGGGAGTACCGTAGGAGGAGTATCGGCTTCATTTCTAACGGCACACGAGAACACTTCTCCAGTAAAGCCGTTATTCGTCGTAATCTTGATTTTGACCGTATTTGCACCGTCAGCAAAGTCAATGAGCGCATCTTCATTATACAGGATCATGTATGTCAGCGGATCCGTATATAACACGCGCACCGCGTCATCATACAGATTGTGATCATACTGATACTCTATGGTAATCACGTCATTGATCGCCAATGTTGAATCATTCAGTGTCACAATCAGTTTCTTGGAATAGATCTGGTCATTGACGTCATAGTCCTCTGGTTTTATCTCCGGCTCCGTCAGTCTCACCGACGCGCCCTTTCCATACTCCCGACCCTCTTCGAGGAAGGTTAACGTCTGTACGAGCGTCGCGTCATTAGTAGTGCCTTGGATAACATTACCCGTACGGCCAAATTGTATGGTTCCGAAACCATTTAATCTAACATTGGCATTTGCGTATTGCACGGTGCCGCCATTCGCATTGGGATCCGCAAAGTCAACGCCAGCTGGTGTCTGATAATGATAGGTGCGGCTTTCCGTCGCATCTACCACGTGCATCGTACTGATATAAGCATTGTCAGAAGTGAGCCTTCCGTTTGCGGCAATGTCAAGATACATTAAGTATGCTCCGTCACCGCCGGCAACGGAACCCAAAGCATATTCTCCGCCGTTTGCAGGAATTTCAAAATAATAAACCGCGTTGTCAATCAAGTTATCAGGATTCGTGATCCACGCCGTATTAAAAACGTAACTTCCTTTTGGCGTGCCAGATGAAAACGTTCCGTCATTGTATTTATATACGTATTTGATCTCATCGTCATCGTCCGCGTTCTCGTAGATTTCCTTGATTTCTTTTATCGCCGTAATGTTTTTATCTTCGTCACGGAAGATCTGATGCAGCGAGAAGAAATTGCTGTTTCCCGAATAATACGTGCCTGCAAAGAAAGTAATCTTGCCAGGCGTTTTCAAGTGAAAATCGATACAGTCCTCCGGCATCATCATGTCTTCAAACGCATCCCCGTTGATATATCCGGCCGGCACGTTAATGACGTTATCCTTGCTGATCTGAGCATTTATAAAGTGAAGTCCATAGATATAGTCATCATCGTTTGTGAACACTTTCTCCAGATTTTTCCTCGCATTATCATAACGCGTCAAACCCAGATCGGAAACACTTGCCTTGGTGATCGCTCTAAGGCTGTTGCTGACGTTGGAATTGGGATTACTACTGTTATAAGCGTCAGAAACCCTGCGCCAACCGTCCGTCGTTCGAGTGATCACCTCAAATCTTGAGCTTAGATAAGCATTTTGTCCTAAAGCCTCGTTAACGTTACTCATGGCATATTTAGATACTCTTATGTCACCAACCGAGTTCCTGCCTCCAGAGATTACGTATCCCGTATTCCCTTTGTCCGTGATGGCATTTTGACTGTTACTTTCATATTTCAAAGGAAACATGGTGGGCAGATTGGGGTATATCGTCTCATTCCGTGCTTCTTGGTAAGTTAATAACGTTTGTGCTCCTAAGGAGATTTCTTTATTAAACGCATACGTAATTTGTGAAAACGTAAAAACAGTGGCATTGTTAGAATTGCTTCTCGTCCACGCATTGTTATAATACCTAAGATAATCATTGTTGCCATATCTTAACTTATTATCGTTGGTTCTTGTATATGCCGTACCATTTGTTGAAGAAGCATACGCATAATAAGTTGTGGCACCAATGCCCAAAAAACCTCCATAACTGTAATATGCCAACCTAACGTTACTGTTAGGAACCACCACGGTGTTGTTAGACAGAATGTTCCAAGTCGACGCGTTATTCGCGTTATTGTCAGCCGTAACTGCCTGCTCTTCCCCATTATACTTCAGATAATAGGTGCGATTGTTATAAGTAAACGAAATCCGATATCGGTCAGTTGCCTCGGTCAATGCGTCAACCTTCCAAATCCCGCCGTCGCAATACAACTGATCACCGCTGGTACCAACTCCATAATAAATCCTTCCGTCCGCATAGGTCCATTCAGAAACAGGCGAAGTACTTACGGAAAGATTCCCGTTAGCGTAATTCAAATAATACTTTGTGCCGTCTCCGTTCGCATAACAATAGATGCGGTGATTTTCAGAATCAATGACCCAATAGGTCTGCGCAGTGGCGGAACCGCTTGCAGCCGTCGTACTGGCATTTAAGTAGTAACCATTGTTGGAAATCCTTTGTCCGTAATATTCCGTGACTTCCGTTACCGTTTGCGTATATCCGCGCCTTCCAAACAAATACGTATAATTCGAAGTACCCGTACGATTTATGAAGACGTATTGTCCCGCTCCATCCCACTGCAACGCCTTTAGATATACCGTTTCATTCCAACTGGAAGCATTCACGGAATACGTCACGTTCGTCGTATTCCCATAGCTCTCATCCGTCGTTCCGTCAACGTGATGCGTGATGGTTTTTCTGGCAGGATAGCTAAAACTGTAATTCGCATTTGACTTGGCCTTAGTCCATTTATCCTGCAAATTGTTATACATGGACAGCATGTCAATGCTGCCGCCCCAGCTTGCGTCGTTACCGGCAACCAACAGTTCTTTTTCCAGTTGCTGATTGACGAACAGAGGCTTGCAGGCTTCAACAAAATGATAGGAAACATTTCCGTCCTGATCCACGTTTTCCAGGTAGCTTTCCGTCGCATATCCAACGATGCCGTAATCCGACAGATTCTCCGTATACGCGGTTGCGTCAACGGCGCCCGTTCCACTCTTGATCTTCACGGTTCCGCCAACCACTGCCACGTTGCTCACGGGCCCGTTTACGTAACCTGCTGCCAAACCGATCAGGGCTGAATCGGTTTCCGTATTGACCGTAATGTTTTGAATCGTCAAATCCTTCAGCGCGTTCGCTGCGCTGGCATAAGTGCCAGAACCGGTAAGCGGTCCCACCACTCCCATAAAGCCAATAATCTCAACGCCGGATACGTTCGTACCTTCCAGATACTTCACATTCTGCGGAAGATCAAAAATCCTAGCCGCTTCGCTCGCGTCCTGCGTTGTCACGTTGGCAACGGTCAGATTCGCCACGGTATTTCCCTGACCATCAAGATAGCCGATAAACGGATACGTGCTCGTGCCAATGGGCGGCAACACGTAACCAGTCATGTCAAGCGTGCCGGAATACTTGTCAGAAATATAGAAATGGAACGGCGTGAAATCAGGCTCGCTCGTCTGGTTGAATGCCCCAAGGTACTGAAGCCATGCGAGATTATATAGCTGCTCGGGCTTTGCAATCTCATAAGGTTCTTCCGCCGAACCGTTGCCGGATTCGAAATAATTTGCCAGATAACTTACGCCGCCCGAAACGGAACCCATGTCAAGCTTTGTCGCGGTAAAATACCATGCTGCGGAAGCGCCCACAAAAAGAATGGCAACAAAAAGCGCTGCGACGAATGCGACGTATTGAGTTTTCAAGCTAGTCTTTCTCATCGCTGCGCTCCTTTCTAAATCTTAATCCAAAACCGTTATCGTTACGTCCTGAAGATCATAGGTTACCGAATTTCCGTTGGTGATGGTTCCCGCAAAGCCATCCGCTGCCGTCTCTCCAATCTTAAATCCACCCTTTCCCCAAAGGGAATTCCGGATGTAATGGTAAACCAGATCTTCGTTATAATCTATCTTAAAATAAATGTATGCCTTGTCATTCGTCATTTGTATCTGGCTGCTTGGAATCGTAAAGGAAATGCCCTTTTCCGTTCCTTCCATCTTCTTCCCGGTAACGTTAGCATTCTTTACGCCATTCACGGTTGTCACCATATAATCCACAAAGGATTTCGGCGTAAGACTTGCCGCATTGTTCTGGAAATACGTCAGTGCTCCCACGTAGATTTCCGTTGAATTTGCATTCTCGGGGATCACGCTGACGGGAATCACGGCGCAGCTTACTTGAATGACGTTGGAAATGTATCTTGCGACGTTCCCCTGCGCATCTAAGTAATCCGCCTTGCACGTAACCGTCAGCTTCAGGTCCTTCCCCGACGGAATCCCGTAAACCGGCATCCTGACGTAAGCCGAAGTATACTTATTATGGTCACCGCCAAAAATCGCATCATAGGTATTCAGAACCGCCTGCGACGTATTGGTATACACGTCAACGTGATCGATCTGCGTAATGGCATCCGTCCTCGGCCTGGCGACGTACAGCACGTATGGCATCGCGCCCATGTTTACGCCTGCCGAAGTCACTCCCTCGCCATTACTTTGATTCTCCGTGACGCGCACGTACCAGGTACGTGTTGCAGGAATCATTGCAATGACCACAAAAGCCAACAGCAATGCATATGCCGGCAACCGGAATCGCCGCCACAAAGTCATTGCCTTTAACATGCGATCAGATATGGAGTTGTTATTGGATTCTTCTGATCTGTTCAATATCCGTTCCCCTTAAATCCATTTTCAACAAGCTTCCAAAGTTTACGTTCCACTTATAGTTTCCATATAAACGAAGGGACGCAGGTCATCCTACTCCTGCGTCACCCCCACAAAATTCACGTTTACGTTCAATCCCTTGGTATCCAAGTCAGATACTCCGATCAAAGCCTGCGCATCCGTTCCTTCCAGCCATACGTACATCCGTACCTGAAGACCCGTCGGCGTTGCCGTTCCAAGGGAAGTCTTTCCCGTTCCGGCAGAAAACGTATTCTCATCCGCACCAGCCACGGCTTGATAGGTACTGAGATTCGTCATGGTAAAGGCTTCCACCGTGCTGGCATCCTTTACGTTCGAGTAACCCGTAACTGCGCCGGAACTGTTTCCGGCTGCCGTCTCCGAGGTAGGCGCGTAAAAGATTTTCATGTCTCCAACTACGATTGCCACCCGGATGGCCTCATTCAGACTCTTTGCCGTGATGGCATTGTCCTGATACGTTACCGTTATGGGATTCGTCGGATGTAAGTAAACGTCCATGCTCTGATTATTCGTATAGAGGACGTAATCCTCATAGAGATAAGCCACCCTCTGACTGCTTCCCTCCAAGGAATTCAAATACGTTCCAACGTTATTTTCTTCCTTGACTGTCGTGGTTGACATCGTATTCCCTGCCGTCAGCTGGGTATATCCCGTGGCTACCAACGAGGCATTTCCGTTATTTATCACGTTGCTGAACTGGCTGGCATACCACCAATTCGTACAATTCTTTGTCGAAGCGGGGTAAAGCGCCGCATTCCCCTGCCATTCATGGGATACCGCCACGTAATAATTCTTCTGGGCCGGCAACGTCGTTCCCCTTTCGATGAACAGGGATGCCGTCGTCGTACTGGTAACCGTACTGGCTTGCTCCTCGACTTTCTCATTTTTCACATACCATGCCTGCGTTACGTACGCAACTACTGCCGTGGCAAATATGATCAGTGCCAGCGCACATTCAGCCAGTTGTAACATAACTAAATGCTTTTGCTTTTTCAGCATGTCTTTTCTATTCTCTTCTGACACTTTATCACACCTCCCTGCTTCTTTGGATTATGATGCCATACCATCTTGCGTGGGGGGTTTTTCGCAATGGGTATAGTTATACATAAATAATATCGGCAAGAATCTCAAAATTGTTTAGACTCTTGCCGATATTTTGTGCATTTTGCATATTTTTACATCAATTACCCATAAATTGTCAGAATTTATTTGCAGAGTTCTGCAACCACAGCTCCAATCTCTTTTCCGTCGGCCTTACCCTTCAATTCCGGCATCACGGCCTTCATGATCGCGCCCTTATTCTTCGTTGCAACCACGTCCGCAAATTTCTCCTGAAGGAATGCCTTGATCTGCTCAGCATCCATCATCTTCGGAGCAAACTCCTCAAATACGGCAAGTCTCGCCTGATACTCTGCCAAGAGCTCTGCCCTCTCCTTCGGGCAAGTCTCCACCTGCTCCTTCACGGCCTTCAGTTCCTTCAAAATCGCCTGATCTACCATTTCCTCAGGGATTGCCTCGCGGCAACCGGCGTCAATGCCCGCCTTCTTCGCTGCAGAGACAAGCGTTGCAATGGAATCCTTTCTCGCCTTATCGCGAGCCTTCATTGCCTCGATCATGGCACTTTGTAACGTTTCTAACTTCATAATGTTTCCCTACCTTTCCAACAATCTTTTCATGAAAATTTATTTAATGCTTAGTATACCACTTTGCAGTCATGATTCGCAATAACCCACAGGTAGAATCCCCAGGCTTCCGTCCAAGGCATCTGTTCACAGTCTTCCGTTCCTGGCCTCTGCGCCCTAAGATCAGATCACTCCAAGCGCCTTCAGCAAAAGAACCGCAAGTAGTACCGGCGCAACAAACTTGATCATGACGATGAAGAGCCCTCTCCGTCCAAACTTTTCACCGTTCTTTGTCACTTCTTTGATAATGACGTCAGGTTTTATGATCCAGCCGATCAGAATACAGGTTCCAATTGCCACGACGGGCATCATCAGGTTATTCGATACGTAGTCCATGATGTCGAGGATCTGCGCATCGGCACCGTTTGGAAGCTTGATATTGAAAAACAGCTTGTTGTAACCCATGCAGACAATAATTCCAAGGATCAGTGCGATTGCGCCCTCGCTCAGCACTGCCGTCTTACGCGTTACGTGGAACTGATCCATAAAGCTTGCCACGACTGCTTCCAGAATGGACACCGCGCTGGTCGTCGCCGCAAAAAGCACCATGGCAAAGAAGAGACACCCTACGTACCCGCCAAAGGGTCCCATCTGCTGGAACACTCTCGGCAGCGACACAAACATCAGTCCCGGTCCTGCCTGCATGCCATCCTTGCCCATGAACACAAACACGGCAGGGATGATCATTGCACCAGCAAGGAATGCAATGCCCGTGTCAAATATTTCGATCTGACCGATCGCCTTTGAGAGATTCGTGTCATCGCGCATGTAGGAACCATATGCGATCATGATACCCATGGCCACGCTAAGGCTATAAAAGAGCTGCCCCATGGCATCCATCATCGTTCCGGCAAAGCTCTTGAGCGAAAAGTCCGTGAAGTCCGGCACAAAGAGAATCTTTAAGCCTTCCATGCCCGTTCTCGTCACGCCGTCTGCATCCGTATAGGACAGCGTCAGCGAAAAGATGGAAATGATAATGATTAAAATGACCAGTGCGGGCATCACAACCTTCGAGAACTTTTCGATTCCCTTATCCACGCCCCCAAGCACGATGATCATGGAAAGAAACAGGAATACGATGGTCATGCCGATGGGCGACGAGGAATCCGAAATGAACGCGCCAAAGTATCCCTCCTCAGCCGTTTGGGCTCCGGACCCCGTCAGGAACGCCAGAAAATACTTTACGACCCAGCCGCCAATAACACAATAATACGGCATGATGATCATGGGCACCAGGCATGCCAGAATGCCCAGCGGTTTCCATCTCTTGCGAAGCTCTCCGTAGGCCGTCAGCGGGCTCTGCTTGGTCTTTCTTCCGATCGCCACCTCCGTGATCAAAAGCGTAAAGCCAAACGTCAGCGCCAACACCAAATACACCACGAGGAACATGCCGCCCCCGTCTCTCGCAGCCAAATAGGGAAATCTCCAGATATTCCCCAGTCCTACGGCACTTCCTGCCGCCGCCAGTACAAATCCGATCGATCCCGTAAATGAATTCCGCTTAGTTGTTTCGTTTTCCATGTCGTCCCCTTAACTGTTTTTGCGTTATTATGACGCAACGCCTTGCGTTGATCACACTATATAAAATAACATTTTTTTCAATGTTTTTCAAATATTTCCTATCACTTTAGGTTAAAGGCGATTTTTCGTATTTTTTCCAAAAAGAAAAGCCCCCACCGAAGTGAGGGCTTTACAAGCCAATCAGTTTATGAAGATAATCCTACTAAATGAACGGTGACGTCATAAAGAGATTCATCACCGGTAACAATTGACGAAATACAATCGGCATCCGTTCCTTCCATCCAAACATATATCTTCATGACAACGCCATTGTAATCAACGTCGGAAGCAAGCTTAATGGTATTTGCCGTTGGCGTATCATATGCAGTACCCGTCTTTGACAAAGCCCAGCTTTGATCATCCGAACCGGAAATATGCGTATAAGTTGCATCCGTCGTAGTATTGGCACTGCTAGAGCCATTATCACTTACAACACGCCATCCGTTTGTCTCATCAGTACCACTGTAACTCACGTCATTTCCGGCTCCTTGGGGTTCCACCGGTGCATATACCGCAACTAAAACGTCATCTATCGTAATGCCAATTCTGAGTGACGCGGCTACCTTGTCTGAAACATTTCCGTCTTGTCCGGCACGAGTTACCTGAATGGCACCGCCCTCAGCCGCGCCGTCAAAGTATACGTCAGCATGTCCCGTATCACGAATGGCATAGAGATTATACGTAGCCAATGCATAAGCATAATACTCAGTGCCTCCAAGGATATACGTGCCATCCTTAACACCTTCGCCATCCGTTTCCAGCGTGACCTTCTGATATGTCCGAACCTTAAGAAAATGCTCCGCCCATTGTGCCGGGACAAACCAGTTGATTAAATCATTCGTTGACGCGGGACTAATTCCGTGACCTTCCACGGCTGCAACCGTTGCCGCCTCACCTTTATGATCAGGAAGTTCTCCCACGCATATCTGCAATACAGCTCCATCAGCCGCCGCACTGATTGTGGCAGTCCCCGCTTCTACTCTGTCTAGGGAAACATACCATGCATACGTAGCAGATATCAGTGCCGTAAAGCCCATAAGTACGGAGAAAGCAGCAAGAAGAAGCTGTTTTTTTAGTTTCATGATCTGCCTTTTATTTCCGTTCAATTCTTCTCACTCCTTTCTTTAGAATTATAAATTCAAAATAAGCTTATTTTCTTACTCAGCATACCAAAAAATAGAAGCAAATGCTTCTATTCTTTGGTATGCCCTCCGACCACAACTTCGGAGGGCTTACTTATGTTTGTGTTAAATTGATTCTAAATCATCAGTTGGTAGGCGCTGCAGCATCATCAGCGGTGAAAGTAAGAGTAACCTTTACAGAGCCAAGATCATCAATGTCATCTGTTGTAACAACAGCTACTGCGCCGTCATAATACAGATATACGTCAACAGTCTTGTCGCTGATTTGACCGGAAGTTGCAGGGAAAACGTCAGATTCAAGAGTCAGATAAGCTGCCGTGGTAGAAACGCCATTTGCGGATCTAGCTGCTGCAGCAGTCAATCCAGTAATATTCTGAGCACCAGCCGTATCAGTATATTGCGTTATTAACGTACCGCTCTGATCATAGATGGCAACTTCCTCACCGCAAACAACCATGATTCTAAGCGCTTGCGCGATCGTGTTGTTGGCAGCAGCACCCGGCGTTACGGTAACACCGGAAACACGTAAGTTCTTAAACTGTCCCTCGGTGGTTCCGTTTGTTCCAATGTGGAACGTCTGCTTCAGATAATACTTCTCTTCATCAGCAGCCTGCACCGTGAAACGAGTCGTGGTTTTTTCCGTTGCCACGTTAGAAGCAGTTGCATAAGCGGACTGCCAAGTAAAAGCAGAGGCATCCGTTGCAGCCGCTATCATTTGAACCGGGAATAAAACTGCATCTTCTTCTTCAGTTGTAACCGACGTATCAGTCGTAGTAGCCGCGATTGCTTCATTCGAGATTACAAGGAATGGTGCATTTGACTGTGCGGAAATGCTTGCCGTCGTCGCAGTTACTTGATTGTTGCTGACAAACCATGCATACGTGCTGCTTCCCAAAGCAACCGTAGCTACTAACGTCATGGCAATTGCTGCCGCGAGTTGCTTTCTTAAAGATTTAACTGTCATAATATTTTCCTCCTTTTTGAGTATTCCGCTTCAGTAGTTGTCTGTCGCGGTAGACAGTTGATCACGTGGGTACGGAACTCCTTTGGAGTTCCTCCCCTTCGAGAAGCGTTGATCGATCGCTCCTCGTCGCCCTTACGTCCCGATACCATCGTTCGGATCCGTCCTGTTAACAGATCATACTCCCACCGGGCCCGGTTAAAAGAGTATATCTCCTTCACCCGCCGGTGAGGATATTATCTCTTAATAGGAGGGGCCGAGTTCATAGATTCTGGAACAAAAGGCCGATATGAAATTTTTATACACACGGTGGTTGTGGCACCGTTAGTACCAAAATAAATGATAGTAATTACTAAACTGTCTTATTTTATTTATCGACTTCATTTTATAATATTTTACAGATAATTTCAAGTATTTTTCACGAAATGTACAAATATAGGTCTTTGTAAATCGATTTTTTGTAACTTTCGCCAAAAATTCGGGAACCATTTTGTGCATATTGGTTTCCTTCGACAACCTATTTTTTGTCTTATATTATTGGTTTCTGCGATTCTCCCATGTTACGTCGCCTGAATTGTAATAGCTGGGAGCTTCGTTTCCTGCCGCACTGATGGGCTTGTCTCCTGACAGGGTATCCTTGACGTCCCGGATAAACTTTGCAAGCAGGCTTGTTTCCTCCTGATCCATGGCGTCGATGGTCATGCTGAACTGAACGCTTCCGCCAACGATGGAGTCAACGCATTCCGGATCCTCACCTTCCATCCAGATCACGATGGTGTACTTATCCACGTTACCAACGAGGAAATTCTCTTCCGCGTACGAGCATACGATCTTGTTGCTTTCGAAATTCTCGCATCCGTCTTCCGGACCGCCGTCCTTCGCAGGCATCGCGTAAACAGTTCGCTCGCCATTCCGCCAGATTGCAATGCGCACTGCTTCCTCTGCACCTTTTGCACAGGCATCCAAGTGCACTCTTGCAAGATACTTCACGTCTTCCTTTCCGGCATTTCTCACGTAATAGGTATACGCCATGTAATTGTAACCGTTGTGGTCGCCGTCGACGTCATCGATATTGTCCGGCAGGTCGCTGATGGTGATGTTTGTCGCATCCTGCACGGTCTTTACCACAAGACGTGCCGTGGGATCGTCAAACGTCCCCTTATCATCGATTGCGATGCCTTTCCGATACAGTTCCAGACGATTCAAGTTGATGGTAAAGTTACCCATCTTCTCCTGCATAAACGCCAGTACAAACAAAAACGCGATCAGCAGCAACAGCACCAACAAAATAATTCGCATTTTATCCAAGCGAAGTAAGGCCGCACCAAGCTTCTTGATCCGGCGTCCCGGCATGTACATGGAGACAATGGCATCGTCATCCAGTTCATCGCCGTTCTCCGCCAGGAGTTGCTCTAACTTCTCAATGCGGACCAGCTGATCCTTGGAACCTCTCGGCTTCTTCTCAGTA
The DNA here is from genome assembly GCA_946414885.1 of uncultured Lachnospiraceae bacterium. Taxonomy (GTDB): domain Bacteria; phylum Bacillota; class Clostridia; order Lachnospirales; family Lachnospiraceae; genus Acetatifactor. Next base: position 21,161 of record CAMKQH010000028.1, read on the forward strand.
TTCTCTTGTGTCCCAGCCTTCTTTTTTCCCAGTTTCAAGTTTTGTTTCCTTCTTCTTGTCTAGATTTACGGTTACCGCGCAAGTGTCTTATAATTTATACTTTTCCTTTACGTTAGACAGATAATCCTGCAACTGCTCCTTCTCGGAGGAATCACTGAATCTAAATTGCAGACCGCAAAGGAGTCTGTACATGCTTCCCTTAGGAGCTTCACGCACCCAACAGACGTTTCCAATTTCGGTTAGGGCCTGACCTTTCACGCTGGTACCAACGCGGGGAAGATCCAGCGTCACGATCTCTCCAACGTCAAAGTGTCTGTTCATAAATACTGCGGCACCACCGGCAGATACGTCGAGGGTCATGCCGTCTTCCTTCGGGATCTCGCCGTCAGCATTCAGCTCCCAAGTCTCCTGGCTGTACTCGATGCGAAGCGTAACCTTAACACGCTCGTCAGCACGCTGGAAGAACTGTCTCTGTTCGGAAACCCTTCTGATCTTCCAGTATCTTCTTACGCCTTCCTTTACGGTGTCGTCGACGTAACCCGCAAAGATCATGGCATCGCTTCCGCTTCCATACTGAATCAGAAGCTTCTGGCTCTCATCCACCTCCAACGGTTTCCCGTTTACCACGGGAATGGAGATCAAGAATGCGGATTCGTTGAGAGACTTGTTAAATGTGCATATCATGTTGAAATTAGGTTCCTTACCTAATTCCGCGTCATATGCCATCCTAAGTTTTGTGCCGGCCTTAATCTTTAATGCTCCTGCCATAGTTTTCTCCTTTTACGGATCTCAGTTTTTCCCGTCGTCATTTTCTTGTAAATCTAAGCTTTTCCCTTCATCACTTTCTTGCGGTTCCGCATCTCCCCCGCCAATATCCTCCTGCGGTTCTGCGTCTTTCTCTCCATCATCCTCCTGAGGTTTCGCGTCTTTTTCTCCGTCATCCTCCTGAGGCTCTGCGTCTTTCTCGCCGTCATCCTCTTGTGATTCCGCGTTTCCCTGTGCTTCCTTCGCCTCTGCCGCCTTCTTTTCCCGAAGAGCCGCCAGGGCTTCCCGCACTGCCGCCTCCTCTTCTTCCTTTACCAGCTTCTTTGCTGCCGAAATGCCGTCAAAAACGCTTCGGAGCAACATCACGACCAGCGGGATCAGGATCAACGGAATAAAGACAAGCGGATTGGAAATCAGCTTTACCAATCTTCCCAAAAAGAGGGACGAAAAAACAACCTTACCGATCAAGTCCTCCGCCCGCGTCGGAAAACGGTCCTCGATGTTATTGGCATCGCCTTTGGTGATGATCAGTTGCCTTCCCTCATCCTCTTCGAACCGGATAATGCGGTGCGTGTTCGGTTCTCCCAAAAGGGACGGATCCCTGGAATAAAACGTGATCACGTCACCCACGGCCAGTTCCTGCGTCTCCACGCGTTTTACCACGATCAGCGAGTTTGTAGGGATTGTTGGCTCCATGCTCCCCGTCATCACGCGGAATAGAGAATACCCAAAGAAGTTGGGCGCCTGTCCCGGTTTTGCCATTACGACGCTCAGCAGCGCCAAGACGGAAACAACAATGATGAGGATGGAGACCACGTTCATGAGCTTTAGCAATATGTCTTTAATGCGTTTTCCCATGCTCCTTACTTATTGTCCTCATTTCTGTCATAATCACTATAGTGTTTCTTTGCCTTACGGCTTGCAAAAATGTATTGCGACAGCGAAGTTGCGTCAGCCTTATCCTGAGCGAGCTTCGCCTTTTCAAGCGCTCTGTCTCTCTCATCCTCCAGCATGGTCACGCGCTTTTCCGCATCCTTCCAGGAAGCGGAAGCATCGTCAAGCTGCGCGCGCAGGTCGTCGATCTTCTTTTGGGAAACGGCCAGCATCTCCTTGTTCTTTCGTTCCTTTTCCGCATACTGGGCCTGGAATTTCTCGACCTGTATCTGAACCTCTTCCTGAATGAAATTATTGTGACGATCAAGCTCACGCTGCATCTGCTCGATCTTGGCATCGGCTTCCTGCTTGGTTCTCGCTGCCTTATCATCGCCTCGCTTCTCGGCAAGAGCGATCTGCTCCTGGGCTGCCTTACGGACTCTGGCAAGCTGGTTCTCGAGATCAGCCTTCTCCTTCGCTGCAGCCTCGCGGATCTCCTGTTTCGTTTGCTCAAGCCGCGTCGTGGCTGCTTCCTCGGCCATGGCAAGGCGCTCGTCTGCCTCTGCCTTCGCCTGTGCAATCTGTTCCTCGGCCCTGGCGTTGGCCTGCTCCTGCACCTCGGTAATCTGACGTTCTGCCTGTTCCCGTGCCTCGGCAACCTGCGCGTCCGCCTGTTCCTTTATCTCGGCGATCTGGATCTTTGCCTTTTCTTCTGCTTCCGCGATTCTTACGTCCGCCTGGGACTTCGCCTCGGCCACCTGAGCCTGAGCCTGCTCCTTTGCTTCCGCAACCTGGGCATCTGCCTGCTTCTTTGCCTCGGCCGTCTCCGTCTGGGACTTCTTCTCAGCTTCCGCTATGCGGGCATTTGCCTGTGCCTGTACGGCGTCAACCTCTTTCTGGGCCTTTTCCTTGGCTTCCGCTATGCGGGCATCCACCTGTGCGATCTTTTCGCTCGCTTCCTTCTCAGCTGCGGCAACCTTGTTCTCCGCATCCTGCTTCGTCTTTGCGATCAGGCCGACTGCCTCACGCTTCGTCTGTGAAAGCTGTTCGCTTGCTTCCTGCTTGGCGGTCTCCAATTCAGCCTCTTTTTCAGCAAGCTTCTTGGAAAGATCGTCCTCCATAAACTTCGACTGCTCGACAAGGAGATCCTTCTCCTGCTTGAGCATATTCTTTTCCTGCTTCAGGGAATTGTTTTCCTCGAAGAGTTCGTCTGCGCGCTTTACCGCTTCCTGTGCCTGAGTGTTTGCAGCCGCAACCCTGCTCTCGGCTTGTGCGATCTGCTCGTCGGCACGCTTCTTTTCCTCCGCGATGGATTCCTCGGCAAGGTGCATTGCTTCCGTCACGTCGACTTCTGCCTTCTGCTTTGCTTCTTCTGCTGCGGCATTTGCTGCTGCAATCTCTTCGTCTGCCTTGCTTCTCATCTCAGCAATCTGCGTCTCAGCTGCCTGCTTCGTCTCTGCGATCTCGGTCTCTGCCTTCTGCTTCGTCTCTGCGATCTGGGCTTCAGCTTCCTGCTTTGTCTTCTCAGCGTTCTCGTTTGCTTCCAATACAGCCAGGTCAGCCAGTTCCTTCGCCTCAGCGATCTCGGTCTCTGCCTTCTGTTTCGTCTCAGCGATCTCGGCTGCTGCCTGCTCCTTCGCCTGCGCGATCTCGGTCTCTGCCTTCTGTTTCGTCTCTGCGATCTCGGCTGCTGCCTGCTCCTTCGCCTGTGCGATCTCAGCCTCTGCCTTCTGTTTCTCGCTTGCGATGGTCTCTTCCGCAAGACGCATTGCCTCGTTTACGTCATTCTCAGCCTTCTGCCTTGCTTCCTCAGCTGCGGCATTCGCTGCAGCGATCTCCTCATTAGCCTTGCTTCTCGTCTCAGCAATGGTCTCGTTAGCCATTTGCTTCGTTTCTTCGACGGCTATGTCAGCCATCTGCTTCGTCTCGGCAATTTGAGCGTCAGCCTGTTGTTTTACCTGTTCTGCATTTGTATTTGCTGCAAGCACGGCTGCTTCTGCCGCCTGCTTGATCTGAAGAACCTGCGTTTCAGCATTCTGCTTGATTTGCAGGATCTGGGCTTCTGCCATCTGTTTTGTTTCGGCAATCTGTGCCTGTGCCTCGGCAACCTGTGCCTGAGCCTCGGTAACCTGCGCATCCGCCTGTTCCTTCGCCTCTGCGATTTCTGCCGCTGCCTGCTCCTTCGCCTGCGCGATCTCGGCATCAGCCTGCTGCCTTACCTGCTCAGCGTTTGCCGTTGCCGCTGCTACTGCCGCCTCGGCTGCCTGCTTTGTCTCTGCAACCTCGCTTGCCGCCTGCTCCTTTGCCTCTGCGATTTCTGCCGCTGCCTGTTCCTTCGTCTGCGCGATCTCTGCTTCTGCCTGTTCCTTCGTCTGCGCGATCTCTGCCGCTGCCTGCTCCTTCGTCTGGGCAATCTCGGCGTCCGCCTGCTCCTTCGTCTGCGCAATCTCGGCGTCCGCCTGCTGTCTTACCTGCTCAGCGTTTGCCGTCGCCGTTGCGATGGCCGCCTCGGCTGCCTGCTTCGTCTCAGCGACTTCGCTTGCTGCCTGCTCCTTCGCCTCAGTTATCTCTGCTGCCGCCTGCTCCTTCGCCTGCGCGATCTCTGCTGCTGCCTGTTCCTTCGTCTCAGTAATTTCCGCTGCAGCTTGTTCCTTCGCCTCCGCGATCTCTGCCGCCGCCTGCTCTTTCACCTGAGCGGTCTCTTCCTCTGCCGCTGCCTTGGCCGCCTCGGAATCGCTTGCCTTCTGCAACGCTTCCGTCTTGGCCCTTTCCTCTTCCTCAGCCTTCAGCTCTGCAGCCTGTTTCTGCATCAAGAGTTCCGTCACCTGTTGCTGTAATTCGATCATCTGGGCATCCATGTCCTCAAGGGACTGCTCAGCCTTTGCCCTCTCAGCCCTCTCGACTTCCAGTGCCGCCTCAGCGTCCAGCTGTGCCTGCGTCACCTCTTCGATGATGACCTTACGGATCTCCACGTCCTCAATGTTATAATCATCAACGATCTCTTCCTGGATCTTCTTGATGAATTTGGGCTTGATCTTCCGGCGTTTCTCAGCCAGAACCGTTTCCACGTCACGCTTGTCGGTCTCAAGCAAGCTCTTGAATACCGCATAGTTCGTGATCAGGTTGGAATACATCTGGAAGAGGTATTCCTCATCAAATTCCAGGGAGGAATCCCGGATTTCGATGGAATATCCCACGTCGTCATAATTCTCCAGAAACTGCCAGAGAGAATAACATGCGCGGTAATGCGGATCCTTCATGATCAGGTTGGTGCGCTGGATGGGGCTTCTCACCTTTGAGCATCCTGCCATCAACTCGCAGAAGGAGGAATTCTTTATGGCCATTACAAGTCTCCTCACGCGGTCAATGCGCATGAAGAGATTCATGTTGTCAGAATCATTTTCCACGTAGCTCTGACGATTCTTGATGGTCATTTCGATCTTATAGCCGATCTCTTCGTAAGCATCATCAATCTTTGTCTCGTAGCTTAAGCTGTCCTGCGTCTCATCGCCCGTGGACCAGAAGATCAAGTCCGTACGCTTATCGATGAAGGTTACCAGCCTCTGGATCAAATGATAGACAAAACGGTTTTCATACAAGTCATACGTCTCATCCACCGTAACGTTCAAAATGTGCGTCGGCTGGATGTCTCCGTCATCACTGCTGGCGATAAACTGCGTGTTCATGCTCAGATGGCGCACGCTGTCTGCCGTGATCTTCTTTGCAAGTGCTACCGGCACCACTTCTTCCGTCGTCTTGATGTACCGTCTCGGTTTGTCAATGATCACCGCGATGTCATCCAGACATTCCTCAATTGCGGTGAGCCATGCTTCGTCCACCACCTTGTGCATCACCTGATGGCGCTGTTGCAACACGTTTGATCCCGCCTGGATCATCTCAAACAGATACTGGAAATACCGGTCACGCTCAAGCGTACTGCCGATCTTGTTCACGTACTTTAAATACAAATCATTGATCGAATAATCCGCCATAAACAACTACCCCCAAAGCCCATATATTGTAATGCGCAAACCCCTGTCATTAATAGAAATTCTGAATTCTGGTCAGGTATGCCCTGCTGTCTTCCATCTTTGTCTTTCCGAAAGTCTTGTCAACGTATTCGATGAGTTCCTTGATCTCATCACGCACAAAGGATACGTTCAAGCTCTCAAACTTCTTCAAAACCTTACGCGCAACGATGTAATCCAATCCATCGATCTCCGTGCCGCCGCATGCCACGTATACGGGAATGAAATCGTACATCTGCTTGATGATACGGTTACCAAATGCAAGCTTGAATCGCGTCTGCAGATACAGATCGAGACGGTTCATCTTCTCCATGGTTGCATCGCTGATCGGATAATCACGCTTTGCCTGCTCAAAGAGCGCCTGCAAGTGCATGAAAGAAATACTACATGCAGGATACGGCTCACATTCAAACGTATTTGCACGATCGTTAAGTTCAATGGGAATTGCACGGTCGTAAACCTTATCCGTGATGGTGAAGGTGGAATCATCGTTATTTGCCGTACCGACAAACCATACGCTTTCGGATACCATGATCTTGCCGTCCACGACGTGTGCGGGGTCCTTCGGCCATCCGGTGGGAACCAGGTCGATCACCCACTCATCATGACTGGGCATTTCCAATACGGACAGCATTTCCGCGAAATAGTACTCGATACGCGCCAGGTTCATCTCGTCAAGTACGATCAGGCTGGGATCATCGCGATACGTCGCCTCGTACAAGGCCCTCAAAAACTCCGTCTCATTAAAGCGCTTGGAGAATTCATTAAAGTAACCAAGCAGCTCCGTGCGGTCCCTGTAGGAAGGCTGTACGGAAACGATGGTGGACGGATTTCCCATGTAACGGCTAAAGGAGTAAGGAAGACTCGTTTTACCGGTACCGGAAATACCTTCCAGGATCAAAAGCTTGCTGGCTGCCATGCCCGCCACAAAACGTCTTACGACTTCAGGTGAGTAATACAGCTTCATCTGGCTTGCGGCATAAAGCCTAAATCCTTCCGTGAACTGTTGCAGCGTAATGGAATCGTCATATTGCGGCTTCACGTAATCTGCATATTTTTGATCCACGAGAGTGAGCTTCGGGAAACGGATCGCCTTGATCTGCGTCGTATCCTCCGACATGTCCTTCTCCACCGTGATGGTGCCAAGACGCTTGCCCTCTCCCACGTTCTCCACGTTGACGTCAGCTCCACTGGGCATCGCTTCGCCGTTAGGTCCATACTCCGGTGCAACGCCGCCGGTCACGTTTCCTACGGTGTGCAACTTGTCATCCGTCAGCGCGGAAGCGCCCATGTAAGGGATTCTCTCCGTTCCGCCCATGGCGTTAACCTTAAGTGCAAGAAGCTTATTCTTCTCATCGATCAGGTCGAGCACCTGCTTATTCAGACGACCAATCTCGCGATACAACGTCGAATTATCCTCATGATCTGCCTTGAGCCGGAGGTTAAGATACCAATGCCGCGCCAAGAGCACCACGATCAATACCGGAATGGCAATTAGGATCAGCGCCAAAAGCAGCGCCAAAATCTTTGCCGGTGCTGACAGCGTCCAAAAGTAACTGCCAAAGATCGCCGCATATTCTGCCCACCCCGTAAATAATAGCCGGAATAATGCCACAAAACACTGCGCTATGTTATAGATGATCTTCGCTATCAGTTCGTATGCCAGTTTTAAGAATTCACTCATCCGCCTTCGTCCCTTCTGCTTGTGCCAGTTTTGCTTCTGCCTCTTCCTTGATGCGCTTAGCTTCGGCCAGGGCTGCCTCTGCTTCTGCCAGCTTTGCTGCCGCCTCAGATTCCTTCTGTGCAACGTCCGTTGCTTCCTCTGCGGCAATGGCCTTCTTCAGATTGATGCTGACCATGATCAGGTGATATACCTGATAGATGAAGAACAGCAACATCGGGAGAACGATCACCAGAAGGAAACCGGTACTGCTGGACAGGAAGGTCATAAACCTGCCCATGGCAGGAAGCCTCGTCACGTACTTACCTACAATGTCACCGTCCGAGATCATGTGCGTGTCGGCCATGGCATTGTTGTCACCCTTGGTGGTATAGCTTCTGGCTACTCCATTGTCCACAATGCTGATAATGCGGTGCGTATTCAATGCGAACTCATTATTGATGATGGTGTGAAACGTAATGACGTCACCCTCAACCAGCTTCTTAACGTCACAAGCCTTAATAATGATCAGGTCGCCTTCATTAAAGGTTGGCGCCATGGACGGCGACTTAACGATCAAAGGCGTATATCCCGCAACGCGTGACACGCTCTTTTCATCCCTGGTCGCAAGCGTCGTAAACGTGAACAACGCCATGATTAGAATGATCGCCCATAGTAATACGCTTAATAAAATCTCCGCTGCTTTTTTCACTGTTTTCATACCCGCTGTCTCCCTCACGCGATTAGTTTATTATCTGGATCCGTCCAAAATCTTGTGGTTTTCATCCGTTCCCACAAATCTCAAGCTAATGCTGTAATCCGCCTTTCGAAGCTGATCGGTGCATTCCGGATCTGTTCCCTCAAGCCATACCCGCAGGATCACGGGCTTATTCTCATATTTCTTTGCCCAAAAGAGCTGGTTGTTTTCACTCAGTTTCATGTGCTCGCCGTCACTTAATCCAAAGGTTTTCACCTTTCCCTTTTCCGTGGCGGCGTCTCCCATTCCGGGATCGTACACAAAGGTGTTGCCGTCTACGGTAAAGCTGATCCTCATTGCTTCCGGCAAGTTCTTGTTGGAGGAGGATATCCCCGTTCCATTTTTCTGGCCTTCGCCGTTGGCGCTGGTAAGATGGATCAGCATGTCGTCCGTCGCCATAAAGTGTAGCGTAAACTCCAGGTACGAACCGCTCTTATCCGAAACTACCGTTCCGTCCTCAAACTTGAAGGTCTTGTAATCCGAGGTAGTTACGGGCTCCAATGGAACCGTCCTCATGTCAAACCCTTTGTCCTTCTTGATCCGATCCGCGATCTGCCCAAAATTCAAGGTTTTAACGTAATCCTCGTATTTTTCGTGCGGATCCAGGTCGAACCGGAGATTCGTTCCGGAAGTCACTTCCATTCCCATGCTGTAGACCTTCGTGAAATTCGCGATGGTAAACCATGCCACGGAGGCTGCCACAATGCTTGTAAGCGCGATGAGCGCCAAGAGAATGGATACGTATAATCTTTTTGCTTCCGGACTCTTTTCTTTCTTACGTTTCTTTTCTCCCATCAATTCGCCCCCTCTGTCAATACGCCATAGAAGGCCAAGTGCAGATTCAAAGAATCCAGTTTTGTCACGTCCGAGCAATCCGGATCGCAACCCTCCAGATAAAAGTATACGTCAACCGCATAAATGCGATTTAATTCCATCATGATCAGGGGTTCGACGGATGCATTTCCGGATAGCCCGTCATCTCCCACCATAAACCTTGCCATCGGCAGGGAGGGGTCTCCTGCAATCTGCATGGGATCCGTTGATCCGTTGATCACCTGCCCCGGCTTGACTTCCGTCCCGTTCAGCACGGCGTTGGAAATCTGCTGTGCCGCCGGATTATTAGACTCGCTCAGCCTCAGAATTCTGGTGTTGCCCCCGTCGAAAAGCAATCCCAGTCTTGCCGCGTTTACAACGTACCCGTTCACGTTCTGTGCAAAGTTTCCGCCGGCGGATTCGGCTCCGTCCAGGTAAAGCGCCAGCTTTCCGCCCTCATGCCCCTGTGCTGCCGCCTTTAGGTATACTCTGCCGTGATAAACATATTTCTCACCAACGATCTTTTCGAAATGAATTGCCTTTCCGTCCACGGTCCCCGCATTGGTGACAAACGTCCGCAGGTCCGCGGTGGATACCGGCATCAGCATCTCCGAACTGGAAGCATTCACCTGCACCAAGGCCGCTTCGCTTCCCGCCTTGAACCCGTCTCCCGCCGTGGAACTGATCTGCAATTCCACGGTGTCCGTGCCGGACCGTCCCTCCACCCGGTTCGTATTCACGATGCTGTTGGAGGAGAACCACGCATACGTTGCTGCCGAGAACGTAAGCAGCGCCGCAAGAATGGTGACGCAAGTATAAATGCTTTTCAAGATACTGCCGATTCCCAAGGATTTTTCCTTCTCTTCACGAACGGATTTTTCTTCTTTAACTTCGCCCACGCTTCTCCTCCTTTCCCGGATGCCTTATCCGAAAATAATCTTACGTCAGATCGTTACTTCGCAGTCACTCCTGCAAAGGATAACTGAAGGATGGCCTCTTTATCCTGTACGTTGTTGATGCAGTTCTCGTCACAACCCTCCAGGTACAGCCAATACTCTACGACCGCAACTTCGTTTGCACTGATGGTGCACAACGGTTTTCTGCCTGCCATGGGTAATCTCTGTGCTCCCGTCACTGCGAAATAATCCGAAAGACCCTGCGCGGGATCAGCCTTGAAATTGGGCGATCCGTCCGCCGCCACGGAACCTACGACGACGTTCTTTTCCGTCGTCGTCCAGATTGCCTCAGCCTTGGATACGTCTCCCATTTCATTTAACGAAAAGATATATTGGGAAGTGCCTGCCTCCGTCTTGAACCGGATGCCCAGCCTAAGCGCCGCCAGCATTTGCCCGCCATTCCCAAAATCCAAGCCTTCGCGATTGAAATATACGTTGCAGTCATCCTTTAAGCTTTTCAGATAGATGGTTCCGTGAATGGTATGATCTCCGATCAAATTGTTTCCGTCCGTAAAACGAGTGGAGATTCCCTCCCGGTTTTGTTGATTTGCAACGTAAAAATGCTCTAAGTCCGCCGTGGAGACCGGCTCGAGATCACCGCTCACGCTCTGCGGCAAAACGCACGTCACTTCAAATTCCGCATCCGGATTTGCATCTGCATTCGGCCGTGCCGAGATTAAAAGTGCCACCTCGCCGTCGCTGATCGTGCTGCTGATGGGCTCCACGTTTGTCGCGGGATTGAAGGTAAACCACGCAAACGTTGCCCCCGCTACCGTCAACAGGGAAAGAAGAACCCAGATGACGGAAATCCATATGGTGAATGATTTTTTCTTCATCCCGTCACCTCCGTCTAGCCTTCAGTCGTCTTTCCCGCAAAAGAAAGAGCTATCTTATTCAACATTTTTCCAACCAGATTGTTGTAACAGTCCTTATCGCACCCTTCCAGCCAAACGTAAACGTCGACTTGAACGGGAAGTCCGTAACCGCCGTCCGCTCCGCCCTCCAGTTCAAACATTGCAAGCGACTGATCCGTCACGGTCGTGATACCCGTATTGGTGTCATACTGGCAGAAGTTCGCTGCCGTGTACAAATGTTCCATGGGGATCGTCGTTCCGTCCGTCTTGGAGGAATCCAGAACGTATCCATCTTCTCCCGTTGCCGTATTATAATGTGCCTGGGGATTGTTTTCCTCGTTGATGGCGAACACGTACTCCTTTACGGCAGGTTGATCCTTCCCGGGATCATGGATCACAAAACCGATCCGGATTGCAGTGGAAATGGGATTATTGGGATCGTCGTCCTCAAAACCAATGTTGGAGAGATAAATCATTTGCTTATCGCCTCCGACGCGTACGTAAAGCGTCGTCTTGTAATAATCATTGGTCTCTACTTCGCCAAAGAGGATGGCTCGCCTGTCCTTCATGTATCCTTCCTGCGTAAATTCCGTCACCTTTTGGAATCCGCCCAGAATCCGGTCAGTTGACACGGGATGCAGGGCACCGTGGAATTCATCCATCAGCGCGGAGCTTCCGTACTCACCGTCATACTGATTACTGATCTGGAGGCTACTGCCCGTGCCTACGGCCATGCGAATATTAGAAGTCTTCGCTCCCGTCTGGTAAATATACCAGGCAAACGTTACCGTCACCAGGGAGGAAAAGGATACCAGCAAAACGATGGCCGTAATCAAAAGCCGAAATCGCATGCGGTTTTTGGAAACTTTCTGCTTCCCATTTGGCCTGGTTTCAGCGCCATTTTCGCCAATGGTCTTCATAGCCGTCTCCTCCTTTCCTGCTCAATTTTTTTTATATAATTGTTATCGACGTGGCTCCCCCCTGAGTATAGTCTCCCATATTTACCGATATTTTAGCACAATTTCTGTCATTATTCAAGCATTTTGCCAAATATTCCACTGTTTTCGCGCATATTATTGTCAGATAATAACAAAGCCCGCACGTCCGCCGCAAAAAAAGCGGCTTGTCCAATGACCAGCCGCCTTAAAGCAAGATAATGCAATTATACAATTCCCAGAAAATCCACAATCTGCTGGCCAAAAAGGATCGCCGCCGCGAGTCCCGCACCAAGTGCAAGGGCCAGTTTGAAATGCTTTCCAACAGGCTTTTTTCCTGCGATCAAGACGGCCAGCAACTCCACGAGCGCAATCACGATCGCGGCAGGAAGCGCCGCTAAAAGAAGCTTATCCCATCCGATCACTGCTCCCACAAGCGCCGGCATCCAGGCAAGCCCAAGAGGGATTGACTTCTTAAACGCAAGTGCAAAGATCGCCACAAAAATGCTCAGGCAAAAAGCTCCGATCAGTCTGTCCGTCCAAAGAACCTCGGGCATCGTAAAAATCCCAACGACTGCGATCACGGCAAGAGCGATCACCGTTCCGCGCTTCACCACGCCCATGTCGATCTGAATGAAAGTGATCACCGTCAAGGCCCCGATCAGAGAAAATGCGGTAAGTCCCGCAAGGATCATACCGTAAAAATCACCTGTCGCCGTCTCTGCAATGCTTCCGACGGTCTTTCCAAAGAAAACCCAGAAGCTTGCGATGGCGCTGCAACCTCCGAATACCTCGATCAGCACGTCCCTGCATCCAATCTTGGAGCCACAGTTCTTACACTTTCCGCCGAGGCAGACGTAGCTTACCACCGGCACCAGTTCCATCGGCGAAAGCAGCTTTCCGCATCCCGGGCAATGGGATCTGGTCTTTACAAACTCCTCTCCCCTGGGCACTCGGAAAATGACCACGTTGAGGAACGAATACACGCTGGCGCCCAGGAAGAACAAAAAGATGCTGAAAAGAATCTTAAACCATAACGGTAAAATCATAAAACACCTCCCAAATTCCATTCAGCCCCTTACATCTTTTCCGGAGCTTCAAATCCCAAAACGGAAATGCAATCCAGCATGACGTCCTTGACAAGGGAAAGCAGCGCGATCCATCCGGCTTTCTTTGCCTCGTCCTCCTCGGTCAGGATCTTGGTCTCATGATAGAAACGGTTGAAATCATTGGCAAGCTCGTATACGTATCCGCAAACCCGGTGAGGCGCAAGCTCTGCTGCCGCTCCCTCCATCATGGAATGGAACTGCAAAAGTTGCATTACGAGTGCCTTCTCGGAATCGCTCTGTGCCATGCCAAGCTTTGCCGCCGATGCATCGCCGCCCTGCTCCGCATACTTCGCAAGAATGGACTTAATGCGGACGATGGTATAAAGAATATAAGGGCCGGTGTCTCCTTCAAATGAGGTAAACCTGTCCATGTCAAAAATATAATCCTTGGAGGCCTGATTCGACAGATCGCCGTAGATCAGTGCGGCGAGCGCCACCTGGTTTGCCACCTTGCGCGCTTCCTCCTCGGACATCTCCCTGCCCTCACGGATCTTGCGGTACATCTCATCTTCCGTGTCCTGAATGAGGCGTTCGAGGCGCATCACGCCCCCGTCGCGGGTCTTAAAGGGCTTGCCGTCCTGTCCGTTCACGGTGCCGAAACCGATCCAGTCAAGCTCCACCTCAGGCTTTACAAGCTTCGTCTTCCTTGCGCAACGGAATACCTGCTGGAAATATAAATCCTGACGCTTGTCCGTCAGATAAATGATCCGGTCAGGATTAAACTTTTGAACGCGGTCCATGATCGTGGCAAGGTCCGTCGTATTATACAGGGATGCGCCGTCCGACTTCAGAATCATGCAAGGCGGCATCTCCTTCGTATCCGTCTCTTCCTTCACGTCAACCACAAGCGCCCCGTCACTGATATATGCATAGCCGCCGTCTTTCATGTACTGCACCATTTCCGGGATCAAGTCCTTGATCGTGCTCTCGCCGTTCCAAAGATCAAACTCGCAGTTCAACGTCGTATAGACCTTTTTCAGATCCTTGATGGAAACCTCGCGGATCATCTGACCAAGTGCCCAATAACCGCGAACGCCCTGCTGGAACTTGTAGGTTGCCTCCATGGCCTTCGACTTGTACTCCGCGTCGGACTTAGACCGTTTGCTGGATGCGGGGTAAATCTCCTCCAGCTCGGAAATGTCAAAGGGGGCAATCTCAGGATACTCTCCCTCATAGCTCTCATCAAAATAAACCCAATCCGGATAACGCTCCTTCAGGCCTGCGATCACAAGGCCCATCTGCAAGCCCCAGTCGCCGAGGTGCGCATCACCAATGACTTCATGTCCCACGTAACGGTTCATGCGCTTTACGCACCCGCCAATGACCGCAGAGCGCAGATGTCCTACGTGCAAAGGCTTGGCCACGTTGGCTCCGCCGTAATCGATCACAAGCTTCTTGATCTTTTCAGGCTTTTCCAGGCCAAACTTTGGCTCCTTTGCCATCACCTCGAGCAACTTGGCCAAATACTCTTTCTTTAATTTCAGATTCAGAAAACCGGGCGCCACGGCATTTACCTCTTCAAATGCCTCGCTGCCCTCTAACTTCGCAGCCACTTCATTCGCGATCATGATGGGCGCCTTGTGATACTGCTTTGCCCCTGCCATTGCACCGTTGCACTGGAATTCACAGAGGTCCGGTCTGTTGGACAGTCCCACCTTTCCAAGCGCCGCGTCATATCCCGCCGCCTCAAAAGCCTGTCCCATCTCCTCCGAAAGCAACTCTAACAACTTTTTCATACAAAATACCTCACTTGCAAATTATTAAAGGCATTGTAGCACAATCCCACCAAAAATGTAAAGTGCTTTAGCGCTCCTTTAAATAATCCCTCACGTTCTCTTCCCTCTCACCAAATGAGCTGGTTTTCACCGCGTCACTTAACGTGATCAGCGCGGCGATCAGAAACGCCAGATATCCGCCGGCGATAATGCCAATGATCAACAGTAATGCGTCACTCATGATTCGTCACCTCACCATTCAATATGTTTTCAGGCATGCGCAAACGCGTAACCTTTTCGCCTCTCCGCAGTTTTTGATACAGCTTCGTCACCCTGTATTGCAACGTGCCGATCAAACCTGCAAATGCCATGATCGCGAAAAAGACCGGATAAAACTGGAGATCACTCATCCCGGAACGCTTGATCCCATAGTCCATAAACTCTACGTAATCACTTAATCCCTTAACGCACAGGTACGCCAAAGGAATGAATACTATGGCAAGCAAAAGCAACTTGATCAGAAAAGACGTAAGGATCTTCGGCCATGACAGCACCGTACCTACCACCTTGCCATTCTGACCATTTAAGAAAATCGTCTTCAGCTTTCCCCGAACCCGGAACGTCAAAATCCAGACCGGGAATAAATAGTAATCACAGGCTTCTATCTTTCCTTGAACGTGAGTATCCAGCAACTTGCCATTCCCTCTCCTGTTCTTACCGGAAAAGGCTTCCTGGAATAGATTTCTCGCACGGTTCAAGACAGTTGCCATTTTTTCCTGTGAGCCCTGGTCATATCTCTCTGCGCAATATCCCGAAAGATAAGCCCCGTCAAAAGGTTTTGCCTCCTCCAGATTGTAGGGCGTCAGCCATACGGCTGCCTCGTCCGGCATCTTTGTCGATCCGTCCGCCGGAACCTTGTAAAACAGATATCCCATGTTCAGGTCTTTCGTTGAAATCTTCGTTTCAGCATGCGTGTTCAAGACCATTTTCTCACTTAACCGGATATCATAGAGCCAATAAGGCACGTAAATGCCGTGAAGGTTTTCAAGCTTGAATTCCCTCGCTTCCTTTGGCGCGTATTTTGCAAGCTGGAATTTCTCCCTGATCAGGCCCTCCGCAACGTCCTTCGTGATCTTAAAAGGCACCACGTAATCCGGCTGCAAGTAATCTTCCACCCGGTCTTTGATCACGGCCGCCTGCCCGCAATAGGCACAAACGGAAGTGAGGTTTACTTCATTTGACGCCAGTTCCGCCCCGCACGCACTGCAACGAACGATCTGCATCTTGACCGTGGCATGACGTCTGTGGATTCTCTTGATCTGATCCTCATCCAGCTGGGAATCATAAAAAAAAGCATCCCTTCCCCAATCCGGCTCACTTGGTGTTTCCTTCTCCCCGGCCAAAATCGCAGCCTGCTCGGCGGCGATTCTTTCAGCCTCTTCCCGTTCCTGCCTGGCTTTCTCTTCCTGCCGCTTTTTCTCATTCTTCTCATTCCAGAGTTTTGCCCACTCTTCCATTTCATAGCTCGCGCCGCAGTACTGGCAATGGAGCTTTTGATCATCTATGGCAAACTCCATGCCTGCCTCACAAGTTGGGCAACGGTAGATCATTCCCTGCTCTTCCATGGTTTTCCCCCTTCTCTGGCAACAATTCCTTACTTCCGCCTTTACAACCCTGCCTTTGTTACTCCATCTTCCCTTCCTGCGCCTGCTTTTACGCCTCCCGCTTTGTTTGATCTCCCTGCGCCTGCTTTTGTGCTTCCCGCTCTGCCTTGGAAAAACTACAGCCGCAGAAATCCTGCCGGTACAGTTCATATTGCTTAGAGAGCTCTATGGAGCGCTGATATCCTCCCCGCTTCTTAAAATCCGATGGAAGCCACTTTAACGATGCCTCCCCCCTAGTTGCCTCTTCGCTCGCGTACCCTGCGTCTGCCTTCTCTCCGCTTTGTTCTGCTTCCAGCCTCTCCCCAATCTCATTCAGCTTCTCCGCATTCTTTAAGGGACTGATGGTAAGTGTCGTTCCAAAGTAATCAAAGCCTCGTTTTTCCGCCTGCAATGCCGTCTCGCGAAGCCGCAGCTCATAGCAGCGAAAGCATCTCTCACCGCCCTCTGGGCAGTTCTCGTAACCCTTCACCGCCTCATAAAAGTCCGCCGGCCGCCAATCCCCTTCCACAACCTCTATGGGCCATCCCTTCTTTTCCTGGTTGTAGATCTCGATCAAACGCTTTTGCTCCCGCACCCGGTGCTGATACTCCTCACTCCCGGAAATATTGGGATTGTAATAGAACACCGTGATTGCAAAATAAGGCGCAAGGTATTCAAGACAATAGCTCGAGCATGGCCCGCAGCAACTATGCAAAAACAGGGTGGGCGCACTGACGCCGCCACCCTGTTTGATCTGTTCCACAATCAATTCTAATTCTTTTTGATAATTTCTTTTGTTCATAGGCAATTTCTATGCCTCCGCTTTTTGCTCCTCGTTAAGGTATTCCCTGCCGACCTTGATCCTCTTGATCCATTTGCCACTGTGCAAACGGATGACGCACCATACTGCCTTGGTGATCTGATCTGATTTCAGGCAAATGTAAATGCCAAAGGGTGAAAGCTTAAACACAAATCCAGCCGCGATTCCCAGAGGAATGGCCAGCACCCATAGGAACACGTTGTCGGCTAACATGAGCATTTTCGTGTCACCGCCGCCGCGGAGCACGCCCTTCGTCATGATGCTGTTCGTCGCCTGGAACACGATGATCAGGCAGATGGCGTTCATCAGCTGTCTTGCCATGACTGCCGTTCCTTCCGTCAGGTTAAAGGATTTGATGACCGGCTCCCTCACAATCATAATGAATGCTGCGGACACAAGACCAAGTGCCAGTCCAAAGCCCAGGAAACCGTACCCCTGCCGCTGCGCCCTCTCCTTCTGTCCCTCGCCAAGCGTCTGGCCCGTGACAATGGCCCCGGCCTGACACACGCCCTGGATCATGACGGAACTCATCATCTGCGTCGTTGCCGTCACGGAGTTTGCCGCGACAAAGGCCTGCCCAAGACGTCCAATTACCATGGCCACCGCCGTATTTCCTGCAGCCAGAATGCCGTCGCTGATCAGCACGGGAATGCTGATCCGAATGTATTCCCCGATCAGGTCACCAGTCTTCATAAGGAGATGCTTTAACCTAAATCCGATCTTCTTGTCCACAAAGAACAAATATCCGCAAATGACGGAAGTCTCATAGACGCGGGCAATCAGCGTACCCAGAGCGGCACCCGCGATCCCCATCCTCGGGCATCCAAAGTGCCCAAAGATCAAGGCATAGTTTGCGCCCAGATTGACAAAGAACGCGCCCATGGAAACGTAAAGAGGCATTTTCACCTGTCCTACGCTCCTGAGAACGATGGTGCACGTCAGGGACAAGCCCAGGAAAAAGAATGTAATGACGGAGTATTCCAGATACGTGATGCCATTCCGGATGACGTCAAGCTCTTCTCCCTCCTTCACGAACATCTGCATGATGTCATTTGGAATAAAGAAAGTAAGTAGCGCAAAGATCGCTGCCAGGCTGACGGTTAACCGCACCATGATGCAGATCGACTTCCGAAGGGCCGTCATTGCCTTTTCCGGCTCCTTATCGCGCATGCCCCAATATCGGGAAACCAGTACCGAGGCCCCCATGCCAAGCCCCATGCAAAGGATGTGATAGATATTGATAAATTGGTTTGCAAGGGCAACGGCGGAAAGCTCCGTCTCGCCAATCCGGCTTACCATGATGTTGTCGAGCATGTTCACGCCGATCGTGATCAAGCTCTGCGCCGCGATGGGCAACGCCAGAATCAACACCCGTTTGTAAAAGCCTTTTTCCATGTCAAATAATTTCTTAAAAACGTTCAACGCCGTAGCTCCTGTTCTTTCGTTCGTCAGATCTTATGATTCTCCAAAAGAGTATTTTAATATATATTTATCCGAATTGCAAGATAAATCGTTTTACCGCGTTCGTCATCAAGGAACAAACACAAATTCCGTCCTTGCAAATTCCTCCTGCGGCTCTCCCAGAAAAAGGAATTTCTCTCCCGCCCCTTCCGGCCCCGCCTCTCCCCGGAGCAACCGGTTCTTCCGGACCTCCTCAAGCCCTTCCTCATAGCGACGCGCAACCTTTCTCCAGTTGATCACGCGATGCCATGCGTTCAGGTAATCGCCTCTCCGGTCCTGGTACTGCAGGTAATATGAATGTTCCCACACGTCCACGTTCAGGATCGGGATCACCCTTTTCAAATCAGGCACGTCCTGGTTTGCCGTTGTCGTTATCCGAAGCGTTCCGTCCTGCCCGAGAACAAGCCATGCGTAACCGGAAGCAAATTGATTCATGGCCACTTCCTTCATTCGTTCTCTGAAATCCCGGAGGGAACCAAACTCTTGGATGATGGCCTCCAGCAACGAACCTTTGGGATCCTGCTCCTGACTAAACGGCTGCATGGAATCAAAAAACAGTTCATGCCCATAGACACCGCCACCATATCTCACGACGGAGGTTCTGAGACTCTCCGGCAGATTCTCCGGTCTTTCCAAAAGCTCCTTCAGACTTAAGCCCTGCAGGACCGGGTAATCCGCAAGCGCTGCGTTCAACTGATCCACGTAGGCCTTGTACAGCCGGTCGTGATGATATAACGTCGACTCTGCCGAAATGCACGGTGCAAGTTCATATGGTTCGTACGGAAGTGCTCGCATAACAAACGGGTATGTTTCTTCTTTCATGTTCCCTCCAGGCGACTTAGGCCAGTCATTTGCCCCATCCCTGCCTTATTCCAGGCAGCGGAGGGGCTTACTCTCAGTATGCCCGGATTCTCCCAAAAAATACCTGCGACGTGTTTTAAATCTCTCGATATTGTTTTTCCTTCAATATGCGCTTATTCTCATACATCAGCTCATCCGCGCGCTTTAAGGCATCGTCTATGGAGTGGTCCGTTCTTTGATCATAAACCGCGATCCCCACTGCGATATGCACCTGTTCCCATGCGTTCTCGGCCATGGCACACGCATCACGCCTGCCCATTTCAAACAGCTTGATCAATTCCTCTCTTTTACTAAAGTCCTCCCCCGTCAGGATTACCGCAAATTCATCCCCGCCAATGCGGAACACGGGGCTGTGCTGGAAAATGCGGCAGATCAGCCGGGTTGCCGTCTTTAGGTAAACGTCACCCTTTTCATGTCCGTATTTGTCATTGATCACCTTTAGGTCATTGCAGTCAAACATTCCGATTGCAAATTCCGTAATCTCGCCCTGCGCGATTTTCTTATTTAATCCTTCCACGTATTTGTCAAAGCCACCCTTATTTCTTACGTGCGTAAGGGCATCGACGTAGACCTGCTTATTCAGATCCTCCACCACGTGATGTTCCTTGATGGCCTTCTTTTGCCATCGGATACTGACAATCAAAAGGATCAAAATCACCAGGATGATCGACGTCATGATGATCAAGACTGCGATTATGTGATTTGCCAGGAACTCTTTAAAGCTTGTCTTGGCATCCTCCGCCGAGTAATACGTCAGCGCGGCATGAACGACGCTGTCGGGAACAACCGAGATCACCTTCGTCAGAATCGAATACAATTGCGTATTTCCCCGTTGCACGGCAACGTAATACTCCAAGTCAACGCCGGAATATACGGTAACCAACTGCAATTTCATGCAAAGCTTCTCTATATTGCTGTAACGGTAGTTGCTGACGATCACGCAATCAGCTTCTCCATTCGCAATCGCATGAAGCCCGGCCTCCGTATCCTCAAAATACTTTGCCTGCCACTTCGGAAAATAATTTTGCAGAAAGACTTCATAATTAGTATTTCCTTTGTTTACGGTCACGATCACTGGATCCTTCTGGAAGAACCCCTTTGCATCCGCCGAACGCACAACTGCATCCATTTCCGTCTTCATGATCGCAGGCGTCGTGACCAGTCCAAGCATCTCAGCGTCATATGGCGTCAGGTTTGCCGGGAACACGCAGTCCACCTCGCCCCTGCAAAGTGCTTCCATCGCCTCGGCCGCCGTGGGATAGGCAATCGCTTCATACTCAAGCTTTGCATTTTCCAAGACGTCCTGGGAATAATCCAGAAAATCCTTTAGGGCGCCGATCAATTCTCCCGTCGACGGATCCTTGGCACAAAAGGCCAGATAATTATCCTGATAGCCGATCCGGATCTTTCCGTGTCCCGAAAGCCATTCCTGCTCTTCCACGCTTAAATACAGATTTGTCTCCACGTGATTCAGATACTTATCACTCAATTGATAATTATAATATGCATTCTCATCCTGTATCCTGCTCATGGCATCATTCAGTTCCGCCAAGAGCTCCGGTCTTTTTTTGCTCACGGCAAAATAATAATCGGAAGCACCGATTTTCCACACGGGGACGGCGGTCTTGGGATCCGCATACACGTCCATGGTGACAAAGGCATCCAGTTCTGACCCCAGCAAGCGAAGGGATTCTTCTTCCGTCCCCCTCGTCTCGATCAGCTCTGCCTTCACGTTGTGCTCCTTCTCCCACTGCAGGAACAGCTCTGTCTGAATGGTTCCCTTGGAAACGCCCACCCGTTTTCCATCCAAGGAATGCAGCTCTGCGGACGTAATCTCCTGATTATTGGGCGAAACGTACACGTAATAGGATTCCGTTCCCATTGGAAGGGATGAGAAAAGATAATCCTTCGCCCGTTCTTCGGAATAAGACATGTTTGCCAGAAGATCGATCTCGCCGGTTTTCAGTTTTTCCGTCAGCTCAGCCCATCCGCCCTCAACGTAATGATATTCCCAACCCACGTAAGCCGCGATCTTTTGCTGATACTCATAGGAATAGCCTGACGCCCTTCCATTTTGATCCTTGATGAAATACGGTTCCTCATGCCAGCCGACGCGCACCTCACGGGGCGCAGCCTTCGCTCTAAAGGGCAACATGGGACACAGCGTGATGCATAGTATCACGCCGAGCCAAAAAACCATGATTCGTTTTGCATGCATCCGATTCACGTTCATGATCATTTTGATCTCATCTCCCACGTCTGTGTTTTTAAGTTCCATACATCCACTTAGGAATTGCCACTTTTATACTTATGTTACCACGTGAGGTCACAAGAAACAAGACGTCCAACAGGAAAAGCCCGACAGGGAAATAGCGCCTGCCGGGCTTTCTTCTGAACCATGCCTCCCCGCTGACGCGTGTCGGGTTTGGTCTTTTCTTATCTTATAATTTCGCTATGTCGATCAGCTCAAGTTTCTCGTTCTGCGCCTTGTTTTCAAGGCTGGAAACCAGTGCCCTCGCCGTATCCATCGCCGTGATCACGTTCACGCCGGTCTCAATGGAGGTACGGCGGATGAGGAATCCGTCACGATGCTTGTCGCGCCCCTGGGTCGGCGTGTCGATGACCACGTCGATCTTGTGACCAAGGATCAAGTCCATGACGGTCGGCGATTCCTGAGAGATTTTGTTGACCTTACGCGCCTTCACGCCAGCCTCGTTCAGTGCTGCTGCCGTGCTTCTCGTCGCATAGATCGTGTAACCAAGCTTTTCAAAACGGCGGCCGATCTCAATGGCCTCACCCTTGTCCGCATCCTTGACCGTCATGATCATGTTGCGGTACTTTGGAAGGTTTACGCCGCTTCCGAGGAATGCCTTGTAAAGTGCCTCGTGGAAGGTCTTCGCGATGCCGAGGCACTCGCCGGTGGACTTCATCTCAGGTCCAAGGCTGATCTCCGCGCCGCGGATCTTCTCAAATGAGAATACCGGCATCTTGATCGCGTAATACTTTGCTTCCGGCTGCAGGCCAGGTTCATAGCCAAGCTCCCTGATCGTCTTTCCAAGGATAACTTCCGTCGCCAGGTCCACGATGGGAATGCCTGTCACCTTACTGATGTAAGGAACGGTACGGGAAGATCTCGGGTTGACCTCGATCACGTAGACATCCTCACCGATTGCAATGAACTGGATGTTGATGAGGCCCTTTACGTGCAAGGCTTTCGCAAGTTTCTCGGTATAGTCGGCGATCTTGTCCTTTACCAGCTTGCCGATGGTGTGGGCGGGATACACGGAGATGCTGTCGCCGGAATGTACGCCGGTTCTCTCCACGTGCTCCATGATGCCGGGGATCAAAATATCCGTACCGTCGCAGACGGCGTCGACCTCGACCTCCTTACCCATCAGATACTTATCTACCAGGATCGGGTGATCCTGTGCAATGCGGTTGATCACCGCCATAAACTCTTCGATCTCCGCATCGGATATGGCGATCTGCATGCCCTGTCCGCCAAGCACGTAGGAAGGTCTCACCAGTACGGGATAGCCCAGGCGGTTTGCCACGGCCTTTGCTTCCTCCGCAGTGTAAACGGTACCGCCGGCTGCGCGGGGAATGCCGGTCTGCTCAAGGATCTCGTCAAAGAGCTCTCTGTCCTCTGCAGCGTCCACATCCTTCGCCTGGGTACCAAGAATGGGCACGCCCATCTCCATCAGGCCCTGGGTCAGCTTGATGGCAGTCTGTCCGCCAAACTGAACGACTGCGCCGTCGGGTTTTTCGATGTCCACGATGGAACGCACGTCCTCAATGGTGAGGGGCTCGAAATACAGCTTGTCCGCGATGTCGAAGTCCGTACTAACGGTCTCAGGGTTATTGTTGATGATGATAGTCTCATAGCCGGCCTTGGCAAATGCCCAGGTGGCATGCACGGAACAGTAGTCGAACTCGATGCCCTGGCCAATTCGGATGGGACCGGAACCAAGAACGAGAACCTTCTTCTTACCGCTGGTGCGCTTCGCCTCACACTCTCCGCCGTAAACGGAATAGTAATAAGGAGTGTGTGCTTCGAATTCTGCCGCACAGGTATCCACCATCTTGTAGACGGCGCGGATGCCGTTCTCATAGCGAAGGGCCGCGATCTCGCTCTCCTTCTTGCCGGTAAGCCTTGCGATCACGTTGTCCGGGAACTCCATCCTCTTCGCTTCCTTCAGAAGTTCAGGCGTCAGCTCCTCCGTTTCCAGAGCGTGCTCCATCTCCGTCAGGATGGCAATCTTATCAATAAACCAAATGTCAATCTTCGTAATTTCGTTAATCTCTTCCTCAGACATTCCCTTGCGAAGTGCCTCTGCGATGACCCAGATTCTCTGGTCATCCACGATCGCAAGGCGGTCTCTCAGCTCCTCGATGGTCAGTTTCGAGAAATCATAGCTTCTCAGGCAGTCCACGTGCTGCTCCAGCGAACGGATTGCCTTCATCAGGGCGCCTTCGAAGTTATCGCAAATGCTCATGACCTCACCGGTCGCCTTCATCTGCGTCGTCAGGGTACGCTTTGCGGTGATGAACTTATCAAAGGGAAGACGCGGGATCTTTACCACGCAGTAGTCCAGCGCAGGCTCAAAGCTTGCGTAGGTCTTCTTCGTGATGGCATTCTTGATCTCATCCAAGGTGTAGCCAAGGGCGATCTTTGCGGCCACCTTCGCAATGGGGTATCCCGTCGCTTTACTTGCAAGTGCGGAGGAACGGCTCACTCTGGGGTTCACTTCGATCACGCAATACTCAAAGCTCGTGGGATGCAACGCAAACTGTACGTTACAGCCGCCCGTGATCTGCAACTCGCTGATGATCTTCAGTGCGGAGGTACGCAGCATCTGATACTCTTTGTCGGAAAGCGTCTGGGAAGGCGCAACCACGATGCTGTCACCGGTATGAACGCCCACGGGGTCAATGTTTTCCATGTTGCAGACGGTGATGCAGTTGCCCGCGCCGTCACGCATTACCTCGTACTCAATTTCCTTCCATCCGGCAATGCAGCGCTCCACAAGCACCTGGCCAACCCTGGAAAGACGAAGGCCATTCTCAAGGATCTCCTCGAGTTCCACCTTGTTGTGCGCGATGCCGCCGCCGCTGCCGCCCAACGTATATGCGGGACGAAGTACCACCGGGTAGCCGATGGTCTCAGTAAAGGCAACGCCGTCCTCCACCGTCTCCACCACCTGGGATGCCGCAACCGGCTCGCCAATGCGCTCCATCAGATCCTTGAATTCCTGGCGGCCTTCCGCATTGCGGATGGTCGTCGCCGTCGTACCTAGGAGCTTTACGTTATGCTCTGCAAGGAAGCCGGACTCCTCCAGCTCCATGCCAAGATTCAAGCCTGCCTGTCCGCCCAGGGTCGGCAGAATGCTGTCAGGCTTTTCCTTCTCTATAATCTGTTCGAGAACCTTTACGGTCAAGGGTTCAATGTAAACCTTGTCCGCAATGTCGCGGTCCGTCATGATCGTCGCAGGGTTGGAGTTTACAAGGATAACCTCGATGCCCTCCTCTTTCAGGGAGCGGCAAGCCTGCGTGCCTGCATAGTCAAATTCGGCAGCCTGGCCAATGACAATGGGGCCGGAGCCAATCACCATAACCCGTTTTACGTTTGGATTCTTAGGCATCTTACCGCACCTCCCTTTTCATCGTTTCAGCCGCATCATTTCCTTCGCCTGCCCTGCCGTACAGCTTTGACGCATCCACCTTCTCGCCAGCCTTGGCCTTCCGCATCATCTCGATAAATCTGTCAAACAGATATCCGGAATCCTGCGGTCCGGGACATGCCTCCGGGTGGAATTGCACCGTGAATACGTTCTTTCCCACATACGCCAGTCCTTCGTTTGTTCCGTCGTTGACGTTACAGAACGCCGGGATTGCCACATTTGCGTCCAGCTTTTCCGTATCCACCACGTAGCCGTGGTTCTGGGAGGAAATATAAACTCTTCCCGTCGCAAAATCCTTCACGGGATGATTGCCGCCGCGATGACCATATTTTAACTTGTACGTATCCGCTCCCGTTGCCAGCGCCATGAGCTGATGACCAAGACAGATGGCAAAAATCGGCGTATCCGTGTCATATAATTTTTTGATTTCCTGAATGACGGAGGTACATTCCTTCGGATCTCCGGGGCCATTTGATAACATAATGCCGTCCGGTGCATCCTTTAGGATCTCTTCAGCGCTGGTCAGCGCCGGATAAACGGTTACCTGGCAGCCTCTTGCCGCAAGTGATTTCGCTATGTTCGCCTTCGCGCCGAAATCCATCAGCGCCACCTTCAGGCCCGTTCCGTTTAATTCACTTACCAGCGAAGGTTTCTTTTCGCGTTCGCCGGCCAGATACTTTTCTTTGTCAAACCGGGCCATGCCGGAGATCGGTCCGTTGTCCTCAAGGCTCTTCGAAGCCTCCACTACGTACTTTTCCTTGCAGGTAACCTTCTCCACCACCTTGCCCGTAACGTAAGCCTTGATCTTCGGAAGAACCTCGTCAAGGTTTGCGTACTCCTTCGTGGTGATCATGCCGTTCATGGTTCCTTTCTCGCGAAGGATCTTTGTTAAGGCACGCGTGTCAATTCCGGCGATGCCGGGAACGTCATTTTCACTTAAAAAGTCTTGGATGGAAACGTCACAGCGGAAATTGCTGGGTCTGCGGGAGAGCTCCCGAACGATAAAGCCGTCAGGCCAGGGTTTTAAAGATTCTTTGTCTTCTTCACAAATGCCATAATTACCAATGAGGGGATACGTCATGCATACGGCCTGTCCCGCATATGACGGATCCGTCAGCACTTCCAGGTAACCTGCCATGGACGTATTGAACACGATCTCACTGATGACTTCTTTTTCGGCACCGATATGCGTCCCCGCAAATACGGTACCGTCTTCCAGGATCAAAAACGCTTTCATTTGGTTTTCCTCCTACTCAAGCCGCAACTCTCTGCAACACTTTTCCAGCTTCCACCGAAAATTCTCATAACGCTTCTGCTGCTTCCGCCGCAATTTCTTACGTTGCTTCAGCTACTTCCGCCGCAATTTCTCGCGTCGCTTCTGCTGCTTCCGCCGCAATTTCTCGCGTCGCTTCTGCTTCACTGACTATATCTCTATATTTATATCCGCGATATTATAGCACAACTTTCTTTTTGATTTCAATGACAAATACGTAAAAAATGTGTCGAACTTTAATCAAAATTTTCAATCATTTTCATTCCCCATTGCCTCCCCTGCAATCCCCATGCCTCCGGCGAGGCATTCCACGGAATATTCTCTCTCGCTTTACCTCCTGCAAACACCCCATCGCTTTGGGCGAGGCATTCCCCGGAACATTCTTGCTCTCGATGCCAGAAGCCGCTAAATTCTTTCATATGTGACATCGAGATTATGCCCCTCTCCTAATTCCCGTTGCTTATGCTTGCCTGGATTCCTTTTTTCTTTTTCAAGCAAGTATTTCCCGCCTTTTCCACTTGCCTGGATTCCTTTTTTCCCTCTCAGGCAAGTATTTCCCGCCTTTTCCACTTGCCTGGATTCCTTTTT
>CAMKQH010000029.1 GCA_946414885.1 uncultured Lachnospiraceae bacterium
GCGGCCAGACGGAACCTGGAAACACGGGCGAAGAAGGCGGCCAGACGAATTCAGAAAATCAGTCAGAAAGCGGCAGCCAGGAGACCACCGGAAGAACGGAGTCTCAGGAGGCGGACGAGCAAGAACAAACGGGAGAGCAGGGGAAAACAGATGAAGGGTAATAATTTTATTGCGTCAAGGAACTTAAAAACGAGAGGACGTTGCATCGCGATGGCAGTTTCGCTTCTTTGTACATTCTCGGGATGTGCGCAGGGAAATGCGAATGAGACTCCCTCCGTGACCGTTGAGCAAGACAAGTTCCTTAGCCGTGAGGAAAAATCCATGTTGGCATTCCTTCAGGGGAAGATGATCGGTACGGCCACGGAAAAAGAATACTTAAACGTGGCCAAGCTGTTTTCGGAGCGAAGGAAAATATGCGATCAGCGGAACGTTCTGGAGGAGTGCATACAGCAGTTTGATTCCGAGGAAGCGATAGCGGAACTGGAAAAGGTTTGGGTGAATCTGGAGGAAGAACCGCAGTTGCTTACGGATGCCAGAAACATGTATCAGGGCATGAAATCTTCCCAGTTGGAGGAAGCCGTAGGACTTTTGGCTGGAAAGACGTGGCTTTCAAAATATGCGCCAAGGGTCTATCAAACGGGACGAAATTATTTTCTGCAGGAGGATGGCAGGAACGTTCTGTATTTCACGGTGGAATACGGTGAGGACGGAACGCTGGAAGCCACCATATGGTATTCGAAGGACGACAAGACGATCACCGTCCTTCGGGGAAATGAGAAACGGATCACCGTGCTTACTTGTGAGAAAAGTGGCAATGACTACACGGGTAGTTTTGAAGCATGGACTTGCGTTGCGGCTAGCGGTGACGTGATTCGGGAGAGAGGAACGCTCTCCAAGGGGAAGTTTACCGGAGATTACGTCGTGCAGATGGCAATGAATCTGGGAACGGCAGACGTGGCAGCCTTATGGAATCAAAAGTCCACCGTCACTTTTCGGGAGTATCAGGGATCTTTCGACTCAAAAGGGCATAGCCTTTTAAGAAGGGAACAGGAGATCCCGGAAGACGCGGAAGAGGGCATTTTGTACGCTTACAATCAGGAACTGGGCATGGGATTGTGCTGGCCCGTTCAGGCAAAAGCGGAGAAATTTGTTTTTTCCGTTGAAACTTTAGGAATCCAAGCCATTCCGACCATAAGGTCCTATCGTGCGTCAGACGACCTGCCTTTTGTGAAATCGATCATGGGAGATCAAGAGTCCCTGGAAGCACGCGTCGTTGGAGGTAAACTTCAGGTATGTCTTAATGGAGTCTGGCAGGATCTTGGTGATGCGGATCAGCTGATTCAACAGGACGTGATGTCGAAGTATCTGGAAGAAACCGAGAAGGTTTTGGATGCCAGGAAGGAAAGCTATGAAGGTACGAGTTTGGGCGAGGCTGGAGCAGAAGGAATCTATCAGTTATCTGAGGGCACGCAGCAGGAAGTAACACCGGAACCGACGGAGGAACCGGGCACAACTGCGACGCCAAAGCCGACTGCGACGCCAAGGCCGACGGCAACACCTAAACCGACGGCAACACCTAAGCCAACTTCGACGCCAAAGCCGACCGCGACGCCAAGGCCAACAACGACGCCGAGACCAACCACGACGCCGAAACCAACCGTAGCGCCAACCGTAGCGCCAACCGTAGCACCAACCGTGGCACCGACCGTAGCACCAACCGTGGCACCGACCGTAGCGCCGACGGTAGCGCCGACGGTAGCGCCAACCGTGGCACCGACCGTAGCGCCAACCGTGGCACCGACCGTAGCACCGACGGTGGCACCGACCGTAGCACCGACCGTAGCGCCGACGGCAGAACCGACCGTAGCACCGACGGCAGAACCGACCGTAACTCCGACGGAGACACCTCAGGAGCCAACGCCACCGCCTCAGGATGGCGGAGATCTGGAGTATTCGCCGGATCTGCTATAACGTGTCGGGAAACGCCTGGCGTTGCATAATCTGCGAAAGAGTGTTATAATATTACGATATTGTGTACGGAAAACTATTTAGGAGAGAAAGAAATGCTGAACAATAAGACCATTTTAGTGACCGGCGGAACCGGCAGTTTTGGAAAGGCTTTTACGAAATACGTGCTGACGCATTATCAGCCGAAGAAGATCATTATTTATTCCAGGGACGAGTTCAAGCAGTTTATGATGCAGAATGAGTTTAAGGAGTACCTGCCGAAGCTTCGCTTCTTTATTGGCGACGTAAGGGATAAGGAGAGAATGGAACGGGCTTTTGAGGGCGTAGATTACGTGATCCATGCGGCAGCGCTAAAGCAAGTGCCTGCATGTGAGTATAATCCAGCGGAGGCCATCAAGACCAACATTCACGGAGCTCAGAACGTGATTGATGCCAGTCTGAACAAGGGCGTGAAGAAGGTAGTTGCCCTGTCCACGGACAAGGCGGTGAATCCCGTGAATCTTTATGGCGGAACGAAGCTTGTGAGTGATAAGCTCTTTATTGCCGCAAATGCATATGCAGGAACGAAGGATATCTGCTTTTCCATCGTGCGCTACGGCAACGTGGCAGGCAGCAGAGGCTCCGTCATCCCGAAATTCCATGAGATGATCAAGGCCGGCGCAACGGAGCTTACCGTGACGGATTATCGCATGACGCGTTTCTGGATCAGCCTTGAGGAGGGCGTAAAGCTTGTGATCAAGGCGCTTGAGGAATCCAGCGGCGGCGAGACCTTTATCTCCAAGATTCCTTCCTTTAAGGTTACGGATCTGGCACAGGCCATGCTTCCCGGCTGCAAGATGCCTGAGATCGGCATTTATCCCGGAGAAAAACTCCATGAGATCATGGTGACGACGGAGGATTCTCCCAACACGTATGAATATGAAAAGCACTTTATCGTATACCCCCAGGTGAGATGGAATGACAAGCAGCAGATCATTCCCGGCGGAAAGAAGGTTCCGGACGGTTTCTCTTACAGTTCCGGAAACAATACGGAGTGGCTGAGCGTGGAAGAGATCCAGGAGAGACTGAAGACGCTGGATCTGGAAAAATAAAGAGAATCGTTGGATTGGAGTAGACAATGGAAGAACTGGCAATCTTTGGAGGAACTCCCGTGAGGGAGAAAAAAATATTTTACGGCAGACAGTGCATTGAACAGGATGACGTGGATGCCGTAGTCTCCACGTTGACCAGTGACCTGATCACCTGTGGACCGAAGGTGACGGAACTGGAAAAAAAGCTCTGTGAGGTTACGGGAGCAAAATATGCCGTAGCGGTGAGCAACGGTACGGCGGCGCTTCATTTGGCCGCCATGGCGGCAAACTTTGGACCTGGAGACGAGGTGATCGTCAGCTCGATCACGTTTGCAGCTTCCGCGAACTGCGTGCGTTACGTGGGTGCGACGCCCGTGTTTGCAGACATTGAGAATGACACTTATAACATTGATCCGGAATGCATTAAGAAGCTTATTACGCCTAAGACAAAGGGCATTGTGGCGGTAGATTTCACGGGTCAGGCCGTAAAGCTGGACGAGATCCGGGAAATCTGCAGGGAACACAACTTAATCCTCATTGAGGATGCGGCGCATTCCATCGGCACTAAGTACAAGGGACAGCCCGTGGGTTCCATGGCAGACATGACCTGTTTTAGCTTCCACCCGGTAAAGACCGTGACCAGCGGAGAGGGAGGAGCCGTCACTACGAATGACGAGGCATTGTATAAGCATTTGATGAGACTTCGTACCCATGGCATCACAAGGGATGCTTCCGAGATGGTACATCCTACGGATGCCCTTTGGTACAATGAGCAGGTGGAGCTTGGATTCAATTATCGCATGACGGATTTCCAGGCGGCACTTCTTTGCAGCCAGCTTCGTAAGCTTCCAAAGTTCTCGAGGAGACGTAAGGAGATTGTAGCCATTTATGACGAGACGTTCTCTCAGATGCCTGAGATTCAGGTACAGAGAGAGATCCCTGAGAGTGACACGACGAGACACCTTTACGTGCTTCGCCTCAATCTCGATAAGCTGAAGTGTACCAGACGCGAATTCTTTGACGCTCTCTATGCGGAAAACGTATGCCCGCAAGTGCATTATCTTCCGGTATATTGGCATTCCTACTACGAAAAGCTGGGATATCCGAAGGGACTTTGTCCAAACGCGGAAGCCTATTATGAATCTTCCATGAGCATCCCGCTATATTATTCCCTGTCGGATGCGGAGGTGCAGGATACCATTCGCGCCGTCAAAAAGGTGGTTACGTACTATCGGAAATAAGGAGCGCCATGCGGTATCCCTGGTGCAAAACGGAAGGACTTGAAAAATGACGGGAAAATACAGAGACGAACAGGCGGGGATCTATCTCCGGCCGATCACCCGGGATGACACGCATCTGATTGTAGAATGGCGCAACAGTGATGCGGTCAGGAGCCGGTTTATCTATCGGAAACCCTTCACGCCTGAGGGGCATGAGAGGTGGCTGGAAACCATGGTGGACACGGGGAAGGCCATCCAGATGATCATCTGTGACGCCCAGACGGACCGGCCGCTGGGAAGCGTGTTTATCCGCGACGTGGACCGGGAGCACTCCAAGGCGGAATACGGGATATTTATCGGAGAGGCAGACGCGCGGGGTAGAGGCATTGGCACGGCGGCTGCAAAGCTGATGTTGCGGTACTGTTTCCAAGAGGAAAAGCTTCACAGGGTTTTCCTTCGCGTTTTGGCGGATAATCTTCGCGCCATTGGAAGCTATGAAAAGGCTGGATTTTCCAGGGAAGCATATCTGCGGGAATCCGTTTATTTGGACGGTGCCTACCAGGACGTCATCCTGATGTCAATTTTGGACTGGGAATGGCGGAAGAATAACGCAGCCGAAGAAGGATAAAAGAATGAAAAAGATTAGTTTCGTGATTCCTTGCTATCGTTCTGAAAATACCATCGGGCACGTGATTGCCGAGATCGATGGCAAGATGCAGGAAATGAAAGAATATGAATACGAAGTGGTCATGGTGAATGACTGTTCCCCGGATCATACGCTGGAATCGATCCGCAAACTGTGTGCGGAGCGCCCGGCGGGAAATGGTGCGAGAAAAGGGGTCAGCTTTGCGAAGAATTTTGGCCAGCATTCCGCATTGATGGCGGGACTTCGTGAGACGACGGGTGATTACGTGGTCTGTCTGGATGACGACGGACAAACGCCCGCGAATGAGGTGGACAAGCTGATCGGAAAGCTGGAGGAAGGGTTCGACGCGGTGTATGCCAAGTACGAGCACAAAAAGCATTCCGCTTTTCGGAATTTGGGGAGCAAGGTAAATGAACTGATGACCAGAGTGATGCTGGGGAAGCCAAAGGAATTGTTCATCTCCAGCTATTTTGCCGTAAGACGGTTTGTCGTTCAGGACATGATCCGCTATGAGAATTCCTATCCTTACGTCATTGGACTGGTGCTCCGCTCGACAAAGAGCATCACGAACGTGGTGGTAACCCACAGGGACAGGGAAGAGGGAAGTTCAGGATATACCTTGAAAAAGTTGCTTGGCTTGTGGTTTAACGGGTTCACGGCATTTTCCGTAAAACCGCTCCGCATTGCCACGGCCATTGGCAGCATTTGTGCCGCCATCGGCTTTTTGTATGGCATTTACACCGTCATTAAAAAGCTCTTTATCAATCCTGACGTACCCATGGGCTTTAGCTCCACGATGGCTGCCATCGTTTTCTTTGGCGGCATGATCATGCTGATGCTGGGTCTCATCGGTGAATACATCGGGAGAATCTATATCAGTTTGAATAATTCGCCGCAGTACGTCATCCGGGAAAAGATCGGTTCGCCTGAAGAAGACGTTAAGGATGAAGTTCGCTGATCCGGCGGATGAGCTCTTTGGTAATCATATAGCGGCCGTATTCATTGGGATGTATCTCGCCTTCGAGATAATCCGCCGCAATTTCATTGAAAATGACGTCGTGGTAATCGTCTTGGACGGGAAGTCCGTATTCTAAGGCAATCCGGAGAATGGCATCCGCGTAGTCGCTAAGGGGAGCCCCGTTTTCGCCATGCACGCGGCTTCCGTATTCAAAGCAGGTAATGGCATTTGGCACGATCAATAGGATTTGGGCGTCGGGCCGGTTTTCCTGCAGGGTCTCGATCATTTTCCGCATGGCACCGCAGAAGGTTTCAGCGTCAAGGGGATCATTTGCATTATCCAGGAGACGGCCGTTAAGGTAGTCGTTGATCCCGTAATGAAGGACAAAGAGGAGCTTTTGGCCGGAAGCTTTTGATTCATCTTCCAGACGCTTTTGGATCCCGTCACGTGCGGCAATTTCAGCCGGAATGGAAGAGAGATCCTTGGTAAGGTAAGCGTTTATGACGTTATTCCCGCTGCTGGCCTCCGTGCCGCTGGCAGACGCGCCACCCCAGCCGCAGTTGTAAGTGCGGGCGCCGGTCATGGCGGACAAAAGTCCGGGAATGGAATCATGATTAACATAATTTCCGATAATGCTGTCCCCAAACAATACCACGTCCCAGGAAGAAAGATCCGGGAAATTGTAACCGTTTTTCTTTGTCTCAGTGAGCAGTCGGCTAAAGGAATTAAAGACGCTTGCAATGTTTTGCTTGGTGAAGATGCTGTGATGCGCTACGTCGGCGTAAACGTAAATCTTGCCGGCTACGTGTTCCGTCACGAGATTGCCTTTTTCGTAATTGGCATCGTCAGCGATCAGCCATTCCTGGGCAAAGAAGGAATAGACGTGGATAAAATCTTGATCAAACAGTTTTTCCGTGAGATCCAAATAAGCGTTATAAGTCTTTTCGAAATGCCATTCCTTCATCCAGTCGGAAAGACGGCGGTATGCCGGGAAAACCTCAAAGGTAATTTCCGGAAAGGCTTCGTGAAGCTCCAGAATTTGTTCGGCGGACACCTTTCTTGGATCAATGCCAAGATAGACGGAGTGCATTTCGTTTTCAGATAATTTGACGTCCTTTAGGTATCTTTTTAGGAGCTGATAAGAGGGGATCTCGTATTTTAAGAGAAGCACGTCATCCCCGCGATAATGGGAAAAGTCCTCTTCCCGGAAGGTATCAATGGGAAACATGGACAAAAAGACGCAGTTGTACTCTGACGTTTTTAGAAGCTTATCATTCTTTGCATGCGTCAGAATTGAGGCGGACAGAAAGGCGCTGCCTGCAAGGAACAGTAGGACGGCGCAAAGGATGATAATGGGTTTTAGGAGAGATTTTTTGCTCATGGCAGCTCCTTTGGTCATGCATAAAATGATTATGGCCACATTATAGCATATCTGAAAGTAAATAAATATACGTTTTTGAAATTCGGAAAGTAGGAACGGAAACAATGAGGAACATTTGGCAGAAACTAAATCTCCTTTTGGATAAAAAGCAGAAAAGGACCATGGCTGGGATCCTGTTTATGATGGTGATCGGCGCATTTCTGGAGATGGCCAGCGTTGCACTTTTGGTTGAGACCGTAAGACAGCTCACGCAACCTGACGCCGTAGCGGACGGCAAGATCATGGGGACCGTCTATCGAATGATGGGGAGTCCTGATTTTAAGATTTTTTCCGCCACGGTAATGGGGACGATGATCCTGTCCTTTGTCGTTAAGAATAGTTATCTTTACATGGAACGTAAGGCCATGCTGGCCTTTGTTTATACAAATCAGTTCCGCACCTCTGAGCGGATGATGCGTAATTATATCAGAAGACCCTATGAGTTTTACCTCAACGCCGACACATCCATGGTGCAGAGAAACATCACGTCTGACGTCAATAACATGTATGCATTGATCCTGGCACTTTTGCAGCTTGCATCCGACGGATGTGTTTCTGCGTTTGTCATTTCCTTCTGTTTTATGAAAAACGTAGTGATGACGCTTTTCATGGCCATTGTCATGTTCATCCTTTTGCTCGTGGTAAAGAAAGTGTTGAAGCCGACCTTGCTCAAGGCAGGAGAAGACAACCGGCGTTATTACAGCGGCTTATACAAGTGTATTTCCCAAATGGTACACGGGATCAAGGACATTAAGGTTTCAGGAAATGAAAAATACTTTGTCGCGCAGTACAAGGATTGTGGCAAGGGTTACGTGGATGCCGTACAGAAATACAGTCTTTACAACAGTGTTCCAAAGCTTTTGATCGAGACGGTTTGCGTGGCGACCATGATGTTGTACGTGATCGTGCAAGTTCTTTCAGGCACGTCCGCGGAAATCCTGACGGAGTCCTTAAGTGCACTTGGCGCGGCTGCCTTGGTGCTGCTGCCTGCAGTGAACCGGATCAACAACCAGATCACGACCGTCACTTACTTAGAGCCATTTTTCCTGAATGTTGCCGATAATCTGAAAAATGAGATCGACGGTTCAAAAACCGAGATCACGGATTTTGAAAAGCCCGTGGAAAAGATGGCGGTGGAAAAGAGCATTACCTTGCAGGACGTGACGTATTCGTATCCCAATACGGATAAGCTGATCTTTGATCACGTGGACCTGGAGATTCCGATCGGAAAGTCCATCGGAATCGTGGGAACAACCGGCGCCGGCAAGAGCACCGTGGTGGACATCGTGCTCGGCCTTTTGGAATTAAAGAGCGGACGGGTTTTGGTTGACGGTCAGGACATTAAAAGTAATCATCGCGGATGGCTTAGGAACGTTGGTTACATTCCGCAAATGAGTTACATGCTGGACGAATCCATCCGCAAAAACGTGGCCTTTGGCGTGGCGGAAGGTGAGATTGACGAAAAGCGGGTGTGGGAAGTCCTTAGGGAAGCGCAGCTTGACGAGTTTGTCAAGACGCTTCCGGAAGGTTTGGACACAAAGATCGGTGAGCGCGGCATTCGCCTTTCCGGAGGACAGAGGCAGAGAATCAGTATTGCCAGGGCTCTGTATGAGGATCCCAAGATCCTCATCCTGGACGAGGCTACTTCTGCCGTGGACAATGACACTGAGGCGGCGATCATGGAGTCCATCAATCGTTTCCAGGGGAAAAAGACGATGCTGATCATAGCGCATCGCCTGCAGACGATCGAAAAATGTGACATGGTATATCGCGTTGAAGGCGGAACGGTAACGCGTGAAAGATAAGGGCTGACAAGATTGGATAAAAACGGCGTGACGGGAAAAAAGAATAGGGGAGCGTGGTACTGGTGCGCGGCAGCAGTGATCTTTGGACTTTTGCTGTCCGTGAGCTTCCGCTTCTGGCAGGCACCTCAGACCGTGCAGGCCGTGTTCTTTGGGGACAGCATTATCGCAAACCACCGCGGGGAGGATTCCGTTGCGGACAGGGTGCGGGATCTTACGGGGATCCCCATCGTGAATGCCGCGTTTGGCGGTTCGGCGATGGCAAGACTGGACCAGGAGCGCCATGCGAGCACGCGGGATGATTATTTTTCCATGGTTTCTTTGGTGAGATCTTTTTGCTCCGACGACTTTGCACCCCAGAGACAGATCACTTATGAGATCCCGGCGAAAGAATATTTTGATGAAGCCGTCAGGGAATTGGATCAAATGAATTTTGACCGCACGGAGCTTATGATCCTTTGCTATGGCATGAATGACTATCATGGCGGAGCAAAGTTGGAAAATCCGGAGGATCCCTATGACGAATACACCTTTGGAGGGGCTTTGCGGACGGTACTCCGCCACGTAAAGAGCTCTCATCCCGCCTGCAGGATCATCTTGGTTTCGCCCACGTACTCTTGGTATTTGGGGGAAGAAAAGAATTGCGAGGAAAAAGACTTTGGCGGTGGAGTTCTTGCGGACTACGTGCAGTTGGAAAAACGGATCGCCGAAGAAAATGGCATTGAGATGATCGACGTTTATCAGGATCTGTATGAAACGGATTCCTTTGAGAATTGGAAAAAGTATACGGAGGATGGAATACATCCAAACGAATTGGGCCGTGAATTGATTTCTAAGAAGATTGCAGCATATTTGGAGGAGCGTCCATGAAAACGCCTAGTGAGGTCGTGGAACAACTGAAAAAGAAAATCGATCGCAGACACGTGAACGCGTTCCTGTGGACCTTCTTCGTGGGGTTGCTGATCCATCTGCCCGTCATGGTCGCGGATTATCCAAATCATGACGGACTTGCGAGCCTGTATTTTGATCAAAATATGATCACCTCCGGAAGATGGTTTTTGACCGTGGCCTGCGGTTTTTCCTCCTATTACTCGGTACCGTGGGTGATCGGACTTCTGGGGCTTCTTTTCCTGGGATTGGCAAGCGTGGTGCTGACGGAACTGTTGGAATTAAAGAGTAGCGTCAGCGCGGCACTGTGCGGGGGAATGCTGTCGGCATTCCCGGCGCTGGCTTCCACCTTTGCCTACGTGTTTACGCTTGACGGATATATGCTGGCGCTTTTGCTGGCGACGCTGTCCGTTTTGCTGACCAAAAAGTCGAAATGGGGATTTCTTCCCGGAGCACTGTGCCTGGCATTTAGTCTGGGAACGTATCAGGCTTATCTGCCCTTTGCCATTTTACTTTGCCTCTGGCAGGTCACGATGCTGTTTGTAAAAGGGGAGTGGACGAGGGACCGGAAGGCCCTTCTGGCAAAGACGGGTAATTATCTGGAGATGGGACTTTTGGGCTTTGGCCTGTATTATTTGATCCTTCGGGTGCTGCTTTTGATCCAGGGGAAACAGCTGGATACGTACCAGGGGATCGGCGAAGCGCAGGCTGGCGGCGAGGAAGGCATTCTTGCAACGATCAAGGCCGTCTACGTTGATTTCTGGAGCTTTTCCGTCAAGGGGCACGTGCTGTTCCAGAACGTGTTCTCAGCGATCGCTTTGGCAGTGCTCGTGCTGCTGGCAGTATACGTGGTGATCCGGCTTGCCAACCAGAGGAAGTGGTGGAAGCAGCCAGGATTTTACGCGATTTTGGTCTTGCTGTTTGTGGTGATCCCGCCGTGCAACAGCTGCATCCGCATCGTGTCATCCAAGCTTACGTATCACCTGCTCATGCGTTATCAATGGGTTCTGTATCCCATCTTCGCCGTGGCATTCTGCGACGGATACGTGGAGGGGGAAGGAAAGAAGGAACGGAGCCTGGGCCTGATGCAATGGCTTTTGCTGGGATCAACCGTAACACTGATCTTTTGTCACGGCCTTGCGGATAACGTTGGATATTCAAACCTGCAAAAGAAATATGAGAGAACTTATGCATATTGCTTGCGCCTTTTGGACAGGATCGAGCAGACGGAAGGGTATTATCAGGGCATTCCCGTGGCGTTGGTCGGCGTGGTTGGAGAGGACGAGTTTCCCAGGACGGACCTGACCGGGGAAGTGACGGGCAACATGATTGGGCTTTCCGGGGAACGCCTGTTGTATACGGGGGAGAATTACGAGACTTTTATCAAAAATTATCTCGGTGCCACGTTAAATATAGTGGACGGATCCATTATGGATGAGATATACTATAAGGATGAGTACGTCAGGATGGATAGTTTTCCGGGACCTGGTTCCACCAAGGTGATTGACGGGATCTTGTGCGTAAAGACGGAAAATTCGAGACGCGACTGATCCGCGAGAAGCGGAAGGCGCATAAGCGCGACAACCGCGAAAGGAGGAACGCCATATGGCGCTATTGTCAGTAGTATTGCCTTCGTACAATGAGGAAATGAATATTGCCAATACTGCCAAGACGCTGACGGAGCTCTTTGAGAAGGAGCAGATCGAATTTGAACTGGTCTTTGTCAGTGACGGATCAAAGGACGGCACGTTTGCCGAGATCAAAAAGGCATTTGAAGCCGATCCGCGGATCAAGGGCGCGGAATTCTCGCGCAATTTTGGCAAGGAGGCTGGCATTTTTGCAGGACTCGAGCTTGCCGCGGGAGACGCCGTCGTTGTGATGGACTGTGACCTGCAGCATCCGCCCGAGGTGGTTCCCAAGATGTGGGAACTTTGGAAACAGGGCGCGCAGATCGTGGAGGGCAAGAAATCCTCACGGGGAAAGGAAAGCATTTTTTATAAAATGTCGGCAGGCCTGTTTTATAAGATCATGAGCGGCCTGATCAAGATGGACATGAGTTCTTCGTCGGACTTTAAGCTTTTGGACCGGAAGGTGGTGGACGTGTTGCTGCAGCTTCCGGAGCGCAATACCTTCTTTAGGGCGCTTACGTTCTGGGCCGGATTTGACTCCCAGACGGTTGAGTATGAAGTGCAGGAACGGAAGTACGGAACCAGCAAGTGGAATTTCTTCAGCCTGATGAGATATGCCGTTGCCAATGCGACTTCCTTCAGCACGCTGCCCTTACAGCTTGTGACGTTTATGGGAATGGTATCCATTATCTTTAGCGTGATCCTGGGTATCCAGACGCTGGTAAAATATTTGATGGGTAATTCCGTGGAAGGCTTTACCACCGTGATCCTGCTCATCCTCATCATCGGCGGATTCATCATGCTGAGCCTTGGAATCATTGGACACTATATCGCAAGGGTGTACGAGGAAGTCAAGGGACGCCCGAAGTACGTGATCAATCGCGTCACGGACAACGTTCACGGGAACGTGACGGGCGGCTGGAAAAAATAAGGACGCGGCATTATATAAAATATCTGGAGTAATGAAAAAACCTGACAGAGAAGAGACTTGGAGGCATAAAATGATCAATTTTAACGTACCGCCTTGCGCGGAGAATGCTATGAAATACATCGGGGAGTGCGTAAAGAACCAGAAGATCTGCGGCGACGGCGCATACACCAAGAAGTGTAACCAGTGGATCGAGGCGAAGACGGGAACCGCTAAGTGTCTCCTGACCACGTCCTGCACCCATGCCACGGAGATGGCGGCGTTGCTTGCGGACGTAAAGCCGGGAGATGAAGTGATCATGCCCTCGTATACCTTTGTTTCCACTGCGGATGCTTTTGTTTTAAGGGGAGCAACGCCCGTGTTTGTCGACGTCCGCCCCGACACCATGAATATTGACGAGAAATTGATCGAGGATGCCATCACGGAGAGGACGAAGGCGATCGTTCCCGTACATTACGCAGGCGTTGGATGTGAGATGGATACCATTATGGACGTGGCCAATCGCCATGGCCTGAAGGTGATCGAGGATGCGGCGCAGGGCATCATGGCAACCTACAAGGGCAAAGCGCTTGGCACGTTTGGAGACTATGGGTGCTTCAGCTTTCATGAGACCAAGAATTACAGCATGGGTGAGGGCGGCGCGCTTCTGATCCGTGACGAAGATAACGTGGAAGAGGCGGAGATCATCCGTGAAAAGGGCACGAACCGCACAAAGTTCATCCAGGGAAAGATTGACAAGTACACCTGGATCAATTTCGGTTCCTCCTATCTGCCCAGCGACATGAATGCGGCATATCTCTATGCCCAGCTTGAGATCGCTGATGAGATCAACAACGCGCGTCTTGCCATCTGGAACCGATATTATGAGTCGTTAAAGCCCTTGGCTGACGCAGGGAAGATCGAGCTTGCTTACGTGCCCAAGGAGTGCGTGCACAATGGCCACATGTTCTGGCTGAAGGTTGCCGACGCAAAGGAAAGAAAAGCTTTCATGGATGAATATCTGAAAGCACAAAATGGCATCTATGCCGTATCGCATTACGTTCCCCTTCACACGGCGCCTGCCGGTCAGAAGTTCGGCCGGTTCCACGGAGAGGACAAGTATACGACGAAGGAAAGCGAGAGACTGGTTCGCCTTCCCATGTACTATGGCCTGACCATGGATCAGGTGGATTATATCTGTGATAAGGTGAAGGAATTCTTTTAATGGAACAAGGTGGAATGCAAAAAACGGCTAGAGCGGCGTCTGGAATCTTGGTGAGGGTGGCAATCCTTGTGGTTAGTACCCAGATTCTGCTCGGCTTTTTTTGGATTCTTATGAATTTTTCTTCTTTTCAGGAGCTTGTGGAGAGCTATTTCTTTCTGGAGCTTCAGAAGAATTTGGTATGTGACGAGTACGTGGGGATTTTGTATCCCTTGATCATGCGCATCGCGACCGGAGTGGCAAGCGTCCTCCCGTTGCCTGCGCATTGTTTGCTTTATGCGCTGCAACTTACGGTGGCCGTCTTTGCGGCGCGCTTTTTTTGGAGCAGGTTTTCTGGGTATGGACAATGGCCCCTTTACCTAAAACTCTGCCTCATCCTGGGCATGGTAACGTTCCCCGTGGCGGAGCAGTGTCATCTGGCCGTATTGCCCATTTCCCTGACGGCTTCCCTGTATCTGGTCTCCGTAGGACTTTTGATCAAAAAGAGTGACAGGCCCGGCATGACGCTGACAAAGCTCGGTCTTGTCTGGTTTGCGGAGACGCTGCTGATGCCGGAATACTATCTTTTTGGCGGAATCCTGATGGGAATTTTTGTGCTTCGGGAGTTTTCAAAGGCATTTTACGTGATTTTGATCGCTGCCGTTTTTTGCGCGGGGATTCCGATCCTATCGGGATGGACAAGCCAGGAAGGCGCCCTGGGAAGAATGCGCCAGACGCCGGAAGCAGTTGCCATGCGGCGTTTGGCATGGGATTCCTACGGGGATTTTTATCCGGATTGGCCGTCGGAACTCCAGGAGGCGCTGACACAGGAGGAAATCGCGCAGATCAATGCGTGGCCGGAGCAGGCACTCTGGGTATTTGGACGTGAAGTGGACGCAAAACTTGGAGAGAAAAAGGCACGGGAGATTTATGGATCGGTGGCGAAGGCATCCCAGAAGCTTCGCCGGAGTGAGAATGCCAAGGACGTGATCAAGGACGTGCTTTGTTATAGTCTTGTTCCTGCATCACGCCTTGTGTTGATGGCGGGGAAGGGGAATCACGAGACCCTGCAGAGGATGAATTATGAGGCCATGCGTGCAAATGCCCCTAAGTTCACCTCCCTCTACGTAAGGTATGACGGTTTGTCGTTCCTTTGCCTGTTGTGTTTATGTGGCCTTTGGATGGTGGTAAGGCTGATAAAGGGCAATGGGAATGAGAGAAAGGCCATGATCAAAAACATGCTGATCTTTGCGGTAATGGCAGGGATCGTGGTGATTTATTATACGCTTCAGGCGGGCGGTTGCATGGACGAAAAGAGAAGCCTGCCAGTGATGGCGCTTTGGATGGCATGGTTTTGTAAGGTGCTCGCGGACGTGCTTGATCGGGAAAAACAGGAGACGGAGAACGGAAAATGATCGGGATCGCTTTGACCTGTATTTTAATAATAGGGTTCCCCTTGGCGGTGGGCACGATCTTTCTTCCTTTGCAGGAAAAAGGAGGAAGGCTTGTTTTTTCATGGGCTTTTGGGCAGATCACCCTGTGGGCGGGATTTCTTGCCGTCAGCGTTCCCATGATACTGACGTCCAAGACGTACTCCCAGGTGAGAACGGCATATTTCGCGCTGTGCGGGGTCCTGCTTTTGATCGCCGTCGTTGTCGTTTTGATCAGAGGGCGGAGAAAGGAAATCGGGGAATTTACAAAACCGGACGTTGCCCAATGGATCAGGCAGCAGGGAAGGGGAGCAATGCTCCTGTGGATTTTGTTTTTGGCCCTCCTTTGTTTTCAACTGTTCTGCGTTTTTTTCCTCACGTACGAGGATGGGGATGATTCCTATTACGTGGCGATCACGACTTATTGCAAATATGACAAGTTGTTGTATCAGATTGAGCCCTATACGGGCTATACGACGCTTCTTGACGTAAGGCATGCTTTGGCGCCATTCCCCGTTTGGGTTGCCGTTTTGGCTGAACTCTCCGGGCTTTCCGGCGCGGCGGCGTCCCACGTGGTTACGTCTGCATTCACCCTTCTGATGGCGTATGGGTTCTATTATCTGATCGGGAAAAAACTGACGGAAACGGGAGAGCAAAAGGAGACCTGGAAGCAGCCACTCTTTTTGGTGATCTGCGCACTGCTTGTGACGTTTGGCGGATATTCCATTTACTCGCCGGAGAAATTCCTTGTCACAAGGGCTGCCCAAGGGAAAACCATTTTGGCCAACCTGATCATTCCTGCCGTGATCTATTTGATCGTGACGCTGATGGAACGATTGGAGAAGAAGGAGAAGGTTTCCTTTCTTCTATGGCTGGCCCTGTTTATGACCATGAGCGCCGGATGTCTTTGCAGTTCCCTGGGAGGGTTTCTTCTCTGCATCCTGGCTGGGATTGGAACGCTTTGCGGCGTGATCGCCTACGGGCGTTGGAAGCTTTTGGCCGGCGCGTTTTTTTCCATGCTGACGCCTGCCGTGATCGTGATCTTGTACGTTGTTTTGCCGCCGTTTTTTTAGGGAGAAACGCCTGGCGGGACTTTTGGGGAAAGGAGAGATTTCATGAATGCATTTGCCTTGTTTCGGGAATATATGGGAACGGGTCTTTTGCTGTTATGGTACGTTATTTCGCTCTGTTATCTCTTCTTTGAGGAGAAGAGAAAGGACAGAAGGATCTCGTTCCTCTACGTGCCTTTGATCTTGCTACTTTTATTCTTTAATCCTTTGTTTTTCACCTTGTTTCAAAAATTTCTGGGAGAAGAGATCTTTTATCGCATGCTCTGGCTCCTGCCCGTGACGGTCACCTTGGCATATGCCGTGGTGAAGGTTTGCTCTCAGCTAAAGGGAAGAACGCGCGTCGCGTTTGGATGCGCGGCAATGGTTTTGACCATTGTTTCCGGCAGTTTTGTCTATGACAGCCCCTATTTCTCGTGGGCGAAAAACATTGACCACGTGCCGCGGGAGGTTGCGGAGATCTGTGACATGATCGAGATCCCAGGGATGGAGGTCATGGCCGTGTTCCCGCCGGAAATGTTGCATTTCGTGCGTCAGTACACGGCCCGGGTATGCATGCCCTACGGGCGTGAGGTCTTGCTGAATGAGTTTAACGAATTGGAGTACGTGACGCATTATAAGAAGGTTGACGTTGCGAAGCTCGCAGGACTGGCTAAGAAGGAGAATTGTCATTACGTGATCCTTTCCGAGGAGAAGGAGCTGAGCGAAAGTATGGAAAGTTACGATTATCAGCTGATCGGGCATGTTGGAAAGTACTTGGTATATCAGGATCCCACCAGAGATTATTTTCGCCGGGAGGAGTAAGAAATGTTGCCGGACACTTGGCGGATTGAGATCATCCGAAGCAGAAGAAAGACATTGTCCATCACCGTGCGGGAAGACAACGTGATCCGTGCAAGGGCGCCATACAGGCTCTCGCAAAAAGAGATTTACGGGTTCGTGGAATCAAAGCAATCATGGATCCGGAAGCAGATGGACAGACTGGCGGATGAGAGGGAACGCGTTAAGGAAGAGGGGACTTTTTCGAAACGGGAGTTAGAAGAACTTGCAGGTCAATTGGCTGAAGTCTTGCCGGAGACGGTAAACCGTTATGCGAAAGAATTGGGTGTGACGTACGGAAGGATTACGGTCAGAAATCAAAGAACGCTTTGGGGGAGCTGCACTGGCAGGGGGAATTTAAGCTTCAATTGCCTGCTGGCGCTGGCCCCCAGAGAGGTCATGGACTACGTGGTAGTCCATGAATTGTGTCATCGGTTGGAAATGAATCACTCGGCAAGGTTTTGGAGATTGGTGGAACGGACCTTGCCGGATTATCGGGTGAGGCGGCGCTGGCTTCGAGAAGAAGGAGCAATCCTCATGAAAAGAATGGCGGGAAATGCTTATTGATCAAACTGCGTTAACGCACTGACGAAACGTTTGACAAGGAGTTCCCGTCCTTTTTGGTTTAAATGCAGGTTATCCTTGAGGTATTCGGGAGCTTCGTCCTCGTTGAAGGTGCCGTAGATGTTGTCGATAAAGCTCACGTACTGGGAAATGGACGTGGCGCATTCTTCTATTGCGTAGCTGCTCAAGGTGGCGCCGCCCTCGTAAATCTTTTGGTCACTGCTCACGTAGTTGCCGTTTTCGTCAACGCCGAAGGCATACGTGGGGGAGAGAACGATGATCCTCACCTTGGGATATGCCGCCCGGAGAACGCGAAGTCCGGCCAACAGATTTCCGGTAAAACTCATAACGTCGTCCTCGCGATCGGGATTTTTCATTAGGCTTCCGGCCAAATAATCGCTGCCGTCATACATGATCGCGATGGTGTCAACGGT
Source organism: uncultured Lachnospiraceae bacterium (assembly GCA_946414885.1). Classification (GTDB taxonomy): domain Bacteria; phylum Bacillota; class Clostridia; order Lachnospirales; family Lachnospiraceae; genus Acetatifactor. The sequence goes on from CAMKQH010000029.1 coordinate 18,023, forward strand.
ACTCATGTCAATGGTTTCCAAAGTTTCCCGAAGCTGTTTGGTCTCGGGCAGGACGTTCGCGCCCGGAAGAGCCTCCAGCCAGTCAAAATAATCCAGGCCGTCCATGGAAAGGTAAAGCGTGAGCCAGTAAAAATTATAGACGTCAAGGCCGAAATCGGATTCCTTTACGGATTCGCTCTTTGCGGCAAGGTAGCTTCCGGCGACGGAACAGTTGTAAGTCTTGGAGCCGGTGGCCTTTGCGATCATGTTGACGACGCCGTTCTCGGAATCCCTGTCATCCGCAAAGGGAGCATTTCCAAAGAACAGAATGGTGTGGGGCTTTTTGTTGGCCAAAAGATTGCCGTCCTCGTCCGTGAGCGGATAGATGACGTCGTAGGTGTCCTTGCCGTCCGTGTAGATGCCGTGTTGGTCAATGTAATCCTGATCCACGCGTATGCCCCAGTTTTTCAGGCGGACGACGAGGAAAACGATAATGATGACTGCGATCAATATTAACAGCGTATGCAAATTGAAGACGTATTTCTTCCAATCGGAGTTCTTGTTTTCTTGGGGTTGCTTGTTCATGTCATACCTCTTTTTTCGTAAATTTGCATTCATTTTACAATCATATGCAGGGAATGTCCATGGTATCCCTTGAATTCTAAGAAAGATTTAAGATTTTAAGAAATTCTGAAGAAATGGGCATTTCTCTTGAAGAGTTTGGCGCAGAATGATATAATGACTCATGATTTGATACTTAGTAAAATGGTCAGAGTATGTAAATAAATCAATTACGTACGGATAATCTGATGGAAGGGAATTGAGTTATTATGAAATGGAATGTTGGTCATACAAAAAGACCGCAGGACAAGTGGAGCGCAAGTCGCAAGGGCGGATATGAATGGGAAGAGGAGGGAGTCGATGATTTCTCCTATGATCCCGCGAATCATTCTGCAGATTATGACGCCGAGCCGGATTACATTGAGTTCGACGACGAACAAACCGGATTTCGCGGCGGACGTGATCAGCACGCGATCTATGCGCAGGACGGAGACTACGTGGCAGATCAGGAATATGAAGCTGGCATGGAATATGCCAGTGAGCCTGACTATGCATTAAATCATGATTACGTTGACGGCGATCAGGTGCTGACGGAAACCTATGATCAGGAGAACTATGAGGGCTATGATCAGGGAACCTATGAGTCCTCGTATTATGATGAGGCTGGTTATGACGGTGAGAATTACGAAGAAGGAACGTACGAGGAAAACTACGACCAAGTAGTTTATAACGAATCCGAGAACGGCCAGGGAGCTTACGATCAGGAAGTCTATGACGAATCCGGAGCAGATCAGGGAGCTTATGATCAGGAAGTCTATGACGAATCCGGAGCAGGCCAGGGAGCTTACGACCAGGAAGTTTATGACGAATCCGAAGCGGGTCAGGGAGCTTATGATCAGGAGGTCTATGATGAGTCCGGAGAGGCTCAGGAGACTTACGATCAAGAGGGCTACTATGAGTCTGGAGAGGCTCAGGAGACCTATGATCAGGAAGCTTATGACGAAGTAACGTACGAGCAGGACAATCAGGAAGTTTATGATGAGCCTGCTTATGAAGAAAACGGCTACGAAGAATCTGGTTATGAGGAAGAAGGATACGATGATCCGGGATACAGATCCTATGACCGCGCAGCCGGCAGAAGGGCAGCCGCGGCGGCAACGGCCGCGTACGTTGGCGGGGAAACAAGAACCGTGGCGTACTCCAGGGAAGACAGGGAGGCCGTAAGGCGCGCGTCTTCTCATGCAGCGGCAGGAGCCGGTGCAAGAAACGGTCAGTCCAGAAGCAGAAGGGATGACGGATTCCAGGGAGAGATCACTTACATCGATGATTATGATCAGAAGCCAAGATCCGCACGTTCTTCCAACGCTTCCAGAAATAACAGAAAGAAGGATGAAGGCAGTGGATTCAGTCTTCTGGATGGTATGCTGGCAGTCGTTGGAATAATTATCATTTTGGGTCTGGCGGGATTTATTGGCTGGTTTTACTTGTCACATAAGGATCCGGAGGATCCTCACAGCCAGTTCGCCGGCATTGGCAAGCAGCTTCAATCCATAGAATTGATCGGCGGAAAGGGAATTGCCGCCGTGGCAAATGCGGAGATGGCGAAGCTGGCACAGGTGATCGACGAGCCGGAAGAGACGGAAGCGCCGGATTCCAGTAGCCAGTATGACGAAAATCCTTACGCTAACACCATCGCGGTTGCCATGTCACTGACTTCCGTGCAAAAAGACTTAAAGATCAAGTTCTCCAACAGGGAGACGTCCAAGCTTGTGGGCAACGTCCGGTTTGTCGCGCAGATTACGAAGCCTGACGGAACCACTGAGGAATGGGTCGACTCAGACATGGACGGAATCATTTACGAGAAGGGCATTGACGCCGGTAAGTATTCCGTTACCATCAAGGCATTGACGGATGATAAATACAACAACCTCATTCTTCCGTCCACGTCGCAGACTGTGACCGTAAAGAAAAACATCGATTATACCAAGGTTGACGTATCCGGCGAGGGCAAGAAGGAAAGCGAGATCAACGTAAACCAGGAAGATACCAAGAAGAACGAGACGGCCTTAGAGGGCGCCCTGAACGATACCGTAACCTGGGTTGCAAGTTCAACGACTGGCAATACTTACACGGAAGTGTTAAAGAGCACCATCCCGGATCCCTTGACCCGTCCCATCACCGTTGCAAAGAACTTTTTGAGGACGGCCCAGACCACGGATCCGAACGGCCAGACCACGGATCCGAACAGTCAGACTACGGATCCCGGAACAACGACTCCCGAAAAGTTTAAGATTTCCTTTAACGCAAACGGCGGCGGGGGAAGCATGGCGGAGGTTGAGGTGGAAGCCGGCAGCTATACCCTTCCTGCCTGCGGTTTTACCGCGCCTGAGAATAAGGAATTTGACAGGTGGGAGCAGGGAGCCGTTGGAACAGCCATTGCCGTAAGCGGCAATGTAACCCTCACCGCGCTGTGGAAAGATAAGGCACCTGCAACGTATACGGTAAGCTTTGCAGCAAACGGCGGCAGCGGAGACATGGCTTCCGTGAACGTGGAAGCAGGTAAGACGTATACCCTTCCAGAATGTAAATTTACGGCACCTGAAAATAAAGAATTTGAGAAGTGGGATCAGGGAGTCGTTGGAGCAACCATTACCGTAAATAGTAACGTGACCCTTAACGCACAGTGGAAAGATAAGACGGCGACGCAGTTTAAGGTAACGTTTGCAGCCGGCGAAGGCGGCAGCGGTTCCATGGCTGAAGTAACCGCACCCGCAGGAAGCTATACTCTTCCTGAATGTACGTTTACCGCTCCTGAAGGAAAGAAGTTTGACAAATGGGATAAGGGTAAGGCTGGAGAAAAGATCGACCTTACCGGCAACGTGACCCTCACCGCACAGTGGAAGGCAGCTACCGCAGCAACCAGCATGGATCTTGACGTGACCAAGGTTGAGCTGAAGATGAGAAAGGCTGCAGACGGAACCGCCACTGCTGAGAATGGCACGGTAAAGGCAACCGCAAAGGGATTTGCGGAAGGCAAGGAACTAAAATACGAGGCATCCTCCGCGGACAACGCGATCGCAACGGCTGCAATCGACGCAACTGGTAAGGTCACCGTGATCGCCGTAGGAAAGGGTACCACGAAGATCACCGTTTCCGTAGATTACAAGAATGACGCGGACAAGGATCCGGCCGTTACAAGCAAGGTTACGAAGACGATCGAGGTCGTTGTGACGGAGAAGGAAGCACTCACCGTTACCGTTGATAAGGCAGAACTTCTTTGCTACAGCGAAGTAAACGATCCCGCGCTGGTTCTTGAAGTTACCATTAAGAACAGTGAATTCAAGGCGGCAGACCTAATCGAGTCCAAGATGAAGTTTACCGCAGAAAGCTCTGACACCGCAGTGGCAGTCATCTCCAAGAAGGAATTCCTTCCCACGACGACGGACGGCACCGTGAAGATCAAGCTGACCATGACGGCACAGGTTCTGACGGAGAAGAAGAGCTGTGTCCTGACTGCGAAATACGAGGAAGGCAAGGAGACCGCTTCCGCGAAGTGTACCCTTACCGTGAAGCCTCATCCCAGATATGATAAGACGACGCTTCTGATGGACAAGGACGGAAAGCAGCTGTTTGTGGAAGCTAACGGCAATTATCGTCAGGCAGTTTACGCCGATTATTACGTAGAAGGCACGAAGTTCTTTGTACAGAGCGGCGTGAAATATACCGGTTGGCAGACCCTGAACGGTAAAGTTTACTTCTTCAATGCGGAAGGCAAGTTCGTGACGGGCGAGCAGGTCATCCAGGGAGCTAAGTACACGTTCGGATCAGACGGCGCGCTGATGACCGGAAATGCGATCCTTGGCATTGACGTTTCCAGATGGAATGGTTCCATCGACTGGAAGGCAGTCAAGAATTCCGGCGTATCCTTTGTCATCATCCGTTGTGGTTACCGCGGATCCACCCAGGGTACCCTGATCGAGGATTCGAAGTTTACCACAAACATCAAGGGTGCGACCAATGCAGGCCTGAAGGTTGGCGTATACTTCTTCACGCAGGCCGTAGATGAGGTTGAGGCAGTTTACGAGGCATCCTACGTGATCGACAAGATTAAGAATTATAAGATCACCTATCCCGTATTCCTGGACGTTGAGGCCAGCGGCGGACGTGCTGACAAGATCAGCAATGACACTAGAACGAAGGTTTGCAAGGCATTCTGCCAGACCATCCAGAACGCTGGATATACCGCAGGCATCTACGCAAACAAGACCTGGCTGAGCGAGAAGATGGACGCAAGCCAGTTGAGTGCTTACAAGATCTGGTTGGCTCAGTATGCAGCAGCCCCGACCTACACGGGTAAATACGACATGTGGCAGTACAAGTCCACCGGAACCGTCGGCGGCATCAGCGGCAACGTTGACATGAACCTTAGCTACATGGGTTACTAACAGTTCGGCCGTTACCGCGCATGGGCAGATAAAATCATGCTCGCATGATTTTATGGCCTATCGCGGGAACGAGCAGAGCGCCCCATTCATGAGCAAACAAGCCTGCGGAGCAGGCGGTAAAGCGCGAAGCGCGAGTTTGCGAATGGGCGCGGGCCGAACGAGAGGGACGGCGCGGGCCGAACGAGAGGGACGGCGCGGGCCGAACGAGAGGGGCGGCGCGGGCCGAACGAAAGGGGCGGCGCGGGCCGAACGAAAGGGGCGGCGCGTACCAAATAATTCTAAAGGAGCAAAAAGACATGAAAGGTATTATTCTGGCCGGAGGATCCGGCACCAGACTGTATCCGTTAACCAAGGCGATCTCAAAGCAGATCATGCCCGTATATGACAAGCCGATGATCTATTACCCCCTGTCAACGCTTATGTTGGCAGGGATCAAGGAGATCTTGATCATCTCAACGCCCAGAGACCTTCCGGTATTCGAGGAGCTTCTGGGTGACGGAAGCCAGCTTGGCATGCAATTCACTTACGCCGTGCAGGAGTATCCGAGAGGCTTGGCCGATGCATTTATCATCGGAGAAATGTTCATCGGGAATGACAGGGTGGCCTTGGTGCTCGGCGATAACATTTTCTACGGCCAGAGCTTTTCCAAAGTGCTTCGCGAGGTTGCTTCCCGAGAGAGCGGCGCGACGATCTTTGGCTATTACGTAAGAGATCCCAGGGAATACGGCGTGGTGGAGTTTGATGAGAACGGAAAGGCTCTTTCCATCGAGGAAAAGCCTGCCAATCCGAAGAGCAATTATGCCGTTCCCGGATTGTATTTCTATGACAATGACGTAGTGGAGATCGCTAAGAACGTAAAGCCCTCTGCCCGCGGTGAGATCGAGATCACCAGCGTAAACAATGAGTATCTCCAGAGAGGTACCCTTCGCGTGGAAACCTTGGGACGCGGCTTTGCATGGCTCGACACCGGAAATCATGACGCGCTGTTGGATGCATCGGATTTCGTGGCGGCATTCCAGAAGCGCCAGGGCCTTTACATTTCCTGCATCGAGGAGATTGCTTACAAGCGCGGGTTTATCGACAAAGAGCAGCTCTTGAAGCTTGCGGAGCCCCTGATGAAGACCAATTACGGAAAGTATTTGGTGGAAGTGGCAAACGGACTGTAATGGACGTGCGCCGATGCGCACGCGACGATAATTCTAGAGTTGAGAGAGGGTTTGAAACATGGGTAAGCTTACGGTAGAAACCTGTGAGATTGAAGGACTTAAGATCATTACGCCCGAGGTTCGTCAAGATGCCAGAGGCTATTTTATGGAGACTTATCAGTATAATGATTTTAAGGCAGCCGGCATACCGGAGGTATTTGTTCAGGATAATCAGTCGGCATCCAAAAGAGGAGTTTTGAGAGGCCTGCATTTCCAGATCGAACACCCGCAGGATAAGCTGGTACGCGTGATCAAGGGAGAGGTATTCGACGTGGCAGTGGACCTGAGAAAGGGTTCCAAGACCTTTGGCAAGTGGTTTGGCGTTGTACTTTCCGAGGAGAACAAGAAGCAGTTTTTTGTTCCCAAGAATTTTGCTCACGGTTTCCTCGTGTTGTCGGACTACGCGGAGTTCTGCTATAAGTGTACGGACTTTTATCATCCCGGCGACGAGGGCGGACTTGCGTACAATGATCCGGACATCGGCGTGGAATGGCCCATCACGGACGACATGGAGTTGATCTTCTCGGACCGTGATACGAAATGGGGCGGCATCCGTGAGTATATGAAAGAGCGCGGCATTGAAGGATAACGGATCATGGCGTACGGCGTCGCGGGAAGGATAAGGGCGTAACATGAAATTTGGCAAGAAAGGCGGAATCGCCATTTTCTTTCTTCTTGGCATCATCCTGGCTACGGTGGTCATCCTGCATCAGAACCTAGGACCTGCCGCTAATCCCAGGGAGGAATTCATAAAAAAGGTTTGCACCTGCATGATCATTGCAGGATGTTGTATTGGCTTTGCAGTCTTTTATGACAAGGTGACAGGCCTTGCCGGAGAGCTCTTTCAGAGCAGGCATCTGATCTGGAAGCTGGCAAAGAACGATTTTAAGAAACGATATGCCGGATCTTATCTGGGCGCCGTATGGGCAATGGTTCAGCCCGTTGTCACGGTGGCCCTGTATTACGTTGTATTCGAAATCATCATGCATGGCGCGTCCCGTACGGAGGAGGCGCCATACGTGTTATTTTTGACTGCAGGTTTAGTGCCCTGGTTTTTCTTCAGTGAGGCGCTGAACGCAGGTACCAATGCCCTCAGAGAGTACGATTATCTTGTGAAGAAGGTGGTTTTTAAGATCAGCATTCTTCCCATCATCAAGATCATTGCAGCCACCTTTATCCATGGTTTCTTTATCATTGTGCTTCTTGTGATCGCGGTTGCATACGGGCATTTTCCTACGATCTATACCATTCAGATTTTCTATTACAGCGCCTGCCTGTTTCTTCTTGTGCTGGCCATCTGCTATACCACCTGCTCAATTCTGGTATTTTTCAAGGATCTTTCCCAGATCATCAGTATTCTTCTTCAAATTGGCATGTGGGCAACGCCCATCCTTTGGGATATAAACATGCTTCCGGAAAGATGGCAAACCTTCATCAAGATTAATCCCTTGGTCTATATCGTAAATGGATACCGGAGCGCCATATATGGTCAGGAATGGTTTTTTCAGGACTTCTTTTCCACGGTGTATTTTTGGATGTTCACGGTCGTGGTTTTTGGAATTGGAACGCTGGTCTTTAAGCGCTTGAAGGTGCATTTCGCAGACGTATTGTAATCACTCGGAAATGAGGATTTAGTTTGGCATGGATGATGAGAAGAACTTGAAAATTGAAGAAGAGACGGCGATCCAGGTCAAGGACGTCGTGAAAGTTTATAAGCTGTACGACAAGATGCGTGACCGCGTGAAGGACGCTTTTGGACTGGGACGCGGGACGTATAAGCTTCATTATGCCCTGAATGGCGTCAACATGGACGTGCACAAGGGAGAGACCGTCGGCATCATTGGAACGAACGGTTCCGGAAAGTCGACCATCCTGAAGATCATTACGGGCGTGTTGCATCCGACCTCCGGTGAAGTGACGGTTAACGGAAGGATTTCCGCATTGCTTGAGCTTGGAGCAGGCTTTAACCCGGAGTACAGCGGCGTGGAAAACGTGTATCTGAATGGTACCATGATGGGCTTTTCCGAAAAGGAGATCGACGAAAAGCTCCCTGCCATATTGGAGTTTGCGGACATCGGGGATTACGTGTATCAGCCCGTGAAGACTTATTCCAGCGGCATGTTCGTGCGCCTGGCTTTTGCCGTGGCCATCAATATTGAGCCGGAGATCCTGATCGTGGATGAGGCACTGTCCGTGGGAGACGTTTTCTTCCAGTCAAAGTGCTATCACAAGTTTGAAGAATTCAAGCAGATGGGGAAGACGATCGTTTTCGTCAGCCATGACCTTAGCAGCATTGCAAAGTATTGTGACAGGGTGTTCCTGCTGAATAAGGGTACGCTTCTGGGAGTTGGCAGTCCGAAAGAGATGATCGATGCGTATAAGCAGGTGCTGGTCGGACAATATAAGGCAGGGGGATCCAAGGGAACGACGGCGGAAGCGCTGGACGAGGCCTTTGAGGAAGCCAGCGGAACGAACCCCAATGCGCTGGAATACGGTGATGGCAAGGCAAGGATCGAGGAGTATTACCTGACGGATGAGCACGGCACCCGCACCACCACGCTTCTAAAGGGATCTGAGTTTACGTTGCACTTGAAGGTGAAATTTCAGGAAAGACTGACCGCGCCCATCTTTGCTTTTACGGTCAAGAACGTGCGCGGGACGGAGATCACCGGGACGAACACCATGCTGGAGAAGGCATTTTTGGACGGCGTGGAAGCAGGCCAGGTGAAGGAGATTACGTTCACGCAGAAGGCAGACCTGCAGGGTGGGGAATATCTTTTATCCCTGGGCGTGACGGGCTATGACGGCGACGTGTTCCAGGTGTATCACCGCCTGTATGACATCATAAACATGACAATTGTGTCAGATAAGAATACCGTTGGTTTTTATGACATGAATTCCAAAATTGTAGTGAAGGACGCTTAAAGGATGAGCGAAGAAGAAAAGAAAACGTTTACGAATGAGACCATAGGAAAGGTCGTGCTGGACCTCTCCAAGTATCCCGGTGAGGATCTGTACAGCGACGGCGCCGTGGAGGAGGAGCTCTTAAAGATCGCAAGGGATCTTTCGCCCGTGGAATATGGCAAGGTGATCGATGAGAGGGGCAGTTGGCCCATCCTGTATCACTTCTCAAAGCAAAGAGAGAATATTTTGGAGTGGGTCCCCGTGAAGAAGACGGACAAGGTCCTAGACCTCGGCAGTGGTTGCGGCGCCATCGCGGGAGCTCTTGTGAAGAAGGCGGCGAGCGTTACCTGCGTGGATCTGTCCAGAATGCGCAGCAGGATTAATGCCTATCGCCATTCAGATTGTGAAAACCTTACCATCAAGGTGGGAAATTTCACGGACGTGGAGCCGGAGCTGGACCGGGATTTCGACCTGATCTGCCTGATCGGCGTGTTCGAGTACGGCATCAGCTACGTTGGCGGCGAGACACCCTTTGTTGATTTCTTAAAGATCATAAAGTCCCACTTAAAGCCAGGAGGCCGGATCATCATTGCCATAGAGAATAAGCTGGGACTAAAGTATTTCGCGGGATGTAAGGAAGACCATCTGGGCACTTATTTTTCCGGGATCACGAACTACGTGGATGGAGGACATGCGCGGACCTTTAGCAAAAAGGGTCTGGAGAAGATTTTCCAGGATGCGGGCGTACCTGAGTACCATTTTTACTATCCCTATCCGGATTATAAGTTTATGACGACGCTCTATAGCGACAAAAGGCTCCCCGGAAAGGGCGAGCTTTCGAACAACATGCGGAATTTTGACAGGGACAGAATCCTTTTGTTTGATGAGAAAAATGCCTTTGACGGCATTTCTGAGGACGGGCTGTTTCCCGTCTTTTCCAATTCCTTTTTGGTGGTTCTCGGACCGGATTATGATACGGAATACGTAAGATATTCGAATGACAGGGCTCCCCAGTTCCAGATCTGTACGGAGATCCTGGGGGGACCGGAGAGAATCGTCAGAAAGCGTCCTCTTTGCGAGGATGCCGCGGAGCACGTAAGCGCCATGGCAGGGGCATGTGAGAGCCTAAAGGAGCGTTTTGAAGGCGGCGAGCTGACCGTAAACCAGTGCAAGCTGGCAGAGGCGGACGCACTTCCCTGCGCAGAGTTTGAATTTGCAAAGGGCGTGACGCTGGCCTCTCTCTTGGACAAGGCCTTGGACCGCGGGGACGAGGAGGAATTCAAAAGGCTCTTCAAGGAATATCTCCGCAGGATCGATTACCACAGCGACGCCCCCGTTACGGACTTTGACCTGGTATTTTCAAATATTTTGGTGGACGGGGATCACTGGACGCTCATTGATTACGAGTGGACCTTTGGCAAGGCGATGGAGACGCGGGAATTGGCATTCCGCGCGATCTATTGTTATCTTTTGGAGGACGAGAAGCGCGAGCGTCTTCCCATGGACTGGGTGCTGGAGGAGCTGAAGGTCACGCCGGAAGAGGCGGATGCCTATCGCGAGCAGGAGCAGGAATTCCAGAAATACGTGGAGGGTCAAAAGCTCTCCATGGCAAAGATGCGCGAGAGGATCGGCAAGAAGATCATCAAGCCCTGGAAGCTGATCGAGAGCTATCAGGACGCGGAGCAGATCTTCCGGGTACAGATCTATGAGGACCGGGGCAACGGATATAATGAGGATCAGTCTTATTTCGTTCCGGAGGCCTTTGTCAGCGACAGACAGATCGAGCTGGAGCTGAAGGTGGGCGGAGACGTGAAAACGCTTCGGATCGATCCCATCATGGATTCCTGCGTGGTCAAGGTACTGGAAATGACCTTTAATGGCGAGCGCGTGCCGCTCGAGAAAAAGAAGATTCTTCTCGTAAATGGCAGAAGCAGCGGAGGGGAACTGCCGAGCATTGTCTTTCCGACGGCGGATCCCAATCTCGGGATCAATCTCGAAATGCTCTCGACTCAGGCTGAAAACATTCTCTATGCTTCCCTTGAGGTCACGAGAATACCCCAGAATGCGGCGGAGGATCTCTGCGGCGCTCTGGCAAAGCATCTTCGATTCTAAGAAAACGGCAGATCGGAAAGATTACCGCTTGAAAACGTAACTTGAGAAAAGGCACTCCGCGAGAGGAAAAGATGGAACAGGAACACAAGAGGCGTCCCCATTATTCCGGGACGCATCCGAAACGGTTTGAAGAAAAATATAAAGAACGTCAGCCGGAGAAGTACAAAGACACCATCCAGAAGGTGATGGGGAAGGGAAGCACGCCTGCGGGCATGCATATCTCCATTATGGTGCAGGAAATCCTTGATTTTCTAAAGATCCAGCCGGGGCAGCGAGGGCTTGATGCCACGCTGGGCTACGGCGGCCATACGAGGGCCATGCTGGACCAGCTTCAGGGGAAAGGGCACCTGACGGCGCTGGACGTGGATCCGATCGAGTCCGCCAAGACCTTGGAACGCCTTCGCGCGGCTGGGTATGGCGAGGAACTACTTACGGTAAAGCTTGTGAACTTTGCGGACGTTGACGAAGTGGCGAAGGAGCAGGGAAAATTTGATTTTGTGCTGGCAGATCTCGGCGTGTCCTCCATGCAGATCGATGATCCGTCGAGAGGCTTTTCCTACAAGATCAACGCACCGCTGGATCTTCGGATGAATCCAAGGGAGGGGGTCAGCGCGGCGGAGAGACTGAAGGAACTGACGAGGGAAGAGCTGACGGGACTTTTGGTGGAGAATTCCGATGAACCCTATGCGGAGAAGATCACCAACCAGATATTCCGGAGGCGTGCGTCCGGCAAGCCCGTGGAGACGACCTTTGACCTTCGGGATGCGATCCGCGACGCCCTTGCGTTTTTGCCTGCAAAGGAACGCGAGGAGGAGCAAAAGAAAGCCTGCCAAAGGTGCTTTCAGGCGCTTCGCATTGACGTGAACAGTGAATTTGAGGCATTATATGCCTTTTTGGAAAAGCTCCCCGGAATCTTGAATCCGGGCGGGCGCGTTGCCATCCTGACGTTTCATTCCGGGGAGGACAGGTTGGTGAAAAAATCCTTCAAGGAATTGGAGCGGGAAGGAGTTTATGCGGAGGTTTCCAGGGACGTGATCCGTCCGGGCGCAGAGGAGATTTTCCGGAATCCCCGGGCAAAGTCTACGAAAATGAGGTATTGCGTTAAAAGCTAGGAACGAATTGGAAAGATGGCGTAAAAACAGATAGTTTGATTGTATGGGTTAGAAAATTAAGAGGGTGGGCAATTGGGCGTAAAAGGAATGATCAAAAGGCTGGGCGAGTTACCCAGGATCATAAACTATGATGCAGAGCTGCAATCCATGCGGGGAAATTATGAAAAGTGGCTCTTTTGGCAGGAGCATGCCCAGGACGTGCAGGAAGATCTGGAACATGAGGAAGGTTTACCCGTGACGACGGAAGGGTATTTTGGCAACCGGTCTCTTTTTGCCATGCAGTCTTATTTTGCGCGCCATCCGCAGGTTTTGATTCTGTACGGGGATGAAGACGCGAGGCAGAAGGACGGAACGCTAAGTCATCCCTGGTTCCGGCCGGATTGGTCTCCGGAACGTCTGGAGAATTGTTTTTATCTTGGAAGCCTGATTGCCTTTCGAAAAACCTTTCTGGCAAAGTATGCGGACTGGAAGGAGATTTTAGGACCATTTCAGGTCTCAGAGGTTGAGAGCGAGGCTGAGGGCAGATCCAAGAAGAATGAGGAATATGCGCTGATCTTCGCAAATGAAACGCCGGATGAGGCCTACAGGGAGATGGTGAGAACCCTGTGCGAAAGAGCCGGCGGTTGGGAGAGAGGACGAGGTTCCATTGCGCATTTGCCCGGAATCCTGTATCATTGCAGCAGTCTGGAACGGTTTCTGGCTTTTGCCGATCCCGCAACGGGACACAGGCGCATGCAGGATCCGCCGGCGGACCTTCTCTCCGTGATCGTATTGACCAAGGATCATCCGGAGCTGATGGAGAACTGTCTTAAGGCTCTAAAAAGGGCGTACGGAATACCGGCGGAGGGACCGGAAAGCGTAGAACACCCTGGCTTGGAAGTGATCATTGTAGATAATGGCAGTACCAAAGAAAATCGCGAACGGCTGGAAAAAATCCCGGACGTGACGTATCTTTACGAGCCGATGGAATTTAACTTTTCAAGGATGTGCAATCTGGGAGCGGAACGGGCAATGGGAAAGTATTTGCTTTTCCTGAACGATGACGTGGAGCTTTTGCCGGAGAGTCGTCTGGATCAGATGATGATGCTGGCGGCGCGTCCGGGTGTCGGGAGCGTTGGCCTGAAATTATTTTATCCGGATTCCACCCTGATCCAGCACGTGGGGATCACAAATCTTCCCACGGGACCGGTGCATAAGCTCCTTTTTCTGGATGACAGGGAGGAGCATTATTTCGGCAGAAACCGCGGCTGGTGGAACGTGCTGGCGGTCTCCGCCGCATGTGTAATGATTAGGGCTGAGGTTTTTTGGGAAGCAGGCGGTTTCTACGAGGAATTGGCGGTGGCCTATAATGACGTCGCCCTGGGATTTCGATTGTATGAGCTGGGATATCGCAACGTCGTGACCTGTGATGCATTTGCATATCACCATGAATCGTTAACGCGCGGGAGTGATGCGGATGAGAAAAAGAGGGAGCGACTGTTGGTGGAACAAAAAAGGCTTTATCAGCGTTTCCCGGAACTGAAGAACGTGGATCCTTATTTTTCGGATTATCTGAGCAGACAATCCACGGATACCCGCATACGGCCGGCATATGAGACCATGAATAACGTGTTGCAGATCGTGACCCCCATGCCGATTGGGGAGATTGAAGGGATTCGCATGGATCCATGCCTGAAGGTTTGCGTGGAAGAGGACCGGGGCGGGGAGATGTTGGGATATGCCGTTGTCCTGGGGGATGACAATGCCTGCTATGAGCGCTTCCTAATCTTGGAAAGGGAGTCGGGAGAACGTTATAAGATCAAGCTTCACGAGCAATACCGGCCGGATCTGGAAGAGAAAATGACGGATCAGCAGAGAGTGGCGCTGAGCGGTTTTTGGATCTGTCTGACGAAGGGAACGCTTCCTCCGGGTAGGTATCGCGTAGGCTGCCTTGCCAAACGCAAGGTGGGCAGCTTGAAGCTTTTTTACTGGAGCGGGAGCGAAATAAAAATAAAGGAATAGTCGCTTGCAGGCGGCAGGCGAAATGAAAAAGGACGTAACAATGGCGGATTTGGATTACAAAGAGCTATATGAAAAAGAAGCATTAAAGTGTTCGGAACTTGCGGGCAAGCTTTCAGAACTCGAAATGAAGAATGAAGAGTTGGAGTGGAATCTTGGCAGAATCAAAGGCAACGTGCTTTGGAAAATGTCGGGACCGCTCAGAAAGTGTATGCACTGGGGAATCCGGCAGAGAGACCGCTTAAAGAATTGCGGAAGCATCAAGGGCGTGTTCCGAAAGCTTGATCAAAAGAAGTTGGAGAAGAAAGCCATGCATGCCCTGGGCACGGGAAGTTTTCCCACGCCGGAGCAGGCAGCCGCGGAGCGCGCCGCAACCTTCCCAAGGATGGTGAAGATCAGCATCCTCGTGCCGCTTTACAATACGCCGAAGGAGTTTCTTGCAGAGATGATTGAGTCCGTGACGGGGCAGACCTATGCAAACTGGGAGCTTTGCCTGGCGGACGGATCTGACGACGAGCATACTTTTGTGGGTGAGGTCAGCAGGGAATACGCGGCGAAGGCAGACGGCAGGATCGTCTACAAGAAGCTTGAGAAAAACATGGGTATTTCCGGAAACACCAACGCATGTCTCACCTTGGCGACGGGGGAATATATTGGTCTTTTTGACCATGACGACGTGCTGCATCCGTCCGTACTCTATGAATACGTAAAAGCCATCAACGAGCAGGGGGCGGACTATCTTTACTGTGATGAGATCACCTTTAAGAGCGGTGATTTGAATCACATGCTGACGTTGCATTTTAAGCCGGATTACGCGCCGGACAATCTGCGCGCGAACAATTATATCTGTCATTTCAGCGTTTTTTCCAGAGAGCTTTTGGACGGCACGGAGCTCTTCCGCACGCAGTTTGACGGAAGCCAGGATCATGACATGATCCTGCGTCTGACTGACAATGCAAAGAAGATTGTGCACGTGCCCCGCGTCATGTATTATTGGCGCTCCCATGCGGGCAGCGTTGCCTCCGGCATTGAGGCAAAGCCCTATGCGATCGCGGCAGCAAAGGGCGCCGTTGCAGAGCATCTAAGGAAGCATGGCTTTGACCACTTCCAGATCACGAGCACGAGGGCCTTTGCCACGATTTTCCGCATTCAGTATCAGATTCTGGGACATCCCAAGATCAGTATTGTAATCCCGAACAAAGATCATCTGGAGGATTTGGAGCGCTGCGTTTCCAGCATTCTTGAGAAGTCCACGTACGATAATTTTGAAATCGTTATCGTGGAAAATAACAGCGAAACGACGGAGATCAAGGAATACTATTCCAAGCTTCTTGGATATGATTACGGACAGGCGCTGACAGACTCCGCGGCGGAGGGCGCAGGGAAAATGCTTCGCGCAGGAGAAAAGAGCGTGGCACCCGGTAAGATCAAGCTTGTGACCTATGAGGGTAAGTTTAATTACTCCGCCGTCAACAATCTTGGAGAGTCTTATGCAGAGGGAGAGTACGTGCTGCTTTTGAACAACGACACGCAGGTGATCACTGCAAATTGGCTGGAGGAGCTTCTCATGTATGCTCAGCGCGAGGACGTGGGTGCCGTGGGAGCAAAGCTCTACTATGGGGATCACACGATCCAGCATGCCGGCGTGATCTTGGGGCTTGGGGCGCATAGAACGGCGGGACATTGCCATTATAAGCAGGCAAGGCAAAACCTGGGTTACATGGGGAGATTGTGCTATGCGCAGAATTTCAGCGCCGTCACGGGTGCCTGCCTGATGGTGAAAAAGTCCTTATATGACGAAGTGGGCGGCTTGGATGAAGGCTTTGCCATCTCGTTAAATGACGTGGATTTCTGCTTAAAGCTTCGACAGAAAGGCCTGCTGAACGTCTTTACGCCTTTTGCGGAGCTTTATCACTTTGAATCCATTTCCCGCGGGTTGGATGATCAGGGAGAAAAGGCCCAGAGATACAATCAGGAATCTGAGCAGTTCCGCACGAAGTGGAAGGCCGTGCTGGAGGCGGGGGATCCTTATTATAATCCGAATTTCTCATTGGATAAGAGTGATTTTTCCCTTAGAATCTCATAATTATCACTGGTTTTTGACGTGAGAAATTGCTTCAAAGCAATAAAGACTTATGGAGATGACAAGCTTGAAAAAGAATGTATTTTTGGCAGAATTACAAAGGCGTCTTGCCGGTCTTGAACAGACGGACGTCGCGGAACGTCTGGCGTTTTATGACGAGATCATAGAGGATTACAAGGCGGACGGGGTGCCGGAGGAGGAAGCGGTGGCAAAGCTTGGAACGGTTGATGAGATCGTGGCCCAGGTGATGTCAGAGATCCCCCTGACGAAGCTCGTTGTGAAAAAGATGAAGCCTCAAAAGACGGTGAACGGTGGGAAGATTGCCTTGGTGATCCTCACGTTCCCCCTGTGGTTTCCGCTCGTGATCACTGCATTATCCCTGATCTTTTCACTCTACGTCGTGCTTTGGGCCATTGTGATCGCCTTGTTTGCGGTGGATCTGGCTCTGTTTTGTGCGGCAGTCTTTTTGTTCCTCAGCGTTATCCCGTTGGCCATGGCCAAGAACGTGGCTTTGATCGGAATGGTGATTGGCGGGGGGTTTTTGTGTCTGGGTCTGTTTATGCTGTTCCTTTCGGTCAGCCTGTTAGCCGCAAAAGTTGCCCTTAAGCTCGGCGGAAGATTCCTGTTGTGGCTAAAATCCTTCTTTATCGGAAAGGAGGAAAGAAAGCATGCGTAAATGGCTTATTTGGAATCTGATCGGCGTGCTCTTATGCGTGATTGGCGCCGTGATCATTGTAAAGACGCTCTTCCAGGCAGGGTTTGACGCAGAAAACTTTAATACTGCCGAGTACGTGATGAATGCGTGCGACGTGGAGGAAGCATTTACCAATCTGTCGGTCAGGGGAGACATTGAGAACGTCATTCTTGTAGCGTCCGGGGACGAAAAGTGTCACGTGATCTTCCGGGAGGAGGAAAGGGCGCCGCATCAGGCAAGAGTGGAAAAGGATACCCTGACCATTACCGTGACGGATGACAGACGATGGTACGAGAAGATTGGGTTTTGGACGGAGGGGCCCACGGTCATGATCGCGCTCCCGAAAGCGGAATATGGTGAGATCAAGATTGAAAATAACACGGGCGACGTCCGGATTATGGACGTTAAGTGTCAAAACCTGTATTTGAAGGGGAATACGGGTGACGTGGAGCTGACGCGCGTAATCGCGGGTGAAGAGATCAAAGTGGATCTCAACACGGGCGACGTGAGCTTCAGGGAATGTGATGGAGATGCGATTTACGTGGAGACGGTGACTGGGGACGTGACGGGAAGTTTTCTTTCCGGAAAACGCTTTGAGACAAAGACAAACACAGGTGACATAGAGGTGCCTGATTCATCGGAAGGCGGAACGTGCCGCGTGAAGACGAACACGGGCGACGTAAAGCTAGAGATCAAGTAGGAAAGAGGGACAAGAAATTGACGGTATTATATTATGGGAGTGTATTTTTGCTATCACTTCTGTTTTCCGCAATCTACGTCTATATGTGGCATAAGCATTTCGATGCGAGCATAACGATGGTGTTCACGCTGATACCGATTGCATGCCTTGGATACGTGTTGCTTGGAATTTCAGGCACGATCAATGAGGTGATCGTGGCGGTAAAGATCACGTATCTCGGGGGCTGTTTTCTCCAGTTTTTTATGCTGTTCACCATATTGCATCTGTGCGGCGTCGAGCTTGGAAGGTGGAGCAGAATCCTTTTGTTTGTGCTGAGCTGTCTCTTGTATGCGTCCGCGTTGACGATTGGTTATCTGGATCTGTTTTATAAAAATCTGTCCTTTGAGCTGGTGGGCACGACGAAGATTCTGCATAAGGAATACGGTTGGATGCACACCTTCTTTTACGTTGTCGTGTGTGTGATTTTTGGGGCAGAGCTCATTGTGATTGGTTATTCCTGGCTGAAGAAGCGCCAGATTCCAAGGACAATCATTCATCTTTTGATTTTCCCGATCATCATCGTTATATTTATCTTTTTTGGCGGCAAACATGTCACGAATAAGGTGGATCTGATACCGCTTGGTTACGTCATTGCTCAGTTCCTGTATCTGCTCATCGCGTATCGGTTGAACCTTTATAACGTGAGCGACACGGTGATCGATTCCATGGTCCGGGAGAGGTCCATCGGATACGTATCCTTTGATTTCAAGTATAAGTATTTGGGAAGCAATGAGACGGCGAGGGCAATCGTGCCGGAATTGTCTC
Source organism: uncultured Lachnospiraceae bacterium (assembly GCA_946414885.1). Lineage (GTDB taxonomy): Bacteria > Bacillota > Clostridia > Lachnospirales > Lachnospiraceae > Acetatifactor. The sequence goes on from CAMKQH010000029.1 coordinate 36,620, forward strand.
TTTTGGCAGTGGATCAGCCTTTGGGGTATAAGCCTGCGGAACGGAAGCTGCGGCATTTTATTGACGGATTTAGCAAGAACCCGGACAACGCGCTGTTTGTATACGTGGTGAAGGGAGAGGAAGGAAAAGAGGAAGAGGAGAGGTTCTATAACGTGAACGTAAGCTTCCTCAATGACGGCGTCCGCAGGCGCGGCTACCTTGTCACGTTCACGGATGACACGCAGAACAGAAAATACATCAATCTTCTGGACTCCTATAACGAGAACCTGAAGAGAGAAGTAGAGAATAAGACGCAGCACATCGTGGAGATGCATGACAATTTGATCATGAGTCTTGCAATGATGGTGGAAAGTCGTGACAATTCCACCGGCGGACATATCAAGAGGACAAGTGAGGGCGTTAGAATCCTGATCGATGAGATCAAGAAAGAAGGTACGTTGTCGCTTTCGGAGGAATTTTGTAAGGACGTCGTGAAGGCTGCGCCGATGCATGATCTTGGGAAGATCGCAGTCGATGACGAGGTGCTCAGAAAACCCGGAAGATTCACTCCGGAGGAGTATGAGAAGATGAAGAGCCATGCGGCTGAGGGCGCCCGCGTCATTCATGAGATTCTTGCGCACACGGAGGATGAGTCGTTTAAGATCATCGCGGAGAACGTAGCGCATTATCATCACGAGCGCTGGGACGGTTCCGGATATCCGAAGGGGCTGGCCGGGGAAGAGATTCCGATCGAGGCAAGGATCATGGCGATCGCAGACGTGTATGACGCGCTGGTGAGCAAGCGCGTTTACAAGGAAGCCTTTGATTTTGCGAAGGCAGACGCCATCATCATGGAAGGCATGGGCACGCAGTTCGATCCCAGCCTAAAGAGTGTTTATGAAAAGGCAAGGCCCAGACTGGAAGAATACTATGCAACATTGTAACGCAAGACATTATTCGCTATTTCAATAGATCTGTTGTTCTTGGCGGTACTTTTGAGTACTGCCAAGAATATCTAAAGCTTTCAGCCCAGTGGCAAGGGCATCTCAATTTGCCATGATTATTCCAATTTTTTATTCAAAGATTTGTGACTTATGTGTTTTTGTTGTGCGTAGTACCGCCTGGAGGGGGAAAGTAGGTTCTGAGCTGTAGTAATTTAGCGGAATGGTACCGCCTGGAGAGGGAAAGTAGGTTCTGGGCGGTAGTAATTTAGCGGAATGGTACCGCCTGGAGGGGGAAAGTAGGTTCTGAGCGGTAGTAATTTAGCGGAATGGTACCGCCTGGAGAGGGAAAGTAGGTTCTGAGCGGTAGTAGTTGAGAGGAATGGTACCGCCTGGAGGGGGAAAATGGGCTGTGGGCGGTAGTAAGGGATATAAATCATACCGCCTGATACCGCAAATGGAGATTGCGGCGGTAGAGATCATAAAATTATGCGGAAGAAGAGGGGGAAACAAAATATGATTGATTATTCAAAAGAATTGAAGGAACAGTTTCGAGAGTTGAAAAGTTTGTTGGCGAGCGCTAAGAAGAGGAAGAAAGCACAGGAGGGTTTGCCAGAAGGAAGTTTAAGGGTGACAAATTCAAAGGGATTTCCACAGTACTATTTTCGAGAGAAGGGGGCGGGGAAAGCAGTTTACGTGCACGCCAAGGACAAGGCAATCATTCCCAAATTGATTCAACGGGAATATGAAAACAAAGCATTCAAAGCATTGGAAGAGGAGTATCGGAACATGGAGAGCTTTTTGAAAAAGTATGATCCAAAATGCTTGGATGAAATCTACGACAAGCTATGCAAGGGGAGAAAGGAATACGTGACGCCCATTGCCATAACGGACGAAGAATATGTTAAGCAATGGATGGAGGAACATCCTGGTGGGCAGAATTCCTACCCGGAACAAGGGAAATATGAAACGGATCGAGGAGAAAAGGTTCGCTCAAAATCAGAGAAAATAATAGCAGATACGTTCCATAAAATGAAGATCCCGTATTGTTATGAACCTAAAGTGTCATTGATTGAACATAAAACGTCATATCCTGATTTTGCCTGCTTAAACGTTAGGACAAGAAAGACGATATACTGGGAACATTTTGGACTCATAGATGAAAATGACTATGCCGCAAAGAATTACCTGAAGATAGAAGCCTATGAGAAAAGTGGGATACTGTTAGGGGATAAGCTGATTATATCAATGGAAACGGCCGATCATCCGCTGGACGTATCTTTGATCCGCAGCAAGATCGACAGATTCCTTACGTAACGGGATCAGTGGCGAGTTCCTTACGTAAGGAGATCTAGGGCATGGACTGCGAAAGGTTCTCTGCCGAAAAGAATCTGAGGCACGGACGATGATAAGTTCCGTACCAAGCGAGGTTTGCAATGCGAGACTTATGAAGCTAACACTTGATAGGGCTGAGCTAACGTGGTAAAATACTATAGTGAATTTTAGGGAATCATTTTTTGAGAGAGACGTCTTTTGTAAAGTCATTCTATACCAAACGGCGGTTTGCTGCGACAACAATTTGATGAGATGACGGGTTATGAGATGACGTTTTTACGGAGGACGATAGTTCTTGACAGACGATTGAAACATAAAGGAGGTTTGGACTTATGTACAAGCAGGAGTATGATCGTTGGGCAGCATTTAACTTGGAGGATCCGGATCTGTTGCCGGAGCTTTTAAAGGTCAAGGATAATGACGAGGAGATCAAGGATCGCTTCGCCGTTTCCCTGCAGTTTGGCACGGCGGGCCTTCGCGGAACGCTGGGAGCTGGCACGAACCGCATGAATATCTGGGTGGTTCGTCAGGCAACGCAGGGGTTGGCAAATTGGGTTCTGACCCAGGGCGGCAACCAGACCGTAGCCATTTCCTACGACAGCCGCTTAAAGAGTGACGTATTTGCCAAGGAGGCAGCAGGCGTGCTTGCGGCTAACGGCATTAAGGTCCGCATCTATGACGCGCTGATGCCCGTACCCGCGCTTTCCTTTGCAACGAGATATTATAACTGCAACGCAGGCATTATGGTGACTGCTTCCCATAATCCTTCGAAGTACAATGGATATAAGGCCTATGGTCCTGACGGCTGTCAGATGACGGATGACGCGGCTGCCATTGTATACGCGGAGATCCAGAAGACGGACGTACTGACCGGCGCGAAGGTAATGTCTTTTGCGGAGGGCGTTGAGCAGGGACTCATCCGTTTTGTGGGCGATGACTGTAAGAAGGCCTTCTATGAGGCAATCGAGGCTAGACAGGTTCGTCCCGGTCTGGCAAAGACTTCCGGCTTAAAGCTGGTTTATTCGCCTTTGAACGGCACTGGACTCGTACCCGTTACGAGAATCCTGCATGACATGGGCATCACGGACGTGACGATCGTTCCCGAGCAGGAGTATCCGAGCGGATACTTCACCACCTGTCCTTATCCCAACCCTGAGATTTTTGAGGCGCTGAAGTATGGCCTTGAGCTTGCAAAGAAGGAAGGCGCAGACCTGATGCTCGCCACGGATCCCGACGCGGATCGCGTGGGCATTGCCATGAAGTGCCCGGATGGCAGTTATGAGCTGGTTTCCGGCAATGAGATGGGCGTTCTGCTGTTGGATTATATCTGTGCCGGCCGCATTGAGAAGGGCACCATGCCCGTAAAACCCGTGGCAGTGATGAGTCTTGTTTCCACGCCGCTGGCAGATGCAGTGGCTGAGCATTATGGGGTTGAGCTTCGCCACGTGCTGACCGGATTTAAGTGGATCGGGGATCAGATCGCGCAGCTCGAGGCAGCAGATGAGGTGGACCGCTTCATCTTCGGTTTCGAGGAGAGCTACGGTTATCTGGCTGGACCTTACGTTCGCGACAAGGATGCCGTGATCGCTTCCATGCTGATCTGCGAGATGGCAGCTTACTACAGAAGCATCGGCTCCTCCATCAAGCAGCGGCTTGAGGAGATTTACGCACAGTACGGAAGATACCTGAACAAGGTAGATTCCTTTGAATTCCCTGGACTTTCCGGCATGGATAAGATGGCTTCCATCATGAAGGGCCTTCGCGAGAACGCTCCCAAGGAGTTTGCAGGCATTGCCGTGACGAAGGTGACGGACTATGCGAAGCCTGAGGAGACGGGGTTACCTAAGGCAAATGTCCTGATCTACGGCCTCGAGGACGGTTCCACCGTGATCGTTCGTCCTTCCGGCACCGAGCCCAAGATCAAGATCTACTTCACCACGAAGGGCAAGGATCTTGCGGAGGCACAGGCAAAGAAGGATACGCTGGCAGAGGCTGCAAAGGCTATTTTGGCATAAAATTTGATGGACGTAAAGGAGAGACCCGGGAATTGAGCGTAGCATGGTCCGGAAAGGCATTAAAGAAAAAAGCCAGGCAAGATATTGGGAAGAAGTATTTTAGATGTGTTCTTGTTGCCGCAATTGTGCTTCTGGTCGTAAACGTCGGAGGCATTTTGCGGCAAGCAGGAAAGGAAAAGGAACGGGGAAACGTTTATATACAAAACGCGCAGGATCAGAGGGACGAGAACTTTCTCTTTGACCTGTTCCTGATTCACGCGAAATATCATTATTGCTACATTGTAATGCATAAGGATTTTTCTTATACGCCTTCTGAGGCGGGAAAAGCATTGTCCGATGCGTTGGAAAAGTGTTTTCCGTTCAAAGCCGAAGTGATGACGATTGGAGATGACAGCGGTTTTTTCAAGTTTTGGAGTTCACCTGCGGGGAAGAATCCCTTTCATTTTCCGGACTATTTCATACTAGGGCCGGGGCGGGCAGTGCGGTTTGGTTATAATCTGTTGATTCCTTGCCTGAAGCTGATTGGGCTCATTTTTTTCTGCGTGATTGTGATTGCCACAAAGCTGGCAGGATGGTGGTTCTACCTTTCAGTGAGCAAGGGTGAGAGCCCTGGCATCGAAGACATGTTTTCGGAATTCCTTATATTGGTTGAAAACCGCTTGCGAGGCATCTGGATCATCGTGACCATGGTGCTCAAAATCCTTATCTGGAGCGTATTGTTTATCGTGCCGGGATTCGTAAAGGCATTGGAATGTGCCATGGTTCCCTTTATCGTTGCAAGCGAAGGAGAGTTGTCTTCCAAAGAGGTTTTTCAAAGAAGCAGGGAGCTGATGCAGGGTCAAAAAAAGAGGGTATTTCTTTTGTGGCTTTCCTTTGCGGGGTATCTGCTTGTTTATTTGATGATCGCCACGTTGGGACTTGTTTTTTCCAGCGTTTTGACGAGCGTGATCTGGCTTATCTTTTGCGCTGTGTGGCTTTTCCCTTATTGGCAGTTGACTTTCGCAAATCTGTATCTGGAGCTCACTTCGGAAAAGGAAGCGTAATCAAGCATCGCAATGGAAATGCCCTGGCGTGGAGTGATCCGCGACAGGGCAATTTGAATCAGGAAAATAGGAAAAAGACAATTTGAAGGAGAAAAAAATGGGCTATCGTGAGCAGTTTGATTTCTGGCTGGAGAATGATTATTTTGACGTAAAGACTAAGGAAGAGCTCTTGGCCATTCGAAACAATGAGACCGAGGTGGAAGACCGGTTTTACCGCGAGTTGGAATTTGGCACGGGAGGCCTTCGCGGCGTTGTTGCGGCAGGCACAAACCGCATGAACGTATATACCGTGCGCAAGGCTACCCAGGGACTTGCAAATTATATCCTAAAGCAGGGCACGCAGGCAAAGGGCGTTGCCATTTCCTTTGACAACCGCCGCATGAGCACGGAATTTGCCCAAGAGACGGCGCTTTGCCTTGCAGCGAACGGAATTAAAGCCTATATTTTTGAGAGCCTTCGTCCCACGCCGGAGCTGTCCTTTGCGCTGAGAACGCTCGGCTGCACTGCCGGCGTCATGGTGACGGCAAGCCACAATCCGCCGGAATATAATGGTTATAAGGTATATTGGGAGGACGGTTCCCAGATCACGGCCCCCAGGGATAAGGAGATCATCGGCGAGGTTCGGGCGGTGACGGATTTTGCGTCCGTAAAGACCATGAGCAAGGAAGATGCCATGGCGGCAGGTCTGTATCAGGTGATTGGGAAGGAGATCGATGACCTCTTTATCGCAGAACTGAAGAAACAGATCCTTCATCCTGAGGTGATCGAGGAGATGGCGAAGGATTTTAAGATCGTTTACACGCCCCTTTGCGGAACGGGAAACAAGCCCGTGCAGAGAGTGCTGAAGGAACTGGGATTCCAGAATGTTTACGTGGTTCCGGAGCAGGAGAATCCTGACCCAAACTTTACTACACTCGAGTACCCGAACCCCGAAGATCCCAAGGCATTTACCTATGCGCTTCGCCTGGCGAAGGAGAAGGATGCGGACGTGGTGATGGCGACGGATCCTGACGCAGACCGCCTCGGCATTTATGCGAAGGATTCAAAGACGGGAGAATACAAGGCATTTACGGGCAACATGTCGGGCATGCTTCTTGCGGAGTATATTTTACGCGAGCGCACGGCCATGGGACGGATGCCGGAGAATCCTGCGTTGGTGACAACCATCGTGACAACGAACATGACATTCCCGATCAGCAAGGCATATGGCGTAAAACTGATCGAGACGCTGACGGGCTTTAAGTATATTGGCGAACAGATCAAGTTTTTTGAGGAGAATCACAGCTATAATTACGTGTTTGGTCTGGAGGAATCCTATGGATGTCTTGCTGGAACGCATGCGCGTGACAAGGATGCCATCGTGGCGGTGACTTGTCTTTGCGAGGTGGCGGCTTACTGCAAGAAACAGGGGAAGACTCTCTGCGACTTCATGACGGAAATCTATGAAAAGTACGGTTACTTCAAGGAAGGTCAGTACACCATTACCATGAAGGGAATCGACGGCGCGAAGCAGATCGCCCAGACGATGGAAAAGCTTCGCCAGAATCCGCCGAAGTTTATTGGCGAGAGCAAAGTGTTAAAGCTTCGAGATTACCTTACGGATGAGATTTTGAACGTCGAGACGGGGGAGAAGACCCCTACGGGCCTCCCGAAATCCAACGTTTTGTATTTTGAACTTCCTAACGATGAGTGGTGCTGCGCAAGACCCTCCGGCACGGAACCCAAGATCAAGTTCTACATGGGCGTAAAGGGAACGAGTGAAGCGGATGCCCAGGAGCGACTGACAAAGCTCACGGAGGACTTAAAGGCCCTTTTGTAGCAAGAATCTTCCGAGGAATGCCTCGCCAGAAGGGGAAAATGGAATCTAGGCAAGTAAGAGAGGCAGGAAATACTTGCCTGAGAGGAAAAAATGGAATCCAGGCAAGTAAGAGAGG
>CAMKQH010000030.1 GCA_946414885.1 uncultured Lachnospiraceae bacterium
TTGCCTTTCCGCCCGTAGCTTTTTCTCGTTTTCTACGGGCGGCTTTCCAGCTTTTACCTTTCCGCCCGTAGCTTTTTCTCGTTTTCTACGGGCGGCTTTCCAGCTTTTGCCTTTCCGCCCGTAGCTTTTTCTCGTTTTCTACGGGCGGCTTTTCCGCCTTTGCCTTTCCGCCCGTAGTCTCTTCTCATTTTCTGCGGATGACAAGGCCCACAAACGAGAGGTACTCGTCCATTCCGCGCGCAAAAAATTCTTTGTCCTTACTTCCATACTCATGGCCTGATTGGAACCAGTCCTCCCATGCCTCTTCAAAGCAGTCCAGGTCAAAATCCATGACCACTTCGTACCCTTCATCCCGTCCCAGAATGCCAAGCCACTGCTGCCTTGTCTTGAAGGAATCGTAGTCCTTTTGGTCTCCGCCAACCCATTCCATAAAAGCCTCCGCTGCCTTTCCAGTCAGTTCTTTCTTAAGTCCCGGGATCGCAATGACGGCGACGCCACCCTTTTTCAGATAAGGCAGCACCATCTTTTTGAATTCTTCCTTGCAGGTCACAAAATAATGGAAGGCATCAATGCTCACGACGGCATCAAAGTATTCCTCCGCGTAGGGAAGGTCATTTGCATCCGCATGAACGGGGATGACCATGTCTGAAACGCCCCATGCTTCAAAGCTTCTGGCATTCTCCGTCGCAGAGATCCAAAGATCCGTCGCAAAAACCGTAACGCCCGCTTCCTTCGTCAGAAAGAGGCTCGTGATGCCGCGTCCGCATCCAAGGTCCATCACCCTGCTCCCCGCCGTCAGCGGGTATTTCCGGAGCATCTCCTCCAAAAGCCGGAGACTGTTCGGTCCCATCAAATACTCTTTATTAAAAAATTCCTGATAGTTTTCCAAATTCACTTTTTTATTCATGCTAATTATCCTTTCAAATCCGAATCGCGCCGCGTCTTCAGTTGCCTTATTCTCATAACCATTGCAAATAAAAAACCATGATATCTCACGGCATGGATATCATGGTTAGTTCTTCCCACATATTTCAGAAAACGAGGAAATCAAAGCAAAGCCATCTTCACTTCAATGCATGCTACGCGAAGTGCCAGGCTTTATACCATAATATTAAGCGTAATGAAACAGGGCTAACGGCATCTGCCATTAACCTTTGGGTAAACCGGAATCCGCACGGGATCCTGATCTGCCTTGCCATATGCGGTTTGCAATGGTTATTTCACCACAGTTAACATAAAAGCCCTCGTATTTCTTTTTAATTTTCTATATTATTACCCAATTTCAGGATTCTGTCAAGTTTTTTGAAGTTCGTCTGCTCCCTGGGGCTTCAATTCCTCTTTCACTTGTGTCTTTGAAGTGATCATTGTAAAGCTGGTCAGGAAAAGAAACGCGAAGCATAGGCCAAGACCGAAATTCTTAAAAACCAAACCCCAAACGATCAGCATCAACAAGAAAAACGCCGTTCTGGTAAACGTGATTCCCCAAATCTGCTGCTTCTCTGCCTTGATCACCACTTTGTCCAAGTATTCCGCTTCCTTCACTTGGCCAAAGCTCACTGTATCCTTTAGGTTACTCAGCACGCACTCATCAAAATAGATTTCCTCCTCCGGAAGGTCTGGCGCAAAAAATCTTTCCTGCATGACGTAGGTATCCGTAGACTCCGCAAACCATGCAGCCACGCCCGTCTTCCCCGTCGGGCCGCCGTCGATTCTCTTCATGGCGGCTATGCCGATCAAGTACTTCTGCTTGTCGATCTTTTTCAGCATTGCATAGACAACTCCGGCCTGCACGCCCTTGAGTTCCTTGCCCTCGTCATTTACAAAATTGGCGCTGGCGCGTTCAAACAATTGCTTTAATTCCTCTGAGGAAAGCTGATCCTTTAAGCCATCTGCCATCAGTAGCTTTCCCTTATCCATACTCTTCAAAACATACTTTGAAAGTAACGTCAGTTCACAGCCTTTCACGTATCCCATGGGCTTTCATCCTCCACGATTACGGAAACAATCTCTCGCTTCCTTGATGATCCCATCATACGTCAATCACGTAAGCAGCGGGAAAATCTGTTGCGAACGGAAACGATTTTGTCGTGAACGGAGTTATTTCTTCCGTTCGATAAATTTCAGGATGACTTCGACGGTTCCCTCCACGCCTATGTCGCTGCTGTTGACACACATGTCATAATTCCGGGAATCGCCCCATTTGCCCTCACAGTAATAGTTGTGATAGTTTTTGCGCGTATAGTCCTTTTTCTTCATGAGCTTGCGCGCCTCTGATTCAGAGAGCTGATACTTTTTCATAACGCGCTCGCATTTGGTCTCCACGTTGCCGAGTACAAACGCCGAAACCATGCAGGGATAGTCCTTCAGCACGTGCTCCGAGCATCTGCCGACAACGACAAAGGATTCGCCTTTTTCCGCCAGCTTTTTCAGATACTTAAACTGCATCTTTGCAAGATTCTCTTCAACGGCGCTGGAAAAGCCTGCAACCGTCCTCGAAAGGAACGGATTCTTGGGCCTCTCGTCATATTTCTTCGCATCCTCATAGGGGATGTTGTTTTCATTGGCCAGATCATACAAGAGCCGGTCATCGATCAGCTGGATTCCCAGCTTTTTTGCGATAAGTTCGGCGACCTCGTGACCGCCGCTGCCAAATTCACGGCCTATGGATACGATCAATTGTTTTTCCATGTTTGCCTCCATTGATCCCACGTCAAGGGAAACATGTCACGGGGACGGTTCCATTGACACGTTATAAATATCTAAAATAGATACAGATCATGCAGATAAAGATCGTTACAATCGTAATGGGAACGGTCACCTTGCAGTATCTTCCCCAGCCGATGAGGTGTCCGTTCTGTGATGCGATGGATACGCCAACCACGTTCGCTGACGCACCGATCGGCGTTGCAGATCCGCCAATGTCGGTTCCGCAGGCCAGCGTCCAGGCCAGCACGTTCAGATCCATGCCCGTCGTTTCCGCCAGCGTCTTGATCACAGGAATCATCGTTGCCGCAAAGGGAATGTTGTCCACAAAGGCGCTCGCCACCGCAGACAGCCAAAGGATCACTGCTATCATGACGTAGGCGTTGTTTCCGCAGATGCTGCTGATCACGCCGGCCATGGCCTCCAGCACGCCCGTCTGCTCCAATCCTCCAACGACGATAAACAGTCCAACAAAGAATAATAAGGTCTTATAATCTACCTTGCGGAGCAGCTCCAACGCGTGGCTCGGCGAAGAGAGTAGCGTCAGTGCCGCCACAAACAGGCCGATGGTCGCCACGGTCAGTCCCGTCATGGAATGCGTTACCAAAAGAGCCACGGCGCAGCCAAAGATCAGACAGCTGATGATAAAGTCTTTTTTGCTGCTGATGGCGGACGAAGGTTCCGGATAGGTCGCCGAAACTTCCGTCTTTCCTTTTTTCTTTAATTGCCTGTTAAAGTACAGAAAATAATATAGCATCGTAAATACAAGTGCAACTAGGGCCATGACGCCCGTATTCTTCACGAAGTCGCCGAAGGAATACCCCAGCGAGGTTCCGATGATGATGTTGGGCGGGTCTCCGCACATGGTGGCGCTGCCGCCAAGATTCGCGCAAAAGATCTCTGCCAGGATCATGGACACGGGAGAAAACCCGAGCACGGTGGCGAGTTCCACGGTCACGGCCGCCAGGAACAGGATCACCGTGATGCTATCAATAAACATCGCCAGCACAAAAGACATCACCATAAACGTCACAAAGATTGGCAACGTCTTGTATTTCACGCTTTTTGCCAGCCGCAGGCAGAGCCACCGGAAGAATCCAGCCCTTCCCATGCCTTCCACCATGATCATCATTCCGAAAATAAAGGAGATGGTCGCCCAATTGACGCCGGCGCTGGCTTCTCCGCCCTCACCGTGCGCGATCCAAAAAGCTTTTGTCGCAAACTCCTTGATATTGATGGTGTTCCAAATGGCTTCCGGACTGCGCATGCAAATGCCAAACACGATGATCAGCATGAGCAGGCCGCATCCCAGCGAAGCCCACTGTCTCTCGATCTTTTCCGAGATGATGATTCCGAACATTATTAAAAATAATTCAATTGCTATAATCTGTGCTACCATTGTCCATCCTCTCTTAACCCACACGAATACAATTTATATACTGTTATGAGGGGTTTGTCAATGGTTTTCTGAATTATTTCAGCATGCTTTCTTCCCAGCTGTCAAAGGGCTTAAGCCCCAACAGTCCCGCGATGGTCGGCGCAACGTTTGCGAGCCCAAAATTGCCTTCCTTCAGTTCATGTCTGACACCCTTGTCATAAATGATAAACGGCACGGGATTTAAGCTGTGGGCCGTGCGGATCTCCACCGCGCCCTTCTTATTCTTTTCCAGCATTTGATCCGAATTTCCGTGATCCGCCGTCACGACGAGAATGCATCCCGCCTCGTCGCAGGCCTTCTTGATCCGCGCCAGCTCCAGGTCCACGCTCTCCACGGCGATCTCCGTCGCGTGAAGGTTCCCCGTGTGACCCACCATGTCCCCGTTGGGGAAGTTGCAGCGGATAAAACCATATTTGTGGCTCTCGATGGCCTGGATCACCTGATCCGCGATCTCCGTCCCCTTCATCCAGGGGCACTCGTCAAAGGAACGCACGTCGCTCGGAATCTCACAGTAATCCTCGAGCTCCTCGGAGAATTTCTCCGAGCGGTTGCCGTTCCAGAAATAGGTCACGTGGCCATATTTTTGCGTCTCGGACACGGCATATTCCCGGATGCCGTTCGCGATCAAAAGCTCCGTCAGCGTATCTTTGATCTGGGGCGGATTGACAAGATAACGGCGCGGGATCTTGAGATCCCCATCATACTCAAGCATGCCGGCGTAGGTTACCTTCGGCACGATGCCGCGGTCAAACCTATCAAACGTCTCGTCCCCGTCGAAGGCCATGGAGATCTCCAGCGCACGGTCGCCGCGGAAGTTGAACAGGATCACGCCGTCCCCGTCTTCCATGGCGCCAACCGCCTTTCCGTCCCTGGCGATCACAAACGCAGGCAGGTCCTGGTCGATGGCCCCCGTCTCAGCCCGCAGGGTCTCGATGGCCTCAGCCGCGCTGCCAAACTGCCGGCCTTCCCCATGCACGTGTACGTCCCAGCCCGCCTTGACCATGGGCCAGTTTGCCTGATAGCGGTCCATGGTGATGCACATGCGTCCGCCACCCGAGGCGATCTGCCCGTCAAAGCCGGCGTCATTTAAGCTCTCCAAAGTTTTTTCAAGCAAGTCCACGTACTCCAAAGCACTGGTGGCAGGCACGTCGCGTCCGTCCAAAAGGATATGGATCCTAGCCTTCGAAACGCCCTCTTCCTTTGCCTTCGTCAGCATCGCAAGTAGATGATGAATGTTCGAGTGCACGTTGCCGTCGGACAAGAGCCCCAGGAAATGAAGCGTCTTATTTCCTGCAGTCACGCCCTGCAGGAGTTCCTTCCAGGTCTTGCTCTGATAGATCATGCCGGATTCGATGGATTCATTAACCAGCTTCGCGCCCTGGGAATAAATCTGGCCGCAACCGAGGGCGTTGTGGCCCACTTCGCTGTTGCCCATGTCGTCATCCGAGGGAAGCCCCACTGCCGTGCCGTGTGCCTTGATGGCCAGCCAGGGACAGCTGTCCTTCAACTCGTCGAGGGTAGGCGTCGTCGCCTTTCTGACCATGTTGCCAAGCTCCTCCGGCGATTCTCCCACGCCGTCCATGATGACCAATACCACGGGTTTGTCCATATGCCTTTCTCCTCCATCTTTTTGCGTCACGGGAACGTGTTTACTGCCACAAAATTCCTTACATTACCTGCAGGTCAAACACGATGACCCTTCCGTCAAAATAAAGCTGCCTTACGTTCACAAATTTGATCACGTCCTTCTCAAACTGCTGACAGCGCTGCCAGGGTCCGTCCCCAAGCTGATCCGCGTCGAGAAGGTCAAATTCGAAGGAGGGATCGCTGACTTCCTTCCACTCATATTTTTCCCGGAGCGCCGTTGCCGCCTCTTCCGTCAGGGTGATCACGCCGCGGTACCGCGGTTCGTGCGGACCTATGTCAAAATATTTTGCCGTCCAGACGATCTGCTCATACTCGATCTTCTCATATTCCGGAAAATCCTTGGTATAATGCTCGATCACGTAATCGTTCTCATATGTCTTCACGTTCTTGACCGGCTTGTTGTCACAGGCCGTCAGGCTGCAAAGCAATAGGGCAAATGCCGCAAACAGACAGATATGTTTCCGCAGGTTTCTCATCTCAATCCTCCTTTTACTTCCTTTTCCTGAATCTATTTTCAGTATAGGAGGGTTTGCGCCAAAATTCTTTGCCTGTTTTTTAATTCTTCTTAAATTATCCGGCATTAGTCCACGTCCACGCCCGCGCTCTTTAGGATCGTCTCCAACCGGTTGATGGCTTCCTTAACCCTTTTGCGAAGCCCATTGATCCTGGTCTGGGCGTATACGTCCGGCACAATGCCGTCAATGCCAAAATCAAATGCCGTGCCCACCAGACCAAGGCGCATGTAATTCCTGTTTACGTAATCTGTTTTATCCATCTCTCTTCTAAACTGCGAAAGATACCCCATCGCCTCGCGGATGTGTCCCTTCGCCGCCTCAATCCTAATGAGCTTAATGCTGGATACGACGTACATTCCGCCCACTATGTCAAAAACGCCCCAGAAAAAGGCGCCGTCCAAATCCCTCTTTGCCTGTCTAAGGCATGCAAGCGCCTTCTTTGAGGTCTCTATTACTCTTCTCTTTTCTGCGTCATTCTCGTTCAACGCGCGCTTCCTCCCTTGGCAATCCATGCCATTTCATTCTCACAAATAACCTGTATTCCCATTTTAATATGCTTTCCGCTTTTTGACAAGACTGGATCGCATTCCGCAAAAAAGTGCCAGGGGGGCGAGCCGCCCCCACTGGCACACACTGGCACGTCTTCTTTCTTACTTTGTTCTTACGTAGAGCGTGGTAAGGTTTTGATCCTCGGTGCCCTTGGTAAGGGTGCCGCTCTCCAGAATGGGAGGAACAATGTTTTCCAGAATGCTCCACATGGAGATAATGCTTCCGATCTCGCGCACGTTCGGAATGTCTTTCGGGGTCCTTTTTGCAAGGGACTCCGCCGCATCGTCCCGAATCTTTGCGGTAATGGTGGCCATGGCATCAATCTCCCCTGCCAATCCGTCCATGAGCTTAAAATAATCCTTCTCTGAAATTTCGGAGTAATTGGGGCAGATCTTGCCATCCTCAACGTGTACGATTTTCTTCTCAAGCATCTTGGAAAGGGTTTCCAGCTCCGGAGTCTCCCCCAGCCTCTCCTCGCAGGCGCTAAACACTTCTCGCGCTCCCTTTTCAAAAGGATTCACAACCTTTTCCGTCAGACACTTGAAATTCAGTACGCGCATGTATCCGCCGTTCAGCGAAACCATGCCGTAGATTCCCGCCACCTCACTGGGAATGGCTCCACGGGATCCCAGCACGTAGCCCTTGCTTCCGTTCTCCAAAAGCGGGAACGTGAGATGCGTATTCATCTTTTCTTCCGAATTCTGGACTGCCTCCCACATGATCAGAAGAAGAATAAACCAACCCTCTGCATTTTCATCCTCCGGGTAACAGCGGTAATCCGTATCCTTCAAAAGCTTTTTTCCCTTTTCAATGGCATTCTTGACGATACCTACGTTTTCAATGATCGCCGCCTTCGCAGCCCTGCTGACCTCATCATGGAATTCCCTGTTGTAAATAACAATGGCGCTGTGATACTTTTGCCCCTTCTTTACAAGTAGCCCATACTCTTCAAGCTTTGCGACTTCCTCTTCCAAATACGGAACGGAAACGCCCACTTCCATGCTTAGCTCTTCCATGGTTCTGGGACTGTCATACACGGCGAGCATGATACTGCCCGGAAGCCTTCTCTCAAACAGCTCCCAATAGCCTTCACTGGAATCTCCCCAGAAATTCATGGTAAATTTCTCAGGTGCGTAACTGTAAACACCATATTCTCTCTGCATGTCCATACCTTTTCTAACCTTCTTTCTTCCTTCGAACAGATACTGCTTTATGTTGGTCACGGACATGTTCATGTTTTTCGCGATCACTTCACAGCTTTCGCCGCGGATGCAATGGGCGATCATGATCTCGCGGTATTTCTCGCCAAGGAGTGATAATTCTCTTCGAAGCACTGAGATATCCTGCTGCCGGATGAACGCCTCCTCTGGCGTGATCTCATAGGTTCCAGCATAGTCCTCAGGAATCTCCGTTGTTTCATGTTTTTTTGTCCGTCGCCAGTAATTCTTGCAAAGATTTCCTGCCACCGCCCAGACGTAACCATAGACGGCCTCGTCGTTTTGCACCTTGGCGTAGGACCTAAGAAGCTCCAATACCACGTCGGACGCCACGTCCTCCGCCTCCGTCGCATTCCCGAGCCTTCGCACGCAAAACAGGTAAATCTTTTGCATGTTTTCCAGCACAATCTGTTCCATTTGTTCTTTTGTCATCTTGTTCCTCACTGCGCGCCATGCGCCGTGAAGCGCAAACGCCACTTGAAAGCTTTCATTAGCATAGTGGCAATTTATGAAAGCAGGTTAGGAAGATTAGAAAAGTTTTTTTACGTTTGTCCTCTTACGCCGGCATCGTCAGATCATACCAATCCTCTTCGTCCGTTACAACCCATTCCAGGCCGCGGCGGCGTTCGATCACTATGGAAGGATTTAGGTTGCCGATGGATGCGTTTGCATTCACCTTGGCGTCGTTGATGGCCCAATTGTATCGGAAATAAAGATCCAATTCGTCAAGGATCTCCTCCTTGCTCCTTAGCTTACTCTTTTTCACGAGATCTTGAACGGAATTGCAGCTTTGCATGAGCCCTATCGCCTTGTCACAATTGCAGACCTTACTGGCGTCAGAAATATCCTTGACGAGTCCCAGGCACCAGCAAAGAGACCAGAACGCCTCATATGCCCAGTCCATGTCAATGGCGTCCTGCATCGAATAGGTGCCGTCGATAATGCGCTTTTCCTTGGAATTGAGCTGATCCATAAGGCCGAGCCTCTCCAGGATCGGCTTGAAATAATTCAATCCTTCTTCGTAATTATTGTTTCCAATGTCACAGGCGATCTGGATGACGTAAAAGCAGGCCATCGCCCTTTTACAGATGGCTTCCGTCTCCTTTAACGTAACGCTCTCATCCTCCCAGCGCGTCATCACTTTTTCTCCAACGGAAATGCCTCGCTTGCCCACCAGTCGGTTGTTCTTCTCCCGGCGCTCTTTTTGCTTCTTGGTCTCGGGAAGCTCTAAATTTTTCAGGCAGGGGTGACCTCCCTCCATGTAGGCAACCGTCTGCTGAAACATTTCCTCATTGATATTCACCATCATGAGCTTGCCCTTTTGCGCCGCAAAATAGTGCGTTTGTCCTGAAAAGCTGATCTTAAAAAGGCCCTCCACCTGCTGCTCCTCAGTGGTGAAAAGGTAACCCATGCTGACGCTGAGGCCTTTAAAATCCTCTTGCGTCATCAGATTGTTTTGCATCAGCACGCCGATTGCCGTATTTACCAATGCTTCCTTCAGTTCCCTGTTAAATGCTTGATTGACTTCCATGCAATTTTACCCCCGTGTACTTGTTTACTGTTTCTTGTTTGACGGCGCGTCATAAATTTAGCGAATGCGTTTTCCCGTCTGTGTATCTAACAAAATAATACCGAAGGGTTCCACACCCTGTCAATCAAAAACGGTTATGGAAGAGCGCCAGGTTCTAAATCATTTTCTCAGCATATGCATTGCAGCTAACCTCTTGGAACCCAAGGGATTCATATAACTTATGCGCCTTATCGTTTCCGACGATACAGTAAAGATACGGCGTCTCGTCCCCTTGCTCCAAAATGCGGTTGACCAGGAATTTCATGAATTCCTTTCCAAGCCCCTTCCCCTGGTGGGTGAGCTTGATCGATACGGAGGAAAGCTCCGCGCCGTCAATCTGCGCAAAGCCGATGATCTCTTCGCCCTCCAGCCATACGTATTCACCCTCCGCATGCTCCGCATAGAAATTCTTCATGTCATCACTGGGCTCGGAACGCTTTGAGTCGGGAAAGCTCCCAGATTCCAGACGCATCTTGTGAAACGCCTCATCCTCCAGGGTAAAGGCGGCCACAAAGTCCTCGTCCCTGTATTTGCGGATCGGGAGTGGCTTCTCTTCAAACTTGCCGCCCTGATACTTCATGATGGCGGAAGCAAACTTTTTCTTGAAACCGCACTTTTCCGCAAGCTTTCTCGCGACGTCGCTGTGACTGTCATAGGCGGTCGTGATCTTCCATCTTGACTCCGACTGCATCTGCGCCTCTGCCTTACGTGCGGCAAGCGTGCCAACCCCCTGACCGCGAAACTCCGGGAAAACGTAAACGTATAAAAATCCATCCGCCTCGTCGACGATGCAGGACAGACCAACGACCTCGTCCTCATGACAAATGCCAAAGATCTCCTCACCATTGTCTGCCACGCCCTCATAAAAATCTGCATCCGCCTCTGACTGATCTACCCGGGAAAGATACACCGACGCATCCTCAAGCTTGCGGATCCCAATGCTGTTAATTCCAGCTTTTTCCATTTCCATAATGATCTCCCTAACTTTCCAATACTGATTGTTAAATGCTGCCCGGGACATACGTCCCTATGATTCATTTTACCGAGAAACCGCAGTTACCGCAACCTCACGTTTGTACGGAAGTAAATTTGCGGCTGGCGCAGTTCTTCCAACTTCAGGTTGGAAATTTGCGTCACAACACAACGACGGCGCCCATGCCGTGATGCTGGCAGTCTTGGAATTACTGGCGCTGGGGGAATGATCCGTGAATTCCTTTATAATACGTCAAAAAAGGCTCCCGGGATCGTCCGCGGAAGCCTTTTCGTTTATTCCCTCACCATCACGTAATAACTGCTTTCCCTTCCGCCAAAGCGGTAATCCCCGCTCTTCCACTCGATGATGAGATACTCCTTGTCTTCAAATATCTTGATCTCATAGGCACAGGCGTTGCTGTTCCACTTGCGAAGCCAATAGCCCTTTGTCCATACGTGCTTGTCATCTCCGGTGATCACTTGGTCCCGGTAGACCGCCTTTACGTGACCGCCCTCCATGAATTCAATCTCCTTGAAATATGGGTCCTCCAAGTAATTCCCCGCGCCCTTGGGCGGATTCTCGTAGGGGACAAAGTCTTCCTTGCCAATCCACAGCGGATCAAAATAGCAGAAGGCCTTCCATTTTCCAAGCACCCTGTCGTCAGGAACAAATGCCTTGTTTACGTCATCCTTTCTCGTGATCTGCTCCTTTGAATAGTGCACGTCATCCAGCTTTCGAAGGACAATGGGCGTCGTTTCCCCCGTCACCGGATAATCCTGCGTCTTATATTGGATCACTGCGTAAAGGTCATCCCCCCGCTTTTCCACCCGGTAGTCGCTTAGGAATTTGCTCTGCCCATTGTCAAAAATGAATTTCCCCTTGGTCCACCCGAAGCACCAATAAAACTCTCCCTTCGGCAGGAAATACAAATGCCTGTTACTGTCGCCAAGCAACGGCAGCTGATCCTTTCCGCCCGCTTGTCCCGTCCTGCCTTCGTCCTTCCCGAGGACGAGCCATTTTCCGATCATCTGCTCATCATTTTCAAACGTCACGTTGACGTCCTCGATCAGCGGCTTAAATTTTTGTTCCATCATGATCCCTCCATTCATCTTCTCTTTTAATTCCTCGAGATCACGAAGCATCTTTTCAATCTCCGCCTTCCTGCCTGCAAACATGGCCTCCACGGACTCATCTGCATACAGCATGGCCCGGATTTCGGCCAGCGAAAATCCAACCGCCTTCAGCTCCGAAATTCGCTGGAAAACGGCAATCTGCGATTCATCATAATAACGGTATTCCGTAAACCGGTCTATGTAGAGGGGCTTTAACAGTCCAATCTTATCATAATGCCGCAGTACGGAAATATTCGTCTTACACGCTCTGGCAAAGTCTCCAATTTTCATGATCTCATCTCCTGGGTTTCGCAAACGCGTGACCGCGCTTACGGATTGACAATTGATAAGGTACCTTATGAAACATTTATAAGCCTAAAGCTAGGTTGAGAGTCAACGCAATTTAGCAAAAAAATACGTCGCACTCTAAATATAATATACGACGTTTGATAATAAATGAAAAGGCGGTACCGCTCTTGGTGCATGTTTAACGTAAATCCATTTTCCCAACCACTGGTTGTATGAATTCGAAAAATGCGTTATTGATGTTTTTGTTTCTTGCTGTTACGATAATTACGTAAGGCGCCGACGGAAAGGAGAATGGAATGAACTTAGGTAAGAAAATTAAACAACTCAGATTCCAATACAGTTACACCCAGGAGCAATTAGCGGAAAAGATGGGAGTCACCTCGCAGGCGGTCTCCAAGTGGGAAAACAATGCCGCCATGCCTGACGTCATGCTTCTGCCTGCCCTGGCGGAGACCTTTGGCGTCACCATCGATGATCTCTTTGACCTCACGACAGAGCAAAAGATGAACCGCATCGAAAACCGCATGGAAACGGAGGAGGAGCTTGCGCCTGACGTCTTTTACGATTATGAAAATTACTTAATGGAGCAGATCAAGGTGCCTGAAAACAAAGGGCGCGCAACAAGTCTTCTCGCGCATCTGTATCATCATCGTCTGGTTAGCTACGCAGCAAAAACCTCCGCGTATGCGCGGGATGCCATCATGAATGCGCCGGAGCAAAAGGATTGCCAGTGGCTTCTTCAGAAAGCGGAGGGCGGGACCATATGGGACTGGAACGTGGCCAATCACCGTAAGACCATCGATTTTTATAAGTCCGTAATTGCGCATGACAATATTGAGCCTCACACGCCCCTTCCCTATTATTACCTGCTGGATGAACTGATTGCGGACCATCGCACCCAGGAAGCCCGCACCTATCTGGAAGCATTGCAAAAGTGCCCCGCGCACAAGCCCGTGCTCATTCCCGTATACGAGGCTGCGATCGCCCTCGCCGAATTTGATGAGCCGAAGGCAAATGCCATCATGGAAAAAGCGTTTGCCGATCATGCAGGGAATGCGGACGTTCTCTTCGAAGCAGCGCAGTTTTACGCGCGCAAATGCGATTATGACAAGGCAATTCAATATTATGAGGCATCCTTTGAAACCGAGGCCAATAAGAAACCCCGTTATACGGATGCGTTAGAGGGCATTGCCGCGATCCACGAGATCCGCGGCGACTATGCCAAAGCCGCTGCAACCCAAAAGCGCATCCTAACGCTTTTGCATGAGGAATGGGGCTTCAAGGATGAAACCTCCGTCCTCCATACGGAGCAGGAAATCGCAAGGCTGCAGGGTATGATAAAATAACTTTTGCGGCTTGATCCAGACGGGCAGCGCATGCATTTACTCAAAAAAAGAGCAGCCATGCGCTGCTCTTTTAGTCTTCTCATTGTACTGAAGTTTCTGTTCCAGGTTTTCAGCTCACCTCGCATCAATAAGCAAAATTGAATTCGTACTTCGCTCCCACATTGACAATGGCATCATCTCCGGCTGCCGTCACCTCAAAGCTTGCGCCGTCCCATCCCCTCAGCAGGATGGTTCCTTGCACCTTCTCATCATAGGAAGTAAATGCAAGCTTGCCATTCCCTTGATCCACGAAGGTTCCTTCGATTACTCCGGTTCTGTAAAGGGCGATCAGTGCCTCGTCCTCTCCCTCCCAGCTTTTGCGGGTGATCAGGGAATCATACACGCTTCCGGTTCCCTCATTGTTGACGTACGTACCGTATTTCGCGTTTCTTTCCGGCATGGCAAAGGATTCCCCTTTGATCTTGGCGAGTGCATTCGCAAGAACGTAAACCCTGTTCCTTGTGATTTCCTCCCAAAATCCATATTGCAGCGTGGGATACATGCTTCCATTTTCTTCGCTGCTGCCAATGTTTTCCAGCGTTACCTCTTCCTTCATCGAAACCCAGTTCCTCTGCTCGGAAAGAAGCTGCTCCTTTGTCTGTGCGTCAGCCTGGCTGCTGATCCTGCCCCAAAGACTGTTCAGCTCTTTGTCCCAGATGACGTAAAACCACTGCGCCGTCTGATTTATTTCATATTGTGTGTTTGCAGCCTTTGCAAGCTTGTCAAACTGTTCGGCAATCTTTTCTACGGCCGCCAGCTCCTCCGAAACGGAAGCGGAGGAAGCCGCAATCGCATCCACGCTTGCCTGAAGGTCTGCATCATAGTCGCGACCTAAGTCTGCCGCCTCTACGCCATTCGCAAAGAACTCCTGCACCTTCTGACCAGCCATGTTGCCTTCTGCCTGGCCCTGATTGCCCTCGGTGCCTTTATCCTGTCCCTGGTCGTTCTTCGTGCCTTCTTCTTGGCCCTGGTCGTTCTTCGCGCCTTCGCCTTGATTCTGGTTGCCTGCCGGGGATTCGGCGGCGGTGATGGGTTCTCCGCTGAACGGGTCTGCTTTTTCCTCATTCGTACCACAGGCACTAATTCCCAATGCCAGACAACATAACGTTACAATCATGATTTTTTTCTTCATGTCTCTTTTCTCCCATACTTTTCACGTAATTTATTCAACCTAGCAATACTACTACGAAGGCGGGAGAATTTCAACCTCTTTTTTCTCATCCAATCATAATTCATACTCTGTTCTTTACAAAAAACGGAAGCGTCTTTCAAAGCTCTGCCCTTCCATGCGGAACCGACAAAAGATTTTACGTTGCGATCTTTCCATAGACGTTTGGGAGATTGGAAACTGGAACTGGGATTGGACCCAGATTTGTGCCAACCTAACTAGCCTTGAGAAGAACATGGATTATTGGCGAAGGGCTTGAAACCTTCCTGGCAACGCATCCGCTGGTCTTACGGGATGGCACGGTAGTTTCGTCAAAGCAGCAGACAAAGGTGCTCAGCCCCGATAAGAAAAAGCTCTTAAATTGCTACGGGGGCCTGACTGTTGAGGACACGACAAGGTGGAACGGAGCCCTTCCAAAGGGCTGGGGATTACGCGTACAGACAAGGATTTCCTGCCAGACCACACAAAG
This sequence comes from uncultured Lachnospiraceae bacterium, assembly GCA_946414885.1. Classification (GTDB taxonomy): domain Bacteria; phylum Bacillota; class Clostridia; order Lachnospirales; family Lachnospiraceae; genus Acetatifactor. Next base: position 15,056 of record CAMKQH010000030.1, read on the forward strand.
GCCGCGCACCGGGAAACCGGCGTGCGGCCTTTTTTTATGTCCGCCTCTTTTCATTCTATTAAGATAAGTTTATACGGTGTTCTTTTTCAATGTATAATACAGGCTGTTTCCGTCCTTCTTCCACCAATACCGAAGTTCCAGATACTGGAGCCCTCCTGCCGCAAGCAATACAAGATACCCCGTTGCAATGGCTCGCCAGGTTTTTTCCCGGAAGAAGGAAAACAGCCAGGTTTCCCAAAACATGCAATTTTTTATGCTGAAATCCTTAATCGCAGATCCGGAAAGAAAGTAGCTCATTCCTCCGTTTATGATCATTAACATGGGAATCAGCACGATCAAGACAGTCCACCCATACCTCTTTCTGGCGCCACTGGTCAAAATCTCCGTGAATGCAATAAATTGACTTAAATAAAGCAATACGTCCCCGCTGCAGCCTCTTGCAAAAAGCAGCTCCACCAATGAAATCAGGGTAAAACCGACAAGACACAGCGCCATGCTCATTTCCAAATATATTTTGATCTGGAGCTGCTTTGCCCGCGGACAGGTCAAAAGATAATTCGAGAAAAGTGGCCCATTATAATCTGACATAATGCCCATGCAACCCATGGCATAAGCCATGGTACCACAACACATCAAAAAACCGTTATCAAACGTATTTCGTGCGATTGCCGATCCCGTCAGCATCACAAAGCCCAAAACAAAAGCTACAAGATAGAAAATGACATCCGCCTTGATGCTCTTTGCATGAAATGCTAAGTGAAACCCAATTTTCAAATCTTCAATCACCTTTTTCATCCACGATGCCCTCCTTCCACCTTTGTTTTGCCAGAGCAAGATTTCCTGCCACAAGCAATACGCCAAGAACCATTATGACCACCACTGTCATAAAATGCCTTTCCGAAAGAATGCTCATGGCTATTTCAAGCATCATTCCAAGATAAATAAATAGAGCGCTCTTTATATATCCCGGAAAGATACGGCATAGCGTTACCACAAGCGTCACCATGGTAAAGCAAATGACGATCCCAGACAGACAAAAGTAGCCTTGGGCTTTGAGACTTCGAAAAGAAAAATGAAATCTTGTCCCTATCAAAAGTTCCACGAAAACCGATCCCCCAAAGATCAGGGCGAGACTGCCTAGTCTTAACAAAAAATCCATTTTCACGGCACCCTGCATCACTTGTCTTCCTTTGCAGGAACGCCTCAGGAAATATAGATTTTCCCTCTTTTTCCAAAACAGTTCCACCAAGGAGTCGTAATCCGTTAAAAAGTACGCCGCGCTGAACAGGATTGTCCAAGTAACTGTCCAACTGTTTACCGGCTCAAGACCGAAATGGATCTCAAAAGAATCCATGATCTCTTCTGCACTAAGTCTCCGTGTCATAATCCACAGGAGCAGCGCGTAAAAGAAAATGCAGCATGCGGGATAAATGAGGTAGAACTGTATGCGATCACTTTTTTTCATAAAAGCCTTGTAACTCTTCCACATATGTTTTCCTTTCATAATCCTCGTATCATGCAATGGCGGTGTATTTCTTTAGGATCGCCACGCTGATCTGGAACAGGCTTGGCGTTTCCTTGCTCACCCTAAGACCCGCCAGTTTTTCCAGGTTCTCTGCCAAACAGATCCCCTCAAAACCATACTTACTTTCAGAAACCTGGAACAGGGCAGGCCTTGCCGCCTCCAGATCTTCCTTCTCACCCTTGACCAAAACATACTTTTCCTTGAGGTCCTCCACAAAGCCTCTTTCCACCACCCGACCCTGCTCGATGATGACACAATAGTCAGTCACCGACTCCATGTCGGAGACGTTATGGGTGGAGAAAAGCACCGTATTCTCGCCCTGACCTGCTTCCAGATATTCCCGAAGCATCGAGCAAAGCTTCTCTCTCATAAGGGGATCCAAGGGTGACGTGGGCTCATCCAAAAGAAGGAGCTTTGTATCCCTTGCAAAAACGGAAGCTAGCTTCAGCTTCATCTGATTTCCGTCGGACAACGCGGAGATTTTCGTTCCCCATTTGCCACCCGGCAAGACGTTCAAATCATCGCAGAGCTTCCAAAAATGCTCCTTATGGAAATGCTCATAAAGGAGCTCCCCCATGTCTGCCACCTGCGCAACCGTCCAGTGAGACAGGAAATACCCGGACGGTCCCGCGCAGCCAATGCTTTCACGCACCTGATTTTCCGGCTTTTCTCGCTCATCATTGACATATTTCCCGAAATACTTGATTTCCCCTTGATAATCCAACCTCACGCCGGACAGGCAGTTCAGGAGCGTCGTCTTGCCCGCACCGTTCTCGCCGATAAGCGCAGTTGCAAAGCCCTTCGGAATCTCAAGATCCTCAATTTTCAATTCGAATTCCTTAAACTTTTTTCTCAGATTTTTTACTTCCAATACCGCTTCCATTTTCTCATTCATATGCTTTTTCCTTCCATTTACCATGATCAAGCAGTCCGTCTTGCCCCTCGCGTTCTTGCACCTTTCCAGGCCTTTTGCCGGACATCCAATTCTTAGCGTTCCTCCGATTGCTCCAAGAGGATCTTTAGCATTTCCTGCAGTTCCTTGTTGCTAAGTCCCGCAATCCTTGCAGCGCTCATGGCCTCCGCAAGACACTCTTCCACCTTTCTTAGATGCTGTTCCCGAAGCATCTCGGAGTCTTGGGCATTCACGTAAAATCCCTTGCCCTGAACGCCCGTGACAAGTCCTTCCGCTTCCAGAAGCTCATAGGCCTTCATTGTGGTAATGACACTGATCCGAAGTTCCTTCGCCAAGCTTCGAATGGAAGGCAGATACTCCCCTTGCTTTAGCTTTCCTGATAAGATATCTGCCTTAAAAGCATCTGCTATCTGCTGATAGATGGGAATCCCCGAATTCTGAGACAGAATCATTTCTCCGCTCCTTTCTCTAATTCATATTGACCTTCTCGTTTTACTGTTTATATGTTATATATACACCAATAACAGTTTAAAGTCAATACTTAAAACAAAAAAATATTTATATGCCTTTATATCAGCAAATGACAAGGAAAATGCCAGGAAGGCAAGGGACACTGCAAATAATCAGTAAATAAAAACTCCCGAGAACTTCATTCTCGGGAATTTATGTGCCCTTCTTGCTCTATCTTTTGAAAAAATAGAGCCATGCACCGTAAATCACGTGCATTATTCAAATATTAAAGCCTCACCGTCTATGATCGTCACCTTCGAGGCGTAAGTTGCTTCGCGTATTGTATGATCGTTTTCTTCATCCATCTGACCGCGATACAATACTTCTACCGTGTCTCCTGCCTTGATGAGATTCATTTGTACGTAGCGGGAAATACGCAGATCATTTAGCAAAACCTTGTACGTGATGCCATCCTTCGGATCCTTGCAAAGAACGGCATCATCCACCAGAAAATACTCCTCGGTGATTTCCGTGACGGTACCAATGACCGCATTCGAAAAAGGCTGCGCCTCTATTTCCGTACAATGCTCCCTGCAGTTTTGAATGATTTCCCCTGCGGCTTCCTCCCCGATGTCATAGAGAGACTGCCAGCCAAACGCATTGGTCCATAAATATCCATCTTTTGTAACGTAAAGCGCGACGTTATCGATGCCTAGCGCCTCAGAGCTGATGGAAAAGCCAAGATATTCACGTTTTTGAGCCATCCAGTTTTGATCCTCGATAAACTTGGCTTCCCTGCACTCCGTAGTCAAAGCATTCCACAGACAGGAAGCATCATTTAAAACAAAGCGCTTGTCTTTAGAATCCTTTCCTCTTTCCTCAAACCAATTTAAGTTTATGAGTTTGGGAAGATTGGCCTGATCCAGCAATTCACCGAGCGTACCTGCAGGCAGATACTCGAAATTGCGAAAGACATAGTATCCATCCTCCAGTTTCACGGCACAAATTTTGTTTGCCACGACGTCATTAAGTTCATAAGCCTCACCTGAAATGACGTGTGACTCCTCCTTGATTTCGTCATATCCGGTTACGTCAAAGGTTCCCAATGCCGACCTGAGCATAGCCTCTGAGACCTTGTGGTCCGTATTTACGTACTCCATGCCATTCACGATCATCGTCCGGTATTTTTCACCAACCGTCCGGTATTCCCAAGGCCAAATGATGGCCGTAGACTCCTGGCCCTGGAGCGTAAAGCTTCTGTATCTGCCATCCCCCATGCCTTGTTTATTCTTTCCAAACGAAGGTTGCAGGAGCACCAGACCTCCGATAACCAGCATGATAAGGCATGCCGCGGCGCCTCCCCATTTGAGCCAGGGAGCACAGGGAACAGTATTTTTACTTAAGGCGCTACTTGGACCGGCGCCGTGCTTTTCGCCCTTTGGAGATACCATGGCATTGGGCAGTACCATGGCATTTGGCGGTACCATGGCTTTTGGCGGTACCATAGCCTCTAAGATCAGATCTTCTTCTATGTTTCCAATTGCACCTACCATTCTCATATTGCCACGCCCTCCTTCCTGAGGTATTCCTTTAACTCCTTTCTGGCATGAAACAGAAGGTTCTTTACTTTGCTCTCCGTGATGGAGCAATTCTCTGCAATTTCCTTTATGGGATCAAAGAAAAAGTACTTGCGGATAAAAATGTATCTGACTTCCGCTTTTTGATTCCTTAAAAACTGACTGATCAGCTTTCCGACGTCTTCATCCGTTGCGCCCGGCGCAAAGCGCTCATCCGGCAGGACGGCCTCAAGCTCGTCAAAGGAAGTCGTCACGGCTGCTAAGCGTTTTTTCCGCGTCAAATACTGAAATCTTTTTAGTGAAAGGTTTCTGGTGATCTTACAGGCAAATGCCAAAAGGCTCCCCGGCCTGGTCGGCGGAATGGCATTCCACAGGCCTACGTAGGCGTCATTCACGCATTCCTCAGAATCCTCATGATTGTTCAAAACGTGAAACGCCGTCGCATACATCTTCTTGCCATACTGTGCCTGTGTTTCCTTAATGGCCTGCTCGTCCCTGGCAAAGAATAGATCTATGATCTTTGTTTCCTCCATCCGCCTCACCTCCTTATTTTTTTATTTGTTCATTTGTGCCTTCAACTATTACGTACCTTTTGGGACGCCACAGGTTTTAAAATTCTCCGGATTTACCTTGCAGTTTTGTCTTACGGTTTGATAAATCTGTAATTTATGATATCATCAAAACATCATTAGGTGACATAAATTTTTTCAAAAATCCGGTGAACCTTATCCTTTGTTTTGCGACTAATAGGTGAAGCTTCAAAAAAGCCAGGCGTTCATGATCAGAACGCCCGGCCTGGGGGACCTCATATGAATACGGAAGAATTATCAGAACACACAGATTATCTGCTTCGCGTGGCGATTGGCAAATGCGATTCCTTGGAAGAGGCGCAGGATCTTGTCCAGAATACGTTGCTCGAAGGACTTCTTGCCATCAAAAAAGGAACCATAATTGAAAACGTAAGGAGCTGGCTTTCCACGGTGCTAAACAGAAAGTATTATGATCTGTTGCGTGAAAAATATCGGAAACCGCTGACCTTTTATGGAATGGATTATGACATACGCGGAGCGGATGTTACTGAATGGACATGTTTTGAGGTCTCCTAAGACAGAATAAATCTTTAGGAGACCTCTTATTATTTCAGCGCTGCTTAGAAAAGTATACGAACTCATTATCGCGTCTTATTTCCGTATATCCCTGTTTTGCATAAAATGCGTTGGTTCTAACATTCCAGATTGGCGTATCAAGCGTAAATTCCTTTACCGACGGATATAAAGCCTCTATTTCCCGCATCATGAATTCTCCATAGCCTTTTCGATGATTCTCCGGGCTGATAAAGATCCTGCTAACGTTCAGTTTATCATTGTCCTCAAAAAGGATCGCTCCGCCAATGATCAGGTCGTTATCCACCAGTTTGAACAGATGATTTGACCTGGCCATCTTCGCATGAAACGGAACCGACGCATATCCCGGCGGTCCCGTTTTTTCCTTGGAACCCACCTTCACGTCACTGTGAAAAGCCCGTCTCGAAATCCCGGTTATCGTTAAGGCATCCGCCGTAGATGCCGGTAAAAATTCCACTCCCATTTCATCCTACTCCCGTACCCTTTATTAGCGAAATCATTTTACCCTCAGCGCCTTACCTCAAGGAATTCTTTCTTCCCTCATTACCTTGCGCCAAGGGATTCTTTCTGCTCCCATCAATTAAAAGAAGAAAAAGCGTCTGTCTTAGTAACGCTTGCCGCATGAACGTAAACGTCCATGTATGTCACGCCGTTCTTTTCATATTCACGTTCGAAGCAACTGATCACGTTTTCCTGTAGCTTTTCCTTAAAGTTGTTGGCCTGCAAATAATCCATGATCTGCTTATATGCGTTGGGAATTCTTTCAAATGGCTGGATGAAGGGTTCCTTTATGGTGATTACCGCATATTCCGCCTCTATGTTTTCAGAAATCAGCCCCTCTTGATCTTCAGGTTCAAATCCCTCCGGAAGCACGCAAGCTGCAACATAGCCATGCATGCCAAAGCGAGTCTGCTGTTCCTGAGAAACAAACGGAAAATCCCAACCAATGAACTTGATTTCCTGAGACTCTGTTTTTAAGCCTTTGCCTTCCGCCCAGCGTTGCATATAGCCAAGCGCATCACTCTCCGGCTCCCGTGAAATGATCGCGTAACTTGCATACCGAAAGGCTGGATTTTTCTTCACCTGCATCGCTGAATAAATGTCCTCTTGGCGTGACAATGTTTCCTTCACAAGAGCATCCAAACTGCATGCAAAGAACTCACTTACGTCAATCAGCTTCGACAGTTCCGGAGTAATTTCATCCGATTCCCATCTGGAAACCGTCTGCCTGGTAACGTTCATTCGTTCTGCAAATTGCTCCTGGGTGATCTTCTTTTGTTTGCGCAGAAAACTGATGTTTTGCCCTAAACTCATATTTTTTCCTCCAAAGAATCAATTCCGTTGGCCAATCGGTTGATTCCATTATACAGTATCAATCGCGACAAATACACCACCTTACCAACGCAATTTCGCGCGAATTGTTACGCCGCGCGTTACATGGGTGCCGTATGAAAATAACAATTGACATCCTTCCCGTCATCATGTAATGTTAAAAGTGGAGTGGTCGTTGGCTGCTCCCTGAATTCATGACGGGCCGAAAGGTCGGGGACGACACCCATAGAAAAAAACGGAACAGTTCATGAAGAACCTGATGCAAGGGGGGATGATACCCATAGAAAAAAACATTATTGTATCAGACGTAAACGGTAGACGCATAGGAGCCACCTACCCGAAGAGGGCTGCAGGGCTCGTCAAAAACGGTCGAGCTGAGAAGATCAGCGACCATGAAATACGTCTGAAGATCACTCAGTCTCTGGCCGTATCCATAAATACGGAGGAAGAAAAAATGAGTAAGGTGATCAATTTTAACGCAAGAGATTTTGCATTTGATGCTTCTTGCGAATCGAATGTTGGATTTAGAGGTTACGTCACGACGGCACTTGGCAATGAAGAGGTTTGGGAGATTGGCAGCTGGAACTGGGATTGGACGCAGATCTGTGCCAACATTGGCGGTCTCGAGAAGAACATGGATTACGTGTTCCGCTTCGCCATGACGCTCGGTCATAATGATGACAACCGCGAAGAATCGCTGGTGCACATCCATTACAATGACGGCGACGGAAAACAGGCTTGGGAGGATCGATTCACGTATTGCATTCGAATGAGCCGCTTTAAGCCCGTTCTTAGCAAGCGCGATCCCGAGGAGGACACGATGATCCGCGTCTTTGAGCTTCCGTTCAACACGGGAGATCATACGGATTTTCGGATTGTCATTGTTTCGCAACATGCGGTTGCCAGATTCTTTACCGCAAGGGAAAACGCCGCTTACGAAGAGCTTGAGGACTTAAACTATGCACAATGGCGCGAGCAGAGAACTGCCTTTCTAAATGCCAGAAAAGCCGAGCAAATGATACCGTCTCTGCCGCCCATGGAAGGTTTCGTTCAGGAAGACTATACGCAAGATTCCATTCAGGACATGATCGAATCAGCCGTTGAAGACTCCAAGGAAGAGATCGCCAACATGCTCGAGGACCGCATTTGGGGAAGCCATTAACGATTCCATCGGCGAGTTCTTTGGCGAAGGGCTCGAAACCTTTCTGGCGACGCATCCGCTCGTCTTAAAGGATGGCACGGTAGTTTCATCAAAGCCGCAAACAAAGGTGCTTAGCCCCGATAAGAAGAAGCTCCTAAATTGCTACGGAGGCCTCACCGTTGAGGATACGACAAAGTGGAACGGAGTCCTTCCGAAGGGCTGGGGACTACGCATACAGACAAGGATTTCCTGTTGGGAACTGCTGTATGTCTACGAGACGGAGGCGCAGGCCACGGAAGCCCTGGTCAAGGTACAACAGGCCATTGAGGCTGGAGAACCCTTGATCGCACTCTAATTCAACAATCACTCGGCCAAACAAAGGCCGTGCACTGGAGATCAGTGCACGGTCTTGCTTTTTCTATTTTCTAATTCGTATTACAGGTCGTACGCCCAAGATGGAGTCTTTTGATCCTGACGCTACCGTTAAGCCTAATTGTATTTTGGATGTCGGCGCATGTGATCCGTACCCAGGCGTTGAACTGCGAAGCCACCAATTCGTAGTACCATGATAAATGCTGAGATCCACCTCATACATTCTCTCCACCGTTCCATAATCCCCTTGATCCACTGGTACTCCTGCCTGCACAGCCACTTCCGTAGGTTTTGACAATAAATTTGGTTCCGTACGTAGTCTCTCCACCTGCCTTTGAAAATATAGCTTCTTCTTTCCACGATGATTTCCCACGCCGGCAGTACTATCCTGTTCCGGATCAATGGCAAAATAATTATAATATTCCTGCCGTGACAAAAGCCATACCGCATCCAGCGTGTCCTCCCCATATTCATTTTTCAGCAAAACAGGCACAATGCTCGCCTGTTCCTTTGCGGAAAAGGCATTTTCGTAAAAGCTCTCCTGCAGCCATCCGCGCAGTTCACAGTCTGCCCAAGAAACCGGCTCGTCCAGATTTGAGTCAAACCGATGGCCGTCAAGTACTTCCCTTGAAAGGAGCGTCAACGTATCGCCGTCCTGATCCAGCACAAACCAAGCGATTTCTTCCTTGCCGTTCATAGGATTTCCGTCCTGCTCATAACTTCCAAATAGCACCACGTCACCGACCCTTGCATTTTCAATGGTCGTCTCCCTGCCATTCTTTGCCGCCTCCGAAAATGCCTTTTCCTCATAAATCTCCGGCTCCCTGGACTGGTCATTCGGAAGACTCGGCCAATCCTTCCTCTTCCCGATTTCAATCTCGTCCCTAATGCGACTAAAACTGTATTCGGCACGCTTTTGGAAATCAATGACCTCCAGAAAATCTTCTTCCGTCAGCTCCCTGTCAGGGAAATAGAAGCAGCAATTATAACGGCACAGCATGATCTCCGATCCATCATAATCAGACGGCATCTTGATCACGGGAAGCGGAGTCGTCGTCTCCGGAATCCTATTCTTTTCAAGATATTCATCCATCATCCTAAGGTAAAGCATCTTTTCATCTTCCGTTAAAACAACGTCGCCCTTTAAATCGCTCTTACCTGCGCGGCTAAAGTTACCATTGGTGTTCACGCTTCCCGTGAAGTACGCCAGGAAATAGAAATCCACTTCCTCGTCCGTCATGGATTCCATGCGCTGCTCCCAAGGATTTTCCTCAGCGTAAAGTGCCCGCCTGTTTTCATAACTGATAAAGTTAATCTTCTCCTCATACTCTATGATCTCTAAGATTTCCTCATCCGTAAGCATCCTTTCCGGAAGCCATAAAACGTCCTCTTTTCCGTCTTCCGCATCGATCAGGCAAATCCCATCCTTGGAATACTCCTCGCCCTCGCACACGATCTTAAGGGTACCCTCCGGAAAGATCTCGTCATTTTTGTATGCCTCCCTAAGCTCTTCCTTTCTCGCCCACTCCTCAGCGGACCAGGCCCTTGAAGATTCATAAACCAGATTGCCTCCCGTTTGCGTCAGTTCCTGGAGTTGCTCCTTCTCATTCTGGTCCATGTTCTTCATTCGCTCGTACCGACCCAGGATCAGATTCACCGCATATGCCGTACCGCCGAGTGCCAGCATGCAGGCAAGCACGAGACAAGCTACCTTTAACAGTCCCTTGCCATTCCCTCTGATAATGCTCTGGTTTTCCATTATGACTTGGTGCTTCATTCCTCGATTTTTCATTGGAATAACCATTTCATTGGCATGATCTTGGGCATGGTCTTTTGTATGGTCTTGAGCATGGTTTTGAACATGGCCTTGGGCATAGTCTTTGGCACGGTCTTCGTCATGGTTGTTGACACAAGCAGAAGCTTTGGTCTGATCCTCCCCTGCTTCCCGTGCCCTCACCTGCTCATAAATTTGATCATATGCTTCCTGAATCCGACTTTTCACGATTTCCGGCAGGTCCCCTTCTTCCGTGAAAATTCTTTTTATCATAACCTCGCTTCTTTCCATCGTTTAGGCCTCCTCATAATACTTTCTAAGCTTCTCCCGCGCTCTTGTAAGCCTAGTGCGGACCGCCGCGTCTGACATTCCCAAAAGCCTGCCGATTTCCTTCGTTCGGAAACCCTGCACGTAATATAATACCACCACTAGCCGGTATTCTTCACTTAGAATGGCAAGCGCTTCCTTCCACTCCAAATTACTTTCCTCCCTGTCGTCAGGGATCTCAGGAATCTCATCCACGTAAGTAACGCCCTTTCGCCCTCTCATCAGGTTATAACACTCATTGATGAGAATCTTTGTCACCCAGGTTTTAAAATATCGATCTTCTTTTAGCGTCGCCAATTTTTCCCAACATGTCAGGATCGTCTCCTGCATGGCGTCAGCGACATCCTCATCATTCATCAAAATGGCTTTTGCCGTCTTATATAAATGTGGTACGTAAGCGTTCATTAAAGCCGTAAAGGCATCCGGATCTCTCCTTTTTGCCTTATGAACCAGCCGTTCCAATTCCTTGTCCATTTAGTCTCACCCTATTTCCCTGTGTGCGTGTCAGGATTTATCCTTTCAACCAATAGATACGTCTATATGTCAAAACGTTACAAGTCTTTTTAAAAAGGTGTTTTATCCCCTTATCTCATGATTTAAAAGATATCGATGTTTTTGCCTCTTGCCGTTATAATCACCAAACATGCCAGACATACAAAGAATTCGATGAACATAGGCATAGATTACCATGCCTTGCGTTACGTTACTTCACATAAGAAATTCTTGTAAGTAATCTGCTACGACTCTTGTACTTAACGGTCGGAAGGAGCTCTCATGAAGGAGTATGATTTCCCTTCCAATGAGCAGGCCGTTTCGTTCGTATACGTCCAGTTTTGCGAGCACGTTATTATAGTAACCAAGATTATCTATCATGCCAAGATGCTCTAAGTATTTTATCTCTCCAGTCATGACGTTCATTACCGTAAAATCTGGATAAAATTCCTTCATTTGCCCGTCAACGCGCAGTAGCAGCGGTTTCTCATAATGATAGGGGATTCCATGCCTATGAAGCTCATCCGCAATGATCTTCTCCGACTTAGACCGCACGCGCTCCCCCCGACGCGTATAGTATTCCGTCTTGTCACTTTCCGAAAATGGCAAACCTTCATAGCTCACGTTGTTGAAATCTTGAATCTTCCTGGATATCGGAACAATGTCAGGCTCGAAAAGGATTTGCTTGCCCTCGTGCATGCGTTCGTACACTTCATTCAAACGCTCAAGAGATTTTTGTGCACCCTTTAAACATACAATGGCTTTCTCCAGAAGCGGATTCAGCTTTCCGCGATATTCTTGCAACGCTAGCATCTGAATTCTTTTTTCATTCTTTTTCTTGCTTAGGTATTTCTTGCCAACATAATACTGATAATGTCCCCTGATTTTTCTGCAATATAACGTCTCTGACGATTTGTTTTGGGAAATCTGGCTGGACCTCTTGATGCTTTCTAGTTTCTGTAACTCACTACTTATCGCTTTTATCATGAATTCATACCCCCTTGAAATCTTTATGCAACAAATCATTCCATTCTAATCCATTATGTTGCCTCATACATCTCAAAAGAAATCCTAAGCAACAAAGGAGTCTACAGACCAGCCCCTTGTTGCTTTTCATATTATCTTCTAAGGAGAAAGACAACATGTATTCATTGGTATCACTTATATGTTGCTTATCTTCTGTGATGACAAGCAAAAAAGCAACATGTCAGCACTTGCTTTGTTTCCTTGTTGTCTTCATAATTCTAATCTTCATAAAAGGCAACACTATCGCAACGCAATGGCTCTATTTGATGTTTTTGATCATAAAATAGGAAAATTTGAATGAAACTTCAGAATGAAGAACGCTGAAAATGGACTTTTCAACGGTGAGATAAGCTTAACACATAGGGAAATGGATTGCAAGCGAATTCGAAACTGCTTCGCAGTTTCGAACGTTCGCGGCATTCGCCGCAAACATTTTCGCGAAATAAAAAGCACCCAGTAGCAAGCAAGCTTGCTCTGGGCACTTTGTTATTTCGCTTTATTCGCTTCTCATTACTCGCGACATTACTCGATAATGGTAGCAACACGTCCGGAACCAACGGTACGGCCACCCTCACGGTTCTACGGTTCGTAAATCGGTATGAAATCCATTGATTTTATAGTTTTTTTATCGCATATATCGCCTATCTGTCATCAAAAATCGATGGTTCGGAAATTATTTAGAGCCAAAATAGAGCCATACCATATTTCTCGCGAAACTTGTTGGTTTAATCGAATTCCCCATGATGTAATTCTAATTGCCTATTCCAACACTCCAATGTATTCTGTGACACCGTCCGAATACTCAACTTTTATGGCTCCGCCTAACAGATCTAATCCATAAAGCTTTGCCAACTCGGACTCATCTTCCGTTGTCACGCTTACATCGATGCAGTTTGAAGTCTCCCTAACTGCCGAGGAAAGGACAAATGATAATTCCTTATTTATCATTCCGTTCGAGATTTTTTCTTGCAGCTCCGTGAGATACTTCAGGGTGTATTTTCCCGTAACAAACACCGTTTTATCCTCACTTCTGCCAAATTCCTTGCAAATAGCCGTCCTGTTTTCCGGAGTATCTTCGGTCAAAACAATGGTAAACTTTCCGTTTGCGTCAAGATATGATCCTCCATAGAAGTCCGAAATTTCCTTCGACAAAATCTCATCGTTATTCACTTCGACGTATTCTCCCTTGCCGTCAGCCGGCACATCTTCCTTAATATGACCAGAGTTCGCAATCATCCCCATCACGTTTTGCAACAGGTTCAAAACCTGTGTTTCCTCCATACCCGTGCCGGAATATTCCACGTCACAATATGTTCCGTTTTTTTGGAACTGACAAATGATATTTTGGCTTAGGGCGTCACTATAGATCATAACCTCCGTATCACCCACCCTGCTAATCACGGGATTCTCACAAAGCACCCAATAATCCCGAAGTGACTCCTCGAGGTAGCAAAAAGAAAGCTTTATCTTTTCCGTTTCGTCCTCTCTTCCATACAAAAAGACAAAGGAACGGGATCCAGTCTTCTGCATCGGCCATTGGCCAGTCTCAAACAGATTATAATATTTTACAAATCTCCATTCCCCAGCAAGTCCGTCGCAAACATCCAACACATGCCAGGAAACACCTACATTCCCCATTAGTTCATGGCTCATGTCATCCAATGCAACTTCCGAGATCTGATCTCCTGCACAATAACGCATGTTCATTTTGACTGCGTCCTTAAGCTTTGCCTGTCCGATGGTTGCAAGATTAAAACAGATTTCATTATCCTTTAGTACACCTTCCTTCACTGCACCTGACTTTAGTTCCTCCACTTTTTCGCTTTGTAGCTCATTCGAATCCGCTCTTTCCCGGCTCTCAGCATCCATGGTCTCTTCAATAGGACTTCCTTGTAACGGGTCGCTAACCGGATTGTTAATTGGAACTGGCCGATTTACGCCAAACATATATGCCATACCAAAAATCGCCATCAGGCAGGCTGCCATAGTGCCATATTTTACCGCCTTCCAAATCATGATTATTTTACTGCCGTTTTCAATTCTCATCAGCAGATCGTCATCCAATGCACCGAATGATTCTAGCAAATCCTCTTTTCTCATATCACATAGCCCTCCTTCTGTAGCCAGGTTCTTAATCTTTCCCTCATTCTGCTAAGCATTACCCTTACGTTATTCTCGGAGATATGGAATTTCCTTGCTATTTCTTTGGTGGAATACATGTAAAAGTATCTTGCGACGAAAACATTTCCATCTCTTTCAGGCAATTCCCGCACAAACTCATTGACACATTTTTGTAATTCCGAGATTTCAAAATATGCCTCGACGTCTGACTGACCGGCAATGCATTCTTCCAACTCATCCAGCACGATTGCAACTTCTCCTTGACCTCGTTTCTTTGCGTATTTACTTCTGTACTTGCTAATTGCTAAATTCCTTACGATTTTGGCCAGGAATAATTTTAAATGTACTGGTTTCATAGGCGGGATCATGTTCCATGCCTGTAACAAGGCATCATTCAGGCATTCCTCAGAATCCTCCTTGCTCTGAAGGACACTCTGAGCAACCTTGAAACAGTATGCCCCATATCTTTTTTCCGTTTCCTTGATTGCTTCTTCCCGCCTGTCCCAAAACAATTGGATGATCATCTCGTCAGTCACGGCCTGCCTCCTTGTTTCAAATTCGTCTTGAAGTTAACCTCACACTATATGACGCAAAGTCTTGGAGAACATTACAAAAAAATACCTAAATCTATTGCATTACAAACTAGCATTTTGATGATACCATAAAGATTTAACGCAATCCAGTAATACCCTCAAACGCATGTCTCACGCTTATTCCGGCTCTATCCTCTGGAAAAATAGAGCCAAAATAGAGCCACGGAGCATCTCACTTTATCATGCCAAAGCGTTTTGGGCACAAAAAAGGCTCCCGAAGAAACCCTCGGAAGCCTTGATTTTATTGACTTTTTTATTGATTACTCAATAATGGTGGCAACACGTCCGGAACCAACGGTACGGCCACCCTCTCTGTTCTACGCATTGTAAATCGGCATGAAACCTGCTGTTTTTATGTGTTTTATGTCGCATATATCGCTTGATTATCGGGTTGATTTTTGCTGTTTCAAAATTTTTAGAGCCATACTAGAGCCAAAACCTATTCTTGATTAGAAATATAGCTCGTTAATTTCATTTTCAGATGCATACATTCATAATATAAGTGTAACTTAGGCATAGGTGATTTTTTATCTTTTTTTATGCCGAAATACCGAGCAATTTCTTTATGGCCTGTCTGGAACTTAGGCCGTTCAAGATTCTCTCCGCCATGATCTCCCTTCCCACGTACATGGACGGAAGCTCGCTCACGTACTTCATGGCTGCTTCCTTGTCCCCATGCCGATCCGCCATCAATGCCAATAAATACAATGCCCCGCATTGCATTCCAGGGTTGTTTGAGCAAAGCAGCTTATGACATAAAACATCAATTTCCAATTCCATTTTTCATCTCGAATGCTTTGCGTTTTTACCATCTGATTTAGGTTATTGGCTAGACTAAACATGAAATAAATGTCCTGCGGATACGACTGCAATGCCTCGCGAAGTCTTTCTATTGCAATGTTATTATCGAATTGAAAAATGACGAGTTTAGGCATGAGGACTTAGGACAATTAAATGCATATGTAGGGTACTACAAAAAGAATGAAATGCTACCGGGTGATAATCCGCCGGTTGGAATTTTGCTTTGCACTGATAAAGGTTCGCAGATGGTAGAATATGCGTTGTCAGGAATGGATAACCAACTGTTTGTCTCAACATATATGCTCCATTTGCCGGACAAGCGGAAATTGGAAGAATTTATGTTGAAAGAATTGGAAGAAATGGGAATGTAGCAGTAGAAAAGCTCGTGAAGCTTTGAATTTGCTGTTGAGTTACATTTGCAAAGAGGTGGTAGAAATACCATCTCTTTTGCTATCTAAAAAAATCTAGGTTATACATGCAGTTGGGGTTATGGAGAAATGTTTTTTTGAAAAAACAGTTGAATAAAGTGTGTATATGACATATAATATGTCTAACGATATATATCTAAAGATATTTATAAATAGAGGAGGATATTATGCCACCGAAACAAAAGATTACTAAAGAAGAATTGTTAGAATGTGCAGCTCGAATAGCAGAGAGAGAAGGTATTTCATCAGTCACATCCCGCAGTGTTGCAAAGGACGCTGGTTGTTCCATTCAACCTGTATTTAGTCAATTTCCCACTATGGAGATATTAAGACAAGAGACATTTGATTATGTATGCAAGAAATCAGCTGAAGAAGTTCTTATGTTTGAAAAATATCCTGATTATTTTGCAAGAACATCAAAATGGGTAATTGATTTAGCAAGAAAGAAGCCGAATTTATTCAGATTAATCTATTTATCGGGTGGATTTCATGGAAATAGGTTATTAGATGTCATGATGGATTATGAGAATAATAGAGATATGCTTCTAAAAATGACACAAGTATATCAATTGGATTTTGAAGTATGTAGAGATATTTTGATGAGGAGCTTTTTGCTACTTATAGGTGTGGGAACCATGATTTGTGAAAATCGTATGGATTTTAGCGATGAGCAGGTTATGGCGATGATGAAACAAACTGTATCGGATATGGTACTGGGGGCGAAGGGAACGAGGTCATGAAGCAGATAAGTTTATTAAAAGCAATGTATTTGACACACAAAGCAGGGAAAATGTCAACACCGGAGCGAATGAGATTACAGCAACATCGGTTACAGGATTTAGTTTTCTATGCAAAAGAAAATAGTCCTTATTATGCTGAACTTTATAAAGACGTAGGAGAAGCATTCTCGCTTACAGACCTACCAACTACAAACAAAGTAGCGTTGATGGAACATTTCGACAGTTGGATGACGGATAGAAGTATTACAAGGAAAAAGGTAGACAACTTTATGGCGGATATTTCTAATGTGGGTAAAAAGATGGATGGGAAATATCTAATATATACAACTTCTGGCTCCACGGGAAATCCTTGTATTGTGCTCTATGATGAAACTACTATTAATGTTTCATCTGCAATCAGTGTTCTTCGCAGTTTTGCTAGAAAGCAGGATATGAAAGCTTTTATGAAACAAGGCAAAAAGAACGTTGCACTTTTTGCAGAGGGTGGATTTTATCTTGCCAGTGGTTCTGTAAAATATAATCTGCAGAAGATGCCCTGGAAGAAAAATGTGATGAAATCTTTTGATGTTCGTAAGAGAACTCAGGATATCGTGGATATGTTGAATGAATATCAACCGACCATGATAGGGTCCTATCCCACAGCACTGGAATTATTGGCATATGAACAGGAAAGCGGGAATCTGCATGTAAATCCGGTAATAATTATGACCGGTGGAGAGCATCTAAGTGAGGAAGTTCGCGAGAGATTGTCCAAGGTGTTTGGATGCTATGTGCAGACCAATTATTCCTGTACAGAGGGAGGTACGGTTGCTTGTGAATGTACGGAACATCACTTTCATGTAAATGATGATTGGATTATACTGGAATCGGTGGATGAAAACAATCAGCCAGTTCCATTTGGAACGCAATCAGCCAAGGTATTGCTGACCAATCTTGCGAATAAAGTATGTCCTCTTATCCGTTTTGAAATTACAGATAGAATTGTAATGCATGATGAACCATGTGCCTGCGGTAATAATCGACCGTGGTTAACTATAGAGGGTAGAACAGATGATATTTTGACCTTTGAAAACGGAGTTAAAATTCCACCCCTCTCACTGTATATAGTGCTTAAGGAAATACATGGAATACAACGTTTTCAGTTGATTCAGGTGAGTGGAAACGAGTTAGAGTTAAGGTTAATTGCTGAAAATAAGGTTCAGGCATTTGAAGAAGCCAAGAAGGCTGTAACAGAATACTTATTGCAAAATGGTGTTATTTGTGAGATTTGTTGTTCGGACAAACAACCGGAAGCCAATGCTAAAAGTGGGAAATTCAAGCATATTGTTGCAATGAAGCAATAGAAAAAGGAAAATTTCAGTCTTACAGCCACTTCTCTACATAATCTTTATTGCATCAATTTGTCAGACACTGTCTAACAAATTTAAAAATCTGAGCATTCTTAGGTAGTGTTTTATATACCCTCTATCTGCGAATAAAAGAGCTTAGCTTCTGTGATTGACACCGGCACGGAAACCAAGCTCTTTTCGTCTGTCGTTGAATTAATACCCGATTCACAAACAGCGATTTTTCGCAGACGCACAGATAGAGGGTATAACACACTACACTTTGCCATGCAAAGTCGTGTGCCAAATGGGGCGTGTCCCCCTTTGGATTCCCCCTCTTCATTTTCGCTTCTGCTGATGCTATAACCTAATATGCGGTTACCTATCATCGTCTCGAAAATGCAAATTAGTATCGTTCCCATCCGTTAAAGCGAATGTAGCCAATACTAATTTGTATTCCTCATCCATATTATTTTCAAGCATATTGTAAGCGTGGGTTGTAGTGTAATATCTTTAACTGTGGGAAACACCGCTTTCCCATTGTGAGATGGCAGACACGGAAACGCCTACCTGCTCTGCCAGTCGTTCCTGGGTTATGCCTGCTACCTTACGAAGCTTTACAATGTTATTGCCAAGATTATTTATGGTTTTCATGATGCTCCCTTTCTCCTTTTTCTCATCTTGTATTACGGCGCCTATCCTTACTATAGGATGTTTGAAGGAAAATGAAAAGAGAGCATTTGTTAATGGACCTTAAGTACGGCTAAACATTTTCCATGTAAACCATCTGTCATATTTCCTCTCTTCTTTGTACCCTCTTTCTCCGTCTAATTACATAGATTCTTCCAACTCTGAGTTGGAAGAATCCAAAGAGCATTCAACTAACACGCCATTGTATTTCCCATGATTCCAGACTATACTTTATTTATCGGCCGAAATAAAAACAAGGAGCATTTTACAATGAACACCATTAAGATCAATGAACAGATTACATTTTTAAGGCATCAAAAGGGCATAACGCAAGAGGCGTTAGCTAAGTTTCTTGGTGTGACCAATCAGACGGTTTCCAAGTGGGAATCGGGACAGTGTTTTCCTGATGTCCAGCTTCTTCCACGGATTGCAGATTATTTTGAAATCTCCATTGATGAACTGTTGGGACATACTGCAAGCAGTGGGTTGGAGACATGTTGCCTGGCCCTTAAAAAACATTTTTCAGAATGTCCGGAAGAGGAATGCTTTGACCATGCCTATCGTTTGGCTGCGCAGTTACATGAGATCATTGTATCTTCCGGATATCGAAAACATTTGCCTTGGGAAGAGAAAAACTATGCGACGCAATCCCTGAATCCGTGGGGTACCTCCGCTTGTAGTGAGTCAGAAGGGAACACCGTTCGCTACGGCGATTTGATTCTTTTTACGGATAATAAGGCTTGGCAGAAGCTTAAAAAGGCAGAAGTGTGGGAAATTGTATGTGCACTAAAGCTACTGTCAGACGAGAAAGCATTCAAAGTTTTCTTGGCAGTCCATGAACTCACGGTGCAAAATTATGATAGGTGCGTTCCCGTTTCAGAAATAGCAAAGGCAGCAAAGCTTGACCTTGCGGAAACCAAGCGCATTCTTTCAGAACTTCCGCTAACGATAATGGAAAACAAAGAGGAAGATACCTACCGCATTGACGGAGCGCATGCTTATCTCCCATCTGTTTTGAGGTTGATGCGGTTATGAGGAAAATTACAAAAGTGGGGGCGCTTACCGTCACCCCCACTTTACCAGACCATTTTTAGAGTGTGTGAAAGTTTTTCTGTAAATTAGATATCCTAAGATAATTGACGAGCTGTATGCAGTAAGATTACCATTATTCAACTCGTTTTGACTATACCTAATCCCATTGATTTCGTCAAGAACTATGTTAAAATTGGTACATAATTATATTTGAATATAAATGAGTATGACAAATCGCAATTTGCAGATGTGTAAAAATATAATTCGATTTTTTTATAATGATAAAGTCGAGCAAAGGTTTCCTAAAGCTACTATAATTTGTGGCAAGGAGGTAAGGAAATGCTTAAGCAATTAAACGACACCATCAATTATATTGAAGAACATTTATTGGATGAAAAAGTGATTGACGAAGCAATGAAAAGAGTCAGCGTTTCGGAACTACATTTTAAAAATGTTTTTTTCTTTCTAACAGGTATGTCTATCAATGAATATGTTAAAAACCGAAGATTGTCTGAGGCAAACTATGATTTGCTTCATGGCAAAAAAGTGACGGATATTGCTTTTAAGTATGGCTATCAATCGATGGATGGGTTTACACGAGCATTTAAAAACTGGTGTGGTTTCTTACCCTCCGAGATTTCAAGGAGAGGGGAACATAAAGTGTTTCCCAAATTTAATTTCATAGTAAAAGTAAGCGGAGGAAACAGCATGGAATGCAGAATTATTGAAAAACCGGCATTTAATTTTGTCGGTGTAAGTAAACGAGTACCGATGCAGTTTGAAGGAGTTAATAACGCAATTGTGGATCTTGCAAACAGCATCACGCAGGAACAAAGAGAAGAAATGCATCGTCTGC
Source organism: uncultured Lachnospiraceae bacterium (assembly GCA_946414885.1). Taxonomy (GTDB): domain Bacteria; phylum Bacillota; class Clostridia; order Lachnospirales; family Lachnospiraceae; genus Acetatifactor. Next base: position 35,695 of record CAMKQH010000030.1, read on the forward strand.
AAAATATGGAACCGTTTGAAGTTGTCAATGTTTCCTATAATTCAGACACAGAGTTTAAGAAAGAAGAAGGTTATCTGACACATTTGATTGGTGTTTTGACAACAGAAAATGAAATCGGTGCAGGTTTAGAAACTTTGCCAATGAAAGCAGGAACATGGGCGGTATTTCCAAATGAAGGAGAGTTTCCGTCCACACTTCAAAATACATGGGCAAGAATTTATGCAGAATGGTTTATGACAGCGGATTATGAGCTGGCAGAATCCCTTTCGTTTTCGTTTACAAAAATGAATCCTGATAGACAAGGACATGCGTATAGCGAGATATGGATTCCTGTAGTGAAAAAAGAACGATAAGAAACGGACAATCCTATGAAAAAAGAAATATTATTTCAGTTAGATATCGCGTGGCAGTTGTTTGAATATCATTGCCATAACCTAAGCGAAGAAGAAGCAATGTGGTGTAAAACGAACCAAGGTTTGCAAATAAGAAAAGTAAATGGTGTATGGAGAGTTGACTGGCCTGATACAGAATCCTACACCATTGGTCCGGCAAGTATTTCATGGATTATGTAGCACATTATATACTGGTGGAAAAAGGTTTTATCTGCTTCAAAAGAGAATAAAATCATAACTAAGGAAGATGTAATTTGGCCGGGAAGCGTGAAATTGGCAATAGATGAAATTGGGAAATGCCATAGAGAATGGATAAAATTCGTCGAAACATTAAGCGAACAGGAATTGTGTTCTGATAAAATGTGCAAATGGCCTTTTGAAGGACAAAATATGTATTCTCTCATGTTATGGCTCAATGTAGAATTTATGAAGAATGTTGCAGAAATTGGAAGAAGAATATGCTGCCAGACTGACAAACATTGCAGAAGAAATTCAGATGGAACTGATGCTCGAAGGACATAACTGGAAAGAGTACATGACCGGCATAGGCCGTTCAGATGAGGCTCAGGAAAAAATACATGAATTCATCCTCTCTGGAGGAGATTATTATGGATTCATCATGCAGGCGGATCTGCCTGAAGTCATGAAGGAAAAATACATAAAAGCCTATGAAGATGCTTATGTTTCTGAAATCATACGCGCGCTAAACCCTCCTTATCCTGGTGACGCGACAAGAAAAGAAAAGGATGAATGGATAAAAAGTATGGTTGCTCAAGAAGGGCAATACAAATTGGATCATCCTGACTATAAAGAACAAGCCAGGCAGCACGCCAAGGAAGAAGCCCAAAAAGCAAGAGACGCTGCAAATAATCAGTAAATACATACTCCCGAGAGCTTCCTTCTCGGGAGTTTTTATGGCCTTTTGGCTCTATCTTTTGGAAAAATAGAGCCAAAATAGAGCCAAGGAGCATTTTACTTTATCATACTAAAGCGTTTTTAACATAAAAAAGGCTCCCGAGGATACCCTCGGAAGCCTTGATTTTATTGACTTTTTTATTGATTACTCAATGATGGTAGCAACACGTCCGGAACCAACGGTACGGCCACCCTCACGGATAGCGAAGGTAAGACCCTGCTCCATAGCGATGGGATGGATCAGCTCGATGGTCATCTCAACGTTATCGCCAGGCATGCACATCTCGGTACCAGCAGGAAGGTTGCAAACGCCGGTAACGTCGGTGGTTCTGAAATAGAACTGAGGACGATAGTTGTTGAAGAAAGGAGTATGACGGCCACCCTCATCCTTGGTCAGAACGTAAACCTGAGCGGTGAACTTCTTGTGGCACTTTACGCTACCGGGCTTAGCCAAAACCTGGCCACGCTCGATCTCAGTTCTCTGAACGCCACGAAGCAGTGCGCCGATGTTATCACCAGCCATAGCCTCGTCAAGCATCTTACGGAACATCTCGATACCGGTAACAACGGTCTTCTTGGTCTCTTCCTTGATACCAACGATTTCAACTTCCTCATTGAGGTGAAGGGTACCACGCTCTACACGGCCGGTAGCAACGGTACCACGACCGGTAATGGTGAATACGTCCTCGACAGGCATAAGGAAAGGCTTGTCGGTGTCACGCTGAGGATCAGGAATATAGGAATCAACGGTGTCCATAAGCTCCATGATCTTGTCGCCCCACTCGCTGCTGGGATCTTCAAGAGCCTTCAGAGCGGAACCCTTGATGATAGGGCAATCGGTGAAGTCGTACTCTTCAAGCTGCTCGGTGATCTCCATCTCAACCAGCTCAAGAAGCTCGGGATCGTCAACCATGTCGCACTTGTTCATGAATACTACGATGTAAGGTACGCCTACCTGACGGGACAGAAGGATGTGCTCCTTGGTCTGTGCCATAACGCCATCGGTAGCTGCTACAACGAGGATAGCGCCGTCCATCTGAGCTGCACCAGTGATCATGTTCTTTACGTAGTCAGCATGGCCAGGGCAGTCAACGTGTGCGTAGTGTCTCTTGGTGGTCTGGTACTCAACGTGTGCGGTAGAAATGGTAATACCACGCTCTCTCTCTTCGGGAGCCTTATCGATGTTCTCGAAATCTACCTTCTCGTTACCGGGAACTCTCTCAGCCAGCACCTTGGTGATAGCTGCGGTCAGAGTGGTTTTACCATGGTCAACGTGACCAATGGTACCAATGTTACAATGGGCCTTGGTTCTTTCAAATTTAGCTTTTGCCATTACTTGAATCCTCCTATAACAAATCTGTTTTTTACTCACCGAAGTGGTTATCCCGCACTTCGGCGTGATTTAACTCGGCTGTCCTTAATTATATAAAATTTCAGACTGTTTTTCAAGTTAAATTTTGGAAATCTCAATATTTCTAGGACTTTTTTCAGATTTTCTTCTTGAAATCTGAATATTTCACGTTTCCGGGCGGACGAACCTGCCCGGAAACAGTTAATACTTAATTCACTCGATTACTTCGTCTTTGCAGCAAGAACCTTTTCCTGAACGTTCTTGGGAACGGGCTCATACTTTTCAAAGAACATGGAGTAGTTTCCACGACCCTGGGTCTTGGAACGAAGGTCGGTGGAGTAACCGAACATCTCAGCAAGGGGAACGAATGCACGTACCATCTTGCCGCCGCCGATGTCATCCATGCCTTCCACGCGGCCACGACGAGAGTTCAGGTCGCCGATTACGTCGCCCATGTATTCCTCGGGCATGGTAACTTCAACCTTCATGATGGGCTCAAGCAGAACAGGCGCTGCCTTCTGCATTGCCTCCTTGAATGCCATGGAACCAGCGATGTGGAATGCCATTTCGGAGGAGTCAACCTCATGATAAGATCCGTCGTAAACATTTGCGTGAACGCCCAGTACGGGGAATCCGCCAAGGATACCTGCGCCAGCTGCCTCAAGGATACCTTCGCCGACTGCGGGGATGTATTCCTTGGGAATCGCACCGCCGACAACGGTGGACTCGAACAACAGGGTAGGAGGCTCGTTGATCAGGATGTTGGCCTTGGGATCAAACTCGAACTTGGTGCAGTTAGCTTCCATGGGCTCGAATTTCACCTTACAATGACCGTACTGACCACGACCACCGGACTGCTTAGCGTACTTGGAATCTACTTCAACTGCCTTCGTAAATGCTTCCTTGTATGCAACCTGAGGAGCACCAACGTTAGCTTCTACCTTGAACTCACGAAGCAGACGGTCAACGATGATCTCCAGATGGAGCTCACCCATACCAGCAATGATGGTCTGACCGGTCTCAACGTTCGTGTGAGCACGGAAGGTAGGATCTTCCTCAGCCAGCTTTGCGAGTGCCTCGCCCATCTTGCCCTGACCAGCCTTGGTCTTAGGCTCGATTGCGAGCTCGATAACGGGCTCAGGGAATTCCATGGACTCAAGGATTACGGGATGCTGCTCGTCACAGATGGTGTCACCGGTGGTGGTGAACTTAAATCCTACTGCTGCTGCAATGTCTCCGGAGTAAACCTTCTCCAACTCTGCACGCTTGTTAGCATGCATCTGCAGGATACGGCCCACGCGCTCCTTCTTGTCCTTGGTGGAGTTGTATACGTAAGAACCACTGTTGATGGTTCCGGAATATACGCGGAAGTAAGCAAGCTTACCAACAAAGGGATCGCTCATGATCTTGAATGCCAATGCGGAGAAAGGCTCCTCATCGGAGGAATGTCTTACGGTCTCGTTGCCATCCTTGTCTACGCCCTTGATGGGGGGGATGTCAAGAGGTGAAGGCATGTACTCGATGATTGCATCAAGCAACTTCTGAACACCCTTGTTTCTGTATGCGGTACCACAGCATACGGGAACTGCCGTACACTCGCAGGTACCCTTTCTCAGAGCCGCCTTAAGCTGCTCCGTGGTGGGCTCTTCGCCCTCAAGATACATCATGGTCAGGTCGTCATCAAGCTCGCAAACCTTTTCGATCAGCTCGTCATGATAAAGCTTAGCTTCGTCAGCCATGTCACCCAGATCGTCGGTAACGGTGATGTCATCACCCTTCTCGTCGTTATAGATGTAAGCCTTCATCTCGAACAGGTCGATGATTCCCTTGAACTCATCTTCCTTACCGATGGGAAGCTGCAGAACGATGGCGTTCTTTCCAAGTCTGTTCTTGATCTGCTCAACGCAGCCATAAAAGTTTGCACCCAGGATGTCCATCTTGTTGATGAATGCCATACGGGGAACGTTGTAGGTGTCAGCCTGACGCCATACGTTCTCGGACTGGGGCTCAACGCCGCCCTTTGCACAGAACACGCCAACGGCGCCGTCCAGTACTCTCAGGGAACGCTCAACTTCTACGGTGAAGTCTACGTGACCAGGGGTATCAATGATGTTGATACGATGTTCCAAAGCACCTTCCATGGGCTTGGTCTCTTTCTCAAGAGTCCAGTGACAGGTGGTTGCAGCGGAGGTGATGGTAATGCCTCTCTCCTTCTCCTGCTCCATCCAGTCCATGGTTGCGGTACCTTCATGCGTATCACCAATCTTGTAGTTAATACCGGTGTAGTACAAAATACGCTCGGTAGTCGTCGTCTTACCAGCATCGATATGAGCCATGATACCAATATTTCTGGTTCTCTCTAATGGATATTCTCTTCCAGCCATTGATTTCCTCCTATCAACCTAGTAAAACTAAAATCTGTAATGCGCAAATGCCTTGTTTGCTTCGGCCATCTTGTGCATGTCTTCTTTTCTCTTTACTGCATTACCGGTATTGTTGGATGCATCCAGAATCTCGTTTGCGAGTCTGTCCTCCATGGTCTTCTCGCTTCTCTTACGAGAGAACATGGTGAGCCAACGAAGACCCAGCGCCTGGCGTCTTTCGGGTCTAACCTCGATGGGTACCTGATAGGTGGCACCACCGATACGTCTAGCCTTAACCTCGAGAACGGGCATGATGTTGTTCATAGCCGCTTCAAATACCTCAATGGCAGGCTTACCGGATTTCTCTTCTACCTTTGCAAATGCTCCGTAAACAATCTTCTGAGCTACGCCCTTCTTACCATCCAACATAATGTTGTTGATCAGCTTGGTAACTACCTTATTGTTGTACAGAGGATCTGCCAATACGTCTCTTTTTTGAATATGTCCTTTTCTCGGCACGTTTCTTCCCTCCTTAACAATGAAATGATTTCGTTAATTCAACGGTACTCACATGTGTTTCCCCAAGTGTTCGTGCGGTATATCTGTATGACAGAATTCCAACACTTTTCTTAGTTACGTTTTTGTGGTCCCGGAAGCGTTATCCCGCTTCCATTTGTAAGTCATGCTTGCTCGACTTACTTCTTAGCAGCCTTGGGTCTCTTAGCGCCGTACTTGGAACGTGCCTGCTTGCGGTTAGCAACACCTGCAGTATCCAAGGTACCACGGATGATGTGATATCTGGTACCAGGCAGGTCCTTTACTCTACCGCCACGGATCAGAACCACGCTATGCTCCTGAAGGTTGTGACCTTCACCGGGAATGTAGCTGGTAACTTCGATTCCGTTAGAAAGACGTACTCTGGCGATCTTTCTCAGAGCAGAGTTAGGCTTCTTAGGGGTAGCGGTCTTCACTGCGGTACATACGCCACGCTTCTGAGGAGCGGATACGTCGGTAGCCTTCTTGTGAAGAGAGTTGTAACCCTTCTGAAGAGCAGGTGCGGTGGACTTCTTTACGGAAGTCTGGCGTCCCTTTCTAACTAACTGGTTAAATGTTGGCATTCTGTTTCACCTCTTTCTTTTTTATAATTTTTTATGTTGTAACCCCTTCAAAACCCATCCTATCAAATAAAGGTTCCTTTGGGGGCACACTCAAATAGTATACGTGTTTCGAAAACTGTTGTCAACGTTAATTTCCCTTATTTTACGGGATTTTGGGCAAATTTATACTGCAAATTGCCCTATTTTAGCAGATTTCCTTCAGATAACGCTCCAAAGCGTCCTCCCAGGCGGGTAATCTCTCGAATCCCATCTGCGTCAGCTTCTCCTTGCTCATGCGGCTGTTTGCAGGCCGGAATGCCTTCGCGCCGTACTCTGCCGTCGTCACGGGCTTCACCGTCACGTTCTTGCCGGCCTTCTCAAAAATAGCCTTGGCAAACTCATACCAAGAACAGAAGCCCTCGTTGGTCGCGTGATAAATGCCATACTTCTCCGTTTGCACCATGTCCACCAAAAGCCTCGCCAGATCATACGTATAGGTGGGCGATCCAAACTGATCATTTACCACGGTCAACGTGTCATGTGTCTCCGCAAGCCGCAGCATGGTCTTCACGAAATTCTTGCCGTTTACGCCAAAGACCCAGGCAATGCGGACAATGAAATACTCATCCAACGTCTCCATTACCGCCTGTTCGCCCTCATACTTTGTCTGACCGTATACCGTCTTTGGTTCGCAAGGATCTTCCGGCTCCCACGGCTTCTCGCCCTGCCCGTCAAACACGTAATCCGTGCTGATCTGGATCATCTTGATCCCCAATTTCTTACAAGTCCTTGCAATGTTTCTCGGTCCGTCGGCATTGACCTTCCGACAGATTTCCTCATGATCCTCAGCCGCGTCCACCGCCGTATATGCCGCGCAGTGAATCACCGCATCCGGATCCGCCTCCGTAATCACCTTGTCAACGCTCTCCGCGTCCGTGATATCCATCTTCTGGATGTCCACGCCGATCGCTTCCATTCCTCTCTTTTCCAGCTCCCTTACCACGTCGTAACCAAGCTGTCCCCTAACTCCCGTCACAAAAACCTTCATCACGTTCTCCTTTTCTAGCCTTACTTTACTGCCTAACTCTCTGTCTCATCTTTCCATCACTACCGCCCAGCCAACATTTTCGCCTTCCAAGCGGTACCTTTTCGCTTCTTCACTACCGCCCGGCCAACGTTTTCGCCTTCCAGGCGGTACCTTTTCGCTTCTTCACTACCGCCCGGCCAACGTTTTCGCCTTCCGGGCGGTACCTTTTCGCTTCTTCACTACCGCCCAGCCGCCGTTTTCGCCTTCCGGGCGGTACCTTTTCGCTTCTTCACTACCGCCCAGCCAACGTTTTCGCCTTCCGGGCGGTACCTTTTCGCTTCTTCACTACCGCCCAGCCGCCGTTTTCGCCTTCCGGGCGGTACCTTTTCGCTTCTTCACTACCGCCCAGCCAACGTTTTCGCCTTCCAGG
>CAMKQH010000031.1 GCA_946414885.1 uncultured Lachnospiraceae bacterium
AAAATGGCTTCCAGGCAAGTAAAAAGGCGAGATACTACTTGCCTGTGAGGGAAAAGAAGCTTCCAGGCAAGTGGAAACGCGAGATACTACTTGCCTGAGAGGGATAAATGGCTTCCAGGCAAGTAAAAAGGCGAGATACTACTTGCCTGGGAGGGAAAAATGGCTTCCAGGCAAGTAAAAAGGCGAGATACTACTTGCCTGTGAGGGAAAAATGGCTTCCAGGCAAGTAGAAAAGCGAGATACTACTTGCCTGTGAGGGAAAAGAAGCTTCTGCTGTCCCGCTGACATGTTTATTTCACGTATACCATGGGCGCTTTGTTGATCCGTATGGTGATGGCGCCGAGTCTGTCGGTGCGAAGGACGGTGGTGCCGTCATCAGAAAGGCGCCGCAACAATTCTTCGTGGGGATGGCCATAGAAGTTTTTTCTTCCGCAGGAGATAACCGTGATGCTTGCATTCATTTGGTTTAAGAATTCCGGCGAAGTTGCATTTTGTGAACCATGATGCGCACACTTAAGTACCGTGACTTCGCGGATGTCGCGCGCACGAAGTTCCTCCAACAATTCCTTCTCTCCCGCGCCTTGAACGTCGCCCGTCAAAAGCGCCGTTATCGCCTCTTGACGGCGCTTTAGGCAAACCCACAGACAAAGCGAATCCTCATTGCCGTCAGTTCCCATACTCCCGCTTTGCGGGTGCAATGCAAGGAATGAAACATTTTTTCCTGTCAAGGCATCTCCTGCAGATAAATATTGTATCTGCGTGCCCGGAGACTGCTTAGCCGCCTGAAGCACCTCCGAAAAGCTATCTTCGGCCCGCTCCCAGTTCGGAAGATACAATTGATCGATCCGGATTCCTTCCTGGCGCGCGCTTTCCAAAAGCTCCGTGATGCCGCTCACGTGATCCCTGTCGCCGTGGGAGAGAAAAATGCCATCCAGATGATGAATCCCCTCATGCTTTAAGAAGGGAAGCAGCACCTTCTCCCCTATGTCCTTTCTGCTGGTACTGCCGCAATCATACAGCCACGTCTGACCTTTTTCCAAGCGGATGAAAACGCAATCCCCCTGACCAACGTCCAGGAACGTAATGCCCGTCATGCGTCTGGCCGGTATGGCAAAGATCAGGGGCGACGTCACTATGAGAAGCCAAGTAAGCTTGTACGTCCATCGCCCTAGCCTTTTTCTGCAGTCTTCTGCCCTAACCCTTCTTCCCACTCGTTTCTCACATACTGCCTTCTTGCCACTCCATACTATCTGCTTCTCCCACGCTTCCTCCTTGCCACTACTTGCCGCCTGTTTCTCGGATGCTTCTTTTTTGCTTTGCATCCACAGGCACCACAATCCAAGGCCCAGCATCGCGTAGTATGCGATTATCTGCCAAACCCTTGGGCAACCTGGATTCCAGAAAGGACAAGGCAACTCCCTTGCCCATAGGCAGAGTTTTTCAAACAAGCGCAGTCCCAATACGTCGACCGTTCCCAAAATGCCAAGCCCCGGAATCAGCATGGCGAGCATGCCAAACAATAAAAGCGGTCCCATGAGTGGGATGACGATCAGATTTAACAGAGTGGAATAGGTGGGGACTTCATAGTAAAACCATAAGGACAGCGGAAGTGTCGTCAAAAAGATTGCCAAACCTGCCCGAAGGGCGCGAATCATTCCATCACCAACGAATGCCATCCCCTCCATAACCCTTTCCATCCAAGTATCTTGCGGCCGTTCCCTCCATATGTCACGCAGATTTTTCTTCCCTGTGTCAAGCGACCTTGCATTCCACGTATTTAACAGCCTTTTCATCCATGTATCACCTGGTTGTTTCTTCCCTGTGTCAAGCGGCCTTGCATTCCACGTATTTAACAGCCTTTTCATCCATGTATCACCTGGTTGTTTCTTCCAAGCGTCACGCGACCCTGCTTTCCACGTGTCATGCCGCCTTTCCTTCCATGTGTCATGCCGCCTTTCCTTCCACGTATCACGCGCCTTTTCGAGCACCGGAAGTGTGACGCCCACGCCAAATATGGAACCGAAGGAGAGCCAAAAGCCAGAATTTAGCGCGTTCGCGGGTTCCGTGCAAAGCATGCCACAGGCCATGACGGCAACGGCCGTAGGCAGGTCGTAGGTCCGCCCGGCGATTAGCGCCAGCATGCGCAAAAGAAACATGCCAATGGCGCGACATGCAGAGACGCTCATGCCCGTCATGATGCCGTAAAAAACCAACGTGCCCCCGGCAAGCAACGCCGCAAAACCCATTCGCATGCCCAGCCGTCTTAGCAGCGAATACAACCCCATGCCAAGAAGCGTTACGTGAAGCCCAGAAATGCTTAGGATATGCACTATTCCGCCCTCTTGATACAGTTCCCGAAGCTCCGGATCCAGCTGCGTGCGGTCCCCCAGAAGCATGGTGCGCATAACCCCCGCCTCCCTGACGGGAAACACGTAATCCAGACGCTTTCCAAAGTATGTTTTCAACTCATGCAAAAATTCTCTCACGCGATCGCAGGACGCACTCTGCCAAAGGATCCTGGTCTCCGTTAATTTACCCCCGATCCGCTTTCCCTGATAATACTTTGCATAATCAAATTCACCTGGATTAGTCGCCGTCTCGAAGAAGGAAAATAGCCCTTCCACCCGTATTCTGCTGCCGATTTTGGGCAATGCTTCGCCTGGCTCCATTGCCAAAAAGCACTGGATCCGATCCGTTTTCAACGTTTGTAAGCTGGAAATAATCTGCCGCGACATTGCGGCGTCTTGATTTGATGAAAGATCTGATAACAGAAAATATTCTTGGTCTCCCTGGATTCCTTTTTCAACAACCTTGCCTTGGAAAATAATCCTTTCCTCTTCCCAGGGCGGATCCTCGGGATACGTTTGTCTAAGCTTGACCGTCTCATTCGCCATGCCGCAAAACAAGACATTCAGCACGGCCACGACCGTCAACGCCATACAGACCCAAAACAAGGGTCTTTTCATTCTATGTTCTCCTTTCTTACATAATTACATGTCACGGGGATATGTCTACTGACACAAATTAGCAAACTACACGTTTCAATCAACTCGAGGGGATGGCTTGGATAGTGTCTCTTAGGCATGTGTGCCAAGCGTCGGTACTTAGGGGATGTTAGACGTCAAAAGCGTCGAGCATGACGATTTTGACGTCTAGCCCCCTAGTACCGATACGCTGCACTCATAGCGCGAGCGTGCCTAGGGGACACTTCCAAGCCTCGGCCCCGAGTTCTGCAAACCATTACGGTCTGTGTCAGTAGACATGTCCCCGCGTCACGTTATTCCAGGGTTGTGACGAAGTCGAGATTGCGGTCAAATACGGCGCTTCCGAAGACGTCGGGAACCTCTCCGTTGACCAGGATCTGCACGCGGTTCACGCTCTGCAGCTCCGTGAGGGTATTGACGAGAGAATAAATCTCCACCTCCAGGGTAACGTTGCCCACGGCCTCCAAGAAAGCGGAATCGAAATTCAGGTAACAAATGCCATCCTTCGTCATAACGCTGAGAATCTTGACGTCAGGATTGACGGTGGGATAAAGCCCTGCGATCTTTCCGCTGGGGCCGGCCAGAATCTCATCCACCACAAATCGCTCCAAGGGCGTGTTGGTGGAATAGAACTTCTCGCGGTAAGCCGCGATCAGCTTGTTTCCCTCTTCATTCGCAAAATAAAGCTTCACGCGGATCTGCTCATAGGAGTTGATCTCGCTTCCGTCGTTATGGATGAACTGGTCCGCCGTCATCCAGCCCACGGGATCTCCCGCCGCATCCACCAGCGGTGAACCGTTCACCTGTATCTGCACGCGCTTCACGCCGTCCGCCTGCACAAGCGTGCGAACGATGGCCGCCCGCACCAGCACCTCCGTCGTCGGGCTGAGATCCATGTATTTGTCGTCCACGTTCAGCACAAAGCTTCCTTCCGAATAATCGATGTTTAAAACGCTAAAACCCATGGCCAAAGGCGACTTGTATGCCGGCTTCTCCGGAATGGCAGACAAATAGGACATCAAAAGATTAATCTGCTCCTCCGTGGCTCCCGTTGGCCTGTCATATTCATGAACCTCCACCTTCGTCTCGGAATTCGAAAGATAGTAGACCTGTACCTTCCCTCCATCCGAATGCTTGGTTTCCTCGCAGGAAGAAAGCATGCAAAGAAAACCTGCCAAAAACAGCAGGGCCCAAAGCCTTCTTCGCATATTTCCATTCCTCCAAAGTTTCATCCGTTCCTCCTCCGGAGCCGACATTACCAAATCCGGCTCGGCTTCCGCTCCGGTCTTGCCATATCCGGCTCGGCTTCCGCTCCGGTCTTGCCATGTCTGGCTCAATTTCCGCTCCGGTCTTGCCATATCCGACTCGGCTTCCGCTCCGGTCTTGTCATGTCTGGCCCATCTTCCGATCTGGCCTTGCCAAGTCTGGTTCAACATCCGCTCCGGCGTTATCTAGTCTTGCTCAATTTCCGTTCCGTCCCTTTCCCGTCACGTGGTTCAGCGGGATCTTAACCGTAAAGGTAGTGCCCTCTCCGAGCTTGCTGGATACGGTGATGGACCCCCTGTGCATCAGCACGGCGCTCTTTGTGATCGCGAGTCCAAGTCCCGTTCCGCCCATTTCGCGGGAGTGGGATTTGTCCGCGCGGTAAAATCTCTCGTAAACGTGTGGCAGATCCTCCTCCGGAATGCCCACGCCGGTATCACTCACCTGCAGCGTAAAATACTGGTGATCTGCGTCCAGCACAACCCTCACTTGGCCATGTTCATGATTATATTTAATGGCATTTTCCATCAGGTTCGTCATGATCAGCGTCATCTTCACCTCATCCACCTCGGCGATCACGGGACGCATGCTCTCGAAGATGATCTCCACGTCCTTCTTGCGCGCAATGGGACGGAGACGCTTTAGCGTGAGCTCCGCCAGATCATTGACGTTCAATGCCACAATGTTCAGATCCTGCGTAGTCTTGTCCAGCTTTACCAGCGTCAGGAGATCCGTGATGATACTGTTCTCCCTGTCAATCTCCGAGACCATGTCCGTCATAAATTCCCGGTAAAGCTCCGCCGGCACGTCCGGCTGGGTAAGCAGCGAATCCGCCAGCACCTTCAGGGACGCCATGGGCGTTCGAAGCTCATGGGACACGTTCGCCACAAATTCCTGCCGCGAATCATTCAAGGCGTTCATTCGGCCCAGCAGATCATTAAAGGCGTCAATGATATGTACCGTCTCCACGTAATCCGGCACGGAGATGGCCTTCTCGCTGGTGCCCTCCTTTACCTTTCGGATCTCTGCCGTAACCTTACCGAAGGGTTTCGTTAAGACGCCGGAAAGCATGACGGAGATGATGACGATTCCCATGATCATCAATATCTCCAGTGTCAATGCATTTTGGTTCATCTGATCGATCATCTCAACGATCGTCTCGTCAGACACGCTGGTCAGCATTACGCCGACGATGCTGGACTTTCCGTCCGTGCCCGTGGAGGCAATGGGAATGGTCATCTCTATGTAGCCATGCTCCGCGTCATAATGCGACACGTTCTCCCCGCGAAAGCACTTGATCACTTCCTCGGAAATGATCGTCTTGCCCTCACTAATGCCATACGTATCCCTGAGCACCTTACAGCTCTTGCCAATGACCATAACGCGCCCGCCATACAGATTGGATATGGTCTCGAGCTCCGCGTTGATTCCCTGACGGGACGCGATCATTCCAGGCTCCTGCAGGCGATACGTCGCAAAATAATTGTTACTGATCAGATGCTTTGCAACAATAAGCAACTGGTTTTGCACCGTCTCCGTTCTCTGCTGTACCGCGCGGTGCTTGTAGGTCTCCATGATGGCGTGCCGCATCAGTGCGCTGGCCACAATGCCGACCACGAGAGTCAGAAGGCAGATCCTCGCTCGGAAGCTGCGCAGCATAACAAACTGTTTTAAGTTTTCCTTTACGTTATCCGGCAACTTCACGATCCTTCCTCGCTCCCAACAACCACTCTAATCATGCTTGAAAATAATATCCAACGCCCCATTTTGTCCTTACGTAATGAGGCTCACTGGGATTCGGTTCAATCTTCTCGCGGAGTCTTCTCACGTGGACGTCCACGGTTCTGACGTCACCGGGATAATCAGCCCCCCAGATGAGCTTCAACAGATTCTCCCTGTCATACACCTTTCCAGGATTCAGCATCAAGAGCTCCAGCACCTCAAACTCCTTCGCCGTAAGCCCGATCTCCTGCCCTGCCACGTAAGCGCGGCGGCCTTCGCAGTCCAGACGCACGTCGCCGCCTTCCAGAACGCGGCTTATGTTTGCTTCCACGTTACGACCGTCCATGCGGCGCATGATCGCCTTGATCCTCGCCTTTACCTCCAGAATATTAAAGGGCTTGGTGATGTAATCGTCCGCACCGTATTCCAGTCCAAGGATCTTGTCCATGTCCTCGCCGCGCGCCGTCAGCATGATCACCGGCACGTCCGAAAACTCGCGGATCTGCTGGCACACTTCAAAGCCACCCACCTTCGGCAGCATCACGTCCAGCAGAATAATGTCATACTGGTTTTCCCGCGCCAGGTTCAACGCTTCCTCCCCGTCATACGCGCAGTCCACCGTCATTCCGTCCTGCTCTAAGCTGAATTTAATCCCCTTTACGATCAGTTTCTCGTCATCTACCACCAATACCCTTCTGTCTGCCATCTCTTTCTCCTCATCCTTCCCTGCTTTTGTCTGATTTACTTCGAAACCGTGACCAAGTCCTGAATTTGCTGATAGAGTGCATCCCCTATCCCCGGGACTTGCAATAATTCTTCTACTTTTGAAAAACTTCCGTGCTCCTTACGGTATTTAAGGATCGCTTTGGCACGGCTCTCGCCGATCCCCGGGATCGTTTGCAGCGCCGTCTCGTCCGCCGAATTGAGATCCACCGGGCCACCCTCTTCCGTGCTTTCGCGAAGCTTCTCTCCCTTTTCCGGAAAGTAGAGCTGCTGCCCGTCCTCCACAAAGGCCGCCAGGTTCACGTAGGACTGATCCGCCGCCTCCGTAAAGCCTCCGGCCATCTCCAAAGCGTCTGCCGCCCTGCTGCCTGCAGGAAGCGTCTTAACGCCTGGATCTCTTACGGCGCCGCAGACGTGAACGGTCAGAACCTGCAAAGGCGTCTCTCCGCCTTCCCCGTCTCTCGTCATCCCATCGCTTCCCTCGTTTCCGTTTTCCTGCCGTTCCCCTTCCGTATCTCCCTCCGCTCCCGTCACTTGACCAGATCCGTCAAACTGCAGGGTCAAAGCCTGATCCGGCTGGCAACCGGCCGCCATCCATGCAAAAAGCACGCACGCAAGCAGCACGACTGCGCTTTTTTTCGTAAGCCAAAGCGCGTCCCGCTGTCTCTTGCATTTCTTGATCATATTCCATTTTCCCATAAATTAACCCATTCCCGTCCGTGCCTTCCAAACGCCGCTTAATTCATGGGATGATTCTTTGTCGATAAAATTATTGTAAGCGAAAACGAAGCCCTTTACAAGACCTATTTCCAATGAAACGTGATGATCCCCAGAATGGCGATCCCCATGCCGAGAGCCTTCCGCCATTCAAAGGGCTGGCGCTCCACCCCAAAGATCCCGAACAATTCCATGCCATAGGCCACGGTCAGCTGCGAAACCACGATCAGCAGCACTGCCTTTGCCGGCCCAAGGGAATCCATGCTCTTAATGACGGTGTACGTGATCAGCGCGCCGATCACGCCTCCCAGGAGCATATACTTTGGTTCCACGGAAAATACTCGTAAAAAGCTTTTCCGCTCCATTCCAAACCAGGCGCCCAGACAGACCACAAAAGCCGTCAGCTGCACAAACGCACTGGCAGACCAGATGCCGGAAGCCTTGGTCACCTGCGTGTTGAAAACGCCCTGTATGCTCATCAGGGCACCTGACAAAATTGCAATAAAAAAACCGGCCATGACGTACCTCCTTTTAAGGATCAGTATGTCCCGTCCGGTTTATTTTATGCCATTATTCTTCGCCAATCTGCGTTGAGATCTGAGCTTCCAGCTCCTGCAAAAGCGGCAGGATCTCCTCGCCGTCCCAAACCTTTGCAAACAGCGCTTCCAACTGAAGCCAAAGATTACCAATCTCCATCATCTTCGGCAGGGAAATGCTTGCAGCGTATTGCTCCATGAAAGTGGTAAGGAGCTCGTCTCCCCTGCATGCCTGCAGGGCCGTTGCCATCTTGCCTGATTTCGAGTAAAAGTCCGGCGTATTGGATCTCGTCAAATACTCCGCGAAGCGGTTTGCCAAATCCTTATGCTCGGAAAAGCCATTGATCGCAAGCGCGTTCGTCACGGAAAGAGTTCTGCTCTTAAGCGTGTCACTGACGTCAGGGAGCTTCGCCACGCCGTAGTCATAGACAAAAATCCCTTCCTGCTTGGCTTGCTCAAGCTTTTTCACCACGTCCGTCGTGCCGATGGTGAAAACCAGCCTTCCCTCCATGAAATCCTGCAACACGGTCTCGCTGTCCGAGTTCTCCGGCTCAATAAAGAAGAACTGGCTCAGTTCCTGATATGTTTTCAGGCAATCCACGGTCTCATTGTTGTAAATGTCAACGTTCAGATTGTCGTCCCCGCATTCGCCGCCGACGATCAGATAATTTCCTACGATCCAATAGTTATAAAAAATGTCCGACACGTCCCATTTCATGACGCCGTCCACGCCCTCAGGCGCGTCGAAGGTGTCTGCGAACTTCAGCAGACCTTCCACCGTCAGGGGAACGCCGTCCTCGCCGACGCAGTTCTCCGACCAGCCGCCGCCCTCGTTTTCTTCCTCGTAACCCTCCGCCGCAAGTGCAGCGCGGTCCGCCTGCTGCCTCAGCCACATTTCGATGTAGTCCTTGTTATAGACGAGAATGCTCGTCTCATAATAGAACGGATAGGCCACCATTTTCATGTGATAGGTTACGGCAGACAAAGCCGTAAGCGGGTACCATGCTTCATTTATCATTCCGGACTTATTCTGGATCTCCGTCGCAAGTCCGGAGAGATACGCCTGTTCCAACTCGTCATTGTTGATGACGTAGGCATCCGGAGTTTTCTGTTCCGGATCCATCGTCGCCTCGTATACGTCCTGAAGCAACGTGGAAGTCGTCTTTAACACGGGAATCACGCGAACGCCCTCTGTCTCGCCGAAGCTGACGGCGGCACTGCTCACGTAGCTCTCCAGATCCGGATCCGAATACCAGACGTAAATGGTTTCCTTCTGGCTGGTCCAAGTCGTCTCCTCCTCCGGATTCTCTGGCTCCTTCACCGTGAGCTTCCCGTTGCTTCCATAGATGATCAAAGCCACCATGATGACTGTCAGAAGAACGGAAATCAATCTTCTTTGACTATGCATGCATTACTCCTCAATACATTCTTCCAAAATTTCGATCATTTGATCCACGTCCTTCTCCGTGATCACGAGAGCAGGCACAAAGCGGATAATGTTGGGACCTGCGTTAATGAGAAGCAGTCCCTTCTCGATGGCGCGATTGATGATGGGGCCAACGGGCTGTTCGAACAAAAGTCCCTGCATCAGTCCCACGCCGCGATGCTCCTTGATGCAGGAGTGACGGCTCATAACCTCCATGAGCTTCTTCTCAAGATAAGGTGCCACGCGGTTTACGTTGTCCAAGACGCCAAGCTTTTCATATTGCTCGAATACGGCAACGGTTGCCGCACATGCCAGCGGGTTGCCGCCGTAGGTTGTGCCGTGATCGCCTGCCACGAGGGAGTTCTGGCCAACCTTCTCCGTCATCATGAAGGCACCCATGGGAACGCCGCAGGATAATGCCTTCGCGCTGGTCATAACGTCGGGCTTGATGCCGTAGCGCTGCCATGCAAACATGGTTCCCGTGCGGCCCATGCCGCACTGGATCTCGTCCAGCATCATAAGAATGTCCTTCTCGTCGCAGATCTTGCGGATTCCCTCAAGAAATTCCTTCGTCGCGGGCGTAAGTCCGCCTTCACCCTGCACGGTCTCCAACAAAATTGCGCAGGTCTTGTCATTTACCTGATCCAATACGCTCTGCAGGTCGTTCATCTGCGCAAAGCGGATGTTGCCGATCATGGGCTCAAAGGCATCGCGATAATGGCGGTTGCCCGTCACGGAGAGCGCACCCATGGTACGTCCGTGGAAGGAATGCTCTAACGCGATGATCTGATGATCCGTTCTTCCGTCCTTTAAGAAAGCGTACTTACGCGCCGTTTTGATGGCGCCCTCGATGGCTTCGGCACCGGAGTTGGTGAAGAACACACGGTCCATGCCGGAAGCTGCCTTCAGCTTCTTTGCCGCCTCGATGGCAGGCACGTTGTAATAGTAATTGGATGTGTGGATCAGCTTGTCGATCTGATTCTTCAAGGCATCGTTATATGCTTTGTTTCCATAGCCCAGCGCAAACACGGCAATACCTGCCACAAAGTCCAAATATTCCTTACCGTTAATGTCATAGAGATGCACGCCCTCGCCCTTGTCGAGAACGATCTGAAAACGATTATAAGTATGCAGGAGGGCGCTCTCCGCCTCATCAATGTATGCTTTCATGTCCATATGCCACTTCTCCTCTCACTCAAAAAACGCCATTCCAATGGCTACCCGTCCGTTACGTTAGGAAAGAACAAGTCCCTTCTTCTCGTCGCAGCCAAGCTTTACGTTCAGGCACTGCATGGCAGCACCGGAAGCACCTTTTCCAAGGTTGTCAAACACCGCGCTGACAAGAAGTCTGTCCTCATTTCCGGTCACGTAGATCCGCGCGTCGTCCTTACCCGACATGGCATTTGCCGCGAAGAAACCATTTCCCTCTGCCTCGCTGCCAAAGGGCATCACCTTGATGAACGGCTCGCCGTCATAGTAGGCTGCAAATCTCTTCTGCAGCTCCTCAGGCGTTACCTTCTCCTTCAAGAGATGCGCGTAAATGGGAAGCGAAACGATCATTCCGCTGTAATAGTCATCCACGACGGGCGTAAACAAAGGCTCCCTGTCAAGGCCGGAGATCAGTTTCATTTCCTTCAGGTGCTTATGCTGCTGACTAAGCGCATACTCCCTGGGTGCAAACAGATCCTCCGTTTTGTCTGCGGATTCATATACCGCGATCGCCTTCTTTCCCGCTCCGCTGTAGCCGGAAAGTGCCGTAACGCAAACGGGATAATCCGTTCCCATGATTCCCATTTTCACGAGAGGATATACCATCATCATGAAGCCTGAGGCATAGCATCCGGGAACGGCAATTCTCTTGCTGTTTTTGATCTTGTCACGAAACTCTTTTCCAAGCTCCGGGAAGCCGTAAGCCCACTCCGGATTGGTTCTGTGTGCCGTGGAAGTATCAATGACGCAAACATGATCATTGTCCGGGTCGATCAGGCTCACTGCCTCGATGGCTGCCGCGTCAGGCAGACAAAGAAAGGCAACATCCGCGGAATTGATCAGTTTTCTTCTCTCCTCAGGATCCTTTCGCAGCTCCGGATCGATCGAAAGTAATTCCATGTCATCCCTGACGGCCATGCGCTCGTTGATACGAAGTCCCGTCGTTCCTTCCCTGCCGTCAATAAATATCTTGATACTCACGTATTTTTCCTCCTAAGACAAATCATTCTGCCAGATTTCCTGGCCAGATTAGGGTTCCACGTTCTCGTCGTCCGAGATGATCGCCGTGCCGACGCCCTTTCTCGTAAAGATCTCAAGGAGCAGGCAGTGCGGGATTCTTCCGTCAAGAATGTGCACGCGGTTAACGCCGTTCTTGATGGCGGAGGTGCAGTTTGCAAGCTTGGGAAGCATGCCGCCGCCAATGTAACCGCCGTTAATGAGCTCATCTGCCTCCGTGGCGGTAAGTCTGCCGATGAAGGAGGACTTATCGTTAAAGTCACGGTACAGACCCTCAACGTCCGTCAGGAACACCAGCTTATCCGCGCCAACTGCCTTTGCGATCGCGCAGGCTGCGTCATCTGCGTTGATGTTGTAGGTCTGGAACTGATCGTCAAGACCAATGGGTGCCACAATGGGAAGGAAATCCTTCTCAAGCATGTCATAGAGCACCTTGGGATCCACCTTCGTAATGTCACCTACAAAGCCGATGTCCTGACCGTCAGAATATTTCTTTTCTACCTGAAGCAGGCCGCCGTCCTTGCCGCTGATGCCGACTGCCTTTACGCCAAGCTCCTGCACCATGGTCACAAGCTGCTTGTTCACCTTGCCCAGCACCATCTCGGCAATCTCCATGGTCTCTGCGTCAGTCACGCGAAGGCCGTTCACAAACTTTGCCTCCTTGCCGACCTTGCCAACCCATCTGCTGATCTCCTTGCCGCCGCCGTGCACGATGATGGGCTTAAATCCAACAAGCTTAAGGAGCGTTACGTCCTTGATCACGTTCTTCTGCAATTCCTCATTGCTCATGGCGCTTCCGCCGTATTTTACCACAATGATCTTTCTGTTAAACTTCTGAATGTACGGCAGCGCCTCGATCAACACCTCCGCCTTCTGCATTACCTGCTCCATGTCCTTTTCCATGTCACTACCTCTTTCTCATTTCATACTCTTTCAAGATTATCGCAACACCCACTACCTCGAGGGGAAGGCTTGGAATTGTCTTCCTCAGGCATGTGTGCCAAGCGTCAGTACTTAGGCGACGTACTTTGGCGCCTTAGTACTGCTACGCTGCACGTCCGTCGCAGACTTTGTCTGCGATCCGACGCGAAGCAAGGACGAGCCGGAGGCTCGCTCCAGGCGCGAGCGTGCCTGAGAAGACATTCCAAGCCTCACCCCGAGTTATTAGCTGCGGTAGTCCGCGTTAATCTTCACGTAATCGTAGCTCAGGTCACATCCCCATGCGGTGGCCTCCGCATCGCCCGCATGCATGTCCACGTACACCGTAACCTCCGGTGCGGAAAGAAGCTCCGTGGCCTCCTCCTCGCTATAGCTCTTGGGAGCGCCGTCTCCAAAGACCTGAATGCGCTTGCCATTGCCTTCAAAGAACAGATCCACCTTGTCGGGATCAAACTGCACGCCGCTGTATCCAAGCGCGCAAAGGAAACGTCCAAAATTACAGTCATGTCCAAAGATCGCTGCCTTGCTAAGGGACGAACAGATCACGGATTTCGCAAGGATTCTTGCGTTCTGCTTTGTGTCAGCGTTTACGACCTTCGTCTCGAACAGACAGGTTGCGCCTTCGCCGTCGCCTGCCATCTTTCTTGCCAGGTACTTCGTCACGTAATTCAGAGCCTCGCAGAAAGCATCGTAATCCGCGCCCTCCGAAGTGATCTCCTCATTGCCTGCAAGACCGTTTGCCAGAACAAGCAGCGTGTCATTCGTGGAAGTGTCTCCGTCCACGCTGATCATGTTGAAGGAATCCACCACGGCAGCGCTCACGGCCTTCTGCAGCAGCGCCTTGGAGATATTTACGTCCGTGGATACGTAGCCAAGCATCGTGCACATGTTGGGATGGATCATGCCGGATCCCTTGCACATTGCGCCCATCACGGCCTTCTTTCCGCCAACCTCAAACTCCACTGCGATCTGCTTGTGTACGGTATCCGTGGTCATAATGGCCTTTGCTGCCTCAAGTCCTGCCTCGAGGGTGCCGGCCTTTGCTGCCACCAGCTTGTCAATGCCGGCCTCCAAACGGTCCACGGGCATCTGCATGCCAATAACGCCGGTGGAACCGATCAGAACTGCCGTCTCAGGAATGCCAAGGAGCTTTCCCGCATGCCTTGCCTCCGCCTCGCAGGCATCCATGCCCTGCTTGCCGGTACATGCGTTTGCAATTCCGGAATTAACTACGACTGCCTGTACAAAAGGCGCCGTCTCCACAAGCTTTTTGTCCCAGAGCACGGGAGCAGCCTTCACCACGTTGCTGGTAAAGGTTCCCGCCACCTTGCAGGGAGCCGTGGAATACACCAGTGCCATGTCTTTTCTGTTCTTATATTTTACGCCGGCCATGACGCCTGCTGCCTCAAATCCTATTGCAGCCGTAATGCCGCCTTCAATTTCCTTGATACTCATTTTCTCATCCTCCTGCCTTCTAATTACTGCCCATCCACTTCACTACGTCAAACGCATTAAGGGAAATCCGTATCCCCCTTAATGCTCCCGTCTTCGTCTCCAATGCTGAGCCGTCATGACCAGCTCCTCTTGTGCGTCAGGATACTTCTTGAATACTTCCAGGAATTCGTCATAATGGGCCACAAAAATGTCCACCAATTCCGGATCAAACTGTCTTCCCTTCTGGGAAATGATCTGGCGCTTCGCTTCCTCCGGCGTCCACGCCCTCTTGTAAGATCTCGAGGACACAAGCGCGTCAAACACGTCCGCAATGGCCACGCAGCGCGCGTTAAAATCGATCTCCTCGCCCTTGATGCCAAGGTATCCCTTGCCGTCATAGCGCTCATGGTGCTGCAGGGCAATGATCTTTGCGATCTCCATCAGCTCTCCGGTAGAATTCTCAAACATCTTCTCGCCATAGTAAACGTGGCGCTTCATGATCTCATATTCATCGTCCGTCAGCCTTGCAGGCTTCTCCGTCACCTCTGCCGGAACGTACAGCTTACCCACGTCATGCATCATGGCTGCCGTGGATACCATCCAGACCATTTCAGGGCTCATGCCCCATGCCGTGCAAAGAATCTTCGTGTACTCAGACACTCTTCGGACGTGTCCGCCCGTCTCTTGGGACTGCAGCTCGATGACCTTCGTCAGGGACTCGATCAGCATCTGCTCATTGGATACCAGCTCATTGTTCTTCTTTACCAGGCTCTTGATCAGCTTCTGGATCCTCTCCGTGATCCCATAGCACAAAACGGCAATGCTGACAAATTCGATCAGCCGGGGGATCATGCCGTAAAACACAACGCGGTACAGCGTCTGCAGCGGATCATCCGCCAAATACTTTACGTAATACGCCGCAAGGTGCGCAATGATAATAACGGGAACGGAAATCGCTTCCGTGTAGATCACGTCCCGCTTGTCACAGTACAGACATGCCATTACCATAGGGAATACCAGCATGATCACGACGTGATAGGAAAACATGACGTACAAAATGCCGGAGAGCAAAACCGTTACGGTCAAAAAAATGTAGTGCATGCCCGGGCTGTCCAGATGCAGTATTTCGTAATACAGCGTCGGAAACAGCATAACGACAACGCACGCGATCAGTGACGGATACGCGCGGGAATCCAGGACAAATACGCCCAATGCATTCAGCGCGATCACCAGGATCATCAACAGGGATGCGATCCTGCATACCATCGCCATGGTCTTATTTACGTCTTTTTGGAAATCATCCATTAAGTACTTGGAAAAGTTCATAAAAAACTCCCGTCAAAAGGTGGATCGAAAGAAATCCTCAAGTGTCTATTTGTTGAATGCGGTAATGTTTGCCTCATTCAAGGTGAAGTCATAGTAGTTCAGGTCTAGACGCTTCGTCCAGCCAATGCAATTCCAAAAGGCATTTCCCACGTCATTCTTCGTGAAGGCGATCAGGCTGACCTTGTTGATCTGCTCTGCCTTCAAGGCATTCATGCAATACACCACCATGGCCTTGCCAATGCCCATCCGGCGATAATCCTCGCGCACGCAAACATGATACAGGCATCCGCGTCTTCCGTCATGTCCGCAAAGGATGCCGCCCACGATGGAACCGTCCTCCGCCACTGCCACGACGCTTGTGGAAGGATTTCTTTTTAAGAACCTCTCTACGCCCACTCGCGAGTCATCTATGCTGCGGATGCCAAAGCCGTGAATTGTCATCCACAGCGCATGCAGCCCTTCGTAGTGATCAATTGTCATTGTCTGAATCTCGTACTTTTTCATTTTTACCTCATTTTTAAAATACAAAAGTAAGGCTTCCGAAACGGCGCCTAGAGAATACTATAACACTTTTTGCATAAAAGTCCAGTACTTTTTATTGTTTATGCGAAATATTCTTGCATTTGTGCATATTTATTCACTCATTTGTGCATAGAATAGGGGAATACGTATAATTTTACGTTTCCCCCATTTCATAAGGTTGTCTCTCCACGAAAAAAACTATTCCAGCCTTCTAAAATATCCCAATTCCTCATCCTCATATGCGAGTTCATACCGTTCGGGATGACTGGTCAGGTAGACGTAAAGCGGCCGCGCCTTTAGGATGACAAAAGAATCGAAATCATACTTATCGATCAATTCTCCGACGTTAAGCGTCACGCTTTCCCCTTCTTTTGTGATTCCGTTTAACGTGCAAAGGCTTAATCCATCTGCAAAGATATCCGTCTTGGCATACATGTCCGCCCTGGAATCAAAGAAAACCGGTATCTCCGCATGGATCAGGGCCTCTCCAAAATTATAATCATTATATAATCTCTGCGGATTGTCTTTTCGGATGACCTCAATCGCCTCCTCGGTCATAACCTGCTTCACAAAGCTTCCGCCTTGTAAAGTCTTTGCCGTTTTAACCAGCCCCACCAGGCAAAAGACACCCAGGATGCCCAAAAAGGCGGCAGCGGCGATCTTTTCCGACTTCGTCTTGATCTTTGCCACCTTCCACTCCGGAAAATACCGGAATGCGTAAAAATCTGCCACGATAAACCAGGGAAGAATAAAGCGGACGCTCCTCATAAACAGATATACGTAAAATAGCATTAGCAGTAAGTCAATCGTACGTATTTTTTGTTTGCCTATGAGCAGTCCCATGCTGATCAGGATGATGGGGAAAAAGTACAAAAGAAGCTGGCTGACGTCTTTTACGTCGGGCGCATGCCATTCCGTGACGTAAATCATGCTAAGCTTGTCCCCAATGTTAATATACGGGAAAAGGAACACCTGCACGCCGATGGGATTCACAAAAATGCCGCCCATGGTACAAACCGTCACGGCCCCAAGCGTCTTCAACGATTTCTTACCAAGGCGTTTACTTTCCAATCTGCCAAAAGAGAGAGGAACCATTCCCGCTAGCAAAAACATGATGCAGATCAGATAAGTAAGATTGGAGGATCCGCCATGCAGATTACTCCACAAAACGGCGATCAGCGGAACAAACCATATGGATTTTCCGCCGTCCTTCTCATAAAAGGAGTACAAAAACTTTAATTCGAAAAAGAGCAGAAAGAAACTAAATATATGGGGTCTGCCATAGAAATATCCGACTGCCACGATGGAGAAAAAGCAAAAGTAAGCCAGACTGATCGCAACGCTCCCAAGCAAATAGGGCTTTGCCTGTTTCCATAAGAGAAACAGCATCAGTCCCGCTGCTCCCAAGGAAATCCAAAAGAGCCCAACTTCGCCAAAGAAATTCAAAATCAGATACAAGATCACTTCCGACATCCATTCATGCGCAACCCAGGGGATCTCCGTCTCGAAACGCACCCAGGAAAAAATGTCCTCCGTCGGTACCACGTGATTTTTGCAAATAAACTCTCCGGCCTTTACGTGCCACCAAAAATCATTTCCGCCAATCCCCTGGGAAAAGCAAAAGATCAGGATTCCCATGGCGGCAAGCAGAACGATTCCATTCAAAATCCAAGTTTCGATTTCAATTTGTTTTTTCGTAAACCTCAAATTCCATCACCTCATCTACTTTTCGGTAATTTGCCTTGATATAATGAATCAGTTCAAAATAATTTTGTTCACCAAGCTCCGTTTCGTCCTGTCGCACCATATACCAGAGGTTTCCCTCTTCGTCAAGCAGATCTTCCACTCCATTTCGTCCAATGTTTCCAACTAACAACATGTCCCAATTCTTTAAGTACCGGTCACGGGGTATGTCCACGACAATGGCCAGCTCATCCGCCATTCGAATCACGTGACCTTCCCGTTCTTTCTCCGTCACGTAAGCAATACTGCGTTTCATGATCTCTTCATATTTCGGATAAATATATAATCCTTCAAAATTATGAAGGGTACATGGCTGTACGTCAGCTCCTAATGGCGTTTTTAAAAAAATGGAAAAAAAGCAAGAACTGATAATGACGGTGGCTACTGCCGTCTTAACATACCCTCTTAAACCTTTTCCTTCATAGAAGTAGAAAAGCGGTATCATGGGAATCAGTGCGGCAACTATGTGTGCTCCGTCACATAATGGATAAACGACCGAAAACCCGGCAAGTGCATATAATAACAATTCTCTTGCCTTCTCATTTTCGTGATCTTTCCAGCACTTTATTACCACGCAAATTACGCATCCAAAGAAAACCAATGCGAATCCGCCTACTAAAACGTTACGTCGCAACAAATCAATTAACGAGTATTGATGCTTAAAAGTAGTCACGCCATAGACTGCATAATCCCAAAAATCACCTAAAGTCCCTGAAATAACCAAATAAATAAAAAACAAAGTACCCGGGATAATGCTAACCATGGAACGAATAAAGTAAGTTTTACGATCCTGTTTTCTCACAAACCGAATCAAACAAATGATAAAATTCACAACCATAACAGCCAAACCCGTATTCTGCTTAACCAAAATGGCAATGCCGGAAAGTAATCCAATTGCCACGTGCTCCCACGTCTTTTTTTCTTTTAGCGTGAGGGTGTAAATCAGAAGCAGAATCAGAAGCATCAAATGATTATAGTTATACAGATATATCCAAAAAGTCAAAGTCATGCCCAAAATGGTGTGAAGAAAAGAATTGAGCGGATCGCTTTTAATCATTTCACATACGTGAAATAAACAACAAAAGATCGCTGCAAACAAAATACTGCCTGCTACTCTGAGAATGATAAATCGCGTTCCAAACAATTTCATCAAGAGTGCCGGAAAATAGGCAGCCAAAGGCGTCTGTACAATGTTAAAATCTCTGTAGGGTAACATTCCTTTCGCTAAATTGCGTGCAAAGCTATAGTTCCAAAACTCATCACCGCTTCCGATGGGAAAGGCAATCGTAACGAACCCCAAAGCCACAATTATAAAATATGGTATGATTCTGCGTACTACTCTCACTTTTTGCATGCAAACCTCTTAATTGTCTTCATTTTTACAGAAAAATGCTGCATATTCATCTTTGTAAATTAGCTTATATTTTTCCGAATGATCTTCCAAATATACATAGAACGGCGTGGTCTGATCCACAATAAAATAATCGAATTGATATTTCCCGATCAGTCCCTCTACGTTCAAAGCATCCGATGAATCATCAACGCCTATGTTTTGCAAATGGATCAAACTGAATCCGTCTGCCAAAATGCCTGCTTTGGAAAACAAATCTGCCCGCGAATCGATAAATACGGGAACGTCGTGGAATATCAATGCCTCTCCATAGTCATAATCATTAAACAGCCGCTTGGGCGCTGCTCCTTCGGCCTCCCGAAAAAAACATGGGGGCAACTACCGTAAAAAGGAATAAAAAAATACAGCTGAAAACGTAATTATTTTTGATGTGTGAGCGAATCTGACCATAGACTAACGCGTAACAGATAAATGCAAGAACGAAAAAAAACAGAAAGATCCCGTGTTCTCCCAAAGAATGATATAAGAGATACAGGATCACTTCTGATAACCACTCGTGTGCCGTCCATGGAATGACCATTTGGTTTCTCATCCAAGAAAAGATGTCCGTTGTAGGTATCTTTCCATTTTGGCAAATATATTCACCTGCTTTTACGTGCCACCAAAAAACATTGCCGCTGATGCCATTCGCATACCAAAAAATTAAAGAACCAAAGCCAGCCAGCCAAAAACAAACGTCCGTAAACGTAACATTCTTTCCTTTGTTTTCCCTTTTTGTGCCTAAGTTCATTCCTTTATCCTTCAGCTTTGATTCTTTGATATATTCTAAAATTCTTTCCGTCTACAATGCCATGAATTACAATTGCATAATAAGTAATCGATATAACGGGAAACATGATTCGGGTCGGAACAAAGGTACGAATCAAGTCCGCAATGGAAATAATGAATCCCGCAGCAATCACAAAATAAATCGCCAAGTGCAACGGCTCTTTGGAAAACATAAACATCCCGGGGCGCTTAGGTCTTTTCATTTTCCACGTGGAATATGCTTTTGCCCTCGCTCTTCTCATCTTGGTATTCATCACGCCAATCATGATGCATCCGACAATCAATCCGATCCAAAAGAAAAGTGCGATCACGTATCCCCAAGTTGCGTTCGATTGTTCATCCAAACGATTAAGCGCAGGAATAAATGACAAGGAAAACGCCGAACAGAAAAAACTTCCCAAAATGATGCCAAAATATGTTTTAAACTTTTTCTCGTACTGTTTCATGTTCTGTTTTTCCCCGCGCGTCTATGCGATCACTTCATCCGTGTGAATAAACGTGATCTCATATTCAATAGCAAACTGGCTGAAAGTTTCCGGCGCACTTGCGGGCGGCTGCATCAGAGCCTGATCCAACACGGCAGTCTCACCAAAGCCCGTACTGTAATAGTTTCCTGAAGCCGCGGCAGAATTATCAAAAGGACTCAGAACGGTGGTTTCCTGTGAGGCTCCGCCATTGCCAAGCACCGTTGTCTCATTGCTCTGCTGTGATAATACAGTTGTCTCATTGCTCTGCTGCGATAATACCGTTGTCTCATAAGATTCCTTGGCCTCCGCCGCCAATGTATTCGTGTTAAACTTTGCGGTGTTGACAACAAATCCCATACCGTCCGTATTTCCGCGCACTTTGCTGAGATCCCGGACTTTTCCCGAAAGATTGCTGCTGTTCCCCATTTCAAGGATACCCGCGCCAAATCCGTTTCCGCCACTTTCATTTCTGTTCCGGATATTTGCGATCGCCTTACGTTCCGTGCTTCCGGAGAGATCGCCGATCACGGCCGGGATGTTCAAAAGGAAAAACAAAGCAATTGCAAGAAGGAGACAAAAGATCGCTAGTGCTATGCTCGCATAAAAGATTAGCCGATAAGTATCGTATGTCACGTTGCCACCTCCCGTCGATTATTTTTTTACTGAATTAACCTTTGTGATCGTATTATCAACATTCTTCAATAAGACTTCTATCGTGTTTTGAAGAAAGGTATTTGTGATCTTGGAACAGTTCTGCTTGATGTCGTCGATCATTTTTAGAACGTCTTCCTTGGGCGTTACGTTGCAAAAATCTGCGGCATTGTTATTAATCATCTTAATAATCTCATTCCACACGCGAACCTGTACGTCCTCATCAAAATTGCCAGCTTCGGAG
This sequence comes from uncultured Lachnospiraceae bacterium, assembly GCA_946414885.1. GTDB lineage: Bacteria > Bacillota > Clostridia > Lachnospirales > Lachnospiraceae > Acetatifactor. The sequence continues at coordinate 21,103 of CAMKQH010000031.1, forward strand.
TTCAGTCTGTTCAATTGCCCCCAAAGATTTTTATACTCGTCTGATAACTTTGAGAACTGCTCCGCCTTTTTGTAGGCATTGATCTTTTGAATGCAGTCATTGATGTCACAATAAATCTTCGCTACGGGATACGACTCCTTTGCATTTTGGAACCAGTATGCCGCTGCTGCATATTTGTCCTTCTCAACGTTTACGTTATAGTAAAACAGAACGGCTTCTCCCATCTCATAGCAAACCTGCTCACATCCTGCAGGATTTTCTTTTTTCATCACGTCCATGGCATTGACCGTGACAGAATATCCGCTGATATTCGTGTAATCGACACCAGTCTTGAATTTTGTGAAATAACCGTTTTCTTCCACCGTGAGTTCTCCGTCTCCGATCAAGAAATTAATCAATCCCTTGTAATCATCACTTCCGAGAAAGGCCTCCGTCCTTGTGGGATCCGTGGCAATTGCCTCAAAATAATCCGCCACCTTATCCGCGTGTAATAAGATGTAATCGTAATTGTCTTTCTTCTTCTGCTCTGCGGAAAAATAGCCCCAGATGCCGGTAATGGCAAAGATTACTGAAAAAGCCAATGCCGTAATAAAGCCTGCCAGTTTCTTCTTTTGCTTTTTTCTGTGAAGGTCATCAATCTCGTCATAATGCTCAAGAGCATACATCAACTCTTCGGCTGACTGATAACGGTCATTCGGGTCACGCTGCGTACACTTTAAAATAATCTTTTCGAGACCGCCGGAAAGAGCCGGGTTAATCTCACGGATTGGCTTGATCTCATAAGGCGGCTCGCACGGATTCATGCCTGTCACAAGATGATACAGAGTCGCACCAAGGCAATAGATGTCCGTTCTGCCGTCCGTCTGCCCCATGCCGCCAAACTGCTCCGGCGCAGCATAACCAATGGTACCCAGACAAGTGGTATCTGCAAGGTTTTTCTCCTTGAATTCACGAGCCGTACCAAAATCGACCAACGTAATGTTGCCATCAGGCTTTAACATAACGTTCGCCGGCTTCATGTCTCTGTAAATAATGGGAGGCTTGCGGCTGTGCAGGTAACCAAGCACGTCGCAGAGCTGCTTCGCCCATTCAATGACCTTATCCTGCGGCAGCGCGCCATATTCGTTTAGCGCCTTTGCAAGAGAGTTTCCCTGGATGTAATCCATGATGATGATAAAGGAATCCTCTTGGTCAATAACGTCAATAATACTGGGAAGATTGGGATGATTTAATTTCTTTAGAATGTCCGTTTCCGCCACAAGACCTTGCTTCACGGCTTCGAAATCCAAGACGCCGTCCTTACGGACCTCCTTGATGGCCCATTGTTTATTTGCCTTTTCATTCATGGCAAGATAAACAACGCTCATGCCGCCTTGTCCCACTTTATTTAAGATTTTATATTTTCCATCTACAAGCGAGCCAATCTCGAGCATAACTGCTCCTCCTTACTTAGAACGTACGAACTAGCGCAACAGTGATGTTATCTCTCTCATGGCGCTGCTTGTTCACTTCGATCAAATATTGCGAGTTTTGGCTCATGCCATTCTCATCAAATAATACGTCGGGTTGCAGATACTGGTAAATCTCGTCTGGTGTGATCTCATGCCGGAAACCGTCACAGCACAGCATGTAAACGGCGTTCACCTTCGTATCGCCGTAAAACATGTCTGGATACACCTCCGCGGACGCGCCAACGCACTGAAGCAAGATGCTTCTGCGCTCGTCCCGATGTGCCTGCTCTTCGGTAATCAGTCCCATGGCAACTTCTCGCGCCACAACAGTCTGATCCTTCGTCAGCTGACGGATGCCCTGATAGAGCTCATATGCCCTTGAATCACCCACGTTCAGAATATAGTACCGTGTTTGCGTGATCAGCATCGCAGTCACGGTCGTCCCGAGTTTGATCCCAAGCTGTGCCCCGTAGGCCTGGATGCTTCTATTCTGACTTTGGATGATCGCGTTCCACTCATCGCGGATCAAGTTCTCTTCCAATGGCCCGTTACAAAGCATCGGAAGCCGTGTTCTTGCCCAATCATCAAACGCACGGATCACGGAAGCACTGGCTACCTCTCCTTTCGCAAGTCCTCCCATTCCATCACAAAGCACCGCAAGGACCATTCGTCCCTGCGGTGTGCTGATAACTTTCATCGATAAACTGTCCTGATTGGTTGACTTCGTCAACCCAATGTCTGTATTACCGGTAACTATAAAATTCATAAGACAACTCCACGCATTTTTTAGTGTATGGAAACTTGTTTGATAAATCTTGGTGCGTATTCCTTAACAATCGGATAAAAATAATAAACAAATATTGCTGCGGCTGCCAACTCCACAAAACAAAACACGTAATAGATAGCGCCTTTCTTCTTTGCCCCTACAATTCTTCTAAGAATCGCAAAAACAATAACTGCTCCTAATGCTATGGCACAAAATCGAATGGATGGATCACTTGTCAATATACTAATAACTTCTTCCAGCATTCCGATTCCCTTCCCGCAAAACAAACTTATCTGCCTTACGACTCATTGATTTATACTAACCTAAATTCATACTCCTCATTTGCGAGACGGACCTTTGCTCCTTGCTCCAACTTCGTTTCCACGTTTCCGGCAAGCTTCTCGCCATTTACGTACGTATGGTTGGTGGAATTCAAGTCTGCTATGTAGTACGTACCCTCCCTGCAAATAATGCTTGCGTGATTACGGCTGATTGCGGGGTTATCCCCGATGAAGTAATCTACGCTGCTCTTCTCTTTTCCGATGCGGAAAATGGATTTGTCAACGTAAATCTTCTCACCGTTCTTTACACGCAATAGATATGGCTTATCAATCTTTACGGGCGGCGTCATGTCCAAAACCGTCGTCTCACCAATGGCTCCGCCACCAAGAACAGTCGTCTCGCCAAAGTTCACGGGAACGCCTTGAGGCATTGCCTGCGGCATCGGCGGTATGGTAGGCTGAATTGGCTGCGGCTGAACAGGCTGCGGTTGTACGGGCCTCTGCTGGGGTTGCTGAGGTTGTACCACCGGCCGTGCGTTTTGAGGCACGTTATTCATGGGCATTGCAGGCGCTGCTCCGGGAACGGGAACGCCGGCAGGTCCCGCGCCCATCGGAGTGATTGGCTGTGCCTGCCCGGGAATTGCCACGTTGCCAGGCATCGGTGCCCCCTTCTTAGGTGCAGGCTGGGACTTCTTCGACTTGGAAGCGGGTGCTCCCGAAGAAGCCGCCTTGATCTGCTTCTTGATTTCCTGTTGTGCCTTATATTTTGCAGCGTTTTCTTTATTGTAGTGCTGCAACAGATAGAACATGGATATTTCATCTTTTTTGTCAAGCTTCGGGATCGGCTGTGCCGGAGCCGCGGGCTGCTGTGCAGGCGCATTGGGAACGCGTCCGCCAGGAACGGCAACGTTACCGCCGGGAACCCTGGGAACCTGCTGTTGCATCTGAGGCTGCATTGGCTGAACCGGAGCCTGAGGCTGCAGCGGTTGCTGCATGGGAGCATTGGCGGGTCTAACTGGAGCCACTGCCGGCTGAGCTGCCTGAATGGGCTGCTGAGGCTGCACGGGCTGAACCGGAGCCTGGACCGGCTGGACCGGAGTCTGCGGCTGCGCGGGCCTGTAAGCTTGCTCCTGCGCAGGGGCAGGCTTTGCACTTGTTGAAGCCGAAGGTACGCCGTCAATCTCATCCAAAACCTTCTTAAAGTCACTAGCCACCAATACCGGGCTGGCATTTAAATAACTGATAATTTTTGCAACGTAACCGGAATTCTCCGTTGGATCAAACTGCGTTCCAAAGAGAACCGTCTTAAAGAACTGTCCGAGATCCGTTTTCTCGGCTTTATTTGTGATGGGCAAACACACCACCACCGTTTCATAGGAAGAAAGATCTACAAACAAATAATCAAGATCGCATATGATGGTATCCGGATCGATCATGTAATCCTCAGCTGAAATAAAGGCATTCACGATTCCCCGGAATACGGAGATCAATTGCTTCTTATTTACCTTTCCCTCGAAAAACTGCTTTACGGCAACCTTGGAGGTAATGTTGTACTTCAAATACTCTTCGCTGTCCATCTGCGTAAACGTAACAGATGCGAAGCCAGAGACTTTGTTGTTGGACAGCATGCCCAAACTCATGCTGTCCACCTCGTCCTCTGCCTTAATGTGATACGTTAAATAAGTATTGGATCCCTGATTCTCGTAAGTAAAATCTTTCATGTCAACCTCATTCCCACATTTTTGAGCAAGCCGAATGTTCTAGAGATAATGATATCTGATCAAATACTTTATACTCGAATTCTATGTCATAGTCAAGTACTATGTAAAGTTTTCCTCCGGAAATTTTCGATTTACTGAAATCCAACCCCGCGGATCCGTTCACTACATGGTACTTTTTCAGTATTTTTTCGTATTTGTCGTCATCTCCTCCGGCGAAGTATGCCTTGAATCTGCTCGCTGCCTCTGCTGCTACCTTCGCATTATCTTCATACCACTTGTCCTTGGAAGAAAAACCAGTGGAAGTGTCGTAAGCCACCGCATAAACTATGTTAAATATCGGCTCCACAATGGAATCGGCATTGAGAACGTCACGAATCACCGGTTTGTCCGTTGCCATGCTGTTAGCCGTAGAAAGCACCGCATGACTCATGGCGTTTCTCACTTCGAAAACTACGAAGAAACCATAGAAAAACAGCATGAGGAAAATAAAGAGCGTGAGCGATATACATGCTTCAATAGATAGCAATCCTTCTTCTTTTCTCATCATCTTCTTCATATTAGTACCCTCTGTAAATAATTCTCTCATCAGACTTAAAGATCCGGTCTACAATCGACTTGGTGTTATCTCCGCCATACTTGTAAGAGTAATCTTCGTTCATTCCGGAAATTCTCACAAACTCGTTGGTTTCAAATTGCCCGGAAACTCTCAGCCAAGTGTAGGCTTCAAAAATGCTGAAGTTATAACCATTCTTTAATGCATGATATTGAGATTCCATCTGAATAATATCTTCCAGACGTTCCAACATCATGTTATTGGTACAACAAACCACCGATAATAACATCAAATGTTGCGTGTAATCCATCTGGAATATGGACGTAACCCAACCCATTGCCGAGGTCTTCGACGGAGCCTGTGTTGCGATCTTATCTATCTGGTCAGCACTCAACTGTTTGGATGGATCGTCCGAATACAACTCACCAAACGTACTCTTAATCTCTGTCTTCGCTGCAGTTGACAACGCTATGCTAGTCAACCTGCTTATCAAATCAGGTATGCCGTTGGGAGACAGGAAAATCGGCAACTTGACGATCGGAACGGAATTTCCTCCAATCAGAATTACCATGTCAACCAGTGATTCGGCTATCGTCCAAAGAACAAATACTACTACCGTACCAATTCCAAACGTTACGGAACCTGCCGCATCGGCAATTCCCTGAACAACTTCATCGGTACACACAAAACCAACATTATTAATTATGCGCAGGCAGAGTACCATATCATAACAAAGACTTACGTTAACGGCTTCAGCAGGCCAGCCACAAAGGATGTATTCGAATTCTGCGCCCGAGAACGTTTCAAGCTTGCCAGTAAGTCCAGACAACTCTAAGTCTGCAAAGGATGGCAAGTCATAGGAATATCCCGTCAAAGCCTTTCCGCCGTCATAAGTTGTTCTGTTTGCCAGGTTATATGCACAATAACCTGTAAGCATGATCCTCTGCTTAACCATGTCAATGAAGCTTTCTGCCAGACACTCAAAGAAGGTATTGAAAAGCTCAACCAACAAAACAACGATTTTCCCAATGGCTATGATAATCTCGCCGATCTTGATAAAGAAATTATACCACTCCATGTCATCAAATGCCTTGGAGATTTTATCAGCTTGTTCTTGAATTTCTTCTATAATCGAGCTAATGGATTTTGTGGTATAATCTTCCGAGAGATCACTGCTTGCATAGGTCTGCAACAATTTCATGTTCTCATCGTACAGTTTTTTATCCTCCGCATCATACGGGTTCGCGGCATCATTTAACTTGCTTCTGTTCGCCCACGTTGGAATTTTCGAGGGTACAACAACACTGATAAGTTCAACGTTAATTCCTGTCAAGATCTCTATAATGGCAATCAAGAACTTGATAATCATCTTGATGGTCTGGATAACCGAAGATTTAGCCGTTTCCTCTGCCAAGTGAGTCATAATCTCCACAATGACGTTGCGTGCAATATTATTGGTAATCGGCTTAACGCTAACGTAATAATCCGTTACTTCCGCGCAAGAAGTCTTGCACTCCGTTACCTGATCATCCGGTACCACGTAAGAAGCCAAAGCAGTGCTCAGAGTTGCCGTACCGCTTATCACGGGATTATAATACGTGGTGTAATCATTCTTCGCAAACTTTATCAACTCTTTTTCGTAGTTCGACTTATTGTCAACATACTTATCTCCAAGAGTGTTTAAGTTCGAAACGTCTGCTTTGTCATCTGCTATGATGTTGAGCTGGTTTTGAACCTCCGTCATTCTCGCTTGCTGATCAGCCGTCGGATTTTCTACTTTCTTTAAGTCCTCTAACTCCTTCTTTAAATCAGTTTCATTTTTGCCGATGTTATCTTTTACAAGCATGCCAACCGTATCGCCGGCATCTTTTGCCATTGTATTCATCGCCGCAACAAAATCACTTAATAGCTGTTGCGCTTCTTGAATAGACGATAATGATGTCGAAGCCGCTTTATTTAAGTCATCCACTGCCGTCTTATAAGCATCAAGCTTATTACTTACTTCCGTTCTTAACGGAGACAAAGCTGCTTCTGCAGCATCTTTCGCATTATTCAGCGCCGTCTCTTTGTCATCCCGAGTTGATGCAGCATCATCCCGAGCCTTTACTAAGTCAATGTAGTCCTGGATGTCACTATGTGCTTTTTTGTAATCGTCCCTTTCTTTGTCAGTCGTACAAGCATTGTAACCATTCACTAAATCTCTGTGATTGTTTTCAAAAGATACTACCAAGGAATTCTTAGAGCTATAATCCGTCTGGGCCGTATTATAAGCATTCTGTGCGTCTTGAACCGCTTTCTTCTGCTTAGCGACTTCTGTATTGTACTTATGTACGGCACTATTGCCATTATAATTATAATTATTATCTGGAAACGCATTTCCAATAAAGTCGTTATATGCCGTGTTGTAAGCGGAGATCTTGTCATAAAGGTCGTCAACGTCATCTTGAGCTTCCTGAAGTTTTTCTGCCAATTTGTCAGCATCAACCACCACTTCACCCAGGTCTGCCGCGCAGTTAACAAATTTGCTGGCTTTATCCAAAGGCGAGCAAAGCTTTTTCAGAAGGTCTTCGATAAAAAGTCCGTCCATGGCAAGTTTTGTAGGGACGGAATACTTTGAAGCCTCATAAATGGCTTCCTTCAACACATTCTTGTTACCCAAAGGGAAAACACCCGTCGCGTTAATTACGTCCTTATCATAGGTATTATTCAATACCTTCATGTTTTCATCAACGTATGACTGAAAGAGATCGTTGATAAAATCCTGCTCCGTGTAACCAGATGCCTTGCCTGACTGGCTAATGGCCAGCAAGCCAAATCTCTTACGCAAAAAATCATCATACGTTCCCAGTGTTGAATTCGATGCATTACACAATGCCTCGTCAAAGATGGCCAAAGCACTGTTCACTCTGGCGGCATTGATCAAAATGCCGGCAATGGAAAGGAATGGCAACATCAACAACACCAAGAAAATAGAAATAATTCCTTTGGTTCCGTTTACGTATTTCCGAAAGAATCTTCTGAATTTTCTTCCCTGTTGAACAATTTTCTTTTTCATGGATAAGTACCCCTCTTTTCAGAATAAATTAACTAATCCGATAACTTTTTGGAAAAATGATTGTAACATTTTACTGCCGTATTTAAGGCTTTTTGGATCGATTTGAGGAAGGAACCGCAACTGCTTAGCGCCGATTCAAAACTCTTTGCATATGCAACGGTTGAATAGTAATCCTGATAATCGACCACTTCCGCATATGCCGTGTTTCCAAATTCCTGTATTTGTTCCATCCCAAAGAAATCAAACACGCCGCTCAGGGGAGTAAACATTTTACAGGTTGTCGTAACCTCAATGTGTTTTCGAAGCATTGCATCGTTTTTCTGTTTCAGCGTGACTTCTACGTTCTCAACCGTTCCAGGGAAATTCGTAATGTCAAGCATGTATTTTACGTAAGCTTCCGCGCGGTCAACGTTCATGCTTTGCAAAGTTCTTCCGGTTACGTCTCCTTTTAGGCCAAAATGTCTGTATGTATCTTTTGTGATGACCGTTTTAACATCAACGTATCCCATGATCACGTCCGAGTTCGGGTAATTATACGATGCCGCCACTTTTTTGGCCGCATCATTGGTGACAATGGATATCACATACCGCTCATAATACAAAAAGCTTAAACCAATGAGCCAAAAAAGGATGAACATGGTTACCGTCAGAATGATGATCGCCTCTAACATGATCTCACCCTTTTCTCCTTCAATTCTTCTTTTCTTCGTCAAAATCATTTTTTTCGCCTCCGCCCTCTCGTGCTTTGCCATTTATCTTGTACCAAAACCTTTTATTTCCCATACTGGAATCTCAAAGCCAACACATGCCACTGTAAGGGATGCTCTCCTAGGCCAACCTCAACCGTACCTTCATCTGCGAAATGTCCCGCACCGACGTACTTATTCTCGATTACCATCTTGTTTGCATGGTTAATGAAGCCCCATGCTCCGTCCTTCTTTACTGCAGCCAGGTCATTGGAAAAACTAAGTGCTTCCTCGTACTCCGGCTTGATCATTACTTCGCCTTCCAAGCTGACAAATCCCCATTTCCCGGAATTATCCTGATAAGCGACCCAGTCTCCCATGCAGAAATCCATTTTTTGTGCAGTAAAATCGCACTTGGCATTTCCCTTGGGATCGTAAATCCCATAAGTTTTTCCGTTAGAAGCTATCATGTAACCTCTCCCGGCATATTCTCCGTTGCCCAGCAATACCACGTCCGAAAAACTGCCTGCTCCCACTTCCTCTCCGTCAGTATTGATGATAACCCACTTTTCTCCCTTTTTAACGGCTGCCGTGCCATCACAAAACGTAGAAACGTCATCGTAGGGTCCCAAGGCCTTTTTCCCTTCCCGGTAATCATAATAATACCATTTTTCCTTTTCCAGGTAAGGAATCAAGGAATCACCGATCGCTTTTGTGTCCTCAAACGGCTTTAGGATCGCCTGAACCACCTGTTCGCCATCTAAGACCCTCGCCTCTTCCGTATTATAGCAGATAAGGTAAAACTCTTCTTTCCCAAGAGGCCCGATGTACGGATATCTGTCATTTGTCAACATTTCCCCGTCAGAGTCCTGAATTCCGTATCCCCTGTCAGAATAGATGCGAACCTTTCCGGACGTGGATTCCGTAAATTCCGTGGTCAGCTCGCCCCACTCACGATAGGCATAATAAATGGTTTCCTTATATTCTTCAATTTTTTCACTCGTCACGTCAAGCTTAACGGTCCTTCTATAGTACATTCTTGCATCATCGTAGTCTCCAGCGTCTATCTGTGACTTGATCAATTCTTCCCACATGTCTGTCCGTTCCGGGTACTGCATGCAAAAAGCATAGAGTGCATTTTCATATTCAATTTCTTCCAAAACCTTGTCATCCACGCCGCTTCGAATTGCTTTCAACCAAGCTTCCCTTTGCTCTTCATCATCCTTGATGGCAAAAGCGCTCTCATATTCCTTGACAGCTTTCTGATATAACTTCTTCTGCGCGTATTCCTCAGCGTTCTGGATGTGTTCACTATATTTTCCTTCACGTCCGCTTACTTTGCTGCCATAGGACCCCCAGCACCAAATCATTAAGATGACCAAACCAACGGACAGCACGATTCTTACTTTACTCATAATTCACTCTCGCTCAAAAATATTAGTATAAACCCAATAAAACCGAAATCACGTAACCCACAAAAATAAACGGTCCGAAGGGTAATGCATCCTTAAACTTTTTCTTGCTAATGATCAGCAGGACAACGGAAAGAATTGCACATGACACGATGCTGATAAACACGGTTCCGCAGATTGCATATACGCCCAGCATCAAAGACAGTCCGCAGAGAAGTTTAATGTCGCCCAGTCCAATTCCGTGTCTCGAAATAACAAACGCCAAACCGAAGCACAACGCCGTTGCAACCGTTGCAATCACGCAACTTGCGATAACGCCAATCCATCTTTCCTGATCCGCAATCCAGCCAATCATCATGAATGCGATTCCTGCCAAGGCCATAACTCCAGGAAAGATATTGGGAATCCTGTGCTCCCTAATGTCATTGGTTGCTGCACCCGTAATACAGATCAGGCAAATGCAAAGCCTTGCCAAATTCATGAGGTCCCCCACGTGAGTCGCAACATAGAAGCAAGCCACGCAAGACAGAATGGAGGTAACCGCGAATAAACACCAATACGTCTTTCTTCCAAAAGTAACCTTTTCATAGGCTTCACCATGACCCATTTTGTGAAGGATCTTAATCTTGGCAGCCTTTTCCTCATCCAGTATGAAATATGCCATGATGATACAGATAATCGCCGTGATGGCCGAAGCTGCATAACTGATGATTTCTCTACTCATTTATTTGTTCCCCCTGCTGATGAAATAACTACATTCCAAAGCTTTGCATTGCTGCCGCGATAACGATCAGCATCACGCCGGCAAACATCAAACAAATCGGCAAAAGCAATGCTCCTGATGCCTTTTCGCCTTTCTGTAACATAACCTGTCTTCTGTTTGCCCAAAGCTCGTTGGATTGATTGACCAAAAACTGCGGGAGATCGGAACCACCCTTCTCTATGCTCTGGATCAACGCCGTCGTAAACTTCTTAACGTTGTCCGTTCCAGTCTTCTCACCAAATCTTCTGATTGCTTCTACCGAAGAAACTCCATTGTCCATTAGCATGCAGGATTCCTTCATCAGGTCATAATAAACTCCCTGTTTGCCGTTTGCCACCATTTTCCACGCATCATTCAAGATTACGCCGGAGTTTACGATCAGTGCCAGCTTGGAAATCGAATTCGGGAACTCCGTATCGCATTCCTCGCTTCGCGTCTGCAACTTATTTCCGAAATAGGTTACAAAGTAATAACCCGTAAACACCGAAAAGAAAATTCCAACGGCTAAATAAAAAATGCAGCTGAGTCCCAACGCCCCACCCGCCATCAGGAAGGTGACCGCGAGGATTAGGTGAACAAAGGAAAGAACCTGTGCCCAGTTGATCTGAGCGTAAAACGTACTGTAATTCTCCGAATAATACAAGGTCGAATTATTCAATAAGTCATTTTCCATCTTCCCTTTTAATTTGCCTAATTTCGTCTCTTGCCACATAAGGCCAACGACGTAAATGGTCTTCAAAGGGTAGTCATCCCCGTCCAAGGCTTCCAGCCATTGATCATATTTTGAACCCTTTAGTAAAAAGATGATAAAGAGGATGCTAAGCGCGGTGCCAATAATTAAGAGTACAATGTTCATGAGTCACTACAGCTCCTATTTGATATCGGTTATCTTTTGTCCCCAGAAATAAGATCCCACAAAAATTGCGACTGCAAAGGTCGTAACCGCAACGCCAATTCCGGTCGCCAGATTTCTGGCGAAACTTTGATTCGTAAATTTCAGCATTGCCACCAAGCCGATGGGCATAACGCACATTGCGTTGAGCTGAAGCTTATTGGACGCCAATTTGGTCTGGATCTCGTCTTCGATCGCCACCTTGTCGCCCAAGATGCTTCTCGTCCGGACGATTACGTCCTTGAAATCGCCGCCCAAACGGTAACAGTTGCTAATTACGTTTCCGAAATTCTCGATATCCTCATTATCACTCCGAACCCCAAAAGCGATAATCATTTCCTCCAAGGATTTTCCGTTTGCCAGGCCCGACACGATCTCATTTAGTTCAACGATAATGTATTCTTTTTCGGAATACTGATTTCTCAAATCTGTCTTCGCGCTGATAAACGCATCATTTACGGTATTGCCGGAAGAAAGAGATGCGGACAAAATCTCAAGCAAGTCCATGAATTGCTTTCGGAGCGCTTTCTTTCTTTTCATAAGCAATTTGGTTCTGACGGCGGGCATAAATACTTTTGTCGCCAAACCGCCTATCAACAGAAAAACTACGGTATTGCTGATGGTCGTCGCCATTGTGGCATCGTTGCCATCCTTAAACAATCCGCCGTAGAAAACTAAGCCAACAAATCCGCCCAATAACATTGTCAGCATAAATGCCCCGATCTTTTCACCCATCGACATATAATAAACTTTATAGTTTATCATCGGGTTATTCAGCGGTGACGGTAGAAATTCCGGTTCCAGTTCAGTATCTTTTTTTGCCATTTCCCACCTCAGATTTCAACACGAATGCCGGAAAGCTTCAATTTGAAGTCTTTTACCAACGGATTATTCGTACGTTTTAATTGTCCAACTACTTTGTCGATCGTACTCTTTTCCGGATCCTCTTCGAACTTATACAAGGGATTCAGAATGATCTGACCGTCCTTGTATCCAACCACTTCCGTGATTTCCATCGTTTTTCTGGATTTATCACGCAATCTGGAAAGATGAACGATAATATCGATTGCGGATGCGATCTGCTGTCTGATTGCCTCCAGCGGTAAGCCGTCAGCGCCTTGCAGCACCATGGTTTCCAAACGGCTCAGCATATCCTGCGTGGAGTTTGCATGGCCCGTGGAAAGGGAACCGTCGTGTCCGGTGTTCATGGCCTGCAGCATGTCAAGCGCCTCGCCTCCACGAACCTCACCTACTACGATGCGTTCGGGTCTCATACGGAGGGAAGACTTGATCAGGTCACGGATCGTGATCTGTCCGACACCGGATACGTTTGCATTTCTCGTCTCCAGTCTTACCAGGTTCTCAACGCCCACGATCTGAAGCTCTGCCGAGTCCTCGATCGTGATAACGCGCTCGTCCTTCGGAATGTAGTTAGACATGGCGTTCAAGAAAGTCGTTTTACCGGAACCGGTACCACCGCAGATGAAAATGTTATATTTTGCCTTAACCAGGAGTTCCAGCTTGTCAGCGATCTCCTGCGTAATGGATCCATATCTGATCAGTTTCTCAACCGTCATGGGATCCTTGGAGAATTTACGAATGGTAAGCGTCGGACCACAGAGTGCGATGGGGGGCAGCACCACGTTTACACGGGAGCCGTCCGGAAGTCTGGTGTCACAGATGGGATTTGCCTGGTTAACTTCTCTTCCGGCAAGACCCACAATTCTTTGAATCACGTCTTCCAGCCTTCTCTGGCTTTCAAAATGCTTATCCAGTTTGAACAAACGTCCACTCTGCTCTATGAATATATTGTCCGGGCCATTGATCATGACCTCGGTGATGGTATCGTCATTAATAATGGTGTCCAGCAAGCCAAAACCACGAATGGAACTGTAAACCTGCTGAACGATGGATACCTTCTGCTGGATGGGACAATAGATGCCGGATACCTTTTGGGCAACTATTTCTTCCACCTTTTCTTCCAATTCGTCATCTTCCATTTTGCTCAGCGGAAGCGTATTGGAAACATATACTCTTATCTCTTCAATTATCTCTTTTTCTTGTTCTGCAGTCATTTTTCAGCCTCACTGTTGGATTAATGCGTCGAACATTGCCATGGGTGCCAATTGCTTGAGGATCATTTCCGTCGTAGCGTGCTCAAAACGTTGCGCACCGCCTAACACGCGAACCTCCAAGCCATCCAACATTTCACTCGTCTTATTGCTGAACTTGTTATAAATAAGGGAAAGCCTTTTGTAAACAGGCACTTCCACGTTTTCTTCCATAATCTTAAGTGTTTCGATCTTTCTGTACAGCTTCAAGTTCGAAACCTTCGATCCGTCTCCCACCCAAACGACTGCATGAGAACGATTCAGGAACGCCATGCCGTCCTTGTCAAGCGCAAAATCTGCATCAAGGACGATCACGTCGTAAGACCCGGTAAGCTTTAATTCTGAAATCAGGAGCAATATGTCATCCATTTTCAGCTCCATCTTATCCAGCGCGACTTTACAGTCTGAGTAGAAGAACACGCCTCTGGGATCTTGCTTTACGCAGCTTTCCAGCTTTATGGTCAAATTAGACTTTTTGCTCTTTAAGTAAAAAATAATGTCACTTAAATTAAACTGTCCGTCTCCCGCGAAGAAGGAATCGGAAGACCCGAATTTCTCTAAGTTTAAGTACAGCGTTCTCTTGCCCAGGGAAGCAAAATGAAGGGCACACGCCGCAGCCATCGTTGATCCGCCGCATCCGCCGCTCGCCGACTGGAACGTAATCACCTTGGTCTTGTCATCTCCAAGAACTGCAAGGGAAATATTCTTGGCATTTTCGGAATAAATACTGAGAATCTGTTTGTAGATCAAATCAATTCTTTGGAACTTTCCAACGGCCCTGTGCCCGTTATAGCTCTCAACGTCCGTTGAATCCACCAGATAGGCCAACGTACATCTTTTCGGGATGTCACGCTCGTCAAACTCGAAATTATCACCTGCCAAAAGGACGTCGATCTTCCTCTCATCCAGTGCGGCAACGGCATGCTCCTTCTCGGTGAACGAGTAAAGTTCGAATGCGTCAGCATACTTTGAACTAAACACGCCAATAATTCGGTTTAAATACACTGGATCCTTCTCTAAAAAAGCTAATTTAATCTTCATGTCCAAACACCCTCAATTCCGCAATTTTTCCTTTTATTGCTTATATACAAATACTAACATTTTTTGTCATCTTTTGTCAATGCAGCGCATTAAAATTCTGCAAAAAATATTAAAAAAAAATTAAAAAAATATAAATACTCGCAGCTGCGGGTGAATGTCCGGGAAATCGTTTTACGTTTCTTTCTAAAAAATCTGCCGAACCACTTGTGATTCGGCAGAGATTTTTTTTATTCAATTTGTCTGGCGATTAATTACTTAATCACGAAGTTCTTCATCAGGTCGTTAACCTGCTTTACGATCTGATCCTTGAAGCCCATGAATACGCCTGCAAGAACTACAACGATACCAAGGATGATCAGTACAGAGATGAAGTTGGTGTCACCCTTCTCATCGTTCATCATTTCGTTTACGTGGCACATAGCCTTAATATACATTCTATCGAGCATCTTTTTGCTCCTCCTTTTTTATATTTTTTATGATTTATCGGTTGCTTTTGCGTTTCCGCTGAATTACTTAATCACGAAGTTCTTCATCAGGTCG
>CAMKQH010000032.1 GCA_946414885.1 uncultured Lachnospiraceae bacterium
GCAGGCAAGTAAAAGGAACGAAGAGTACTTGCCTGGAAGGGAAAAAAGGAACGCAGGCAAGTAAGACGGGCGAAGAGTACTTGCCTGGAAGGGAAAAAAGGAACGCAGGCAAGTAAGACGGGTGTAAAATACTTGCCTGAGAAGCAAAAATGGAGTGCAGGCAAGTAAATGGAACGAAGAGTACTTGCCTGGAAGGGAAAAAAGGAACGCAGGCAAGTAAGACGGGCGAAGAGTACTTGCCTGGAGGGCAAAAAAGGAATCCAGGCAAGCAGAAAAGCATAGGCGTAAAGAAATCGACAAAATTCTTCATACGTGATACAATGGTCTCGTAACTAAGAGGTTCAGTTTCGCAAAGGAAGAATAAATGAACAGTCTTGTAAAGTTGGAGATCACGAATCAAATGTTGAATTGCCGGAATTTTATCCGTTCGGTTAAGAGGGCCGCGCTGCGGGATAATGGAAAGATCGACAGAAAGGAGCTCCGGACCATGCGGAAGCTGGCGCGGGCAACGGAACGGTATTTCCGGGAATTGCAAAGACTGTCGAAGTGAAAATAATTAAGTCTAAACGTCAAATCAGAATGACGCATCAAAACATTAAACCAAAATAAAGAATACAAATGATAAATCCAAATGATAAATCCAAATGATAAATCCAAATGAAGAGGGCGAGTGACAAGAAAGTTTGTTACTCGCCTTCATGCATATTTTTCCATAATTTCATGCCGCAAGCAAAAACCATGCCAGAGGCAAAAGCAATGCATCATGGAAAAACCATGCCAGAGGCAAAAGCAATGCATCATGGAAAATCCCTGCCACAGGCAAAAGTCATGCCTGCTCAACTTTTTTACTGTAAAAGCATAGATTTCATTCCTCATGCAAAAATTATCATTAGGAAGTGGGATGGATCTGGGGATCATGCATTGCGGATTATGGGAAAAAGTGGTAAAATAAACATAGTTTTTTAAGAAAGGGAGGGTTTGCGTTGAAAGTATTATTTTATGCAGCCAAGGTATATGATAAAAAGTCTTTTGGGAACGTTCTGGGACAGTTTCCGGAGATCACGATTGACTACATTGATCCGGAGCTGGAGCCGAGAACGGCAGTGCTGGCCAAGGGATATGATGCAGTTTGCGCGTTTGTGAGCGCGGACGTGGGAGCGGAGACGCTGACCATTTTGAAGGACTGCGGCGTGATGGCGGTGCTGATGAGATGTGCGGGATTTAACAATGTGGACGTGGAGAAGGCGAAGGAGCTTGGCATCATTGTAAAGCGCGTTCCGGGATATTCGCCGGAATCCGTGGCGGAGCTTGCCATGGCACTGGCACTGGCCGTGAACAGAAGACTTTACAAGGCTTATAATAAGGTTCGAGAGAACGACTATACGCTGAAGGGGCTCCGCGGCGTGAACTTCTATGGGAAGACGGCAGGAATCGTCGGAACGGGAAAGATCGGTGCGGCCATGTGCAGGATCTGCCGCGGCTTTGGCATGCGGGTGATCGCGTATGACGTGTACCAGAATCCCGCTCTCTCGGACTTTGTGGAGTACGTCACCATGGATGAACTCCTGGCGCAAAGCGACCTGATCTCGCTGCACTGCCCGCTGATGGACAGTACGTATCACATGATCAACATTGAATCCATCAAGAAGATGAAAGATGGCGTGATCCTGGTGAATACTTCCAGGGGCGCGCTGGTGAACACGCAGGAGCTGATTGAGGGCATCCGCCTGAACAAGTTCCTGGGCGTTGGACTTGACGTATATGAGGAGGAGACGGGCAACGTTTACGAGGACCGCTCGGATGACATTATGGAGCATTCCGTTACTGCAAGACTCCTTGCCTTCCCCAACGTGATGATCACCTCGCATCAAGGATTCTATACGCTGGAGGCGCTTGCAGCCATAGCGGAGACAACGCTTCAGAATCTGATGGACGCAAAGGAAGGAAAGCGGACGCCGAATGACGTCGCCTAAAACCGAAAGAGATTCGAGGAACGGGCAAATGAAAAAGAAACGTCGGAAAATGCAATGGATAACGCGGATCTGCGGAGGGATGATGGCTGCATGGCTTGCAGTGATCGGATGTACGCCAACGTGCCTGCATGCCGCAGGAAGTGATGCCGGAAAGAAGATTACCGTGGATTATACGGGACGCAGCGAGGGATTTGCCGCGATTCTGTATGATAATACCAATGGCCTTCCTACTTCGGAAGCGAACACCATTCTGGAGACGGAGGAGGGCTTTTTGTGGATCGGAAGCTACAGCGGCTTGATCCGGTATGACGGCAATACTTTCGAAAGAATGGACTCCACCACGGGCATTGCCAGCGTGGTGAGCCTGTTTGCGGACAGTAAGAACCGACTGTGGGTTGGAACAAACGACAGCGGCGTAGTGATGCTGGACGGAGACCGTGAGCTTCACTTTGACAAGTCGGATGGTCTGCAGTCCACGTCCATCAGGGCCATCACGGAGGATGGCGACGGAAACGTTTTCGTTGCAACGACCCACGGTATTGCCGTGATCGATTCTAACCTGAAGCTGAAGGTCATTGACGAACCGCAAATCAAAAATGAATACGTCAGGGAGCTGTCCACCGGAGTGGACGATCGCATTTACGGACTGACAATGAATGGAGCCGTATTTGTCATCGAGAAGGAAAAAATGATCGGATTCTACGAGGGCGAGAAGATGGGGATTCCTTCCGTTCACGCCCTCTATCCAGATCCGAAAAAGTCGGGATACGTCTATATCGGTACCAAGGATGCAGAGCTTTATTACGGAAAGCTGGAGGACGGAATGAAGGACGCAACGGTGATCAGCGTGGCGCCTTTGAATTACGTAAATGACGTGAAGATGATCCAGGATCAGCTCTGGGTGTGCGCGGACAATGGCATCGCCATGGTGGAAGACGGGATGTGTCAGGTGCTGGAGAACGTTCCGATGATTCATTCCGTTGAGAAGGTGATCACGGACTACCAGGGAAATCTATGGTTTGCTTCCTCCAGACAGGGAGTGATGAAGATTGTTCCGGACCAATTTATGGACGTGTTTGAGCGGTTTGACCTTGAAGATGAGGTGGTGAACTCCACCTGCTACGAGGACGGCCGGCTCTATATTGGAACGGACAACGGATTATTGGTTCTTGGAAAGGATAAGGTCATTGAAAGCATTCCGTTGAAGAGTGCAGTGACTGTTTCGGGGACAAAGATACCCGCGGATGACCTGATCGCTCTTTTCAAGGGCTTTCGTATCCGTTCCATTATCTGTGATTCCAAGGGCAGATTATGGTTTTCCACCTACAAGGAGAACATGCTGACGCGTTATGATCACGGAAACGTCGTCCGTTTCACTGAGGAAGACGGATTGCCTTCAGACCGTATCAGAACGGTGGTGGAAAGAAAGGACGGAAGCTTTCTTGTGGCGTGTACGGGTGGCGTTGCCGTGATCGAAGGAGACAAGGTCGCGGCGGTCTATAATGAAAAATCCGGCATCAGCAACACGGAGGTTTTGACCGTTGCGGAAGGCACAAACGGAGACATTTTGGCCGGTACGGACGGCGACGGAATCTACGTCGTCAAGGGAAAGAACGTGGTACACGTGGGAACGGAGGAGGGTTTACGCTCCAACGTGGTCATGAGGATCAAGCGCGACGAAAAGAGAAAGCTGTTTTGGATCGTGACCAGCAATTCCCTGGCCTACATGACGGAAGACTATCAGGTGACGACGATCCGCAAATTCCCTTATCCCAATAATTTTGACGTGGTTGAAAATGGTAAGGGAGACATTTGGATCCTGAGCAGTAACGGAATTTACGCAGTTTCTGCGGAAGAATTGATCAGGAACGAAGAGATCGATGCGACGTTCTACGGTCGTGACAATGGTTTGGCCCACGTGCCGACTTCGAACTCCTACAGTGACTTGTCGGAAAACGGCGACCTGTACGTGGCTTGCAATTCCGGCGTGATCAAGGTGAATGTTGAAACGCCCATCGAGACCGTAAACAATTTGAAAATGTCCGTGCCCTTTGTGGAGGCGGACGGCGAATTGATCTATCCGGACGAAGAAGGTCATTTTACAATCTCTTCTAAGGTAAAGAAGCTGACCATTCATGGTTACGTTTACGCATATACGCTGATGAATCCTGAGGTATCGTATTACCTTAAGGGATTTGAAAAGAACGTGACGACGGTCAAGAGAAGTGATTTTGGCGAAGTGGACTATACCAACCTTAACGGCGGCACGTATCAGTTTGTGATGAGCCTAAGTGATTTCTCCGGCAGCGGCAACAAGGAACTTGTGGTGACCATCGTTAAGCAGAAGGCGCTCATAGAGCAGCTCTGGTTCCAGATCCTATGCATCATCTTGATCCTTGCCCTGATCGCGAACGTGGTGATTCATTACGTGCGCAAAAAGACGAAGGCCCTCCTAAAGAAACAAGAGGAGAACAAGCAGCTGATCCGTGAGATCACCGAAGCCTTCGCAATGACCATCGACATGAAGGATCGTTATACGCGAGGTCATTCAACGAGAGTGGCAGAATATACGGCAATGCTGGCGAGGGAACTGGGATATGACGAGGAGACGGTGGAGAAATACCGCAACATTGCCCTCTTGCATGACATCGGAAAGATCGGCGTGCCGCCTGAAGTGCTGAATAAGCAGGGAAAGCTGACGGATCAGGAATTTGCCGTGATCAAGTCTCATTCCGCTTTGGGATATGAAGCGCTGCGGAAGATCAACATTATGCCGGAGCTGGCGATCGGCGCGAGATCGCACCACGAGCGCCCAGATGGCAAGGGATATCCCCAGGGACTTTCGCAGTCAGACATTCCGCGGGTAGCGCAGATCATCGCCGTGGCAGATACGTTCGACGCGATGTATTCCGACCGTCCTTACCGTAAGAGGATGAATTTCGACAAGGCTGTTTCGATCATCCGGGAGGTGGCCGGAACCCAGCTAACCAGCGACGTGGTGGAAGCCTTCCTCCGATTGGTGGAGAAGGGCGAATTCCGCGCGGCGGATGACGCGGGCGGCGGAAGCATGGAGGACATTAATAACATCCACAAGAAGCAGGAGAAGCAGGCCGAAGAGGAGAAGAAGGCTGAGGAAGCCAAGGCTGCGGAGAACAAGGCTGAGGAAGGCAAGACGGCGGAAGATGGGAAGCCGGTTGAGGGAGACAAAACCGTGGAAGGCGGCAAGACCGAAGAGAAATAAGGAAGAGGTTTTAGAAGGGAGAGAGGCGTTAAGCCCCTCTCCCTTTTTTAGTTGGAAGCCTAGGACGGAAAATTTTTGACGGAGCCTATTGACAAAGTTAATCGCTGGATGTATTATATGTATTACAAGGAGCAATACAAATAATGCAACATATAAATAAATGACAGAGCAAGCAAAGGGAGAAGGCCGGAAGGCTTTGCTCCGGGAAAGGAGAATCATATGCCTGAAGTAAAAGAGATGTTACCGTTTTTGATTCCAGTTATCATTGCAGAGATTGTTTTGCTGGCGTATACGCTGAGGCACGTGCTGACGCATGAGAATTACAAGCGTGGTAACCGCATGCTGTGGGTGATCGTCTGCATTGTGGGAATGGAGTTTATTGGACCGATTTTGTATTTTCTTCTTGGAAAGGAAGATGCGTGATGACGAACGTTTTGGAAATATCCGGACTGAAAAAAAGTTTTGGTGAGAAGAAGGTGCTGCAGGGCGTGGACCTTACGGTGCCGGAGAAGAAGGTTTTCGGCTTTGTCGGAAGAAACGGCGCCGGAAAGACGACGACCATGAAGGTGACGCTGGGACTCCTTGCGGCGGACGCCGGAGAGGTCAGTGTCTGCGGGGAGACCGTGCACTACGGAAATACAAAGACGAACCGTTTTATCGGCTATTTGCCGGACGTGCCGGAGTATTATTCCTTTATGACGGCAATGGAATATTTGAATTTTTGCGGGGAAATCACGGGATTGCCTTCGGGAGAGATCAAGGGCAGATGTGAGGAGATGCTAAGACTCGTGGGACTTGCCGGGGAAAAGCACAGGATCAAGGGCTTTTCCCGTGGCATGAAGCAAAGGCTTGGCATAGCACAGGCGCTTCTTGGAAGGCCGAAGCTCCTCATCTGTGATGAGCCGACTTCCGCCCTGGATCCCTTGGGACGCAAGGAGATCCTGGACGTCCTCGTGGCGGCGAAGGAGGAGACGACGATATTGTTTTCGACCCACGTGCTTTCCGACGTGGAGCATATCTGTGACGAGATGGCCCTCTTAAATGACGGAAGGATCGTGATGCAGGGGAGCATCGAGGACGTAAAGAGCAAGAGGCGGAGCAATTCCGTGGAGATCCAGATGGAACGGGCGGAGGACGCCCAGATGCTTGCGGGAACCTTCGGCGGTTTTCAGGTGGTGAAGCCGGAGGTGCTGCTTCTTAAGGACGCTGCAAAGGTATCCGACGTCTTGCGGTTCATGGCAGATCATGAAATGCCTTTTGTGCGAATGGAAAAGCAGGAGGCGACGCTGGAGGACGTGTTCATGGAAGTCTTGAAAAATGGAAGTCTTGCAGAGAATCAGAAAGAAGGGAAACAATGAAGGCATTTTTGAAGAAGGAATGGATGGAGATGACGCGGACGGGAAGATTGCTTCTCCTGGTCATTATCTTTGCGATTTTTGGCATTATGAATCCTGCCATTGCAAAGCTGACGCCGTGGATGATGGAGATGCTTGAAGACAGCATCGCCCAGTCGGGGCTTCAGATTGGTGAGGTTACGGTAAATGCCATGACAAGCTGGACGCAGTTTTATAAAAACGCGCCGATGACATTGATCGTCATTGTTTTGATGAGCAGCGGCGTTCTGACGAATGAGTATCAAAGGGGAACGCTGGTGCAGGTGGTAACGAAGGGATTGTCCCGGAAGAAGATCATGCTCTCGAAGATGATCGTGACGTATGGCAGCTGGACGGCTCTGTATCTAATATATTTTGGCATCACGTATGGCTATACCGCTTATTTTTGGGGCGGGGATGAGGTGCCGCACCTAATGTTTGGCGTGTTTGCGTACTGGCTGTTTGGCATGGTGATGCTGGCGCTGCTTTTGGCTTTTTCCGCAGTGGCAAGTACGGGAGGCCAGGTCCTGATGGGGACGGGAGGCGTGGCGGCAGTGCTGTTCTTTGCGAATTACGTGCCAAAGCTCCAGAAGTATTTGCCCCTTCAGTTGATGAACGGATTGCAGACGGCAGCTGGAGCCATGGAAGTGAAAGACTTTTACGCAGCCATGATTATCGCTGGCGTAGTGATCGCAGGTTGTGGTATGATAAGTATGGCAGCTTTTGACAGGAAAAGATTGTAACTAAGGCTAAAACACAGGGGGATTACAAGGATGAGCATTATTTACGGAATCATTATGGGACCGTGCTCGGCCGTATTTACGGGTCTTGGAATTTACGTGATGCGAAAGAAGGATCCCGGGAATTTTTGGACGGGACAGGAGTTTAAGCCGGGAGAGATCAAGGACGTGAAGGCGTACAACAAGGCGTTGGGAAAGATGTGGATCGCCTTTTCCGTCCTTATGTGGATCGACACTTTTCTGGGAACGTTTATGGGCGGTAAGATCGGCGGGATTTGCCTCATTGCAAGCTTTGTCGTGGGAATCCCGATGCTGCCGGCGGTCTATAACGGAATCTATAAGAAATATTATGATCCAACCAAGGTTTGAGGGAAAGGATGAAGGACATGATCATAAGAATCAATGAATTATCGGACGTACCGATTTACATGCAGATACGAAACCAGATTGTTATGGGGATCTCCAGCGGTGAACTTGCGGCGGGAGAGCAGCTCCCGACGGTAAGAGCGCTGGCTCTGGAGATGGGGATTAATACCATGACGGTGAGTAAGGCCTATCAGTTGTTAAAGACGGAAGGTTACGTTATGACGGACCGGAAGAACGGTGCGCGGGTGCGCATGGAAATACAGAAGCAGGCCAGCATACCGGAGGCCAACAAGGCGGAGCTGAAGCGCATCGTGTCGGAAGCCCGGATTTCAGGTGTAAAGAAAGCGGAAATCGTAGCGCTCGTGGATGAATATTATGGTCTTGACAGATAGGAGGGGTGAGTAATGTCAATGTATTTAGGCTTGATCATGTTTAGTTGCTTGGTTCCGTTCCTTTGGATCATCTACGTGTGGGTCTATCCCCGGAAATGGAGAGATAAGAAATTAATCTTTGGCGTGAAAAACAGGGCGGAGTTTCAGGAAGGCGAAGCTGCGCCGGAGGTTGACGAAATCGTAAGAAGGCGCGGCGGTCAGGCAGTTATGATTTCCATTTCAGGTACCGTCATTTCTGCATTGCTCCTGCTTTTGCGCGGCATGACCGTTCAGACTGCCGCCTGGACTGGATTTATTCTATTGGCGCTTTTTGCCGCGTACGTTCCATATTTCCTTGGAAACATGGAGATGAAGGCGCTGAAGAAAAAGCTTGGAGTGCAGGGGGAAGAGGGCGTTACGCTGGTGGATCTGAGCAATGCGGGATCCGTGCGCGCGTTGAAGCCCGTACGGATCTGGCTGCCGACGATCCTTGGGGCAGTGACCGTGATTCTGGCGGTGCTGGTAGATCTTAAGGTTTTGCCCGTGGCGGAAAACTGGGTAGTGGGATCGTTCCTTTTGACGTTCGTGACGGCAACGTTCTTTGCAACGGGCCTTTTGATGCTAGTGCTGGCGTTCGTCTTTGACAGATTCAAGAATGAAGTCATTTCGCGGGACAGTGCCGTAAATGCCAATTATAACCGCGCAAAAAAGAAGAACTTTGCGGATATGTTTGTATTGTCCTGCTGGATAAATTATGGATTCATGATCTGCTGGATGGCATCGTTTCTGTTTGCGTATTCGGATCTCCTGTTCATGATCGCACTCATCGCTTACATGGTGTTGCTGTTTGGAGGCATTTTCCTGTTTGTGCTTCGGAATAAAAAGATTGAAGCGCGCTATAAGAAAGAAATAACGATCGTTGAGGACGATGACGATCTCTGGATCGGCGGCATGTTTTATTATAATCCGAAGGATAAGAGACTCAACGTGGAAAAGCGCGTGGGTATTGGCGGTACGGTTAACGTGGCACATCCCTTGGGTAAACTGTTCATGGCATTCGCGGGGCTTTCCATCATTGGCGCGGTGGCCTGCGTCGTATGGATCGGTATGATGGAAGCAACGCCCATGAGACTCTACGTGGAAAATGACGCCGTGGTCTGCCATCAGCTTTGGGATGAGTACGTGATCCCGGCAGACGAGATCACTGGCTCAAGTTTGGGGAATGATCTCTCAAAACTCCATTTGGCAAGGATTTCCGGCGTTGGCATGGATACCATGTTGAAGGGTAATTTTATCGTGGAAGATCAGAGCGGATGCAAAGTATTTTTGTGGCGGGGGACCATGTCTTACGTTGTCATCCGGACGAAGGACAGAACCTATTACGTGAATTCTAGTGATGACAATGAGGTTCAAGAGGTTTACCAATGGCTCAGTCAACAATGAGGCATCTTCTTCGAAATAATTGATTAAAAAAATGTTTGTCTTTTTCTTGCACTTATGTTATAATCCTTAATTGACTGTTATTGTGTCTGTATTCCAGGTCGCCGGGACAAAAAGATGGAAAGGCGAAGGGATTTAGGATACATATCGCGATGCGATTTAATTAAGGAGGAAGAATTGTCATGAGTTTACAAGTTGAGAAGTTAGAGCACAACATGGCGAAGCTGACCATCGAGGTTGGTGCGGAAGATCTGGAGAAGGCCATCGAGAAGGCTTACCAGAAGAATAAGGGGAAGATCAGCGTTCCCGGATTCCGCAAGGGCAAGGTGCCCCGCAAGCTGATCGAGAAGATGTACGGCGAAGCAGTGTTTTATGAGGATGCAGCCAACGCGCTGATTCCTGAGGCATATGACAAGGCGTTGGAGGAGTGCGAGGAGGATATCGTATCCTCTCCCAAGATCGAGGTGACTTCCATCGAGGCAGGAAAGGGCATGACCTTTACCGCGGAGGTTGCACTCAAGCCTGAAGTAACGCTTGGCGAGTACAAGGGCGTTGAAGTTGCCAAGGCAGATACCGAGGTTACCGACGATGAGATTATGGCAGCCATCGACAAGGAGCGCGAGAGCAACGCAAGAGCGATCGTGATCACCGACAGACCCGTAAAGGCTGGCGACGAGACCATCATCGACTTCGAGGGATTTGTTGACGGCGTTGCGTTTGACGGCGGAAAGGGCGAGAATTATCCTTTGACCATCGGCTCCGGCGCATTCATCCCTGGTTTTGAAGAGGGACTGGTTGGCGCAAATCTGAATGAGGAAACTGACGTGAACGTTACCTTCCCCGAGGATTATCAGGCATCCGAGCTTGCCGGCAAGGCGGCAGTATTTAAGTGCACCGTGAAGGAGATCAAGGAGAAGGAACTCCCTGAGCTGGACGACGAGTTCGCTGCAGAGGTTTCCGAGTTTGATACCCTTGAGGAGTACAAGGCTGACGTAAAGAAAAACCTTGAGGAGAAGAAGATCTCCAATGCAAAGAGAGAAAAGATCGACGCCGTGATCGACGCCGTTGTGAACAATGCCACCATGGACATCCCTGAGGCAATGGTTACCACGATGCAGAGACAGATCCTTGACGAGTATGCCCAGAACATGCAGGCACAGGGTCTGAACCTTGAGCAGTACATGCAGTACACCGGCATTGACGCAGAGACGATGATGGAGCAGCTGAAGCCCCAGGCAGAGAGCCGCATCAAGGGTCGTCTGGTACTTGAGGCAGTTGCAAAGGCAGAGAACATTGTAGCCACCGAGGAAGACTTCGAGGCTGAGATCAAGACCATGGCTGAGGCTTATGGCATCGAGGCTGACAAGGCGAAAGAGCTTCTTGGCGAAAAGGGTAAGAAGTCCGTTATGGAGGACGTTTGCATCAAGAAGGCACAGGAGTTTATCGTGGAGAATGCCAAGGAGGCATAAATTACTTGATTTTTCATGAGTCATGAAAGTAAAAAGGGCTGCGTCAGTTTCCGGCGCAGCCCTTTTATTCGAAAACTTAAACTTTCATAAATTTCCATGGTTTTCGTTGAAAAAATGACAAAGATGGGATATGCTAGATAATGGTATGATTTTAGAAAGAAAGGCAGGATAAACATATGAGTTTAGTACCTTATGTCATTGAGCAGACCAGCAAGGGAGAGAGATCTTATGACATCTACTCCAGACTTTTGAAGGATAGAATCGTTTTCCTCGGGGAGGAAGTGAATGACGTGTCCGCGAGCATCGTTGTTGCACAGCTTCTGTTCCTTGAGGCAGAGGATCCCGACAAGGACATTCATCTTTACATCAACAGCCCCGGCGGCAGCATTTCCGCAGGCATGGCCATCTATGACACCATGCAGTACGTAAAGTGCGACGTTTCCACCGTATGCATCGGCATGGCAGCCAGCATGGGCGCGTTCCTTCTGGCAAGTGGAGCGAAGGGCAAGCGTTTCGCGCTTCCGAATGCTGAGATCATGATCCATCAGCCTCTCGGCGGAACCCAGGGGCAGGCAACGGAGATCGAGATTGCTGCCAAGCACATCCTGAAGACGAAAGAAAAGATGAACCGCATGCTGGCTGAGATGACCGGCCAGGATTATGAGACCATCTGCGCAGACACGGACAGAGATAACTGGAAGAGCGCGCAGGAGGCTATGGAGTATGGCCTTGTGGACAAGGTGATCACCTCCCACGATAACGCATAATAAGGAGTTTAGGAATGGCAGGAAAATTTTCTGATGACGACGTAAAGTGTTCCTTTTGCGGGAAACACCAGGGTCAGGTCCGCAAGCTGATCGCGGGCCCCACGGGCGTTTACATCTGCGATGAATGCGTGGACATTTGCGCGGACATCCTGGAAGAGGAACTGGAGGAGGACGACGCAACCGAGGAAGGGCCTCTTGACATTAATCTGTTGAAACCCAAGGAGATCAAGCAATTCCTTGACGATTACGTGATCGGTCAGGAGGAGGCCAAGAAGGTGCTCTCCGTAGCCGTTTACAATCACTACAAGAGAGTGACGGCACCCAAGACGGTGGGAGACGTGGAGCTTCAAAAGAGTAACATCATCATGATCGGACCGACCGGTTCCGGCAAGACATATCTCGCGCAGACCCTTGCGAAGATCATTAACGTACCGTTTGCGATCGCTGACGCAACGACACTGACGGAGGCAGGCTACGTGGGTGAGGACGTGGAGAACATTCTCCTTAAGCTCATTCAGGCGGCAGATTACGACGTGGAGCGGGCGCAGTACGGCATCGTCTACATTGACGAGATTGACAAGATTTCAAAGAAGAGTGAGAACGTGTCCATCACCCGTGACGTATCCGGTGAGGGCGTGCAGCAGGCGCTTCTTAAGATCATCGAGGGAACGGTAGCCAGCGTTCCGCCCCAGGGAGGAAGAAAGCATCCCCATCAGGAGCTGATCCAGATCGACACGACGAACATCCTCTTCATCTGCGGCGGCGCCTTTGACGGCCTTGAGAAGATCGTGGAGGCCAGACTGGACCGCAAATCCATCGGCTTTAACACGGAAGGTACCCAGAAGTCCAATAAGGAGATCAGCGACCTGCTGGCGGAAGTAGTGCCGCAGGATCTGACGAAATTCGGACTGATCCCTGAGTTTGTGGGACGCGTGCCCATCAACGTTTCCCTGCGCGGATTGGACAAAGAGGCTTTGATCCGGATCCTCACGGAGCCGAAGAATGCTTTGATCAAGCAGTACCAGAAGCTCTTTGAGATGGATGCGGTAAAGCTTACCTTTGAGGACGATGCGGTTGACGTGATCGCCCAGAAGGCATTTGACAGAAAGACCGGCGCCAGGGGGCTTCGCTCTATCTTGGAGAACGTCATGATGGATACCATGTATGAGATCCCTTCAGATGATACCATCGGACGCTGCGTGATTACGAAGGACGCGGTGGAGGGTACCGCTGAGCCGACCATCATCCGCAGAGAGAAGAAGGTAGTAGGGAAATAAACGAGGAACGACGTATGGTGATAAAGAACGTGAGTCTGGAGACGGTTTGCGGCATCACGAGTAAGATTCCGG
The DNA here is from genome assembly GCA_946414885.1 of uncultured Lachnospiraceae bacterium. GTDB lineage: Bacteria > Bacillota > Clostridia > Lachnospirales > Lachnospiraceae > Acetatifactor. The sequence continues at coordinate 13,090 of CAMKQH010000032.1, forward strand.
ACAATCCTTATCCCGAGGTGGCATTTTCCGGGAAGAGTAACGTGGGAAAGAGTTCCCTGATCAATGCGTTGATGAACCGGAAATCCCTTGCGAGGACCAGTTCCCAGCCCGGGAAAACCCAGACCATAAATTTTTATAACGTAAATGATGCCCTTTATTTTGTTGATCTTCCGGGCTATGGCTACGCAAAGGTCAGCCAGGAGCTGAAGGCAAAATGGGGCAAGATGATCGAGAATTACTTGAAGAAGAGCAAACAGCTTAAACTGGTGTTTTTGCTGGTGGACATCCGGCACGAGCCTTCGGAGAATGACCGCACCATGTTTGACTGGGTTCAGAATATGGGATTCCAGCCCGTGGTCATCGCGACGAAGCTAGATAAGATCAACCGCAGTCAGACACAGAAGCAAGTGAAACTGATCCGGGAAGGCCTTAAGGCATCCAAGGAGACGCTGATCATTCCTTTTTCCGCAGAAACAAAGCAGGGAAGGGAGGAGATCTACGCGCTTCTGGATCAGACGATTTTTGGGGGAGAAGCATGAAAAAGTATTGCAAGGCCATTGTAAATATAATGATCACCATAGCGGTCGTGCTACTTTGCGTTTTTGTGCTTCCCTGGCTTTTGGCTTTCTTTGCCCCCTTTGTGATAGGGTGGGTGATCGCCTGGATGGCCGGACCGCCGGTGAAATTCTTCGAGGAGAAGATGAAAATCAAAAGGAAAGCGGGTTCCGCCGTCGTGATCGTAGCCGTGATCGCGCTGATCGTCTTTGCCATCTATGGATTGGGTTCGATCCTGATCCGTGAGGGGACGGGACTGGTGCAATCTTTCCCGGAAATCTGGGGTGAGATCAAGAAGGCCGCATATGAATTGGGCGATCGCCTGGAAAAGGTTTATTTGTCCCTTCCTTCCAACGTGCGTGAGAATCTGGACGGCTCCGCAGAACAGCTGAAAGCTTATGCCGCGGAATTCCTTGGAAAGCTTGGCTCGCCTACGCTTACTGCGGTGGGCAACTTTGCAAAATATCTGCCGACGCTTTTGATCGGCGTTATCATGGCGTTGCTTTCTTCTTACTTGTTTGTGGCGGACCGCAAGAAGATCAATGAGTGGTGCAGTCAGCACGTACCCAAGGTGGTGCAGGACCGCTACCAGCTGATCCGGAAAAGTTTGGTTCAGGCCGTGGGCGGTTACGTGAAAGCGCAGTTTAAGATCGAGATCTGGGTATATCTCGTTTTGGTGGTTGGCTTTTGGATCCTAAAGGTGAAGTATTTGCTTTTGATCGCATTGGGCGTTGCCTTTTTGGATTTCCTGCCGTTCTTTGGAGCGGGCGCAGTCATGGTTCCCTGGGCCATCGTCAAGATTGTTGGCGGCGACTACCAAATGGCCATCGGCCTGCTGATCATCTGGGGACTTGGACAGCTCCTTCGCCAGATCATCCAGCCTAAGATCGTGGGCGATTCCATCGGAGTTGCTCCGCTGCCCACGCTGTTTCTCCTATACATTGGATTCCAGTTTGGAGGCGTGATCGGCATGATCATTGCCGTTCCCATTGGACTGATCCTGTTCTCGCTGTATGAGGGTGGCGTGTTTGACGTGACGATCAATTCAGCAAAGCTTTTGATTTCCGGCATTAATCATTTCCGCCGTCTGACGCCTGAGGATCTTGAAGAGATCCAGGAAGAGGAAGAAGAGGAAGAGAAAATCATCGAAGAAAAACTCAAAAACTAAAGAATTTCTAAAGATTCATAAAAAATGGTAACGGATGCCTTCTACAAATCGTCTTATGTTGTAGAAGGCAATTTTTTATGGATTTTTTTAGAAGACGATTAGAAGAGAGAGGACGAGGTGGAAAGTATGCAAAAGATCGCGGTTTATCAAAATGAAACGGGAGTGGCTGAAAAGTTGGAGCTTTTGTGCAGGGGAGAACAGATTTCCATTGTGAAGGAGCGTTCGGAGAAGGCACTTTTGGAGGATATCCGCAATCGAGAGGTACAGATGGTGCTTTTGGACGGAGCGGGCGACGTAAAGGGATGGAGCGAGGGACTTTTGATGATCGCAAATCTTCGCAAGCAGAGCCGGCTTCCGATCATGGTCGTTGCAAAGCAGATCAATGAGACGATCAAGGTGGCGGCGCTGAGTATTGGCGCGGATGATTACGTGCCTGCGGACGACAATCCGCTGGTTATTTTGGCAAGGATCAAGTCCCAGCTCAGAAGATACACGCAGCTCACGGCGATCTGCAAGAATCTGAGCAAGATCTACAAGGTGGACGGGCTCGAGATCGACGACGAGCAGAGAAAGGTCACCGTGGACGGCAGGGAAGTGCGCCTGACCCCTACGGAATATGAGATCTTAAAGCTTCTAGTCATAGAGAAGGGCAAGGTGCTTTCCATTCATCAGATTTATGAGGACATCTGGAAAATGCAGGCCGTTGACGTGGACAACACCGTTGCAGTTCACGTGCGTCACATCCGTGAAAAGATTGAGTTAAATCCCAGGAAACCCAGATATTTGAAGGTGATCTGGGGCACGGGATACATGGTTGGCTAAGGTTTACGCGCGTCGCGGCAAGTGTAAATTCCAAAAAGTATTGTGAAATAACGTAATAAAGATTGACGAAAAGTCTGAAAAATTATATAATTAGTCCGTGAGGTTTCGAAAGAAACGCACGATTACCATGATTCCACAATAAACTTAGGAGGTAGCAGAAATGGGTTTAAAAGCACTTGTTGGCGGCGCAGTTGACGGCCTTAAGGGCGCAGCTTCTAACGTGGTTAGCGCAGGCGTGGGAGCAGTAGCTGGCACCATAGCAAATCAGTATAAGGAATTCTTTTATTGTAACGCGATCGATAAGGACACTCTGATGGTTCGCGGTCACAGAAGGGCAGAGGGAAGATCCGCTAATAAGGGTGATGACAATATCATTACCAACGGTTCCGTTATTGCAGTTGCAGACGGACAGTGTATGCTGATCGTAGATCAGGGACGCGTGGTTGATCTTTGTGCGGTTCCCGGCGAATACGTATATGATCAGTCTTCCGAGCCTTCCATTTTCTCCGGTAACCTTGGTGATTCCATCAAGGAAACCTTTAAGAACATTGGAAAGCGTTTTACCTTTGGCGGCGACAGCGGCAAGGAGCAGAGAGTTTACTACATCAACACGAAGGAAATCAGCGGCAATACCTTTGGTACTCCCAAGAAGGTTCCTTTCCGCGTGGTTGACGAGCGTGCAGGCATCGACATGGACGTATCCATCGGCGCTTTCGGTAAGTACAGCTACCGCATCGCAGATCCCATTACGTTCTATACCTACGTTGCAGGTAATACGAAGAACGATTTCCGCAGAAGCGAGATCGACGGACAGCTGAAGGCAGAAGTGCTTTCCGCAATCCAGCCCGCTTTCGCGAAGGTTTCCGCAATGGGAATCCGTTATTCCCAGCTCCCCGGCCAGACGGAAGTCATTGCAGACGCAATGAACGAAGTTCTGACTGAGAAGTGGAAAGAGAAGAGAGGTCTTGAGATCTACATGTTCGCAGTTGAGTCCGTATCAGCTGACGAAGAAGATGAGAAGACCATCAAAGAGCTTCAGAAGAATGCAGCATTCATGGATCCTACCCGTCTTGCAGCATATGCGGGCATTGCGCAGGCAGATGCTATGAAGATGGCGGCTTCCAATACTTCCGCTGGTCCCATGATGGCATTTATGGGCATGAACGCAGCACAGAACGCAGGCGGCGGACTGGACATCAACGGCTTGATGGCACAGGGCCAGGCAATGCGTCAGCAGCAGGCAGCTCAGCAGGCTCCTCAGATCGTACCCGCAGCACAGAAGCCCGCTAACGCATGGACTTGCTCCTGCGGCGCAACCGCAACCGGTAACTTCTGTCCTGAGTGCGGTTCCAAGAAGCCCGAAGAGCCCGCTGGATGGACTTGCTCCTGTGGCGCGGTAAACCAGGGTAAGTTCTGCCCGAACTGTGGCGCGAAGAAGCCTGCAGGCGTACCTCAGTACAAGTGCGACAAGTGCGGATGGATGCCTGAGGACCCCAAGAATCCTCCGAAGTTCTGCCCTGAGTGCGGCGATCCCTTCGGTGACGAGGACATTGTTCAGTAATCTGAAAATAAAGTAAAATGAGAGGCTTCCCGATGAGGGGAGCCTCTTTTTGAAATAAAAAAGTAAAATATACTTGACAATATGTCAATTTAATATTATGATGATTTCCAGAGGATGACAAATCCAATACGAGTTTTGATGGAGGAACTATGGAAGAATTATTACAAGTAAATGGGTTACGAAAAACGTTCCAGCTTACCGCAAAACAGCAGAAACTGGAGAAGACAAAGGAAAAGGTGAAGGTGGCCGTGGATGGTCTGTCTTTTACGGCATATAAGGGAGAGGTATTCGGACTGCTTGGTCCTAATGGCGCAGGAAAGACGACGACGTTACGAATGCTTGCCACGCTGATCAAGCCGGATGCCGGAGATGCCATCCTGGACGGTGCAAGCATTGTATCCCAGCCGGAGAAGGTGCGAAGCAAGATCGGATTCCTAACCAGCGAATTGAAGCTGGAGGATTTCTTTACGCCGAATTATCAGTTCGATTTCTTTTCGAAACTGTACGGCGTGGATCCCGCCACCATCGAGAAGAGGAAAAAGGCATTGTTTGAGCGCTTTGGGATCGATCGTTTTGCGGAGGTCAAAGTCGGAAATCTTTCTACGGGCATGAAGCAGAAGGTGAGTCTTGTGATCAGTCTTGTACATGATCCGGACGTCGTGATATTTGACGAACCGACGAACGGCCTGGACGTCCTCACTGCCAAGGTTGTTACGGATTTCCTGCTGGACCTGAAAGCCCAGGGCAAGACCATCATCGTGTCGACCCACATTTTTAGTCTGATCGAGAAAATCTGCGACAGGGTTGGCATTGTGATCTCGGGAAAGATGGTGACTTGTGACACGCTGGAGAACATTTGCGCAGGAAAGCCCCTGGAGGATCGCTTCTTTGAAATCTATGAGGAAAAGGTAGGGAAGATTGATGAATAACGTAATGACGATCATAAAAAAGGAATTGTCCCGCTTCTTTGGGGACAGAAGACTTGTGTTTACTACCGTTCTCATGCCGGGTCTGATGATCTATTTGATGTACAGCCTTCTGGGACAGAGAATGGTGCAGGAGATGTCTACGGCGGAGGATTACGTGACTAAGGCTTACGTGGTGAATCTCCCTAAGGAGATCCGCGAAGGAACGGCAAAATCGCCCGTGGAATGGAAAGATTGGGACGGCAATCCTGATGACGTTGAACGCGTGTTCCATGAGCTGGAGGAAGGGGAGATCGACCTTGTGGTATGTTTCCCGGAGAATTTCATTGCGGACGTGGCGGCGTACGAGATTGGCTCAGGCGCGGCTCCCCAGGTGGAGATCTATTACAATTCCGCAAAGAGCAATTCCTATACTTCCTATGACAACTTAAGGGACTATCTGGATCACTTTGAAGAATCCTTGGTGAACAAGTATGACGTAAACGCTGGAAAGGAAACCGGAAGCCTTGGGACCTATGATCAGGCGCCGAAGAATGGCGCGGTTGGCAAGATGCTGGCAGGACTGTTGCCGATGCTGATCATGACCTTCATCTTCAGCGGCGTGCAGGGCGTGGCACCGGAATCCATTGCCGGCGAAAAGGAACGCGGTACCATGGCAACGCTACTGGTTACTCCGCTCAAGAGAGGCGCACTTGCCTTCGGAAAGGTTATCAGCCTTAGCATTATCGCGTTGATGTCCGGTATTTCGAGCTTCTTGGGAACCATTCTTTCCATGCCCAAGATGATGGGAGATCAGGTGGACTTTGACATGTCGGCTTATGGATACTCTAGTTACGTATTGCTCTTTTTCGTGATCATTTCCACCGTGCTGGTATTGGTTTCCGTGATCTCCATTATTTCCGCGATGGCAAACAGCGTGAAAGAGGCGACCACCATGATGGCACCGTTTATGATCATAGTCATGATAACCAGCCTGTTGCCGATGATCGGCGTACAGTTTGGCGGAACTTTTGCCTCCCTGATCCCCCTGTTCAACTCCGTAAAGGTCATGGGCGGAATCTTCGAGTTCAAGACTGACGTTACGGCGGCGTTCATGACCATTGGCGTGAATCTGGCAGTCACCTGCTTATTCGTTGGCGTGCTGACGAAGATGTTCAGCAGCGAGAAAGTAATGTTTAGCAAATAAGTAAAAAAATAAGGCTGAAGGTCAGCCTAGGAACCCCAAGTGTTCCAGGAGGATCTTCAGCCCCATTGCGATCAGGACAATGCCGCCGGCAATCTCGGCCTTGGACTTGTACTTCATGCCAAAGACGTTGCCGACTTTTACGCCGACCATGGAGAGCAGGAAGGTAATGATGCCAATAAAGCTGATGGCGGGAACGATGCTCACCTGCAGGAAGGCAAAGGTAATGCCAACGGCCAAGGCGTCAATGCTGGTTGCCACCGCAAGCAAGAACATGGCCTTTACGGCGAGGGAATCATCCGCTTTTTCTTCTTCCTTTGACAGTGCCTCTCGGATCATGGAGATGCCGATGAGAGAGAGAAGAATAAACGCGATCCAGTGATCAATGGAAGTGACGTAGCTTTCGAATTGCTTGCCGAGAAAGTATCCGATCAGGGGCATGCCGGCCTGAAATCCGCCGAACCAAAGTCCGACGACGGCAGCATTGCGAAGCATCATCTTGCGCATGGCCAGACCCTTACAGATCGAGACGGCAAAGGCGTCCATGGAGAGACCAACGGCTACCAGAAATAATTCAAATAAACTCATGCGACGAAAAACTCCTTATTGCATATGGCTGGGTAGAATGTTACAACTGAATGCGTAAAGAAAAGTGCCGGACTGTTTGCCCGGCACTTCTTTTGCAGATTTAGATCAATGTTAAGCTACTACGGTAACGTTGGTAGCGCGGATCTTGCTGCTGTTCTGAGGGTCGCACTCGGTGTCAAAAGTAACCTTCTGACCTTCCTCAAGGGACTTGAAGCCTTCAGCGTTGATAGCGGAGAAATGTACGAATACTTCCTCGCCAGTAGCTTCGTTGGTGATGAAACCATAACCCTTCTGTGCGTTAAACCACTTAACTGTACCGTTGTTCATTTTGGTACCTCCTTCTTATTTGGGGCTTAGCCCGTTTTAGGTTTAGTAATTCTAAAACGTAGGACAAAAAAATCACATATTTTTGTCAACCATCATTTCAATGCACCATGGAGTTTCTTCCGCGGTTCATCTTCACTCTGCACTTCGTAGTCCCAAGTTCGCAGTAGCGAATGATGACTTACAAAAATATGTGAGTTCAATGGCTTGCTTTTAGAATCCTTTTAAAGTATAGTATTCTCTACGGAAAATGTCAATCAATTTTTTGATTTCTCGCGTTTATTTGGTATATTTTCACAAATTACGTCCAAAATAGAAACGATGACCACGGGTGACAAGGGAAAAAAGCATGGAAAAAGACGTAAAAACGGGAGGAGGATGCGAATGACAATTCCGCTTTGGTACGGAGGGGTTTGCGCCCTTGCGGCGGCATATTTCGGATTTTGGTTCGGGAGAAGCAGAAACTGGGGGCTTTTGGGAGGGACGAAAGAGACGGAAGAAACAGGCGAAAACCGCCACAAAGGAACCAAAGTTTCCGAAAAGGCCCTTTCACGGGCAAAATATTTGGCAAGTCCGGCCAGCGGCACGGTGGAGGAACTGAGCGACGAGGGAAGGCGGGGGGCAAGGATCCTGACGACGGATTCCAAGCTGTTTTCACCGAGCGCGGGGCGGGTTCTGTCCATTGCGCCCAGAGGAAACGCTTTTCTGATCCTGACGGATTTTGGAGCGGAGGTGGAGGTCCGGGCCTGCACGAGCGAGGATGACCTTTTGGACCGGTATTTCCGTCCAAGGGTGATCCGCGGCGAGATCATACGCAGGGGAAGGCTTCTGCTGGAATATGACAGGGAAAAACTCAGCAAAGAGTGTGAGGACACGGCGACGTATCTGGTAACGCGGGGCGAAAACCATGGGGAAATGAAGCTGGTGGAGGACCATCAGGTGAAAGCCGGCGATGCCCTGCTTTGGTTTCATGAAAATATAGAGTAACAATTTCGCAAGTTTTTTGTGTATTTTCACTGAAAAGGTTGCCGAATCGGATATTTTTTAGTAAAATGTAACTATCAGAACTAGGCTCTTTTGGCAATGCTTGGCAATTAGACTTGAGTGGGCGTTCAGGGCGAACGACGCTCTGGCGGAGGTACGTATGCTGGGAGATAAAAAGGTATTAGGGCTTTGTGTTACGAGGGTACATGACAGGGTGCGCGGCACCTTGGTGGATGAGATCAATCTGGCGGCGGTCGAGGCAGGATTTAAGCTGGTCTGCTTTAACAGCCTGGAAGATTTTTTTAGAAACGACGCTTATGAGAAAGGTGCAAAGACGGTCTATGACCGCATGGATTACGACGTCCTTGACGGCGTGATCATATGTGCGGAGCATTTTTGCGACCGGAGGATCGTGGATGACGTGATCAGCCGCGCAAAGGAAAAGAACGTTCCGGTGGTGATATTAAACGGCGATGCGCCCGGTTGCGTCAAGGTGACGAATGATTGCGAGGAATCCTTTAAGGAACTGGTGCGTCACGTACTGACGGTGCACCACGTGACGGATCCCTTCTTCATGGCAGGCAGAAAGGATGACCCGAATTCGGAGCAGCGCCTGAAATATTACAAAGAGGTTTTGGCGGAACGCGAGATCCCGTTTAACGAATCCAAAATGGCTTACGGGGATTATTGGGATGAACCGGCCATGAGGATCACGGAGGAACTGGCCGTCAGCGGAAGGCTTCCACAGGCGATCATCTGTGCCAACGACAGCATGGCCTTTGGCGTTTGCCGAAAGCTAAAGATGCTGGGATATTCCGTTCCGGAGGACGTGATCGTGACGGGCTTCGACGGCGTGCCCGCCATCGAGTATTATTATCCAAAGCTGACTACCTGCCGTGAGAACTGGCAGGAGCAGGCGAAGACCTGCGTTGAGATCTTTCGTAAGCTTTTTGCGGGAGAGAGCGTGGAAATGGAGTATAAGATCCCTTACGACACGCTGATCTCGGAGAGCTGCGGATGCGTGCAACCCAAACCCAAGGAGAGGGACGAGGCGGCGGCAGAGCTCTTTGGCCTGCTTGAGTCCATGGAGGCTCACGAGAATTACCTGACCTCCGAGGCCGAGAAAATGCTGAACGTGGAAGAGGTTGAAGAATTGTTGCAGCCCCTTTCCAGATTTATCCTGCAACACTCCTATCTCTGCGTCGGGAGTCAGTTTATGCAGATCGCGTCCATGGAACGCTGGGAGACGGGACGTACCGTGGTAATTCCCTGCGCGCAGGACGTGGACGTGGCGATCAGGTATTTGAATGACCGGGACATGCTTCCGGAAACCAGGGAATGGATCGAGGATGATTCCTGTTACCTGATCACGTCCGTTTATTCTAAGGATTTTTATTGCGGATATTATGCCGTAAAGACTTCTTACGTGGGCGGCATCAATTATAAGATGAACAAGATCGCGCATCTTGCGAATCTGATCAGTAATTCCCTGATCAATCAGTTTAAGCAAAGAGACACGCTTAGGAGCATGGAGAGCGCCATTTACCGGGATTCCATGACGGGTCTTCCGAATCTGAAAGGGGCAACCAAGTGGTTTCAGGAGTTTGCTTCCAGGGAGGAGAATCATCAAAAGAGTCTTTCCGTCTCCATTTATGCGCTGCCCCAATATGCCCTAATCTATGAGAATTACGGCATCAACGTCGTGGAAGAGATCATGGGGATGATCGCAGATAAGTTAAAGGAGACCAGGGGACGGCATTGCTTCTTGGCGAAGAACTCGGAAAGTGAGTTCTTGCTGGTTCAGGCGTTCGAGAACCAGAGTCAGATCAAGTCCACCAATGCAAAGATTAATGCAACCCTTCAGGCGACCGTGGAGGCTTACAACCGCGCCAGCGACAACATGTACGACGTGGAGATCGGCATGGGCTGCACCATAGCGGACCCCGGTTGGACGGGATCCCTGGCAGCCTTTGTAAAGTATGCATCCAATGAAATGTTCCTGAACCGCATGCGGGGAAACCGGGTGGAGAACGTGCTGGTGAAGGATTCTCACGTGGATTATTACGGCGTGTTCAATCTGTTGTTGGAGCACAATCTGTTCCGTTATCATTATCAGCCCATCATAGACGCGAAAAACGGCGAGATCTATGCCTATGAGGCCCTCATGAGGACGGTGGGCGGGATCAACCTTTCGCCCTTGCAGATCCTGGATGCGGCGAGGGAATACAAGTGTCTGGATAAGATCGAGCATGCCACCATGTTCAACATCCTAAAGCAGTATGCGGAGGAGAATGAAAAATTCCATGGCAGGAAGGTATTTATCAATACGATCCCGAATCATTTCCTGTCTGAGGAGGAATGCTCGCAGCTGAGGGAAAACTACGGAACTTATCTGGAGCATGTGGTGTTTGAGGTGACGGAGCAGGATTCCAGTACCGATGAGGAAATGGAAGCCCTCAAGCGTTTTGGAGAGGGAACGGGCACGGTCCAGATCGCCATTGATGACTTTGGAACGGGCCATTCCAACATAGTCAATCTTTTGCGTTACACGCCGCAGATCATCAAGATTGACCGTTATCTGATCAGCGGGATCGAAGATGATCAAAACAAGCAGATGTTCGTTAAAAATACCATCGATTTTGCTTCGATGAACGGGATCAAGGTGCTTGCGGAGGGCGTGGAGACTGCTGCAGAGCTGCGTACGGTCATTGAATTTGGCGTGGATCTGGTGCAGGGCTTTTACCTTGGCAGGCCGGAGGAACTGCCTCTCGCAGATCTGGATGAGTCCATGCGGGATGAGATCATCAATGAGAATCTGTCCCATTCCGTATATAATAAGGGAACGCAGAAGGTATATGCCGCAAGTGACGGCGAGGAGATCAATCTGGTTGATCTTGCCTTGAATAAGTTCAATTGCGTTCACGTGGTGTCTGGAAAAGTTAAGCTGCAGGGGCGTAAGGACAGTACCCTGAATCTTGTGGTAAGGATTGCGGATAATGCCGACGTAAAGATCACGATTTCCGACGTAAATCTTACCGCCATAGATGAACCGGCGATCCAACTGGGCAAGGGCAGTAACGTGGAGCTTAAGCTGATGGGATACAATTCCATCAATAAGAACGGAATCTGGGTACCGACGAATGCCAGACTCCGGATATCGGGGACCGGCAACATGTTGATCAACGCGAACGACAATTATACCGTGGGCATTGGATCAAAGTACGATGAGCCTTATGGAGAGATCATCATGGAGCATACCGGAAGGATCAAGGTGATTTCCTCCGGAGACAAGATCGTTGGCGTGGGAGGCGGTTACAGCAGCGCGCCCATCAGCATCCGCAGCGGTCATTTGGAGGTGGCGGGTTCCGGCATCTCCGTCCTTGGAATCGGAAGCGCTTCGGGAGATGCATTCGTGGAAGTGGGAAATGCGGAGATCGCGGTGAAGGAATCCGGCAATCAGGCCGTTGGCATTGGAACCGTGAAGGGAAAACTGAAACTTGCCTGCTCAGGCTACATCAACGTCATATCAGACGGCGAACGGTCGGTAGGCATTGGCAGTATGTTTGGAACGAATTGTTCCATGCTGTTTGAGAAAGGAAAGGTTTCGGCCGTGGTGCACTGCGACACTGGCACCACCGTTGGTTCTTACTCCGGCTCCGGCACGACGGTATTTAAGGACAGCGACGTCACCGTTTACGGCGAAGGCTCCGTGGTCACGGGCGTTGGCAGCTCCATGGGGCAGTGGACGACGGAAGTGACGGGCGGCATTTTGGACGTGAAAGTATTGTCTGGCGGCGGTCAGCCCTTTGGAAATGAGGAGGATCGCATCATTATCACGGGAGGCAACGTGATCAATCGGAGCGATACGGAGATCAATGCCCAGAATGCTTATGGCCAAAAGCTCCATAAGGTGGTCAAGGATCAGGATCACTTTGAGCAGGTTGTCTGGACGGAGCACGGCGAGTACGTTTACACCGCGGACCGCACGAAGGAACACGAGATCCTGTGCTTGTATCTGCCATAATACAAAAGCAATCTTAGCGTGTCGGCATGACATAGGGCTGGCTGGGTCACGGGGACGTGACCCAACCCGGCCCTAATTTATTTTTGAAATTGTTTAGAAAATTTTTATTGCTTTATCGTCAGACTTGTGTTATATATGTTATAGAACAAAGAATAAAAGAAGGGGGTAAAACCGTATGAACATTCAAAAGTTTACGCAAAAATCCCTTCAGGCAGTGGACGGATGCGAAAAGCTGGCCGTGGAATACGGCAACCAGGAGATTGAGCAGGAGCATCTTTTGCTTAGTCTTCTTCGCCTGGAGGACAGCCTGATCCTGAAGCTCATTGAAAAAATGGAGATCCAAAAGGAGCATTTTGTAAATCGAGCGCAGCAGGCAGTGGAGAAGCGCGTCAAGGTGCAGGGTGGAAATCCTTACGTGGGTCAGTATCTTAATAAGGCGCTGATCACGGCGGAGGACGAGGCAAAGCGCATGGGAGACGAATACGTTTCCGTGGAGCACCTCTTCCTTGCCATGATGAAGAATCCCAACAAGGAGATTGCCGCGATCCTTAAGGAATACGGCATCACGCAGGAGAGATTCTTAAAAGCACTCTCAACCGTGCGCGGCAACCAGAGGGTAACGAGCGATAATCCCGAGGCTACCTATGACACGCTGGAAAAATATGGACAGGATCTTGTGGAGAAGGCAAAGAATCAAAAGCTGGATCCCGTGATCGGCAGGGACAATGAGATCCGCAACGTGATCCGCATCTTGTCCAGAAAAACCAAGAACAACCCTGTGCTCATCGGTGAGCCAGGCGTTGGTAAGACGGCCGTCGTTGAAGGACTGGCCCAGAGAATCGTTCGCGGTGACGTGCCGCAGGGCTTAAAGGATAAGAGGATCTTTGCGCTTGACATGGGTGCGCTTGTCGCCGGCGCAAAGTACCGGGGCGAGTTTGAGGAAAGACTGAAGGCCGTATTGGAGGACGTAAAAAACAGTGACGGTCAGATCATTCTCTTTATTGATGAGCTTCATACCATCGTCGGCGCAGGCAAGACGGACGGCGCCCTGGATGCAGGCAATATGTTAAAGCCCATGCTTGCAAGGGGCGAGTTGCACTGCATCGGTGCCACGACGCTTGACGAATACAGACAGTATATCGAGAAGGACGCTGCCTTGGAGAGAAGGTTCCAACCCGTCATGGTTGACGAACCCACGGTGGAGGACACCATCTCGATCCTCCGAGGCATCAAGGAGCGCTATGAGGTTTATCACGGCGTAAAGATCATGGATAATGCGCTGGTTAGCGCGGCTACGCTGTCTCACAGGTACATCACCGACAGATTCCTTCCGGATAAGGCCATCGACCTTGTGGACGAGGCGTGCGCACTGATTAAGACGGAGCTTGACAGCATGCCGGCGGAGCTGGACGAGGCTTCCCGCAAGATCATGCAGATGGAGATAGAGGAGGCAGCGCTCAAGAAGGAGGATGACCGCCTGAGCCAGGAGCGTCTGGAAGAGCTCCAGAAGGAATTGGCGGAGCTGAAGTCCGACTTTGCTGAGAAAAAAGCGCAGTGGGATAATGAAAAGGCTTCCGTGGAACGCCTAAGCAAGCTGCGTGAGGAGATCGATCAGGTGAATTCCGAGATCGAGATCGCCCAGAGGCAGGGTGACTTGAATAAGACTGCGGAACTGACTTACGGAAAGCTGCCTGCACTGAAAAAACAGCTGCAGCAGGAAGAGGAGAAGGTTGGCAACGGCGAGCTGTCCCTTGTGCATGAAAAGGTTTCTGAGGAAGAGATCTCGAAGATCGTCAGCCGCTGGACCGGCATTCCCGTGTCGAAACTGACGGAGAGCGAAAGAAATAAGACCCTGCATTTGGATGAGGAATTGCATAAGAGAGTGGTTGGCCAGGATGAGGGCGTGGAAAAGGTTACCGAGGCCATCATCCGCTCCAAGGCGGGCATCAAGGATCCTTCCAAGCCCATTGGTTCCTTCCTGTTCCTGGGACCTACCGGCGTCGGAAAGACGGAGCTTGCCAAGGCTTTGGCTGCAAGCCTGTTTGACGACGAGAGCAACATGGTCAGACTTGACATGAGTGAATACATGGAGAAGTTCTCCGTATCGAGACTCATCGGAGCGCCTCCCGGATACGTGGGATACGAGGAGGGCGGCCAGCTCACGGAGGCAGTCCGCAGAAAGCCGTACAGCGTGGTTTTGTTTGACGAGATCGAGAAGGCACATCCTGACGTGTTTAACGTCCTTTTGCAGGTGCTTGATGACGGACGCATCACGGATTCCCAGGGACGTACCGTGGACTTTAAGAACACGATCCTGATCATGACTTCAAATATTGGCGCGCAGTATCTGCTGGAAGGCATCAGTGAGGACGGGAACATCCGTCCTGAGGCGGAAAAGGCAGTGATGGAGGATTTGCGGGCGCACTTTAGGCCGGAATTCCTGAACCGTCTTGACGAGACGATCCTCTTTAAGCCGCTGACCAGAGAGAATATTGGCGGCATCGTTGACCTGCTCATGAAGGACGTAAACGCGAGACTTGCAGAGAAAGAGGTTTCCATCGAACTCAGCGAGGACGCGAAAGCCCTGATCGCAAGGGAGGCATATGATCCCGTTTATGGAGCAAGACCCTTAAAGCGTTACCTCCAAAAGAACGTGGAGACGTTGGCTGCAAAGATGATCCTGTCAGGCCAGGTGGGAGTGGATGACGTCATCCGCATCGAAACAGACGGCGACGCGCTGAAAGCCGTTGTAAATAAAGGATAAAGTTGGAAATTTTCAAGAAACCCTCTAGCATTTTTGAGTAAAAAGTTGTATCCTTAAAGGGAACCATGATTAGATAAACTCAGAGATGCTGGAGGGTTTATGACTAAAAGGGTTGTCGTTTTTATTGGACAAATTAATCAAGATTATACGAGTGAGATGGCTGGCGCCGTCGTAGATACTGCGAGGGAGCTTGGGTATGCTGTCGACGTTTTTTCGGAATTTGGTTCCTACGGCCAAAACTATCTCCACGCGGAAGGGGAGAGGAATATCATTCATCTCCCTTTTTTAGAGGATTATGACGGGGTGATTATTGGTCCGGATACCTTTGGCGTTCCCGAGATGGAAAAACAATTGGACATCCTGCTGTTGCAGAAGGCCCAGACCAAACCCATCGTTAGCCTGCGCCAGGAGAAGGATTGCTTTTACAGCGTTCAGATCAATAATTACCTGGCAATGAGAAGGCTGACCGAGCATTTTGTAAAGGATCACGGCTATCGAAGGATTTGCTTTATGAAAGGCCGTGCTGACCTGAAGGATGCCGAAGAGCGTCTGCAGGGTTACTTGGACGTCATGAATGAATATGGTCTGGCAGTGACGGAACACATGCTGTTCCAGGGGAATTATTGGAGAGACCGCGGTAAAGAGGCAGTTGACTGGTTCTTGTCGGGACCGGAAATGCCGGAGGCGATCATTTGTGCTAATGACTTCATGGCCATTTCCGTGTTGGTGGCATTAAAGGAACGAAATCTGCGCGTGCCGGAGGACGTGGCCCTTGCGGGTTTCGATGACCTTGAGGAGATTCGCTATTTGGAGCCTGCCATTACCAGCATACACATGCCGTGTTATGAAATGGGCAGACAGGCTTTATACCTGATCGACAAGCTGAATCACGGCGGAAAGTCGAAGCAGATCATTCAGTTACCCGCAGATTTTATCCGGCGTAAGAGCTGCGGATGCAAAGTGACGGAACATGGTCATTGGGCGGAGCAATTGTATTCGCAGAGAAACTATTTAAGTACTGCGATCCTGCAAAATGGTTTTCTGAACGCGGATTACGAGAGCTGCGACACCATT
This sequence comes from uncultured Lachnospiraceae bacterium, assembly GCA_946414885.1. GTDB lineage: Bacteria > Bacillota > Clostridia > Lachnospirales > Lachnospiraceae > Acetatifactor. Next base: position 29,063 of record CAMKQH010000032.1, read on the forward strand.
GAGGAATTATTTAACGTCGCTTATCAGTATTCCGGTAATTTTGTATATGACGAAATGTTCGTGTGCCTGTGTGAGTCAACGGATGATTCGGAAGATCGTTTGCTACAGCCGCAGCAGTATACGGAGTACATGGTCTTGCGGGCCATCATGAAAAAGGGAGAGGGCATTCAGGTGACGCAGGAACGATTCGCAAGGCGTGAGCTCCTTCCTGAAAAGTATCGTCAGGCATCGGAACCACTGTATTTTTATCCAATGCATCATAAGAACAGATGTCTGGGATATCTGGCGTTGAAAACAAAGAAAACCCAGGGACTTAAGGAATTTTTTAACTGTTGGACGGCCGAACTGTGTAGCTGCCTTGACAAAGTGCTTCTCTATGAGGAGAATAAGACGTTGCAGGAATTTCGTTTGCTTTCCACGATTGATGAGCTTACGGGATTGTATAACCGAAGGAAATTTGAGCAGGAACTCAGTAAAATGCTTGTGGCCATTAAAGGCAAGAATACTAGTTTTTACGTATACAGTCTCGACATGGACGGCCTGAAGACGATCAATGACACCTATGGACACATGGAAGGTGACGTGGCACTTTGTGCGTTCGGGAACGTGATTACTGAAGCGACGAAGGACGGAGGAGTTTGTTTCCGGGTAGGCGGAGATGAATTTATGATCCTGGCATACGCGGAGGGCGAAAATGGGGCAGGAATGATCGCAAGACGGATCGAGGAGGGCATTGAGGCATTCAATCAGAAGACGGATAAGCCGTACAAGCTTGCCGGAAGCATCGGATACTCCACCTACAAGAAGGGCGAGGAGATTTCCAACTGCATTCGAAGGGCTGACGTCAACATGTATGCGGACAAGATGGCGAAGAAGCAGGGGAGGAAATAACATGATTCCAAAGGATCCGGTAATGCTTTTAAGCTTTATGAATTTGAAGCTGAGAGACTATGGGAAGAATCTTGCGGATCTGTGTGAAGATCTTGAGGTTGAGCAGACGGAAGTGGAAAAGTCGCTTGCTGCGATCGATTATCACTACGACGCGGGGCGCAATCAGTTTGTATAGAAGACGAGGCATAAGGGCCAGGCTTCGCTTCATAGACATGGGATGAGGGAATGGATGGAGTTGTCTATGAAAAAGTGTTTATGCGGCATGGCGGCCCTGGATCTTTGTCTTGTACTTGTATTTGCAATGCTTTGCGTAAAGCGCGCGGAGACGCACCAAGCAGCGAGGGAAGCCTTTCTTGAAGCCTCCGGAAGCGTTTGGAGGGAAGATGCGGCTAAGGGCAAAAATGCCGGAAACGAAGCAAAAAAAATTGCCCTGACCTTTGATGACGGACCGCATCCGACATACACAATTGAATTACTGGACGGATTAAAAGAACGTGGCGTACAAGCCACGTTTTTTGTTACGGGAGAACATGCGCAGCTTCATCCTGACGTGATCAAGAGGATGCAGGAGGAGGGACATTTGATCGGAAACCATACCTACAGTCACGTCCAGCTCCGGAGCAGTAACAAGAAGAGCTTTAAGGAAGAACTTCAAAAAACAAATGACGTCCTTTACGGCATTACGGGGCAGGAGGTCCTTTACGTGCGGCCGCCCTACGGCAGCTGGGACCGTACGCTGGAAAAGGAATTAAACATGTTCCCGGTGTTTTGGACCATTGATCCCACGGACTGGAGCTGTTTAAATGCGGAAACCGTAACGCGCAGGGTGGTCAAGAAGGCCAAGGAAAATGCCATTATTTTGCTTCATGATTATTATCCGACAAGCGTGGAGGCGGCTCTTATGATCGTTGACGAATTGATGGCGGAAGGCTATGAATTTGTGACTGTCGACGAGATTCTTACGGAATGAACGATAGAACCTTTTTATCGTGCGCAAAAATGCACGATAACGGGAATATGACGTCAGATTCCAAATGGCGTAAATGCGGCCGCTGCGTTACAATGAAATTAAATTTTGAGAAGCGGCGCATGAGCGCGAACGGAGATGACAAAAGAAAAAGGAGGGGTATTTTTTATGGGTGACGGACGAACACGTAAGATTTATCGTTCATTGGCGGGGGCTTTGGCGATGACTCTAGTCATTGGAACGCTTGGCTGTGGGATGCCGAGTGAAAATGAGAGTTCCATGGAACCGGAGAAATCGGTTGCTACGGAAGTGGCGTCGACGCCGGAAGATGGTGGGGAATCTTCCTCGGAGGTGAGCCAGGCGGTTAGCGAGTCGTCTTCCGCAGAGGAGAGTTCGGAGAGTGCGTCCTCCGATGGCGGGGAGAGCACGCCGGCCGAGAGCACGAAAACGAGAAAATCGGTGAAGGAGCCGGGCGATCCTAAAGAATACGTCTGGGATTTTGATGAGCTGGTGAATGCCAAGTGGAAGGAGCAAGAGAAGAAAGAGCATCCGAAGGGAAGCACTTTTGTAGGAAACTATTCGAAAGCGATGGAGGATTATTTTAACGACATCGTTGACAATACGAATCTTGACGAGCTTTCAAAGGAGGATGGATTATATAAGATTCTTTACGTATATCGTCAGTTAAAGGATAATAAGCATCGGGGAAATAGTACGGATGCATCCATCAAAGCCAGATTGGACAAGATTGACTCCGTTCAATCGCTGGAAGAGTTGTATGAGCTCTATTCGGATGAGAAATTTTCCAGATACAATCGGCTTTTAACCACGACTGTATTCTTGACGGGGAGCGGCACGTATGCGACTTACGTGGAACCGGCAACGGTTACGTACGAAGAAACCGCGATGAATAAAATACAAGAAGTGTGTATGAAAACCTGCCTTTTGCGGATTGGATTTAGCAAAAAAAGGGCGAAGGAAATTGTGGATGGCGCCATGACGATCGAGAAAAAGATCGAAGAGTATCGTAAGCTGGAAAAATACTCGGAAGCATACGTATCCCAAAAGACATTGGAGCGAAAAGAGATTTCAATCCCAATCGTGGACATTTTAAAGAAATTAGATGCGATCAATGCTAGCGGAGAGTACGTAGGGGATGAAGAGGCTTTTGGGTTGTATCGGGAATTGTATCAGCCTGAGAATTTGGAGGCCCTAAAGGATCACATGATTGTCACGGCTTTGTACAGATTAGGAGCATGGGCTGATCCTGAAATCGTAAATTCAATCGTAACAGTTATGTGGGAGGAGACGGCGAAAGACGCTTATGAGCAAAATCTAAAAAGTATATTATTATATTGTGCCGCAGATTTGCTTGCAGCGGAATATGACCGGCGGTTTGTATCGGATAAGAACATTTATGCGGAGACAGAAGAGTTATTAGGTGAAATCAAGGCTTCCATGAGGGAAAGTTTTGATAACGTAAAATGGGATTACCCATATAACGGCAAGGAGTTCATGGAGAAGAAGCTTGATTACATTAAGGTATACGTTGGACGTAACGGAGATTACAATGATCTTTCTGACGTTGAATTGTCGGAGGATCCCGTCGATAACGTGGTTGCACTGCTGGTCAGTCAGGAAAGGTTTGAAAGAAAACAATTGAAAAAAACCTTGGATGACAGAACTATGACGGGAATGAACATGTTCGAAACCAATGCTTATTATGTTCCGAGGTTAAACTCCGTTATGGTAAACAGTGCTTGGCTGAGCATGTATTCAGACTTGAAGGAAAAAGAGCTTCAGGGCGACGGCCTGCAATATGAGGAGACGTTGGCATGGCTTGGAGAAATGATTGCACATGAGATTGGTCACGCATATTCACCGGATTCTGGACACTATTATAATTATAGAGGCATTAACGGAGGGTGGATGTCAGACAGGGAAGGTGAGCAATATGATGCGTTTGTAGATGGGATCATTCAGTTTTTTGACGGCATGGAAGTGGAATACGGATGCAAGCTGGATGGTGAATTAGTCAGTAACGAGACATTTGCTGATTTGATGGCCATGGGATGCTGCCTGCGGATGCTGGAGAAGAGAGATGATCCGGATTTTGACCTGTTTTTCCGCTCCTATGCAATGCTGAATGCATCAAATTACTCAAAGAGCATGATGAAGGAAATGGTGAAGGATGAGCATTTGCCAGACAAAGAGCGCACGAATTGCATTCTGGCGCAATTTGATGAGTTCTATGACACCTATGACGTAGATCCGGAAAGCCCATATTACGTGGCACCGGAAAACCGGCTGAAGGGATTTTGGTAAAATATAAAGAAGCGGGCTAGGGAATGTTCCCTAGTCCGCTTTTATTTTGGCATGCGTTTCTTTTCCTCGGGCGTGCTTGAACGGTTACGTTAAGGCGTCGTGGAACGCTTGATCAGCTTGCCGGAGAATACGGATTCTGCAGGCATTTCCTCGCCGGAAAGCACGCGGAGTAGCGTTTGCACCAGCTGATGCGTCAAGGCCTCCAAGCGGTTGTCGACGCTGGTGAGCTCCGGCTGACAACATGCGGTCAGCATGGAATTGTTGTAACCGATGATGGACAGATCCTCAGGAATGCGAAGCCCGTTCTTTTGCGCGTATTTGATGGCGCCGACGGCGAGCTGGTCATCGGACGCGACCACGCCGTGGAAGGTTATTCCGCGATCAGCGATTTCCTGAATAAAGTTTGTGATGGATTCGATCTGATCCGTGCGTCCGTCATAGAAGTTTACGTAAGGAGCGTAGGCCGCCAGCTTGTAGCTCTTCATGGCAGCCTTGTAGCCGCTGAGCTTTTTGGTTCCGCTGTAAGAGTTGGAGTCATATAAATAGAGAATGTCGTCGATTCCTGCACGGATGAGGCTGGACGTTGCCTCAAACGTGGAGGCGTAGTCGTTGCACAGCGTGCAGTAGACGTTTGGACAGTTGTAAGAAGCATTCAGAAGCATGACGGGAACCTGTTTTGCGGCATCCCGGATGTAGTTATTTTCTTTCTCAACGTTTGACACGTAATGGGAACCGACCAAGATCAAGCTGTCAACCTTTTTGGAGAGGATCAGCTTGATGTAGCTTTGACGGTCCTCCAGCTCATAACCGGTACAGCAAAGGAGAGATTCGTAGCCGTTGGCGTGAAGCTCCTGCTCAAGGTAGTAGACTGCCTTGGCCAGATAAAGGTCGGAGGAATCAGCACACAGAAGGCCCACCGTCCGCAGGGAGTGGAGGCCCATACCGCGTGCGTAAGCATTTGGCGTATAATCATATTTCTCGATGACGCTTAAGACTTTTTCCCTAGTGGAAGCCTTCACGCTGTCGCTTCCGTTTAAGACGCGGGAGACCGTGGCGATGGATACGCCGGCTTTTTTTGAGATGTCGTAGATGGTAAGTGCCATGGGATCAGAAATCTCCTTACGTAGAATTTTCTTTTGTTTACGTAATGCTGTAAGCAGTTACAAAAAACATGGTTACATTATAACGCATGAAAATTGAAAAAGCAAGAAAGGAAATAAAAAATACTTAAATTCTTCTACCGACTTTATTAAACTTTTGGTGTAAGAATAGAGTCTGTAAGCGCTTACATTTGTAGCACGTTTTCCGAAAAACACTACACGTCGAGATTGCGGGATTCCGCGTCATGACAATCTTTATGCAGTACGTGATGCCGTAAGCTTTTTTTATAGATAACGGGGAGAGGCCAAGGAAGCCTCTCCTTGCTTTTTATAAAGGGATTGGATATAATAAATACGTCGGTCTTGGCTGGTTCTGGGAGGAGTACGCCTTGCGCATTGCCGGTGTCTCGGTGCAAACATAGATGACAATCCCGGAGAACACGCGGCAGCCGGTCAGGACTGATTTTTGTTTGCACAATTTGGCTTTGACCTGCAGATTCATGACATGGTTTGATAAAGGAGAACGTTCAGTGAATTATAAGATGGTGATACAATATGACGGCTCCAGGTTTTACGGCTGGGAGCATCAGCCGGGGCAGGAGATGACAATCCAGGGAAAGCTGGAGTCAGTTCTCTCCGCAATGGTCGGAGAGTACGTGGAGGTCATTGGCGCCGGTCGCACTGATGCGGGCGTGCATGCGAGGGGCATGGTGGCCAATGCAAAATTTAATGCGGACAAGTCCGTTGATGAGATCCGCGATTATCTGAATCAATACCTTCCGGATGACATATGCGTACGTGAGGTTCGCATAGCTGCTGACGGTTTTCACAGTCGTTATAAGGCCCAGGGGAAAACCTATCAGTATACATGTTACGTCGGGGAGACAAAACCGGTATTTGACCGTAAGTACGTCCACGTGCTGGAAGGGATGCCAAACGTGGATGCCATGAAGGAGGCGGCGTCCTATCTCCTTGGAACCCATGATTTTGCAAGTTTTTGCGGGAATCCGAAGATGAAGAAATCTACCGTGCGGATGGTGGACAAGATCGATATTGAGCGTTCAGGGGATTATCTCCGCCTGACTTATCACGGTTCCGGCTTTCTCCAGTACATGGTCCGCATCCTGACGGGTACTCTTTTGGAGGTGGGCTTCGGAAAGCGGGATCCCAAGTCGATCCCTGAGCTCATCGAAGCGAAGAATCGTTCCCTGGCAGGGCCTACCGCCCCTGCCAAGGGGCTTTGTCTCTTGAAGGTCGACTACTAATTCCGGCGCGCCCCGCGTGCCTTCTGCCGCTTCCGTCAGTTACGGCCCGCCCCGCGTGCCTTCTGCCGCTTCCGGCAACCACGGCGCGCCCCGCGTGCCTTCTGCCGCTTCCGGCTTCCTTGGCACGCCCCGCGTGCCTTCCGCCGCTTCTGGCAACCACGGCCCGCCCCGCGTACCTGTCATGGCTTTCTTTCGGAACGGCTCGGACTGCACTAAGCTCACCTTCTGCCCTCAGGCAAAGACACTCCTTCGGTTATAAACCTCAGGAGGTGTCTTTTGAGGTCATCGGTTCGCTAAGTGCTGCCGGCTAATTGTTCCGAAAGGAAGCCATGGCAGGTGCGGGGGCTTACTGAGGCGGAAGGGAAGCGGCGGAAGGCATGCGGAGGGGCTGGAATGGGAAGCGGCGGAAGGCATGCGGAGGGGCTGGAATGGGAAGCGGCGGAAGGCATG
>CAMKQH010000033.1 GCA_946414885.1 uncultured Lachnospiraceae bacterium
TCCGCCAGGCGGTAGTAATTACCGTAAACCGTACCGCCCGACATGCCTTTTCTTCCGCCAGGCGGTAGTAATTACCGTAAACCGTACCGCCCGACATGCCATTTCTTCCGCCAGGCGGTAAGCGTAAGGTTTAACAGAAAAACAGCTTAATCGAGAAAGTACAATCGGTAAAGAACCATAAATCAGAAGGCAAATGAGGTATCAACATGTTGCAACCAAATATCGAAACCTTTTTAGCGTGCGACAGTGCATATGAAGACGCGACGCTGGTCATCTTCGGAGCACCGTTTGATTCCACGACAAGCTACCGGCCGGGAACGCGGTTTGGTCCGTCGGCGATCCGGCATGAAAGCTTTGGCATTGAAACCTACAGCCCCTATCAGGACAAAGATCTTGAGGATTATGCGATCTTTGACAGCGGTGACCTGGAGCTGTGTTTTGGGAGCAGCGAGCTGGCCCTAAAAGACATCGCAGAAAGAGCCGAAATCATATTAAATGACGGTAAATTTCCGCTGATGATCGGCGGGGAGCATCTGGTGACGCTTGGCGCCGTTCGGGCTGCTTTGAAGAAATACCCTGATCTCCACGTCATCCACTTTGACGCGCATGCAGACCTTCGGGACGAATACCTCGGCGTGCCTCTTAGTCACGCCTGCGTTTTAAGAAGATGTCATGACCTTGTCGGCGACGGACGGATCCATCAGTTCTGCATCCGAAGCGGCGAGCGCGAGGAGTTCCGCTTTGCCTCCCAACATACGGACATGCATAAGTTCAGCTTTGACGGTCTTGCGGAAACCATCGCGGACCTTAAGGAACAGAACGTTCCGATTTACTTCACGATCGATCTGGACTGCCTGGATCCCGGCTTCTTCCCCGGCACGGGAACACCTGAGGCCGGCGGAGTCAGCTTCCCGGAGCTGCTAAACGCGATCCTGACGGTCACGCAAGGCAACGTGATTGCGGCAGACGTCAATGAGCTTGCACCCAATCTGGACCAGAGCGGCGCTTCCACTGCCCTCGCCTGCAAGATCACCCGCGAGCTGATGCTGGCCATCTGCAGCAAGTCTCCCGTCTGCGAAACCACCGCGAAGGAATCCTTCGTTCCTGGAGCCAATGCGACCACCTCGAATATGTCTTCCGTTCCTGGAGCCAATGCGGCCACCTCGAATATGTCTTCCGTCCCTGGAGCCAATGCGGCCACCTCGAAAAAATCTTCCGCCTTGGGCACGAATGAAGTCACCACCGCGGATTCTTCCGCTACGGACCGCGACGGAGACCTGTTTCTTTACACGAGCTTTGATTTTGAGGAAAACTGACAACGGAAACTGACAACAAAGAAATAACAAAGATATTTTTCATTACTTTAGAATATATGCCATATTTTGGCAGAAAGAGAGGTAAACGAAAGCATGAGCAGAGTTTTGATCATCGGCTGCGGCGGCGTGGCAAGCGTTGCAATCAGCAAATGCTGCCAGATCCCGGAAGTATTCCAGGAGATCTGCATCGCCAGCCGCACCAAATCCAAATGTGACGCTTTGGCTGCAAAGCTTGCACCCAAGACGACCACAAAAATCACCACTGCCCAGGTGGATGCTGATGACGTGAATCAGCTGATCAGCCTGATCAACGGGTATAAGCCCGATCTGGTGATGAACATCGCACTCCCCTACCAGGATCTCACCATCATGGATGCTTGCCTTGCCTGCAAGGTAAACTACATGGACACGGCAAATTATGAGCCTGAGAATACGGATGATCCTGAGTGGCGCGCCATTTACGAGAAGCGCTGTAAGGAGGCTGGATTCTCTGCATACTTTGATTACAGCTGGCAGTGGGCTTATCAGGAGAAATTCAAGGAAGCGGGACTTACCGCCCTGCTTGGCTGCGGTTTTGACCCTGGCGTGACGCAGGCCTATGTGGCTTACGCAAAGAAGCATGAATTCGATACCATTGACACCATCGACATTTTGGACTGCAACGGCGGCGATCACGGCTATCCTTTCGCCACCAACTTCAATCCCGAGATCAACCTCCGCGAAGTGAGCGCTCCCGGAAGCTATTGGCAGGACGGCCATTGGATCGAAATCCCCGCCATGAGCATCAAGCGCGAATACAACTTCGATCAGGTTGGCGACAAGGACATGTACCTCCTCCATCATGAGGAGATCGAGAGCATTGCGAAGAACCTTCCCGAGGTGAAGCGCATCCGGTTCTTCATGACCTTTGGTCAGAGCTACCTGACCCACATGAAGTGCCTGGAAAACGTAGGCATGCTCTCCACCACGCCCATCAACTTCGAAGGCAAGGAAATCGTTCCCATCCAGTTCTTAAAGGCACTCCTGCCCGATCCCGCATCCTTAGGTCCCCGCACCAAGGGCAAGACCAACATCGGCTGCATCTTCACCGGCAAGAAGGACGGCAAGGACAAGACCTTTTATATCTACAACGTATGTGATCACGAAAGCTGCTACAAGGAAGTGGAAAGCCAGGCCATCAGCTACACCACGGGCGTACCTGCCACGTGCGGCGCGCTGATGCTGCTCACCGGTAAATGGGCCATTACCGGCGTTCACACGGTCGAGGAGTTCGATCCCGATCCCTTCCTTGACGCACTTGACAAATACGGACTGCCCCGGAGCATCAGCTACTCTCCGGTGCTGGTGGACTAATGCCAGGCGTATTTGACAGGCTGAGCGAGGAGGCTGTTGCAAAGGCCCTGCAAGAGCTTTCGACGCCCTGCTACGTATTAGATGAAAAAGTGATCAAACAGAATGGAGAAATCCTCTCAGAAGTGCAGGAACATACCGGATGCCGGATTCTCCTTGCCCAGAAGGCCTTCTCCAACTATGACCTCTATCCCGCCCTCGCGCCCTACCTTGCAGGTACGGAGGCAAGCGGCGTCTTCGAGGCGAGACTTGGACGCGAAGAAATGCCTGACGGTGAAGTGCACGTCTTCTCCACCGCCTATAAGGCAAAGGACATGGAAGCCCTCTTTAACTACGCGGATCACATCGTGTTTAACTCCATCGGACAGCTGGCCGTCTTCGGTCCTGCCGCGAAATCCTCCGGCATGAGCCTTGGCCTGCGCATCAATCCGGAATGCTCCACGCAGGAGGAAGCTCATTCCATCTATGATCCCTGCGCCACGGGAAGCCGTCTTGGAGTAACCCGCGCCCAGTGGGACAAGCTGATGACGCCCGACGTCTACGCGCTTTTGGACGGTCTCCACTTCCACACGCTCTGCGAACAGGATGCCTATGATCTTGAAATCACGCTGGAAGCCGTGGAAAAGAAGTTCGGACAATTCCTGCCCGACATGAAATGGCTGAACATGGGCGGTGGCCATCATATTACCAGAAACGGCTATGACGTTCCCCGCCTCGAAAAGCTGGTGAAAACCTATGCGGATAAATATGACCTCCAGATTTACCTGGAGCCCGGCGAGGCTTGTGCCCTCAATGCGGGTTACCTGATCACCACGGTTCTCGACGTTACCGAAAACAACGGCGTAACCAACGTGATCCTGGACGCCTCTGCCGCATGCCACATGCCCGACGTCCTTGAAATGCCTTACAGACCGCCCCTTTACGGTGCGGGCGAGGCTGGCGAAAAGGCTTTCCCCGTCCGTCTCGGCGGACCCTCCTGCCTTGCAGGCGACGTCATCGGCAACTACAGCTTTGACAGGATGCCCCAGATCGGCGACCGCCTGATCTTCGGCGACATGGCCATCTACACCACCTGCAAGAACAACACCTTCAACGGCATGCCCCTTCCCGACGTGCACGTGCTCCATCCCGATGGCACTACAACACTGGTGGCCCGGTTTGGATACCAAGACTTCAAGTACCGCCTGGGAAGTTCATAAAGACGGAATTTGGGTCAGGGGGACGTCCCCCTGACCCAAAATTATTTTTGCTCCTTCAGATACAATTCCACGCGATCTTTCAAGTGCTTATTGAGATCCGCCTCCGAAATGTTGCCCTCCAAGTAATCACTTACCTCTTCCATCAAGATAATTCTCAATTCCTTTGGTGCATATCTTTTCGGTTTTGCATTTCTCAGAAGTTCTTCCAATGTTTCCAAATCCTTTTTCGGATCCAAATTGTCCTTGAAAGAAACTTGCGGGAATCCAACAAGAATTGAATCCGATGATTCGTCCATCAGCTCTAGCCGTTTCTTCAGCAAATCCTTTCGCACGCTCCATTGAATATTCATGGCATCCACCAGGTTTATCGTCTCATCAGACAAAAGATACCGCAAAAATGCTCGCGCCGCTTGTTTTTCCTCCTCTGCAGCGTTTGCTCTGATACATAAAGGATCGGATCCCACCAGATAATGTACGGATCCCGTCTGGGAAGGGAATCCAACGTACCGAAGCTGATCCTGCCCTACAATTCGAAGCGTTGCCAAATCTTCCGGGCATCGTATTTCCACAACTGCACATAACGATTCCCCTTTTAGGAAAAGATCCAGGTCTGATTGATTCTCCTTTATGTCATAGTTTTTTGCCAAACGCAGTATCTTTGAGAAATCCTTACCGTCAAACTGGGTAATGCAGTTGTCTGCGTCGTACAAAAAAGTCTCGTCCAAGCCATGAAAGAACAAAGACGCAAACGGAAAACCATCGCTTCCATTGATAGGATTATATATCGATTTTTTTGCATATTTGTCTTTTGTCAGACAATCCAAAAATGTTTCATAATCCCATTGTTCCGGTGTATCCACCATTGTTACCATCGTGTTGATGCAAAAGTCCGTCACCACGCCATACAAAGTGCCGTCTATCCTTCCAAACTCCAGCGCCTCAGGAATGAATTCGAAATCAACTTGATTATAAAACTCCTCCATCGGTTCCCACAAAGTTTTATGTTCACCGAACTCCACCAAGAAGGAATCAACCAACTGTGGCCCATCCCCGGCAATCAGTTTCGTTAACAGCGCCGTATCATTTCTCTTATATTCTTTGACGTCAACGTGCCATGCCGGGTATGCTTTATTAAATGCCATGGCTGCCGCCTGATACTTTTGACTTGATGATGCAGACGTAGCAAACTCAATTTTTATAACCTGAACCTCTTCCGTTGTTGGCCTAAGCTTCACGTATTCGACTCCGCCCCCGGTCATATACAGCAATGCTATTTCACGATTTTCGGAAAGCCGCAGATCCAAAACCTTGGAGCATGTGATACCGTGATTTTTCCATAAATAAATCATCTCTGCTTCGCCTTCTGAAAGATTACTCCGATGCAATCCCTCATCATCCGCATAAAGCAACGTTCTCTCATCCCATAGTACGCAGGCCTTGTATTCCTGCTTTAATTCCGTGATAACCTGCGTCCTCCTAGCTTTTGCATCCACGGACAATAACTGCTTGTCAACATACAGGCCTACCCTTCCGTCATACAGGTAAAAAAGCTTGATTTCCCGCTCATTCGTCTTCTTTTGATACAGCTCCGTTGCCGTCGTTTCATTAGACGTAATGACGTAATACCGCTTTGTATCATCCGAATTGCGATAGGTCGTGACGTGAACGTTACCATCAACGTCAACCAGAATCTGACTCGGAAACTCATATTCCTTTTGGGCAAATCCTTCCACGTAGAATTGCCTTAGAACCTGCATGTTCTCATCCGTCTCAAAGAATCGGTATCGTATGTTTTCCTCCTCATCCGCTTCCACGTCCATCATCATGCAATGATTATTGTTAAAAAAGCTTCCGACCACCCATGCCTGATTCGTTCGGTCTGCCCAAAAGTTCAGCCGGAAGGATTGTTCGCTCCCTTTTTCCGTAAGCGCTTTGAGTTCATCCCAAGAATTCCCCGTTTCCTCGAAAAGATGTTTTTTAAACGCAAACGCCCTGTCTTTACCCAAGAAGAATTGCTCCGCCCCTCCATGAAGGGCTCCTTCCGGCTCCGCATATTTCAGGGGCCTGATAAAATCTGCCGAATAAGGATCCAAGGAATTATCCTGCCAGTCCTCGCCAACAAGGGAGGGAATAATCTCTCCCTCCCCAGATGCCGTACTAATCTCATCCACTTTCCCTCTCCCGGCGCAGCCAGCGAGCAATATCGTGAGCGCAAGCAATAAAATACTTAGAAATCTTTTCGACATAATCTCCTCCGCCTCGTTAATGCGAAGCACTGTGAATTTCACTTACGTGAGTATGGCTAGAAGCATTCGGCTGTTGCAATCCGCAATAATTACATACATAGTAACAATATGACGTAGTTTTTGTGACATAGCAATTGTAATAAATCGGATTATTGTTATTATCATAGCCAAACAAATATAAATGAGTATAATTTTCATTAGTTCCTGCATATGCATGATGTGTATTAAAATGATGAACACCGTCTGGCGCATTAGGACAAACCACTGCAAAACAAACACTTGAGCTACTTATCAGAATGGTTATAACCATACACAGTGCCAAAAACGATCTTCTCATAGCTTTCATATAGCATATCCTCCTTTTTTTAATTCTTGGCATTTTCTCAAATACATACCACTAACTTAATTTTATCCCAGATATTTCACCATTCGCATCTATGCATTACGGACAAGTTTTGGTGATGTCCGAGACGGGATACGACACACCATTAATTGATACCGTAACATGCATCGTATAGGTTACTCCATGTGAAACATTTGCGTTATCACTAAAAATCAAGTAACCATAATCAGATAAATTCGTCCACTGTTTCACAGTAGAATTCCCTTGTTTCAATGTCACAGATGCAACAATCGAATCCGTCGAATACTCCGCATAAACCCTTAAGGAACATGTCGCCGTTGTTCCACTGAAAGTAAGATCCGGCTGAATGTAAATTAACGACTCATCTGCAGCCTTCACGGGAAAACTCATTGCAAGTATAATGGAAAGCACGGAAAACAGCGCAATAATCTTTCGCATAACCCTCACCTCCCTTCTTCTTTTATTTTCCGTTCTAACACCTATAACGAAAAAGAGAGAAGAAATGGGTATGCACATAAAAAGTTTTTTTTCAAAAAAGATTTTCAAAAAACAGAATATTGTTTTATTCTATGGACTCAGCCAATTTAATTAGCTCCTCCCTTTCCATGATTCCTTTAATTGAGAACAGCACGTCATTTTTATTTCGCCATACAATCATGTTTGATTCTTCCTGACTGTCTGAAAGATACAATTCTGCGCTGTTTCCATTTACGCTGACAATCTCATATGGCTTCATGTCTTTATCAGATACCACGTAAAACTCTTGTTCCGAGGCTGAGCTTTTTACGACAAAAATCAATAGTACGCCTTTTTCATTTACGTAAATCTCATCTACGGAATTCTCCCCTTCCAGTCTGTCAACGCGCTTATAATCTTTCGAAATAATCCCTTCTAATGAATAACTGGAAACTTCTATATTTTCACCTATGTTACTTTGATATTTATACGTATTGTCTCCGAATTGTTCAACAATCCATTTGAGCACTTCCGCCCGGATTTCTTTATTGAAGCTTAGGATTAATCCTCCGGACAGACATAACGTCAAAAGAATAAATACTGCAACTCGCCGCATCCAATATTGAACAGGATGCTTATCCCGACCGATCAAGCTCTTTTTATTCTTAATGTATTTTTTTGAAAACTCATGCCCCCATTCTGTTTTAGGAAGAAAGCTTAACATATAATCCTGTGTTGACAACAGTACTTCCCTGATCTGCTCATCAGTCATTGTAAAGCCCCTCCTCCCTACACAGTTTCTCGAGTTTATCTTTGGCACGAAACAATGTCTTCTTTACGGTTTCCGTGGAGATTTCCAATATTTTCGCCATCTCCTTATACTGAAAACCATAAACGTATTTTAGCATGAGAACATCTCTTTCCCTGTCGGGTAATTCCGCTATCCTCTCAAAAAGTCCATGGTTGCCACTGCCTGAATTTTCAGATCGAAAATAGGAAACATTTTCGTCATATGCCTCCTCCTTTTGCCACCTCTCCTTTTTTTTGCGATATATATCAATTGCCGCATTTATTGCTGCGCGAATGACATACCATTTTATTTCATTATCTCCTAAATCCCGTAGCTTATCTAAGCTTTTCCAGATTCTAAAAAAAGCATTTTGTACGGCATCTTCCGCATCGTTTTCGTCATGCAATACATTAAAAGCCTGACGATGCATCTCCTGCTCATATGCTTCATATAACTTCTCCAGCCTTGACCGAATCTCCGGTTCCTCTATCGTTGCAATAAATAAAAGCATTCTTTAACCCTCATAATTTACGCGTTATATGATAATATATATCATCTGTTTTCGTTCATTTCAACTGAATATTAAAAAAGTCTCTTGGTTTTTATGCAAACTGTATTCTCAGATATCCCTCTTCGAATTTCGCTCCCTGAATCTCCTTTTGCGCAAACTGTGCAGGAATCTGGAATTTGCGGATTTCGTTTTTTACTCCCAGGATCAGCTCATTTTGATCCTGCTCGAGGCGCAGATCCTCCTTTTCGGCAAAGGGCAGGTAAACCTTTAAGGAATCCTCCTTTGCGTCCACGACGTAGATTTCCTTGCGGAACAAGATGGCATTGGGGTCCTGCCCTTCAAAAAGAAGTTCCCCCACTCCCTGCAGTCTTTCCAGCGTCCTAAGCTCATCCTTTTGAAGCTCCAGATAAAAGATCGGAACTTCGCTGAAGCTCTCCCTGATCTCCTTCAGACCTTCCTCCTGAAGCTTTACCCACTTTCCAAAATAACCCTCCATCGCACGTTGCGGGTACACGTGATTCACGATGACGGCGTCCACGTTATAATGATACAGATAGAGACAGGTGAAATTCCTCTTGGCCTCACTAATAACAATTTTCTCCGGCGTAGTCACGACGCGAAGGCTCACAACGTCCTTGTTTAAGAGCAGCTTTTGCAAACGCTCCATCTTTTCCATGAGATACTCCACGTCATCAAAAATATCCTCTCCCGGCATGGGAATCTTCATGGTTTTTTCTACCACGGGTCCAACCACCTTCACGCCCATTTTCTTCATTGGCAGCACCTTTTTGATCAGTCCGGATAATCTTTCCGGATACTTGAGCAGTGCCAATGTTTCTCCCGTTGGCGCGCAGTCCACGATCAGCGTGTCATATTCCCCGCTCTCATAAACATCCAAAATCTTGAACATCGAGAACAGTTCTTCCAACCCTGGGAAAACCAACAGTTCCTCTGCCTCGATTCCGGCACCGCCCTTGGCCGTGAGGAGCCTTTTCATATATTCACTGATCCGGCCCCAGCTTCTCTCGCTTTCATAAACCGTATCGATTTCCATGGCATACAGACGCTCCGCAACCTTCGTCGGCTCCCTTCCAATCTTTTGGTCAAAGGAATCCCCCAGACTGTGGGCCGGGTCCGTGCTCATGACCAGGACCTTTTTCCCATCCTTTGCAATTTTACATGCGCTGGCTGCCGCCATGCTGGTCTTTCCAACGCCGCCCTTACCCGTATATATAATCACTCTCATGCTACAACTTCCTTTCTGCATCATTTTCTCTTTTTGATGCGCGCCCCTTGGGCACATGCTTCCTTTCCTTCCCATTTTGCCCAATTTGTTCCGACTTTCCTGGGTATTTTCAAGCTCTTCTTTCCCTCATGCCCAAGCCAGCATTTTTCTTACTCACAAACTGGTATTTTTCTTACTCACAAAATGCTAACCTTCTTTACTCTCGGCTCCTCGGCATTTTTCTCCGGCTCACCCGCCTCATCTTCATTCCTCTTGCACCCAGAGAATTCCTTGCACAGATCAGATTCCCTGCAATCCTGAAACACGCCGATTGCCAACTCCAACAACATCTTCCGAACCTCTCCCTCAATAACCTCCAAATGCCCTTCCATACTCTCCGGCAACAAAGCCATAACAGCCTTCTTCTGATACTCCATCGCCTTCCTTACCCTATGGCCATATTCTTTTCTCATCCCATCATTCCTCCTCTTCAAAAAGAACGTGCAGCGCGTCTCCTTCATACTTTGCCCTCGTGATCACGTATTTCCGCAGCACGTTTGGCAACGGCACGTTTCTCTTAAAATTCCCCATTTTGATCACAATGTCCGTCGGCGACTGGAAGAGATCGATCTCATCCTTGTCAGCGCCTGGCATAAATACCTTGAGTTCATATCCGCCGTCCACTTCCTGAAACGTTTCTCGCTCCGTCAGGATTCTAGTTGCAAACACGTCCACGCCATCCAACACATCCCGCACGATCCTGCGAACGTTATCCGCCCCTTTTAATTCCTCGTCATACCATGGGATCTCATAGATCGGCAATGCGGAAAAGCACTCCTTAATGTACGCCAAATACTCCTTCTGCAGCTTCCGCCATCCATCGAAGAACGGATTGTCCGCACTCTCAGGCAGAATGCGGTTGACGTAAAACCCGTCCACGTTGAAATTATAAAGGTTCAGATACATGTAATTGCGCTTTGTCTCTTCGATCACCATCTTCTCTGGCGTCGTCACGATCCTAACGCTCGTGATCTCCCGGTTCTTTAAAAGTTCCTGCAATTCTAAAAGCTTCACGTATAACTTTTCAATCTCACTCAGCGCGTTTTTGTTGGGCATCTCCACCTTGAACACGGTCTTTGATATGGGCGAGAGCATCCGGATTCCAATCTTGCCAATGGGAAAAAGCTTTTCCATGTACCAAGACAGCAATTCCGGAAATTTTAAGAGGGAAAGGGTCTCCCCCGTGGGCGCGCAGTCCACAAAGATTCTCTCATAAACGCCGCTTCGGTAGATTTCCGCGATCTTCAAAAGGGAAAACAGATCCTCCATCCCGGGGATCATCCCCACATCCTGCACGTCCACCACTCCCGATTCGGAGATCAGGTGGCTTACGTAATCCATGATCTCCGCATAATCCTTCGCCATAATGTGATCCGGATCGATCTCATACGCATCCAGTCCCGGCAGCACTTCCTCCGGCTCCTTTCCCAGTCGCTTTTCGAAAATATCCCCAAGGTTATGCGCCATGTCCGTGCTGACAAGCAAGGTCTTCTTTCCTTCCTCGGCGCTTTTTATGGCGTGCGCCGCAGCCACGCTGCTCTTTCCCACGCCGCCTTTTCCCGTAAATATATAAATTCTTCCCATTCTTGCATCTCCTTTCGAGTAACTTATCCCGTAACTATGTTTTTTTATCTTGCGCAGTGTCAGTGACGTGCCAACGTCGCAGACTTGTCTGCGATTCCGAGTGTAACGAGGAACGGGCCGCATGGCACGCCCACGTCGCATGGCGCGCACTTAACCCTATATCCCCGTCCCCATGGTCCATTTAGTTCTTGTGTTGAATAGTTCGTTTCTCGAAGTATTTGGCCCGAAGTTAGGCAGTTATCCATGAACGCCATAACTGCCTTAGGTTCGTTCCTTATTCGATCGTGATCTTGCGGACCTTTTTCACGGTGGTTTCTTCCGTCTTCTCCTGTCTCAAGACGTCCTTCACCTTCGAGAGCATCTTAAAGAACAGGTCCATCTCCTCCTGCGTCAGGGAATTCATGACCTTCACCCCATATCGCATGAGTTCGTTCATCAGATTCTGGAACTGCGCCATGCCCTTCTCACTAAAGGTGATGAGCACGACTCTCTTGTCTTCCTTTGACCTGGTTCTCAGGATCAGATCATTCTTTTCAAGGCGGTTGACAATGCCGGTGGCCGTATTCAGCGGCACGTGGATATACTCCGCGATCTCCGACATGTTCACCTCATTTTTTTGGAAAAGCAGCCAAAAGATCAGTACTTCATTCTTGGAACAATTCAGGAAAATGTTGTTCCAAAGATCAGAGGACAATAATTCCTTGATCTCTTCCACTGAATCTATGACCTTTTGAAATACTTCCTGGGACATTCCCGTCTCATTTAATTTCATCATTTTTCGCTCTCTCAAAAATACTTCGGAACTAGAACTAATTTAATTCTAGCACCGAAGTATTTTTTTTGTCAATCCCATTTTTAATTGATAATGTATTTTACCATTGATGCCTTCTCTTAGCGTGACTCAAGTGCGTTTGCGATGTCTTCCTTCATGTCAATCACGGCCGCCCTGGAGGCTTCCGCATAATTTGCCTCACCGTACTTTGCATACTTCTCCTGCTGGAATGCAGCGATGATTCCTCGGGAGGAATTGATGATGGCACCAAGTCCGTCCTCATTAAAGAAGTGAACGAGGTCTGCACCCTTGCCGCCCTGTGCGCCGTAACCCGGCACGAGAATAAAGGTCTTCGGCATCACCTTGCGAAGGAGCTTGCCCTGCTCAGGATAGGTGGCGCCGACAACCGCGCCCACGTAGGAATAGGAATCGCCCATGCACTCTTCGCCCCACGCGCGTACCTTCTCACCGACAATCTCATACAGCGGCTTTCCGTCGATCATGCGGTCCTGGAACTCTCCGCTGGAGGGGTTGGACGTCTTCACCAAAACGAAAATACCCTTTTTCTCTTCCTTGCAGACCTTGATAAAGGGCTGAATCCCGTCGCTTCCAAGGTAAGGATTCACGGTTGCAAAATCCTCATCAAATCCATAGAAGGAATTCCCTCCAACCTTTACCTTTCCAAGGTGCGCCACCGCATACGCCTCGGACGTGGAACCAATGTCCCCGCGCTTTATGTCGCCAATAACGACAAGGTCCTTTGACTTACAATAATCCACTGTCTTCTTAAATGCAACGAGTCCCGGAATTCCAAACTGTTCATACATGGCGATCTGGGGCTTTACGGCCGGCACCAAGTCATAAATGGCATCCACGATGCCCTTGTTGTACTGCCAGATGGCTTCCGCCGCGCCCTCTAGGGTCTCGCCATACTCGGCAAAGGCTGCCTTCTGGATCTGGGACGGCACATATTTCATCATGGGATCAAGTCCCACCACAATGGGTGCCTGGGTTTTCTGGATCTTTGCGATTAGTTTGTTGATCATTTCTTTATCCTCTTCTTATTTCATTTTTATCATTATTCAGCTTCTCTTCCTGCCGCCTTTTTCTCATGCGCCCACCGCCTTGTCAATGGCTTCCTGGATGCGCTTCTTGACGCATTCCGCGATCTCTTTGGTACTGAGGTCTTTATACTCTTCGTATGGCAAGGGCTTCAAAAAATGGATCTGCGCCGTTATCTTCCGTAAACTGTTATAGTCAAAGGCCTTGTAGGAATCCACCACTGCCACGGGCACGATAGGCTGCTTTGACCACAGTGCTGCCTTAAAAGCACCTGGCAGGAATTCCTGAAGATGATTGCCATTGTGATTATATCCACCCTCCGGAAACAGGATAAAACGAGCTCCGTTCTTTACGCGATCCGCCATGGTACGCATACTCTTTAACTGCTCGCGAAGATTTTCCCTGTCGATCCGGATTCCGCCGATCACGTCCACAAACTCACTGGTCAAAACCACCTTGGAACGCTTTAATTCCATCACAATGGAGCATGGATCCTTATGGACGTGAATGATTCCCAGAGCGTCAAATTTTCCCTGATGGTTGGGATACATGATATATCCTCCGTCCTTGGGGAGATTCTCCAAACCAAAGCACTTGGTCTTAATGCGCGCACTCCACATCGTCACGTTCACCATGTGACGCGCGACGCCGTAGCGATATTCCAGAGAATATTTATCAATTCGCCGCATCATAAAACGGATTTTGTAGACATAAAAAATGATAAATGGCATGGCGATACAGATAGCAAAATAAAACCGGACCATAAATCTCATCCTTCCTTAGAATTGCGCCTTTTTAAGTTACCTATCCCCTTGGAATCTCACGTCATTCCCTAATTATACGCCCA
This sequence comes from uncultured Lachnospiraceae bacterium, assembly GCA_946414885.1. Lineage (GTDB taxonomy): Bacteria > Bacillota > Clostridia > Lachnospirales > Lachnospiraceae > Acetatifactor. The sequence goes on from CAMKQH010000033.1 coordinate 13,783, forward strand.
TTATACGATGAATCTTCTCGCATTTCAACAATAAAATGCCCTCAGGCGAAGGACGTGCCTGACACGTACCCTCCCCGCCTGAGGGATATCCATGTTACTCTTCGGAAACCGCTCCGTCAGAACTTTCTGCAGGTGAAGCTGCTTCATCCGGATTCTCCGCAGGGACGTTGTCTCCAGTACCTTCCGCTTCTGAAGCGGGCCCCTTGTCGCCCACACCTTCCGTTTCTTCTGCAGGCACGCCGTCCCCGGAACCTTCCGTTTCTTCCACAGGGTTGTTGTCCGTGCTTCCCGATTTTTCCGCGGGGGTATTCTTGTCCGCGTTTTCTATCACGTTTATGGGCGTGGAGGTGGCAAGCTCCGTATAGAGCACGTGCTCCTCGCCCTGGGCGTCATCATATACCAGATAAGCCTTTGCGTATGCGGTCAGCGCACTGCTCACCTGGCCAAGGGTCAGATGATGGATAAAGGTGCCGCTCTGGTTGTCAACGCCTGCGGAACGCTTCTTTACCTCTTCATTGTCAATGGTCAGCTCCGCTTCCGCGTCCGTGGTGCGCACAAGGCCCACGTCCTTCACGCTCATGCCATCAGAGAGACACCAAGTCACGGTCATGTCCAGCTTTTGATTGCCTGCCTCGTCAAAGACGCGCTCTGAAAGGTCAAAGTTTAGGATGGGCTCTGCAGGCTCCACGTACTGCGCCGCGTCCACGTAAACCGTATGCAGGGCAACGTTGCGGCTAACCAGGAAGTCGATCTCCAAGGAGTTGCAAACCAGCGTATCTCCCTCGTACCAGCCCACAAATGCCATGCCATCCGAAGGCTCCGCAGCCCAGGCCGTCACCCGGTCGCCAAAGGCATGGGTGGACGGTGCTCCGTCTATGGTTACGTGATACTCGTTTTTGATCTCCCGCGTCATGGAAACCTGCGTTCCATCTAGGGTCGCCGTGGCAACGTAGGTCACGCCGGCAGCGCCTTCCACCTTTTCCAGGGATGCGGGAACGCTGTCCTCGAGAACGCCGCAGTTCATGCACTTCAGGCACGCCGTTACCGCAAAGTCCTCATCGGATTTCTCCCACTTCCAAACTAGGGAATCCTCCGTATGAAGGTGTCCCGTTGCAGGAATAACCACGTCAAACTGATTCACGATGCCGTCCCCGTTTTGGTCCGAAAGCAATTCACCTTCTTTGTTCAGGTAGTACTGCCCGTCAGATCCAAAGAAACATGCAATGGTTCCCTCTTCCGTACAGCTTGCGTCCCTCGCCTTCACTTCCTCAAACGAAAGCCCTCGCAGCTCCGGCGCAAGGTCGCCCACAAACGTCACGTTCAACTTGCTGAACTTTTCCTGATAACCCTTTAAGTAATTCGACGGTACGTGACAGATGGTTTTGGGCGTGCCGGTCTTAAAATCCTTGTAATAATCGCTGACCTTCCAGTCAAGCTCCGCCGGATTGGCATGGGACGTAAGCTCGTCAATGCCGGTGCAGCCGTTAAAGCAAGACTCACCAATCTCCTGCATGCCGTACGGAATTTCTATGGTGGTCAGAGACGAACAGTACCTAAATGCGCAGGATTCCAGCTTTTTTAAGCTCTCTGGAAGATTAATCTTTTGAAGTCCCCTCGTATAGATCACGGCATTATGTCCGATCTCTTCCAGACCGTCGGGAAGGCTAATCTCCGTTATGGTGGACATGCTGAAGAATGCACCCTCTCCGATCGCCGTAATTCCATCCTCGATGACAACCTTTTGAAGTCCGTCAAAGGAAATCTCTTCCTGACCGCCCTTGAACGTCCAGCTCCAGCTAAAAAAGCCGTCCATCAAGCCATTTCCCGTAACGGTCAGCGTGTTTTCCTCGTCAATCTCATAATACGCGTCTATTCCGCAGCGGCCCTTCCGGTAATCATAAATCTCTCCCGTGGGCTCCAGGTCCCCAACAAACGCAACCGGTGCCAGGATTCCTCCGTGACCCGTCCAGTCCTCTAGATCCTTTGCGTAAACATGCACCTGCACCTCATTTCCCTCAAAAGCGTCCCAGCCTTCAAACCAATCCACGTCGGCATGGCAGTTAACGTCCGTCAGCTCGGTGCATCCCGTGAATACGTCCGCGTCGATGCGCGCCATGGAATCCGGCAGCGTCACGGTTCGAACGTTGCTGCATCCGTAAAAGGCTTCGTCGCCGATGCCCGTGATCTTGTCCTTGATCACGACCGTCTTGACGGCCTTCCACATGAAATCGTCGCGGGCGTCAAAGCTGTTTGCTTCAATCTCGCCAATGCCTTCAATGATCAGCGTTCCGTCACATTTGAAATCGTAATACGCCGAATATCCGCACTGTCCCTTTTGGATAATGGCGTCCGGATCAACCTCATCCTCCAGGTCACCATAGAAGGTGACGTTTTGCCCCTCTCCAAATCTCGCTTCATAAAATTCCAGATAACCCGGAGCAACCAAGAACCAGGTATAGCCAAGCTCCTTGAACGTTTCTCCCGGATGCTGAGGGCTATCCCATTCCAGCGTAAACGGAGATGCGTGACAGTACACGTATCTTATGGACGGGCAGTGATAAAACGTCTCCGGTCCAATGTAGCAAACGCTTTGGGGAATTTCAGCTTCAAAAAGGTTGGAACAATATCCAAATGCATGATCGCCAAGCTTGGTAATGCCTTCCCCTACGTACGCCGATCGCAAATTAGAATACCCCCAAAAGGCATATTCATATACGTCACCGGTTCCGCTGATCCGCAGGACGTCACCGTCGATCTCGTAGCGGGCGTAATTCCCGCAAAATCCGGGACAACCCAAAAACACGTTATCTCCCATTTTTTCCAAGGAATCCGGAAGCGTCACTTTTACCAAGACACACTGCTCAAAGACACTGTCTTCAATGCCAGTGATGCCCTCTTCGATCACAACTTCCGTGAAATCCGTCCACCCCTTAAAACGTTCCGTATAGATCTCTCCGCTCCCGCTGATCCGCAAGACGCCATCCTCGATGCAATAACGGCTTCTGTTGCCTGCAAATCCAGGACATCCTTGGAAAATGTAGCTCCCCATTTTTTTCAGGTTCTGCGGCAATTCAAATGTTTCAATAGCGCATCCGTAAAACGCTTTCGCCCCCAATTCCTGCAATTCACTTGGCACCGTTACGCTCCTTAAGGAGGCGCAGCCCATAAAGCCTCCTTCTTTCACGTAATTCAATCCGTCAGGCAGAATGACTTCTTCCAGATTTACGCAATTCTCAAATGCGTTTTTCTCAATGCCAAATATCCCGTCTTGTATGATCACTTTCTTAATTTGATCATTATTCTTAAACATCTTTTCATAGACTATGCCGCATCCGCTTATGGTAAGCGTTCCGTCTTCATCCAGATTCCAAATCATTTCCGGTACGGCGACGGGGGAATGATATACTCCATTTGTCGCAAAATCCGGCCTGTTTTGAATTTTTAGTCTAAGATCAGTCAGAAACATTCTACTGTACCATTGGATTTGACAGGTACTATCTGCATTACAATCAACTACGTATACTTCGCCCTCATGGATTGCAAGAACCATAACCGTATGTCCGGTAACGCCCACGTCATAGTTATACATCAGCACGTCACCTGGTTTTATTTCCTCCCAGTTTCTGTCATGTTGCCAATGCGGGAAACTAGTTCCATATAGTTTTGTTGACAACGTGACGGCAAATCCCGCACACTGCCTATAGCGCAGACCATCCACCCACACAGCATTACATTCCGTAAACCCGTTTTCGTAATGATCACAAGGCGTTTCCGTCGTCAGCTGTGGATTGTTCGCTTCGCCCAGTAAGTGATTCCAATACTTTCCATCCTTGTACTGTAACTCGGCGGCCACCAGTCGCTGCCTTAGAAGCTCCTGCGTCAGCTCCCCTGACGATGCCTTTGCCTGCATCGGACAAAATGCCAGCACAAGGAGCATGGCAAATATAGCCACGCTCCATAAATGCTTTGTCATCCACGATAACCTTGCCTGTAACTTTTTCATCCCTTAGTTTCCCCCGGGACTTCCTGCCCCTTTTAATCTTCTTCCCGTTCTCAGTTGCCTGCCAAAGCTCCTGCATCCTCTCCGCCGGCTTCTGCCGCCGATTCTCCTTCGGTTGCATTATCATTTGTTTCTTCCGTTCCATTCGCGTTTGCACCGTCTCCGGCACTTTCCGTCAAAATCGCGTTTGCATCATCTCCGGCACTTTCCGTCATGATCGCGGGTGCGGAGGTTGCCAGCTCCGTGTAGAGCACGTGCTCCTCGCCCTGTGCGTCATCATATACCAGATAGGCTTTTGCGTACGCGGTCAGCGCGCCGCTGATCTCGCCGAGGGTCAGGTGGTGGATAAAGGTGCCGCTTGTATTGTCAACGCCTGCGGAACGCTTCTTTACTTCTTCATTGTCTATGGTCAGTTCTGCTTCCGCGTCCGTGGTGCGCACAAGGCCCACGTCCTTCACGCTCATGCCCTCCAAAAGCGCCCAGGTCACGGTCATGTCCAGCTTTTGATTGCCCGCCTCATCGAAGACGCGCTCGGACAGGTCAAAGTTTAGGATGGGCTCTGAAGGCTCCACGTACTGCGCCGCGTCCACGTAAACCGTATGCAGGGCAACGTTGCGGCTAACCAGGAAGTCGATCTCCAAGGAGTTGCAAACCAGCGTATCTCCCTCGTACCAGCCCACAAATGCCATGCCATCCGAAGGCTCCGCAGCCCAGGCCGTCACCCGGTCGCCAAAGGCATGGGTGGACGGTGCTCCGTCTATGGTTACGTGATACTCGTTTTTGATCTCCCGCGTCATGGAAACCTGCGTTCCATCTAGGGTCGCCGTGGCAACGTAGGTCACGCCGGCCGCGCCTTCCGTCTTTACCACCGTCGCGGGAACGCTGTCCTCGAGAACGCCGCAGCGCATGCACTTCAGGCACGCCGTTACCGCAAAGTCCTCACCGGATTTCTCCCACTTCCAGACCAGGGAATCCTCCGCATGAAGATGCCCTGCCGGAAGGATGACGTCCAACAAATCCACGATGCCGTCCCCGTTTTGATCGTTAAGCAGGACGCCTTCTTCGGTCAGATAGATCTGTTCATCGGATCCAAGATAATACGCCATGCGTCCGTCCGTCGTGCAAGTCTCCTCAATGGCCTCAAACGCTTCCAACGTGATTCCCGTCATGTTTGGCGCAAGGTCTCCCTTAAAGATAGCATTTACCGTACTGTCAAACTTTTCCTGATAACCCTTTAGGTAATTGGAGGGCACGTGACATACGGTCTGCTTTCCCCTCCAACTCACGATGAAATCAATGCTCGCCCTACCCCAAGTCAGTTCCTTGGGATCCGCAAGACATTGAAATTCCTTCATACTTGTTCCATGGAACACATCATCTTCCAGCGTTTTCAAGCCATGGGGAAGGGTTACCGTGCTTAGTGATCCGCAATTATAAAAGGCACTGGATTTTATCCTTTCCACGCTGTTTGGAATCGTTATCTGCTTTAAAGACCCACATCCGTCAAACGCATTTGATCCAATCGTTTTCAGACCGTCCGGGAGCACGGCTTCCGTAATTCCAAGACTGGAAAACGTACTTGATCCGGTATCCGTGATTCCTTCCTCAATCACAACTTTTTTGAGATTTAGCTGCCGAAAGGAAACCCTCTTCTCATACATCTCATAATCCCAGGTTTTGGAGAAAAAGCCATCACAAATCTTTCCTTCACCGTAGATGCGAAGGCATCCCTTTCCGTCGATCTCATAATACGCATCCAAGCCGCACCGGCCCCTCGTTATGTCTAACGGTTCCGCATCCTCACTCAGATCACCCAAAAAAGCATCTTCCGGAGCAATATTTCCCAAGGCCTTCCATGCCTCCAGATCCTCTTCCCGCACGTGACAGGTTGCGTTTTTCGGGAAAGCATATTCCTGGTAGGAATTCAGCATTGTCATAACGTATCTTACGTCTACGTAGCAGTATACGTCCGTCAGGCTCGTGCAGCCGTCAAAAGCTCCGCCTAACTGAAATACCGTTTTCGGAATCGTCACCGTACGAAGATGGTCACAGCCCTTAAATACGTCCACGGGAACGAAATTTATGCCTTCCTTGATCGTAACGTTTTTGATGATCCTGTAATTGGGATTCTTCTCCGCAGAGAATGCTTCATAATCCAATCCTCCCAATCCCTCAATGATCAGGGTTCCGTCAGTCCAAAGCGTATAAAAAACCTGTTCGTAGTTTCCCTTCTCTAAAACCTCCGGAACCTGGCCGCTATTTTCCAAATCTCCCACAAACGTGGCATTAATCCGATCATCAAACAATATCTGCCAGAATTCCAAGGAATCCTCCGGCACGTGAAACAGAGTTGCCTTCTCCGGATTCGTGATAAAGGATACGTTAAAGATTGTTTGGTTATCCTCCAAATAAGTAAACTGAAAGGGGGATGCATAACAATCTACGTCCGTGAGTGCCTGGCAGTCATAAAAGGCGTTTTCGCTAATGGACGTAATTGTTGACGGGAGCATCAGGTAAGTAAGATTGTAGCATTTGCAAAAGGCAAACTCCTCTATTGCCGTAATGCCATCCCCTACGTAAATCGCCCGCAGACTGGAAGCGGCAACGTGAGGCGTTTGAAAAATAAAATCATCATAAACTGCTCCCCGTCCGCTAATCCTAAGAATTCCATTTTCCAATGAATATCGTGCATAATCACCGCAACAGCCGGGACAATTCCGGAACACGTCCGCCCCAACGCTTAGCATTCCCTCCGGAAGCTCATAATTTGCCAGGGCGGTATTCATAAACGCCTTGGAACCGATTGTTTTCAAATTGGGCGTTTTGTTTGCTTTTGCCAGAGACGCGCTGCCGTAAAAGGCTTCCTCCGCCACGTTCTCCATAGTGCTCGGGAATACAACTTCCTCCAAGGCAGCGCAAGTCCCGAAGGAACGCTTTCCAATCCCTGTGATGCCTTCCTCCAGAATTACCTTGCGTACGTCCGCATTGCTTGAGAAAAACCAGTCATAAACGCTGCCGCTTCCCCATATGCGCAGTATTCCGTCTTCCAGCGCATAATGGCAGGCATTTCCGCAAAATCCAGGGCAACCGCGGAATACGTTGCTTCCAACGGTCTGAATGCCATCGGGAAGAGGAAACTCCGTAATCATGGTGTTCCGAAAGGCTTCGCTCCCAAGATACTTTAGTCCGGTTGGAACGCTACTCTCCGCCAAGGAATCACACTCATAAAAACACCTATCATTAATCGTTTCAACGGAATCTGCGAAAATAATACTCTCCAGATTTGGACAACTCGCAAACGTACGCCGTCCCAAGCCGGTAATCCCATCTCCGATAATAACTTTTTTGATCTCTTCATTCCCTTCAAAGAAACGATCAGGTAATTCGCCTTTTCCACTGATCGTTAAAGTCCCGTCGGAATCCAGAACGAATTCAGCCTCAATTCCACATCTCCCATCCCCATACGGCAATGCCACGGGGGCATGAAAAACGGCATTTGAAGTATTTTCATAAATGCCCTCGTTCATTTTTTGATTGACACTTTTCTTCGATATGATCCCGTACCACCGAATGACACAGTTCGAATAACTGTTACAGTCAACCACGTAAATATGATCCCCGCAGACGGAAAGAACCATGACCGTATGTCCAACTATCGATCTAACGTATCCATATTGCAAAACGTCTCCAGGTTTCAAGTTATCTAAATTATTATCACTATAATCTTCTGCCCAGGATTGAAAATAGGAGCCATATAATTTTTGCGCCAACAGATTTGCGAACCCCCAGCATTGCGTCGTCTGCCTGCCATCAACCATAACGTAGTTACACGTTTCGCCTACTCCGTCACCATGAGGGTGTAAGTTACAGGGATGATTCGTCGTTCCCTCTGGATTATTTTCGGCTCCCTTTTCGTGATTCCAATATCTTCCGTTTGGGAACTGCACCTTCAGCGCTTCTAATCGTTCCCATAGAACCTCCTGCGTCAACTCCTCTGATGACGCCTTTGCCTGCATCGGGCTTAGCATAACGACAAAAAGCATGACCAAGATCGTCATGCTCCATAAATACTTTCTCATCTGCGTGATTCCAGATTTCAACTTTTTCATTCCCCAAATTTCCCCCCATCTTTTTGTATCACAAAGGAAACGCCCCTCCCCAGTACGGGCGTTCATGCGTGCATCAATTATTTACGAGCGGTTACGCCTCCGTTTCCCACTGCTCCACGAGACCGGGGTTGGACGTCGTGATCACGTCTTCCTCCTCAAACCAAATGATCTCCATCACTGCCTCTTCATAGTTCTCGTTACCCTTCATCTCACTGCTCCTCCTCATTGTTTTCCACTCGCTTTACGTGTTTAAAGCTTTACAAAAGTAAATACCACAATGTATACATCGGCGTTTACTAAATTTTTTTGATGGTTTCCCGAAAATTTTGTAAAATAAACAAAAAAACGGATTTTCATACGGTTCGTTTCCGCTTGAAAATCCGTTTTCTAATTGAATTTGTTCTTCTTCTGATCTTACAAAGCCTTATTTTATACGGTCAGTTTTACCTGTTGCGCATATTTTAAGATCTTCGGAGCGCCTACGTACTTGGTGAATTCGTCACCGTTTACTTCCACCAGGGTTGGTGCCTGCATGATGCCATAGCGGTTTGCCAGCTCCACGTTCTCCATGGCGTCGATCACAACGTAGGGGATGCCCTCCAGATAGCTCTTAGCCAATGCACAGTTCGGGCAGGTCTTCGTCGTGAACAGATATCTTACGCCCTCAGGCTTCTCTACCTTTACGTCCGCTTCCTTGCCTTCATAATCGGAAAGCGTAACAACGCTGCTTACGGGGCGCTTAAGCTCGGAATTGGCAATGTCATACTCGGTTCTGTTCGCATACTCCTGAAGCTTACCGTCGTTCCAGTTCTGTACGGGACGATAGTATCCGGTGATGCGGCTGTAAACCTCGGTCTTCGCGCCGCAGTGAGGACAGATCTTTACCTCTCCTGCAAGATAGCCATGTTCCTTACAGATGGAGTAGGTCGGAGACATGGTGTAGTAAGGAAGCTTATAATTCTGTGCAATGGTGCGTACCAAGGATGCTGCTGCCTTCCAGTCAGGAAGCTTCTCACCAAGGAATGCGTGGAATACGGTTCCGGAAGTGTAGAGCGTCTGCAGGTCATCCTGGATGTCCAGTGCATCGAAAATGTCGGTGGTGTAATCCACGGGCAGATGGGAAGAATTGGTGTAATAAGGGGTGTCTCCCTCCTTGCCTGCGGTCTTGATCATGGGATAACGCTTCTTGTCATGCTTTGCAAGACGATAGGTCGTGCTCTCTGCGGGAGTTGCCTCCAGGTTGTACAGATCGCCGTACTGCTCCTGATAATCGGAAAGGCGCTCTCTCATGTGGTTCAGGACTTCCTTTGTGAACTCCTGGGTTCTGGGATCGCTCATGTCAGCGCGAAGCCAGTTGGCGTTCAGACCCACTTCGTTCATGCCGATGAGGCCGATCGTTGAGAAGTGATTGTCAAAGCTGCCAAGATATCTCTTGGTGTAAGGATACAGACCCTCGTCAAGAAGCTTGCTGATGACGCCGCGCTTGATCTTTAAGGATCTTGCGGCGATGTCCATCATGCGGTCAAGTCTGGCATAGAACTCGCTCTTGTTCGCTGCAAGGTAAGCGATCCTGGGCATGTTGATCGTAACAACGCCAACACTTCCGGTGCTCTCTCCGGAACCAAAGAAGCCGCCGGTCTTCTTGCGGAGCTCTCGCAGGTCCAGACGCAGTCTGCAACACATGGAACGCACGTCAGAGGGTGCCATGTCGGAGTTGATGTAATTGGAGAAATAAGGGGTGCCGTACTTGGAGGTCATCTCGAACAGGAGACGATTGTTCTCGGTATCGGACCAGTCAAAATCCTTGGTGATGGAGTAAGTGGGAATGGGATACTGGAAGCCTCTGCCGTGGGAATCTCCCTCGATCATGGTCTCGATGAACGCCTTGTTCACCATGTCCATTTCCTTCTTACAATCCTTGTACTTGAAGTCCATCTCCTTGCCGCCAACGATGGCAGGAAGCTCTGCCAGATCCTCGGGTACGGTCCAGTCGAGGGTAATGTTGGAGAAAGGTGCCTGCGTGCCCCAACGGCTGGGGGTATTTACGCCATAAATAAATGCCTCGATGCACTTCTTTACCTCGGAATAGTTTAAGTTGTCCACCTTTACAAAGGGAGCAAGATAAGTGTCAAAAGAGGAAAATGCCTGTGCGCCTGCCCACTCGTTCTGCATGATGCCAAGGAAGTTTACCATCTGGTTGCAGAGTACGGAAAGGTGCTTTGCGGGTGCGGAAGAAATCTTGCCGGTGATACCGCCAAGGCCTTCCTTGATGAGCTGCTTTAAGGACCAGCCCGCGCAATATCCAGTCAACATGGAAAGGTCATGAATGTGAATGTCTGCATTTCTGTGTGCTTCCGCGATCTCATCGTCATAGATCTCGGAAAGCCAGTAGTTTGCGGTAACCGCGCCGGAGTTGGAAAGGATCAGTCCTCCTACGGAATACGTTACGGTGGAATTCTCCTTTACGCGCCAGTCCTCAACCTTTACGTAGCTGTTCACCACGTCCTTGTAATCCAGGATGGTGGACTTCATGGCACGCATCTTCTCGCGCTGTCTGCGGTACAGGATGTAAGCCTTTGCCACTTCCTCGTAGCCGGCCTGTCCCAAAACCTTCTCAACGCTGTCCTGTACGTCCTCGATCTGAACGGCATTGTCCTTGATCTTCGACTGGAAATCCGCCGTCACGCGAAGCGCGAGCAGGTCTACAATATCGTTATTGTAACTCATCTCCGTTGCGTTAAACGCCTTCATGATCGCGTCGTTGATCTTAGACAGCGTAAAATCTGCCTTGGTCCCGTCCCTCTTAATGATCTGTAACATTCTAAAACCCCTCCAATTAGCTTTCGCCCTTTGTTTTTTTTCTTCGTTTTCCGCTATGCCGCATATTCCCGAAGAACAATACCATGATACCATTATTTAGTAGGGGCTGTCAATGCCAAAACACAATATGTGGTGTTATTTTTTCTTATGCATACAAATATGTTGTGGTTTGAATCGTATGAATAAATGCGACAATTCAAAAAACGGACACTCAATCATGAGCGTCCGTTTCGTTTGAATTTATGCGTTTCCTTAGTTTGCAACCTGTCAGCCGCCACGTTGTCGGCGAACTAATCTTCCGTAGATTCTCCAGAACCCGTCGTCTGGTTTCCCTGGCGCGTCGCGAGGAAAATCTGCTCCCTCAGGGCTTCCTCATCCGTTGGATAGAGACGCAGATAAGCCTGCATAAGCTCCTCCGATTTCTGGAAGTTGCCCAGGAATTCGTATGCCGCGATCTCATTAAAGGAAAGAACCTGATGCATCTCCTTGTCATCTAAGTCAAGTCCCGACTGGAATGCGGAAAGTGCCACGTCATAATTGCCGCGCTTCATCTCGCAGATGCCAAGCTGATTATACATTTCCGCGCTGTCGCCGTGCTTGTCCAGATAGGAACGGTAGACGTTGCAGGCATAGTTGTAATCGCCCGTGGCCTCGTAAGCCTTTCCCAGATACAAGCTGCTCTCCGCCGTTTCGTCGGTCTTCGCGTCCTCAAGCTCTATGTATGCCTTCTGATAATCCTCCATGAAATAATAGAGGCGCCCCTTGTCAAAGGAACTCAGCGTCTTTTCGCCGTTGTCAAGCGCGGTCTGCAGGTACTCCTGCCCCGCCGCCTTGTATCCAAAGTGTGCAAACTGTTCATAGATGGAAAAGAGTCTGTCATAGTTCTTGGGGTCCATGGACACGACCTTGTCGAAGTCTGCCTTCGCCTCATTGAACTGATCCAGCTGAAGCTCCACGCCGCCCCTCAGGTAATAGGCGTCTTCTTCCTGGGGCTTCAGGGCCAAAATGGAAGTATAGACCGCCTTTGCCTCCTCGTATTTCCCTTCGCCCACGTATGCGGACGCAAGATAAAAATTCAAGTCGTAATCGACGTTTTCCAAAAGGCCGTTACTGCAGGAGAGGGCTTCCAAAAAGCATTTCTCTGCCTCTTCGTAATTGGCCTGTCCCAAATAGGCAATCCCCATGCCCCTTGCGACCAGCCGCCGGTCTTCTTTATTATCAGCTGCTTCCCCCAAAGCCCCGAGCGCTCCCTGATAATCCATGTCCCCGATCAGTTTCATGGCCTCCTTGACCTTTTCCGTCTTGGTGCCACATCCCGTAACGAGGGCGGACGTCAAAAGTGCCAGGGCCAGGCAGATGCTTTTTTTCTTCCATCCGCGCATAGCCGTTGTACCTTTCCCCCTGGCAAGCAAACGCTTGCAGATCTCGTCGTAAATATCCGTTACGTCACGTGTCTCTTGCTTCCCGAATCCTTATGCTTATTTCGTCTCCTCAAGAACGGAAGTGCAGTGAGGGCATCTGGTTGCGTCCAGAGCGATCTCAGACTTACAGAACGGGCACTTCTTCGTGGTCGGAGCCTTGGGTGCTTCGGGCTTCTTGCCGATGGTCATGGCCTTATTAACGGCCTTGATCATGCAGAACAGAATGAAGGCAATGATCAGGAAATTGATAATTGCGGAAATAAATGCGCCATAGTCAAAAACAACGCCCTTGATCGTAAACTGTCCGCCGACCTGCACGCCGTCCTCGCCGGTACCGCCGGTGCAAACCGCGATCAAAGGATTGATGAAGCTGGTGGTAAGCGCCGTCACGATCGAGCTGAATGCGCCGCCGATGATTACGCCGACTGCCATGTCCATAACGTTGCCACGTAAGATAAATTTCTTAAACTCTGCGATAAACCCCTTGTCCTTACTCATTTTGCTTCTCCCTCCGTTGTTCCATAAAATTTTATGAAAATTGTTATTGGAATGCGTTTTCGTCTCTTCGCATTTCCTGTTTTATCATATCACAATCTCCCTTCCACCTCAATATTTTTGTTTGGAAAATAACAAAAAATACTTAGGTTTCTTCTTTCCAAAAATGCCTGCATCCTGTATACTGAAAGATAAGCTGAATGATCCAGCGCCCGGCTTGGATCCGGTCATGCCATTCCGATGGCATGAAGGGCCGAACCAAGGCCTTGCGCCAAGAAAGGACTGCCCATGCAACGCATCAATGCCGCCATCAAGGAAAACCAATTTAAGAACGTCTACCTGCTTTATGGCGAAGAACGCTATTTGAAGAGACAATACACGGAAAAGCTAAAAAAAGCCCTGGCGGGAACCGATGAGATGAACGTTCATTTCTATGAGGGAAAGGACGTTCCCGTGACGGAGATCATTGATCTCGCGGAGACCATGCCATTTCTGGCCGAGAGGCGCGTGATCTTTGTGTCAGACAGCGGACTTTTTAAGTCCGGCGGCGAACAGATGGCGGAGTATCTTTCCGCTCCCAACGAGACCACGTTCTTCGTCTTCACGGAAAGTGAAGTGGACAAGCGGAGCAAACTCTTTAAGACCGTTTCGGCAAAGGGCTGCGCCGTGGAATTTACTACCCAGGACGACAACACCCTAAAGCGCTGGGTGGCCTCCCTCCTTGCAAAGGAAGGAAAAAAAGTGACGGAATCAACGGTCACTCTGTTTCTGAGTAAGACCGGCACCGACATGGAAAACATCCAGTCTGAGCTGGAAAAGCTGATCTGCTATTGCATGGACCGGGACGTTGTAACAAGCGGCGACGTGGAGGCCATCTGCACCACCAGGCTTCAAGACCGCATTTTTGACATGACGGAGGCCGTGGCAAGGAAACAGACCTCAAAGGCACTCAGCCTCTATTATGACCTGCTGGCGCTGAAGGTCCAGCCCCTGCAGATCCTCGCCATGCTTTCAAGGCAGTACAACCTGATCTACCAGGCCAAGGAACTGAAAAAGGGAGGCCTCCCCGATCGCGAGATTGCCTCTAAGATCGGAGTTCCCCCCTTTGTTGTCGGAAAATATCTTTCCCAGGCCAGCCTTTATAAATCTTCCGAAATCCGCAAGTCTTTGGAGCTTTGCGTCCAGTCGGACCAGGACGTCAAAACCGGCCTCATCAATGACAAGATGGCCGTGGAACTGATCATCCTTGGCCGGTGATCTTTGTGTCACGGGGACGTGTCTGCTGACACAAAAGCCTGCCCCACCGATGGTGCGTTATTCCATGCCAAGGTACTCGAAATCCTTGCTCACGATGGCATCCCTGATCGCTTCTTCGGGAATCTCCTTGGAAGCCGTGATCACGGCGATGCCTTTGTTGTGATCCGCCGTCACGGCTTCAATGCCGTCAATGGCCTCCAACGCCTTCTTGACCGTTGCCTCGCAATGCCCGCACATCATGCCCTTTACCTTCACGGTAATCTCCTTCATTTCCTCCTTGCTCCTTTCTTTTTCTTCGCTTACGTTCATGATCTTTTCTTCAGCCTTTTCCTTGTTTTCCATGTCATTTACGGTCTTATCCGGCTTCCCTTCCTCCATGCCCCTGAATGCGTAGGGCTTTAGCAGATTCAGCCGCAGCGCGTTTGTCACCACGCAAAAGCTTGAAAGGCTCATGGCCGCGGCGCCAAACATAGGGTTCAGCGTCCATCCGAAAATAGGGATCCACAATCCCGCCGCCAGCGGAATTCCGATCGCATTATAACAAAACGCCCAAAACAGATTCTCTTTTACGTTCCGCAGGGTTGCCCGGCTCAGCCGCATCGCCGCCGCTGCATCCAAAAGACTCCCCTTCATCAGCACCACGTCTGCCGCGTCGATTGCCACGTCCGTTCCCGCGCCAATAGCGATGCCAACGTCCGCCCGCACAAGCGCAGGGGCGTCATTGATGCCGTCACCCACCATGGCAACGCGACCCTTTTCCCGTAGCTTCCGTATCACCGTTTCCTTCCCGTCCGGCAAAACCCCCGCTACGATCTCATCCACGCCAACCCGGTTCCCGATGGCCCGCGCCGTTCTCTCATTGTCTCCGGTCAGCATCACGACATGCATGCCAAGCGCCTTAAACGCCTGAATCCCGCGAATGCTGTCCTCCTTCAAGACATCCGCCACGGCAATGATCCCAAGCAGTCTTCCATTCATTGCGAAAAACATGGGCGTCTTTCCCTGATCCGCAAGCTTCTGCGCGGCCAGCTCCAACGTGGCTTTCTCAGGCCGTTGCCCAGAACCGCCGTCCGTTGGCTCACTGGTACCACTGGAGGCGTAATACGCATCTCCTCCAAGACTCTCGAGTACAAAACGCAGATTACCGCCTATCAGTTTGTCCGCGCCCATCCGCGCCGTCAGCCCATTGCCGGCCACCGCCTGAAAATCTTCCACCGCGGTTCCGTTAAAGTCATGCCCGCTGTAGACACCTTCCGCGGCGCCATTGTTGCACCTGCCGCCAGTTCCTTCCGCGGCGCCGTCTTCAAAGCCGCGCTCCGTCACGTGTCTCACAATGGCCTTCGCCAGGGGATGCTCGCTCTTTTGCTCCAAGGCAAACGCTGCCCTCATCAGCTCTTCTTTCGTAACGCCTGCTGCCGGGATCACGTCCGTCACCGCTGGTTCGCCTTTCGTGATTGTTCCCGTTTTATCCAGCGCGACGATCTTTGTTTTCCCCGTTTCCTCCAAGGCGATCGCCGTCTTAAACAAAATGCCGTTACGCGCTCCAACGCCATTTCCCACCATAATGGCCACGGGCGTTGCAAGTCCCAGCGCGCACGGACAGCTGATCACCAGCACGGAGATGGCGCGCGCCAGTGCAAATCCAAAGCTTTGCCCCGCCAGTATCCATGCCAGCAGCGCTACCGCCGCGATGCCGATCACCACAGGCACAAACACGCCAGACACCCGGTCTGCAAGCTTTGCGATGGGGGCTTTTGTCGCCGCCGCGTCGCTCACCATCTGAATGATCTGCGAAAACGTCGTGTCCTCTCCCACGCGCCTTGCCTCGCAGGTCAAAAATCCGGATTGGTTTAAGGTGGCTGCAGACACGCCGTCGCCTGGCGCCTTGTCCACCGGCAGGCTCTCGCCCGTCAGGGCCGCCTCGTTTACCGCGCTCATTCCCTCCCGCACGATGCCGTCCACGGGAATGCTCTCGCCCGGCCTTACCACAAAAAGATCTCCCACCTTCACCTGCCGGATCGGAACTTCCTTTTCCTCTCCGTCCTTTAGGATCACCGCCGTCTTTGGCGCCAGCTTCATCAGGCTTTTTAGGGCGCTCGTCGTCTTTCCCTTGGAACGCGCCTCGAGCATTTTCCCCACCGTGATCAGCGCCAGGATCATGGCTGCGGAATCAAAATAGAGTTCGTGAAGCAACGCCGTGCCTGCCTGCGCGTCACCCGTCATCAAAAACAGCATGACCGTACTGTAAAGAAACGATGCCGCGGATCCCATGGCAACCAGCGTGTCCATGTTCGGCGCGCCGTGAAGTGCACCTCGAAATCCATTCACAAAAAATTTCTGGTTGATCACCATGACGATGGCTGCAAGCAGCATCTGCAGCATTCCGATCGCCAACGGATTTCCTTCAAAGAATCCCGGCAAGGGCCATTTCCACATGGCATGTCCCATGGCCACGTACGCTAACGGCAACGTAACGATCAAAGAAGCGATCAGTCGCCGTTTCATTTTCGGCGTCTCAAGGTCCTCTAAGTCATTTGCGCCGTCTGCGCTTTCCGCCATGCCCGCATTGCCTGCGGCCGGTTTCTTCAGTTTTGCCCCATATCCCACCGCCGTCACGGCCTGTATGATCCTTTGCGGATCCGCCGTTCCTTCAACGCCCATGGAATTTGTAAGCAAGCTCACGGAGCAGTCCGTCACACCCTCGACGGACTTCACCGCCTTCTCCACGCGCGCGCTGCACGCCGCGCAGCTCATTCCGGTTACTTGATATTGATCCATCCCTTCACCCCGCGCCAAATCACATTAGCTTGCGCATCAGCGCCGCAAACTCTTCAATCACCTCATCATTTCCCCGCCTTACGTTATCCGCAACGCAAGTCCTTAGATGATTCTCCAGCAGTACCTTCTGAAAACCATTTAACGCGGACGTCACGGCCGCCACCTGCATGATTAGATCCGTGCAGTATGCATCCTTCTCCAACATGTTCTCAAGGCCGCGAACCTGTCCCTCGATTCGTTTCAGGCGATTCATCAGATCCTTTTTTTCTTTCTCTCCGCGCTCCTTTTTCTTCTCGCCGCGCATATTGGCACAACATTCACGTTCCATCTTTGTAACCGTTCCCTTTCTAGGTTAGTTAATGCCGTTTTAGTGTTCTCGTTGCTTTCATTTTTCATGCGTTCCATATACCCCCTAGGGGTATTTAAACTATACTTCTTTCCCTGGAAATTGTCAACCTCAAACGCGCCGGCGTTATTGCATATTTTTATCAAAAAAACTCACGGCAGGGCTTTCTCCCCGGCCGTGAGCTTTCTCTTTCAACCTGATATTCTTTTATTGGTCCGTCAAAATTACTGATTCATCAAAGCCAGCAGCCTCTCAAAATCATGGCTTTGGATCCATTCCTTCACAGTTTCCTCAGACGCGTCATCCTGCCTGCCGGCATTTGCCCGCTCCCAGATCTCCCTGTCATCGGTCACGATCACGTCAGCCTCAGCGGGATCCGTTACGAGTTCCGTCGCCATCCATTCAAAGAAACGATGCACGTTCATCTTCTGCGTAACGTCGAAGTAGTCCAGCAAAAATGCCAGGCTCGTGGCACCGGCCACGATGGTCTCTCCGCCTCTTGCCACGTTCAGCCAAACGAACTCTCTGGTTTCCAGATCGATCCCAAACAGATAAGCAAAGGTGCTGGGACAATTCACGCGGAAGGAGGTTGCCACGGTCTTCGGCTCGTAAATCTCTCCGGAATCCAACAGATCGCGCATCATATATCCTGCCGTGCAATAACAGGTCTCAAAGTTTGACCCTGAGAAAACATTATTGCAGAAGATCAAAGTCTTAATGCGGGGATAGAGCTTCTGAAACTCCTCCACGTCGACGTCAAAATATTCAGAACCGCCGTTGTATCCGCTGGTCTCATCCCCGGAATAAACCAGGGCGTCAGACTGACGATTTGCCATGGTACGCCAGGAGAACTCCGTTTGCTTGCCGTTTTCGTCGATGCCGATGACGGACAGGTCAATGTCATTCACCTTCTCCCAATAGGTAAAGGCGCGGATTTTCTTGCCCTCGGGAATGGCTAATCTTGAACCCTTCGCCAACACGCCAAAACCGCCCTGAGAAGTCGTCTCCTGCAAAGGCAGGGCCAAATTCTTCATGGTCTCGTCAACGTATACCTTGCCAAGCCTTCCCTTCAAATTCTGGCGAAGATTCTCCTCCACAAACTTAGAGATGCCCGCCGACTGTCCAAGGGATATCATGGATTTTCTGCGGGCTGCCTCCCTTGCGTCCTCCTGATGCACGCGCATGACATTGTGCTTGGTAAACCGGAAGAATCTAACCTGCTTCTCAAGCGGCCTGCGCAATTTGGTATAATGAAGGAGCAGCTGCATCAGCATGACATTGTTCTTCGTCCCAAGGTTTTCCAACACAAACTTAAGGTCTTCGGGCTCTTCGATCCTGCTGACAATATAATCCAGATTGCGGAGCAATGCACCGGAACCCTTGCCCTGCTTAAGGCTCATCACGGCGCCGCGGACGTTCCGCACGCTTAACAATCGTTCAAACTCCGAATAAACGGACCGGTTACCCTTGCCGCGCATGTCGGTCAGGAACTCCCGCGCCCTGTCACATTTCGGCTGATAATGCAGGTGATGAAGCAGTCCGCACCATATGTCCTTTTTCTCAAAGCAAGTCACTTCATCCACGTGTGAGATTGCAAACAGCTCGTCAATAACGCTCGTCAGGAACTTTCTGTCCTGATTGCGAAGATTCAGCTTTTTCAAATTTTCATTCAAATAGTTTGCATAACTGATCTCATCGAGCACCTTGATCACGTCAGACAGGTTCAAAAACCTTGCAAAACGCAGGTCGCGAAGCTTCACCATCAGTTTCACCGTCGTGTTCTTGGAGGCGCATTGCTGCACCTTGTAATGATACGTTTTGACGTATTCACAGACCATTTGAAACTGCCTGTCATTCAACGGCCGGCTGGACGCAAGCAAGTTTTCCACATACTCTGCGAGCTGTTTCACGGCTTCCTCTTCCTGAAGGATCGTGAATTCCCTGATCACGCAGTTTTCCTTGAATGCGGTGCGCTCAAAATTCTTTTCAAACAGGGAATGCCCTGCCTCAGAAAAATTTCCAAACCCGTAGGTCATGGTATAGTGCACCATCTGATCAAACAACAGCTGATCCGGAGAAAGCTCCTTCACCGTCGCAGGAAAACCTTCATAAAAGGGCTTCGGCACGTTCACTCCAAGTAACCTCGATGCAAGCTCGATCATTTCCTTTTGGGCAAGCTCTTTCCCTTCCACAACGGAGATATTGAACAGATTCGCCAGGGAAAACAAGACTTCAAACACCTGGGTCTGATCATTCCCTGCCGCATTCGCTGCCCCATTGTCATTTACAAGAAAATGCTTTTCAAACAAATACTCCTTAAAAATTATTTCCATCTTTTCTCCTTTTGGCCCGCGATATTGCAACACTAATCCTGGAGTGAAGTAAGCATCGCTAGCTGCGGGCAAAAACGCCGGCGAAATCGTCAAATTAATAAAAAGTGCTCTACCCACTGAGCTACGCCCTCTTTCGAAGACGGCGGGAATCGAACCCGCGACACCTTTTTTGACCAAGAAGTAAACCTGACTAGCTGCCGGCTAAAACCCATTATACCCCCCTCCCCCTCCAACGTCAATTCTACCCGTAGTAGTACCCTAGTTTCATTCTACCCGTGGCAGTACCTTGGTTCCATTCTACCCGTGGCAGTACCTTGGTTCCATTCTACCCGTGGCAGTACCTTGGTTCCATTCTACCCATGGCAGTACCTTGGTTCCATTCTTCCCGTGGCAGTACCCTAGTTCCATTCTACCCGTGGCAGTACCCTAGTTCCATTCTACCCGTGGCAGTACCCTAGTTCCGTCAGTTTTCCAAGAAAATTCCCAAGATTACTCCGCTTGCCTGAGAGGAAAAAGCGGCTTCCAGGCAAGTAAAAAGGCGAGATACTACTTGCCTGAGAGGGAAAAGCGGCTTCCAGGCAAGTAGAAAAGCGAGATACTACTTGCCTG
>CAMKQH010000034.1 GCA_946414885.1 uncultured Lachnospiraceae bacterium
TTTTCCCTCTCAGGCAAGTATTTCCCGCCTTTTCTACTTGCCTGGTAGCTTCTTTTCCCTCTCAGGCAAGTATTTCCCGCCTTTTCTACTTGCCTGGTAGCTTCTTTTCCCTCTCAGGCAAGTATTTCCCGACTTTTCTACTTGCCTGGTAGCTTCTTTTCCCTCTCAGGCAAGTATTTCCCGCCTTTTCTACTTGCCTGGATGCTTCTTTTCCCTCTCAGGCAAGTATTTCCCGCCTTTTCCACTTGCCTGGATTCCTTTTTTCCCTCTCAGGCAAGTATTTCCCGACTTTTCCACTTGCCTGGATTCCTTTTTTCCCTCTCAGGCAAGTATTTCCCGCCTTTTCTACTTGCCTGGATTCCTTTTTCCCTCTCAGGCAGTCGGCGTTGTTTTGAGATACTGTCCCGTTTATAAGAAATCATTCCAGGCAGTAGATTATGGCAGAAATTCACTGTCTGCGTGGTGATATCCATTGGCAGCCAGTTGTAAAACACTGTCTGTAAACCCCAAATCAATTGCGGGCAACTAATTTCCCAGAAATTTCACTGTCTGAAATCCAAATTCAAAAACGGGACAGTGCCAATCCGCCACGCCTTCACATATTCTGTTTGGCAAAATAAACTGTTTTGCGAAGCAAACTGTTTTGCGAAATAAAACAATCTCGACGAACTCTGGTTTGTGCATCAGCAAAAATCCTCCGTCCCCGCTTTGCCTAAGTACCTACTCTCGAAAAAAGAGTACCTACTCTCGAAAAAAGAGGCCAACCCCTTGGGGTGGCCTCTTTGCCGTCATAATATACATATTGCGTTACGTCTTACTGAAGCACGTTGCACTGCGTCTCTCTGATACGTTCTGCGTTACGTCTTATTTGAAACGCCCTGCGCCACGTCTTACTGATATGTGTTGCGTTATGTCTCACTGAAACACTCTGCGCCACGTCTTACTGATACGTTCTGCGTTACGTCTCACTGAAACGCCCTGCGCTACGTCTCTCTGATACGAGCTGCGTTACGTCTTACTTGAAATATGCAACGCCGGACTCGAAGATCTTCATGTCCTGCTCGCCATAGATA
Organism: uncultured Lachnospiraceae bacterium; assembly: GCA_946414885.1. Classification (GTDB taxonomy): domain Bacteria; phylum Bacillota; class Clostridia; order Lachnospirales; family Lachnospiraceae; genus Acetatifactor. The sequence goes on from CAMKQH010000034.1 coordinate 1,074, forward strand.
TTGATCGCAACACTGTCGCCGCGTCTCTCGGAGTGAGCCATCTTACCAAGGCAACGTCCGTCAGGAGAGGTAATGCCTTCGATGGACATGTAGGAACCGTTGATGTTGTACTCCTCGTCCATGGAAACGTTTCCGTCGGGATCTGCGTACTGGGTTGCTACCTGGCCGTTTGCGAAGAGCTTATCCAGCCACTCCTTGGGAGCTACGAAACGTCCCTCGCCATGGGAAGCGGGATTGCAGTAGGTCTTTCCGAGCTCTGCGCCCTGCAGCCAAGGAGACTTGTTGGAAACAACCTTGGTGTAAGCCATCTTGGAGATGTGACGGTTGATCGTGTTGAAGGTCAGAGTCGGTGAATCCTCCTTCTGGCCAACGATCTCGCCGTAAGGCACAAGGCCCAGCTTGATCAGCGCCTGGAATCCGTTACAGATACCAAGTGCCAGACCGTCTCTCTCATTCAAGAGCTTCATAACTGCTTCCTTCATCTTCTCGTTCTGGAAGGCCGTTGCGAAGAACTTTGCACTGCCGTCAGGTTCGTCACCTGCGGAGAAGCCGCCGGGGAACATGATGATCTGCGCCTGCTCAATTGCCTTTTCAAATGCGTCCACGGACTCGCGAATGTCAGATGCGCTGAGGTTCTTGAAGACTAAGGTCTTCACCTTCGCTCCTGCTCTCTCAAATGCCTTCGTGGAATCATACTCGCAGTTGGTGCCAGGGAATACGGGGATAAACACGTTCGGCTTAGCAACCTTGTTCTTGCAAACGTAAATGGCATCGGTTCTGTAAATCCTGCTCTCAATGGGCTCGTTTCCCTTCACCGCCTTGGTGGGGAATACCTTCTCCAGCTTCTTCTTCCAGGAAGCAAGTGCCTCATCCATGGGGATCACGACTTCGCCAAACTTAAACTCAGCCGCGTCAGTCACGGTACCAACTAAGGTATAATCAATCTCAAGCTCGTCAAGGATTGCCAGCTTGTCCTCCGGCATCTCGGCGATGATATTGCCAAGTTCATTAGCAAACAGTTCCTCTGCAGGCAGGCTGTCATTGATCTCAACGCCAAGTCCGTTACCAAAGGCCATCTTTGAAACGGCTGCAGCAATACCCTTTGCATCCAGTGCATATGCGGATACGATTGCCTTCTTCTGGATGAGGTCATGGATCTTTCCGTAAAGATCAGCTACCTCCTCATACATGGGAACGTCGTAATCGTCCTTCTCAATCTCAAAGCATACCAGCTTGTTTCCAGCCTTCTTCAATTCCGGAGTAATGACGTCGCCGCTCTTTGCAACGTCAACTGCAAAGGACACCAAGGTGGGCGGAACGTCAATGTCATTGAAGGTACCGGACATGGAATCCTTACCGCCAATGGAAGGAAGGCCAAAGCCGATCTGTGCGTCATAAGCGCCAAGCAGTGCTGCGAAGGGCTGGCTCCAACGGGAAGGATCGCTCGTCATTCTGCGGAAGTACTCCTGGAAGGTGAAACGGATCTTGGAGAAGTCACCGCCGTTTGCAACGATCTTTGCCATGGACTCTACCACTGCGTAAACTGCACCGTGGTAAGGGCTCCAGCTGGACAGGAACGGATCAAAGCCATAAGCCATCATGGTCACGGTATCCGTCTTTCCCTGAAGAACGGGAAGCTTTGCAACCATTGCCTGGGTCTCGGTCAGCTGATGCTTACCGCCATAAGGCATGAACACGCTGCCCGCGCCGATGGAGGCATCAAACATCTCCACAAGGCCCTTCTGGGAGCATACGTTCAAGTCATTTAACAAGGTCAGCCATGCTGCCTTTACGTCGCCTGCCTCTAACTTCTCTTCTACGGCAGGAACGGAAATCTTGTTGAAGTAATTATCTTCCTCTGCGGGAACGTCCACCTTTACGGTCGTCTCCTGATGAGCACCGTTGGTGTCAAGGAAGGCTCTCTTCAAGTTTACGATGGTCTTTCCGCGCCAGTTGAGAACAAGTCTCGGATCCTCGGTAACAACGGCTACGGGAACGGCCTCCAGGTTCTCCTCTGCGGAGTATGCCAGGAACTGGTCTACGTCCTTGGGATCAACGACAACCGCCATACGCTCCTGAGACTCGGAGATCGCAAGCTCCGTGCCGTCAAGGCCGGCATACTTCTTGGGAACCTTGTCAAGGTCAACGGTCAGGCCGGCTGCAAGCTCACCGATGGCAACGGATACGCCGCCTGCACCAAAGTCATTACACTTCTTGATCAGCTTACTTACTTCCTCACGACGGAAGAGTCTCTGGATCTTTCTCTCTGTAGGCGCGTTACCCTTCTGTACCTCAGCGCCGCAGGTCTCGATGGATGCCTCGGTATGCACCTTGGAGGAACCGGTTGCACCGCCGCAGCCGTCACGTCCGGTACGGCCGCCAAGCAGGATAATGATATCTCCGGGATCGGAGGTCTCGCGGATTACGTTCTTTCTGGGAGCTGCGCCCATAACGGCACCGATCTCCATTCTCTTTGCCACGTAATTCGGATGATAGATTTCTTTTACAAAACCGGTTGCAAGACCGATCTGGTTACCATAGGAGGAATAACCTGCTGCCGCGCCGCGAACAAGCTTCTTCTGGGAAAGCTTACCCTTCAGGGTCTCAGATACGGGTACGGTAGGATCTGCAGCGCCGGTCACGCGCATTGCCTGATATACGTAGCCACGGCCAGACAGGGGATCGCGGATGGCACCGCCAAGGCAGGTTGCCGCGCCGCCGAAAGGCTCGATTTCGGTCGGGTGGTTATGGGTCTCATTCTTGAAGAACACCAGCCATTCCTCGGTCTCCTTGTGATCGCCATAGTCCATCTCCACGGGAACCACTACGGAGCAGGCATTGATCTCGTCGGACTCTTCCATGTCTGCGAGCTTGCCGTCCTTCTTCAGCTTTCTCATGGCCATGAGCGCCAGATCCATCAGGCAGACGAACTTATCCTTTCTGCCGGCAAAGATCTCTTCCCTGGTGTCAAGATAGCTCTGATAGGTGGTCTCTAGAGGCGTTCTGTAATATCCCTCGCCAAACTCCACGTCCGTCAGCTCCGTAGAGAAGGTGGTGTGACGGCAATGGTCAGACCAATAAGTATCGAGAACGCGGATCTCCGTCATGGACGGGTCTCTCTTCTCGTCATTCTTGAAATAATTCTGGATGTGAAGGAAATCCTTGAATGTCATTGCCAGGCCAAGAGAATCATAAAGCTCTCTCAATTCCTTCTCCGGCATGTCTGAAAATCCGTTAAAGATGGATACGTCCGCAGGATCGTCAAACTTCGTGATCAGGGTTGCAGGCTTCTCCATGCCGGTTTCCCTGGAATCCACGGGGTTGATGCAATATGCCTTGATCTTGGCGAATTCTTCTTCCGTAACGTCGCCCTGCACCATGTAAGTCACGGCCGTGCGGATGACGGGATTTTCATTTTCATTCAGGAACTGTACGCACTGCACTGCGGAATCCGCTCTCTGGTCGAACTGTCCGGGAAGAAACTCCACGGAAAATACCTTTGCGTCCGCAGGCACGTCGATCGTCTCAAAATACAGATCATCTACGGGAGGCTCGGAGAATACCGTCTTACAAGCCTTCTCAAACACTTCGTCGGAAATATTCTCCACGTCGTAACGGATAAATTCCCTCACTGCCTTTGCGTCAATGCCGAGATAATTCTTTAACTCGTCATGCAATTCCTTTGCCTTGACCGCGTAAGGCGCCTTCTTTTCCACATAGATCCTTCTTACGTTTCCCATTGTTACTTTGCCTTTCCTTTACTACCACTTTTATTTTATCTTATATGGTTTTATCATAAACTAGCTTTGGACGCGTTTGGATTCTTATTCCTCTACGCTGAGATTCTTGAAGAGATACAGGATCTCCCTGTCCACCATCTCAGGCGTCACGCCGATGGTCTGTGCGCAGATCTTTAAGCCTTCTAGCACGAACATGATGTTTCTGGCGCAACCCGCACAATCCTCACAATAAAATTCGCCGCTTTCCACGCCGGCCTCGATCAGTCTTTCGATGATCTTTACGGCGGAGTCAAACTGCTTCTTTAAGCGATTCTCCTTCTTCGGGAGCTGCTGGTTCTCAAAATAAAATTCATAAATGGCTTGGGTGAGCGTGTCATTTTTCCGGAGAAGCTCCTTTTTCTGCTCCCTCAGGAACAAGAGCAAAATGTCAGCCGCGGTGGCATCTTCCTTGATGCTGTCCGAAAACAGGTCATCCGCCTCCTGCGTCTCAAGTTTCAGAACCTCTTGGAAGATCTGGCTCGTGCTCTCAAAATAAAGGTACAAACCGCCGCGGCTGATGTCACAGGCTTCCACGATGTCCTTCATGGTAACCTTCTTAAAGCCTTTTTCCACAAAGACTTTACGTGCCGTTTCCAGGATGTACTTTCTCTTTTGTATTGATTTCTCTCCCATGTTCTCCCCCAAACCTTTCCTTCTAATCCCTTTTGTCATTCTTGCCCGCTGACGGCATCCTCTCCCGCATGCGGCTGCGTCCCCATAAGCGACAACGCGATAGATTGCATCTTCCTAAGCACAAGGCTGTAAATGTTTGCCCTCGCGCCCTCGGTCCACAGCACTGCCTTAGTTCTTCCCCCAAGTACGTACCAGGACAAAATTCCCTTTAGATGATCCCAGGTTCTCCAAGTCGCGTTTTCGATCAGCAACCTTTCATCCTCATGACTGCCCAGACGATTTCTGGAATACACGTATCGATAGTTGCGATCCATGAGGCTGCTCTTCCCGGCTTCCCGGATGAATTGCATAAGAGTACCCTCGTACACGGGAAAACTCAGGGAATGTTCCGAAATCCCCTGTTCCTTGTACAAAACTGAAAGCGCCTCTGTCGAATGCTGCTCCATCCATGGTAAATAGGTCATCAACGGTTCGACGCAGTCATGATATTCTTGTAGGATCGTCTCGCGACTCGTCACTGTCTGTCCCATTTTCGTCCTCCTGTTTAAGCCAGGAATGTCATTTTTTTGGAATTTTGCGCACAAAAATGACACATATGTATTTTTATATTATCATACTTTCCCCAAATGTACAGTAATATTTTTCGTTTTTCTTAAGATTTTCGTTTGTTTTAGAATTTGTCGGCGTAATCCGTCCCCGTCTCGCCCTTCATCTTCTCCACGTAAGGAGCCGGGTCCTCCTCCATCCTTAGAAGCACGTCCAAAGACTCCAAAAACAGCCTTTCCGTGCGATAGCGGTTCATTTCCTCATGTCTGTCCATGTAAGCCTTGAAATGATCCACCTGCCACACCAGCACGTCCATCAGGCCATAGCCTGCCACCTTATACTGTCCGTAAAAGTTGCCATAGTCATGATAATATGCAAGCTCACGCAGCACCCCGTTAGATTTTTGGATCCTATTCCAGAGATCCTCCGTATATTCCGGACTCTTTCCGGCTTTCTCACCCAAATCCGCCACAAACTGCCGAAGCGTCTCCAAGGCTTTCCTTAACAGTTCCTCCTGCATGATTGCATTCACCTCCCAAATGTCTGCTTCGCAGCCGCTTGATTTCGTTTCCTCTGACTCATAAAAACCGCCCGCTTCGCGGCCGTCGTTGCTTCGCAACTATTGTTTTTATTTCGTGTACGCTCGGGCGAAATCAAATGTCTGCTTCGCAGCCGCTTGATTTCGTTTCCTCGCTACAAAAAAAGCTTGAAAAGCAGCAGTTGCCTTTCAAGCTTTGAAGCAGGGGAAGAGGGGATCGAACCCCCGTTAACGGTTTTGGAGACCGCCGCACTACCGCTGTACTATTCCCCTATATGGTATCGATTCGCACCGACGAATGAAATTGTATCACAGTATTTCGTATTTTGCAAGATATATTTTAAAAATCTGTATGTCTCGCAGGTGGCGCTTGATTTCGTTTCCTCTTACTCATAAAATCCGGCTGCCTTCGGCATCCGCCGTCGCTTCGCGACTTATGATTTTATTTCGTATACGCTCGGTCGAAATCAAATGCCGACTTCGTCGGCGCTTGATTTCGTTTCCTCTGACTCATAAAATCCGGCTGCCTTCGGCATCCGTCGTCGCTTCGCGACTTGCGATTTTATTTCGTATACGCTCGGTCGAAATCAAATGCCACCTGCGGTGGCGCTTGATTTCGTTTCCTCTGACTCATAAAATCCGGCTGCCTTCGGCATCCGCCGTCGCTTCGCGACTTACGATTTTATTTCGTATACGCTCGGTCGAAATCAAATGCCACCTGCGGTGGCGCTTGATTTCGTTTCCTCGCTATATACAACGAGGGCGGCGTACCAAGGTACGTCGCCCGTCGCAGTGAAGTCTGAATTATCACATTACTACCAATCGATCGCTGAACTTATTTCTTCTTCTTAGCAGCGGCCTTCTTGGGCTTGGTGTTAACCTTCTCCTTCAGAGCCTTGCCAGCCTTGAAAGCGGGAAGCGTAGCTGCTGCGATCTTAACTGCAGCGCCAGTCTGAGGATTGCGTCCGGTACGAGCCTTTCTCTCACTGGTCTGGAAAGTACCAAAGCCGATCAGCTGAACCTTCTCCTTCTTCTGGAGCTCATCGCCGATAACTTCGAATACTGCGTCTACTGCTGCGGCTGCATCCTTCTTGGTGATTTCAGCCTTTGCTGCTACTGCTGCTACAAGTTCTGTCTTGTTCATAATGGATCTCCTTCCTTCTTTTGCTATTTCGAGCACTTTCCGTGCCCAGCAACCTTTGTTCAAAAAGGCTTATGCCCTTTCTTAGGTACTAGCATACCAAATTTGTAATGATTTCGCAATACAAATATTCAAAAAAATTACGAAAAATGGGCATTTTTTTAAGATTTTTTTACGTTTTTCGCCATTTTGATCGGTCAGCGGACTTTCACCTTGCTTAAACACAGATTCATTTTGCGTTCATCGCCGTAAAATTTCACTAATCCGTTCTCTATGGAGCTTCTTAGCGTATACTTTTTTTCACACAATTCCTGAACAACGTTGCTCGGAATCTCCAGCAGGCAATCCCTGTCATAATAATCATAGGGTTCCACGCAAATCTGCCTCTCTGCTATTTCTACGTAAAAAATCCCGGCACCCTCTCCGGTGACGTTCACCTGGATCGCCACATGCTCCAATACCTTTCTGGCGTCCGCGTTTTCAAACGTAGCCCGCACCATGTAAACAATGTCTTCATACGTCATGCCTGCCACCTCCTCACCCCATATTATCACAATTGCCGATATACTCTAAGGCATCCGCAACGGTCGAAACCCCGATCACCTTCATGTTCGAGGCATTTTCCGTCCTGCAGTCGCCCAAATTACCCTTCGGCAAAAGACAGATCTCAAATCCAAGTTTTTTGGCTTCCGCAACTCTTTGCGCCGCCTGGCTGACGGCCCTTACCTCACCGGACAGGCCCACCTCGCCAAAAGCGATCAGCTTCGCAGGCAATGCCTTGTTGCGAAAACTGGAAACAATTGCAAGTACAATGGCCAGATCAATGGCCGGCTCCACGACCTTGAGCCCTCCCGTCACGTTTACGTACGCATCGCAACCGGAAAGCTGTATGCCGGAACGCTTTTCTAATACGGCCATGAGCAAATTTACCCTACCCAAGTCCGTACCGGTCGTCTGCCTGCGCGGAATGCCGAAACTGCTGTGACATACCAAGCCCTGAATCTCAATGAGCAGCGGCCTTGTGCCCTCCATGGAGCATGCCACAATGGAGCCGCTTGCATTCTCCGGCCGTCCCGAAAGCATGTATTCTGAAGGATTCTTTACCTCCTCCAGGCCATTTTCCCGCATCTCAAAGACACCAATCTCATTGGTGGAGCCAAACCGGTTCTTAACGCCGCGCAGGATCCTGTAGGAAGCATGTCTGTCACCCTCAAAGTACAGCACGGTGTCCACCATGTGTTCCAAAACCCTAGGGCCGGCCACCGTTCCTTCCTTGGTCACGTGTCCAACGATAAACACGGATACCAAAAGACCTTTCGCCAACTGCAGCAGCGCCGCCGTCGCCTCCCTAACCTGGGAAACGCTTCCAGGCGCGGAGGAGATGCTCTCGCTGTACATGGTCTGGATGGAGTCGATCACCACGATCTCCGGTTTTTGCCTGCGGATCGTCTCCGAAATGGCATCCAGCGAAGTCTCGCATAACAACAAGACATTGGGTGAAAAGCTTCCCAGCCTGTCCGCACGCATCTTGATCTGAACCTGTGATTCCTCTCCCGAGACGTAAAGTACTTTATGCCCTGCCTGCGCAACCTTTTGACAGGTCTGCAAAAGCAGGGTGGACTTTCCGATGCCGGGATCACCGCCCACCAAAGTCAGCGACCCCTGTACGATGCCGCCGCCAAGAACGCGGTCCAACTCTTCAATGCCCGTAAGAACCTTGTCCTGTTCCCTGATGGTCACTTCCGAAAGAACGCGCACCTCAGACTCTGACCCCTGACGATGATGCGCTCCTCCGCCCGTTTGTAGCTTTGACCTGTCCACAACCTCTTCCACCATGGTGTTCCACGCCTTACATCCCGGGCATTGTCCCATCCATTTCGCGGACTCGTATCCGCAGCTTTGGCAGAAAAAGACGCTGGTCATCTTTCCTTTTGCCATTTTAACCCCTTACTGTCTAACGATCTTTACGTTTACCTGATCAGCGGCAGCGAGCTCAACGCTCAAGGACAGCTTTCCGCCGAGGCCCGAGTTCATGATGCCAATGCTCTCGCCGTCTACGAATACTTCGTAATCAGCATCCTCCGTCAGTCCGATGGTGATCTGTGCATCCTTGTCACCCTCAACGGTAAATTCCACCTGATCCTCCTTCTCAAGGAAAGAAGTCACGCTGGTGCCGGGAACGGACTCATACAAAAACGCGCCGTTCTTTTCCAGCTTCGTGATCTCATTAAAAGTCTTAACCTTGAAAAGGTCTCCGCCGTGCTTGAAATCCTCTAGTTTTGACTTTGCGCTCAGCTCATGATTACCAAAGCTGATGCTCCCGTTTGCCTCACTGCGGATCAATTCCTTTACTGCTGCCATTTCTTTTTCCTCCTAAACGTCCTTTCTTGGCTTTTTCTTTTGGTGTTTCATTCCATTCCAAAATTATTTCTTAACGTGAAAAGTGATCTTGTCTCCCTTAAATCCGGCGCTTACGGTGTCTCCGGGCTGCACTCTCTTGGCAAGGATCTCCTCTGCCAGTGCATCCTCAACAACGGACTGTATCGCTCTCTTTAAGGGTCTTGCACCCATCTTCGCGTCAGAATACTTATCTACGAGATGCTGTTTCAACGCCGCGGTCAGCGTCAGGTGGATCTCCATCTGCGTCTCGCACCGCTTCGTCAGATTCTTTGCGAGAAGGTTTACGATCTCCTTCATGTTCTCCTGATTCAGCTGATGGAAAACGATGATCTCGTCAATTCGGTTGATGAATTCCGGCTTGAAGTTCTTCTTCACTTCCTCCATCACCGCCGATTTCATGCGCTCGTAATCCTTCTGCTCGTTCTTTTCCGCCGCAAAGCCCAAATTCTTGGGATCTACGATCCTCTGTGCGCCTGCGTTGGAGGTCATGATCAAGATCGTATTCTTGAAGCTAACCTTCCGTCCCTTGGAATCCGTTACGTGACCGTCATCAAGCACCTGCAACAGGATGTTAAACACGTCCGGATGCGCCTTCTCGATCTCGTCGAAAAGCACCACGGAATAGGGATTCCTGCGCACCTTTTCAGAAAGCTGTCCACCCTCCTCAAATCCGACGTAGCCTGGCGGTGAACCGATCATCTTGGATACCGAATGACCCTCCATGTACTCTGACATGTCAACGCGGATCATGGCATCCTCCGAGCCAAACATTGCCTCAGCCAGTGCCTTGGAAAGCTCCGTCTTTCCGACGCCGGTAGGTCCCAGGAAGAAGAAGGAACCGATGGGACGGTTGGGATCCTTCAATCCAACCCTGCCTCGTCTCATGGCCTTTGCCACGGCCTTCACGGCCTCCTCCTGTCCAATGACGCGCTTATGAAGAATGCTCTCAAGCTTTAAGAGTTTCTCACTCTCCTTCTCCGCAAGCTTTGTCACGGGGATCTTTGTCCAAACGGCAACCACCCTGGCGATGTCTTCCTCGCCGACGGCATAGCGTTTTTCCCTCTCCTGGGCTTCCCGCTGCGCCACCATCTTGTCATATTTCTTCAAGAGCTGTGCCTGCTGTTGCTTCAGCTCAGCTGCCTGTGAGAATACCTCCATGCGGATGGAACGCTCGATCTGCTGGTCCTTCTTCTTGATCTCCGCCATGAGATCCTTTTCCTTCTGGGGGATCTCCATAACCTGGAGTCTCGCGCTGGCTGCGGCTTCATCAATGAGGTCGATCGCCTTATCCGGCAGATTACGGTCATTAATGTACCGCTCTGACAGCCTTACGGCTGCTTCCACGGCTTCATGCGTGATCGTCACGCGGTGATGCTCCTCATACCTGCCCTTGACGCCTTCAAGGATTGCAATGGCTTCCTCCTGGGTGGGCTCCTCCACGTTGACGGGCTGGAACCTTCGCTCCAGGGCCGCGTCCTTCTCCACGTATTTCCGATACTCGGCGATCGTGGTGGCACCGATGAGCTGAAGCTCACCCCTTGCCAGGGAAGGCTTCAGAATGTTGGATGCGTCGATGGCACCCTCTGCTCCGCCTGCACCGATCAGCGTGTGGATCTCATCCAAGAAAAGCACCACGTTGCCGTCATCGATGACTTCCTTGATCACCTTCTTGATTCTCTCTTCAAATTCGCCGCGGTACTTACTTCCCGCCACCATGCCGGAAAGATCCAGCGTTAATACCCTCTTGTTCTGCACCGTAAAGGGCACGTCGCCGGATACGATGCGTAGCGCCAGGCCTTCCACCACGGAAGTCTTTCCGACGCCGGGTTCACCGATCAGACAGGGATTGTTCTTCGTGCGGCGGCTCAGGATCTGGATCACCCTGCGGATTTCCTCTTCCCTGCCGATCACGGGATCCAGCTTTCCCTCCCGTGCCAGCGCCGTCAGATCACGGCTGTATTGTTCCAGGGTCGAGGTCTTTCCCTTTCCCTGATTCTTCCTTCCAAGATCCTCCTTGTAAAGGTTTCCGTCTTGCCCAATGGCCTGCAGCGTTTCAACGTAAACCTTTTGGAGATTGACGTTCATGGCGTTCATCAGCCGGACGGCAACGTTCTCGCCCTCCTTAATGATCGCCAGGAGCAGATGCTCTGTTCCTGCTTCCTTCTGTCCAAATCTCTTGGCCTGTGTCTGGGCCTCTTCCAAAATTCTCTGTGCTCTCGGGGAATATCCCTCGCGGTCTCTCACCGACGTGCCATTCTCGAAAGCGATCAGCTCGCGGATCATGTCCAAAAGCTTGTCTAGCTCCACGCCGTTTTCCGTAAGCACCTTGGCTGCCACGCCCGTGCCTTCCTTCAAAAGACCTGCAAGGATATGCTCCGTTCCGACGTAGCCCTGATTCAAACTCCCTGCGCACTTTGCCGCCTGGGCCAGGGCCGTCCTTGCCTTTTCAGTAAATGACTGTGACTGCATTCCTTATCTCTCCATCCCATCATAAATCTCGTCAACTAAGTTGTGTATTTCTTCCCTGGAAACGTTCTTGCAACAGCTCTTCGCCAGGATCACCTGTAATTCCCTGCGGATCTCCTCCATGATCAACGCCTGGTCCGCGTCCACGGCGATCACCGCTCCCTTGCGTCTGTCTACCTTAACGTAACCCTCCTGCTTCAAAAGCGTGTACGCCTTATTCACAGTATGCATGTTAATTCCAATAATATCCGCAAGATTGCGAACGCTTGGCAAGGATTCTCCCTCGTGGAACTGATCCGTGGCGATGCCAAGGATGATCTGGTTCCGCAATTGCAGATACAGAGCCTCATCGCTGTTAAAATCAATCTCTATGAACATGAGGGCTTCCTCCTTTCATGGCATCTGTTATATATAGTGTATAATAACAAAGGGGCAGTGTCAACCTGCCCCTTTGAAAGTTCATAACTATTTTACAAGACGTTCAGTTTTTGATCATTCATCGCTGTCCCAATTCAGGAATTCAAACTCCATGTCATCGTTGTCCTGTACGAAGTTCTTGGGACGATTATTTGCAGGTGCCTGCTGAGGAGCCGCAGGTCTCTGTGCGGGCTGTTCGCCTGCAGGTCTCTGGCCCTGTCCGGGCTGCGTCGGTCTCTGGCCCTGTCCAGGCTGCGTCGGTCTCTGGCCCTGTCCAGGCTGCGTCGGTCTCTGGCCCTGTCCAGGCTGCGCAGGTCTCTGGCCCTGTCCGGGCTGTGCGGGTCTCTGGCCCTGTCCGGGCTGCGTCGGTCTCTGGCCCTGTCCGGGCTGTGCGGGTCTCTGGCCCTGTCCAGGTTGTGCGGGTCTCTGGCCCTGTCCGGGCTGCGCCGGCTGTGCAGGTTTCTGGCCCTGAGGACGGTTCCCGGTGGATCTTTGGCCGTTTGCAGGACGCTGGCCCTCTTCCTTACGGCGAGGCTCAAGTCCGTCCCTGCTGATGGCAGGCCTGTCACGGGATACGCTCTGGGTTCTCACGTCACTCCTAGGTCTCTCTGCCGTTCTTCTCGGAGTAGTATTCTCGATGGATGCGATAAACGCCTCCTCTTTTACTTCCTTCAGTCTGAAGATCAAATATCCAACGGCACCGCAGGCTGCAAGTGCAACCAACAGGAAAAAGATCATCCAGCCCTTGCTGGCCTTTGCCTTTTTGTTTGCCTTTTCGTACTGCTCCTGAAGCTTATCTGCCGCGCTAAAAATGTCTTCGATCTTGTACTGCTGTCCCTGCTCGATGTCCTGAAGCCACCATACGTCATTTACAAGCTTCGTCTCGTAACGCTTTTCAGTCACGACGGGCTTGGTCTCGGGCTTCGTTTCAGTATCTGCGGGAGGATTGTCGTCAACGGGATCCGTCGTAACGGGATCAGCCTCAAACGGCTTTACGTCACCGGAGATCACCAGATAATCACTGCGAATGTAACCGGTGGCATCCCTGCCTTCCACCGTCAGTTTCACTTTATACCAAGTCTTCTTGTCTGAACCAATGGTCTTCGCGATCACGGTAACTTCCGTTCCCTTATTGATCGTGCACAGAATGTTGTTGCTGGTGGTCGTAGACGCGCTGGTACGAACCCTTACCGTGTTGCTACCTGCCACGGTGGCACTTACCGGCGTAACGTCTTCTTCCGCTCCGGTCTGCACTTCACTGCCGTCCGAAACGCTGGTGGTGCTGCCCTTGGTGATCAGGTCAGAACGGATGTAGCCGCTGCTGCCGCCTACCGTAACCTCATACCACTTCTTTCCGTCTCCGTCTTTGCCGTCAACCAGATTTCCCAGTTCGACTGCCGTTCCCTTTTCCAGTTTCTTAACCAGATCTCCGTTCTTACTGGGAGTCTTACGCATGTTTACGGCATTGTTAGTCGTACCGGATTCCGCTCTGCTCACGGACTTAAAACCATCCGCAAAAATCACAAGCGCGAATGCAAATGCGATCATTACGATCAACTTTCGCCAAATTTTCATCCCCTGTGCTTTCCCCGCCATTTTTTTCAGCCTTCCTTCCTCTTATCGTTTTTCCGTAATTTTCTTTTAGGTCATTTGCTCGTCATCTGCAATTCATTCTCTTATGCTTCGTCGATCGCCTTGCCGATGTCCGTTCTCATGTACTTATTCTCGAAATCCACCCATTTCGTGGCCTCATATGCCTTCGCCCTGGCTTCCTTCAGCGTTGCGCCCTTGGCAGTCACGCCAAGCACTCTGCCGCCGTTGGTCACGATCCTTCCCTGCTCGTCAAACTTGCTGCCAGCGTGGAAGCAATAGTAATCTTCCTTCCCTTCAAAGTTCTCGAGGCCCCTGATCTCGAAGCCCTTCTTGTAGGAAACAGGATATCCGTCAGACGCAAGCACCACGCAAACCGCAGCCTTGTCTTCAAACTCCAGCTCCACCTGATCCAGCGTTCCGTCAATGCAGGCATCCACCACGTCCATAAGATCATTCTTCATCCTGCAAAGAACCACTTGCGCTTCAGGATCGCCAAATCTCGCGTTGAACTCCAGGACCCTCGGTCCCTTGGGAGTCAGCATCAATCCGAAGAAAATGACGCCCTTGAAAGGCCTTCCCTCTGCAGCCATGGCATCCACGGTCGCCTGATAAATGTATTTTCTGCAGAACTCGTCAACCTCTTTGGTATAGAACGGGGTCGGGGAGAAATTTCCCATGCCGCCAGTGTTCAGACCCTGGTCGCCGTCCTTCGCCCTCTTGTGGTCCTGTGCGGAGCTCATGATTCGGATCGTCTTGCCGTCCACGAAGGAAAGCACCGACACCTCGCGTCCCGTCATAAATTCCTCAATGACCATCTTGTTTCCGGCGCTGCCGAAATGCTTGTCCATCATGATCTCCTTGACGCCGGCCTTCGCCTCCTCCAAGGTATTGCAGATCAGAACGCCCTTGCCGAGTGCCAGGCCGTCAGCCTTGAGAACGATAGGCATGTCCGCCGTCTCAAGATATTCCAGGGCCTTCTCGGGATCGTCAAAGTTCTCGTAAGCAGCCGTGGGAATATTGTACTTCTTCATCAGATCCTTAGAGAAGGCCTTGCTTCCCTCAAGGATCGCCGCTGCCTTATTCGGTCCAAAGGCGCGAAGTCCGTTTGCCTCAAGCACGTCCACCAGACCGCCAACCAGCGGATCATCCGGTGCCACGAATACCAGATCTACGGCTTTCTCCTTCGCATATTGTACGATCTTGTCAAATTCCATCACGCCGATGGAGGGTTCACACTCTGCGATCTGCGCGATCCCGGCATTTCCGGGCACGCAGTAGAGCTTCTCAACTCTCTTGCTCTTCTTCATGCTGACTGCGATCGCATGTTCACGGCCGCCGCCACCCACGATCAATACTTTCATCGTCCCACCTCGCTCTAAATTTCTATTTCTTCTTTAGCCTTGATGCCTTCGTCATGCCTTTTTGCGCACGTGACCGTCCACGATCTCAAGCCTGCCGTTTGCAACGTCGTCAATTGCCTGGGGAAGAATGATCCATTCCGCCTGCTCCATGACTCTTCTCTGCAGGATCTCCGGCGTGTCACCGTCCTCCACCATCACCGGCTTTTGCGCGATGATGGGGCCTTCGTCCATGCCCTCGTTCACAAAATGTACCGTAGCGCCCGTCACCTTAACGCCTCTTTCCAACGCCTTCTCATGCACCTTCAGGCCATAGTAGCCGACGCCGCAAAAAGAAGGGATCAGTGCCGGATGAATGTTGACGATCCTTCCCGAGAATTTCGCCACCATCTGCTCGGGGATCTTCACAAGGAAGCCTGCAAGCACCACGAGATCCGGTGCAAGCTCCACCATCTTCTGGGTGAAGGCTTCGTTGAACGCCGCCCTGTCAGGATATGACTTGGGTGACATGCAAATGCCGGGAACGCCGTACTTTTCAGCTCTCTCCAAGGCTTTAACGCCGGGATTGTTGCTGATCACGGCAATGATCTGCGTATTGGTGATCTTTCCGCTGTCAATGGCGTCCATGATGGCCTGCAGGTTTGTTCCGCCTCCGGATACGCACACAACAATCTTTAGCATATGGTCACGCCCTTTTCTCCTGCCACGCAGGTACCAACAAGATAAGCTTCCTCGCCTGCTGCCTTGAGCGCAGCGATGGTCTTGTCCGCATCAGCCGCGTCCACTGCAAGTACCATGCCAAGACCCATGTTGTAGGTGTTGTACATCATCTCCTCAGCGATGTCGCCGGTCTTCTGGAGGAGCTTAAAGATTGCGGGAACCTCATAGCTGTCCTTCTTTACCTCGGCGCGGATGCCGTCAGGAAGCATTCTCGGAATGTTCTCGTAGAAACCGCCGCCCGTAATGTGGCTACATCCCTTGATGACAACGCCTGCATCCTTTACGGACTTCAGTGCCTTTACGTAGATTCTGGTTGGCACGATCAGTGCCTCGCCCAAAGTCTTTCCAAGCTCGTCATAGTAAGTGTCAAGGCTTTCCTTCGTCATCTCAAAGACCTTTCTCACCAGGGAGAAGCCGTTGGAATGAACGCCGGAGGAAGCGATGCCAACCAGCGCGTCGCCGGCCTTGATCTTACTTCCGTCGATAATGTCCTTCGCGTCGGCAACGCCTACGGTAAATCCGGCAAGGTCGTACTCATCCTCGGGCATCAGTCCGGGATGCTCCGCAGTCTCGCCGCCGATCAGGGCACATCCGGCCTGCTTACAGCCT
Source organism: uncultured Lachnospiraceae bacterium (assembly GCA_946414885.1). GTDB lineage: Bacteria > Bacillota > Clostridia > Lachnospirales > Lachnospiraceae > Acetatifactor. The sequence goes on from CAMKQH010000034.1 coordinate 17,274, forward strand.
TCCGCAACGCCCTTTACGATCTCAGCGATCTTCTCGGGATAGTTCTTGCCGCATGCGATATAGTCTAAGAAAAACAGGGGTTCGCCGCCGGCGCAGGCAACGTCGTTCACGCACATTGCCACGCAGTCAATGCCAACGGTATCATGTTTGTCCATCAGGAACGCAAGTTTGATCTTGGTTCCCACGCCGTCCGTACCGGACAGGAGTACGGGATTCTCCATACCCTTAAAACTCGCCATGGAGAATGCACCTGAGAATCCGCCAAGTCCTCCCATTACCTCAGGACGTAAGGTTTCCTTCACGTGCTTCTTCATCAGCTCCACCGACTTGTAACCGGCTTCAATGTCCACGCCTGCTTTCTTGTAATCCATTTTCTTCCTCTCATTCTGCCGCTTCCGCAGCCATTTCTATATGCTTACCTATGTTTAACTCTTCCGTTTTTGCAGTGACAACTCACGAAATCGTCAAAGTAAAGTGCAATTACTTCTCCATGTACTTCTTGTAGCCAACTTCCTGCAGCTTTGCGTCCTTGGCAACGACCTGGTCTTTCAGCTTCTCGGAGTAAGCCTTCAGCTTCTTCAAAAGGGCTGCGTCCGAAGTTGCAAGGATCTTTGCCGCCAAGAGGCCTGCATTTGCACCGCCGTTAATGGCAACGGTCGCAACCGGAATGCCGGAGGGCATCTGAACGATGGAGTACAGGGAATCCCTGCCGCCAAGGGAAGTCGTGTGCATCGGGATACCAATGACGGGCATCGGGAAGATCGCCGCGCACATGCCGGGCAGATGTGCCGCCATTCCTGCACCTGCAATGATAACCTTGAAGCCCTTCTTCTCTGCGCTCTTTGCATACTCAAAGAATACGTCTGGCTCCCTGTGGGCACTGATGATGGTCATCTCATAGGGCACGCCCAATTCTTCAAGGATGTCTGCCGCCTTTGCCATAATGGGCATGTCGGAATCACTGCCCATGACAATGCCAACCTTTGCCGGAACTGCCTTTTTCACGGTTTCCTTCTTTGCCGATTCCTTATTTACGGTTTCTTTTTTCACGGCCACGTTTGCTGCCGTCTTTTTACTCTTCGAAACTGCCATTTCTGAACTTCCTCCCGCGTTTTACGCTTTTTCTCATGCCATAAAACGATTCAACGACTAAATAAGCCACTTCAAAACATAGCTGTCCACAATATCTAGTCAATAGTTTACTAGAAATGCGGACAGTATGCAAGGTCATTTTCAACAATTTTAATTAAGATTCTCTTAAGAATTTTTAGGACTGAAGCGCCTTGTTGAGCTCCTCCGTCCCCGGCAGGACGAACCTTCCTTCCAGAATGATCGGGATCCTTTCGCCGTTTTTCTTTACCGCCGTCAGCTCCCCAAGCTCGTCATACGGAATGGTCACGTCCGTATGGCAGTTGAAATACGCCTTGGAGGGATCCGTCTTGCGGAGCAGGGACACTTCATTGTCCCTTGCCACGATTTCCTTGCCGTCCGGATTGTAAACCTTTACCTCCTCGGAATGGGAATAGCAGGTATCTCCCACCGCAAAGTGCGGGCCCGTCTTCTCCGCGATGAGAATGGGCATCTTTGACTGCACGCCGTATTTCCTTGCCACCACGTAGGCCGTGGTGTTGGTGCCAATGGCAAATTCGCCGATGGGCAGGGTCTTGTGCTTAAACAGCACATTGTCGCGGACAAAATCGCGGTTCTCCTCCTCCGATTCATAATTCTTGCAGTCATATTCCGTGATCATGCCGTTCTCAAAGCGGATGGACAGATCCTTATACTCCAGTCCGTTCAGGAAGACGCGGCTTACGTGGAGCAGGCCGTTTGTCCCTTCAAGGACGGGAGACGTGAACACTTCGCCCACGGGGATGTTGACGTCCGCCACGCAGTTTTCAAAAATGGTCTCCTTCTCGGGATTTTCAAGCTTATGCAGATTGATCCTAAGGTCCGTCCGGTTCCCGTTCATGCCCTTGACCTCACAGTAATCTGCCTGATCGAGGGCGGCGATCATGGTTGCCTGAATGCTTTGGTATGTCTTATAGTCCAGCGTGTTGATCCTGATGATCTCTTCAAAAAACTTCCCATACGTCTCCTCGGAGGGATCCGGCAGGGCCTGTCGGATCTCCGGCAGCGGGAACGCTATGATGGTAAAGCTACGCTCCTCCTCGATGACGTAATCCATCTGGATCCGGCGGGCGCGCATCTTATAATCCACCCAGAGCTCATTCTGCTCCTCCGTCATCTTTGCCGCAGTCGCCTTAAACTGTGGATCAAAGTCCTTCTCCCCGAACGTCTCAACAACGGCGGGGCCCGCATAGCCAAGAGCATCCGCCTTGTGCTCCTCAAAAGCAGTCTTTAGCACCTCCAGGCTCCTTTGGATCAGCGCCTTGTCAATAAACAGCGCCTGGTCCTCCCGATGGTCAAACTCATATTGCCGGTTCGGGCTTGTGCCAAAGCCTGCTGCCCCACCATACCAATATCCGTGCAAAGCATCGCGTCCCACCACGTCCAGACCGATCTTTTTCAGATTCTCCACGGCCTTCTTCATCATGCGCTCAAAACCGATGGGCCAGAGGATCTCTGCCGTCTTTTTCTTGGAGAGATCCTTTCCCGCAACCTCAAATCCGATGCGATACCCTTCCGTATAGGTGTCCGCCATGGTATCAATGGTTTCCTCGGGCTGCTTGGCAAGAAATTTCGCGATCTCCAGCTCATTCTCGCTGACGTACTGGCCATAGGCATACAGATAGCGAAGGTCGGAAAGATCCGCCTCCTTCAGCACGCGAACGGCCGCTGAAGCACCCGGCGTTACCATCTGCGCGATATAAAGCTCCTTCCCGTGATCCGAATAGTCGCTGACAAACCAGTACAGGATCTGTCGAATGCTCTCCACGGAGGGAAGCACTCCCTCTTCCCGCAGGCTCGCCTCAAAGACTCCATACGTCTCAACAAACAGTTCCTCCCGGATTACCAGATCCTCCAGCATTCCAACGTAGGCACACTCGATTGTTGAGAACAGTTCCACGTGCAAAAAACTAAGAAGCCTGCCGTATCCCTCGCCAAGGCGCGCTGCCGCGTAATCAGGGTTGCCAAAGCTCTTGTCATAATTCTCAGGGAGTATGTCCTCATAAAGGGCGTGATTCCTCTTTCCAAGCTCCTCCAGGCTGGCCTTTTTCAGGCCTCCCTTCGCCACAAATTTTCTGTTCTCATTCACCAGCAGAAGGAATTCCGCCATGCGGTGGTAGTATTCATCAAGGCCCCGCACCGTCTCCGCATCCTCAGCTTTCGCCTTTGTGAGCGCATAGCCAAGTCCTTCCTGCGCGATCTCCCTGATGCGAGTATCCGCCAGCTTCAGCCTCTCCTCCAGAAATTCCAATTCATATTCCAATTCCATTCAAAATCCTCACTTCGATTATGATTTAGACTCCCAGCGAAAACAGGAATCCAATGCCGATCAGCACTACGAAATTCAAAATGGTTCCAACCCAGCCAAGCAACGCAAAGCTGTCCCTGTCACGGAAGGACAGCATTCCAAGGATAATGCCCGTCAGGGAAAAGATCACCGCCAAAAGCCCCGTCAATCCATATCCGGGTTTCGTCGCGCCGCCCGCCAAAAAGGACTGATAGATCACGGCACAGATCCCCAGCAAGCTGATCGTGCCCAAAATGGTCGAACAGATCCCCTTCACGGGATGCGTCTTATTCGTAAACTTATAGCCCCTGCCTGTCACGGGCTTCTTTTTTCCACTCTTTCGCTGCATGCTTCTCCCTTTTCCCTAACACGGACAAAGGCATTTCCCTCCAAAAGGGAAAATGCCTTTGATTATGCCTTCTAATTATCAGAAAGTAAGATTTGATCTTCTGTTGATCAGTTTTGATCCGCTAATGATCAAAAGAACTCCCGTCGCAATGCCAACAACCAACATCACTACCCCCAGCACCACGTTCAGGGCGCCGGCGCCGCCCATGGTCTTATACACTTTTTCTTCCATGCCACGTCCCTCCATTCTTTTCAGAGCAAATTTTATTTACAGCCATACTGCGCATAATACGCGTCCAGTGCCTTTTTGATCTCGTCATCCACGTAGACCGTTCCCTTGTAGGGCTTATTGTAAAGGTACTCCGTCACCTCTGCCATGTCCACGATGGCATTGGCGTCAAATCCGTACTTTTCCTTGATCTCTTCCAGTGCGCTCTTCTCTCCGCCGAGTCCAACCTCCATGCGGTTTAAGGATACCATCAGTCCAATGATCTCCACGTTTGCGGCACCCTTTACCTTCGGCACGGTCTCCTCCATGGATTTTCCAGAGGTCGTCACGTCCTCGATCATCACCACGCGGTCACCGTCCTTGGGCTTGCTTCCAAGAAAGCTTCCCTTGTCCGCGCCGTGATCCTTCTCCTCCTTACGGTCGGAGCAATAACGGATCTCCTTGCCGTAGAGCTTGCTAAATGCGATCGAAGTCGCAACGCTGATGGGAATACCCTTGTAGGCAGGACCAAACAGCAGGTCGAAATCATCGCCGTACTTGTCGTGAATGGCCTTGGCGTAATACTCACCGAGCTTCATGAGCTGGGAGCCCGTCACGTATCCGCCCGCATTCATAAAGAACGGGGACTTTCTGCCACTCTTCAAAATAAATTCGCCAAACTTTAGCACGCCGCAATCCACCATAAATTCAATGAATTCCTGCTTATATTGTTCCATGCTTCTCTCCTCCGGTTTCCTGCGGCCCTTTCCGGCCGTTTTTCTACGTCATTGTCTCGTACTTACCTAGCTTATCATAAACGAGCCCCATTTTCAAGCCTTACTCCAACGTCTTGATCACGGCATAGCCGTCGATCATCCTGACGGACCCTTCCCTCGGCCATGCAGGCATTTCGGCATATTCTTCCGTGGAGATGACGTGGAGATACTCCGTTGAATCGATCCACTTCGGATTCACGCCGAGATAATCCAGAAAATACCAATATCTGCAGGTCGTCATGCCATGCAAGTCATTCCAGAAGATCGGCCCGCCGTCCATCACGGCGTAGCGGAGCAAAGGCCCAAATGCCGCTGACGTATCCTGATAGAGAATGGCGGAGCCAAGCACAATCTTCGTCTCCTCCGGGTCATATCCCTCCAAATGATGAATTTCGGAGAGCATCTGTACTGCCTGATCATGACAGCTCTCATATTCCAGGCGATACAAAAATGCCGTGGAATTGGCCGAGATCACGTAGGTGCTGACCAAATAAAGGATGCACAGACTGACGATCCAGCGGACCAGATTCCCTGCTAGCTTTCCGCGAAGAAAACCGTGCCAGGCAACAATCTGCACAAAGAACAGAACGTAGTGATACCGCATGTAATCAATGATGCCGTTGTGCGGGAACAGGATCACGCAAAGGTTCATAAGAAACGGCTCCGCCGCCACGCAAAGAATTAACGCAATCGCCCTGATCCACTTCTTTTCACGGAAAAGCACCCAGGCCATGCAGAGCGTCTCGGCAAGCAATACCAGGAAAAGCACCAGATAAACGGCGTTTCTTGCAAATACCTCCGACTTGAAATACGCAAAGAACCATTTTGCTGACCATGGAATGGTGAAATACAGGAATTTTACGATCTCCTTGATGGAAAACGAGGATACCTTCTCCGCCGCGGGAACGTCAGCCAGACCCGCCATCACGTTCGCGATCCCGAGGTTGATCACGCTTGCCAGTCCGCCGCAGAGCACCGTCGCCGCAAACCATTTGGCAATCTCCTTCGGCTTTTTTCCCTGACAGACGTCACTTGCCAGAAAGATCAGCGCCAGCGTCGCCACGGAAGCCACGTTCGACTGGTACGCGCCAAGCATCAATACGACGCAGACCGTACCCTTTACGTATCCCCAAATGCTGTTCTTCCGGAAACAGAGCACCGCAAGAACGGACGCAAGGAACGAAAAGGCATAGCTGGTCGCCATGTAAAGATACGCATACTGACGGATCACCACCGGAAAACTAATCGATAAACCGGCAAGCAAAATCTGCTGGGAGGGTGACTTGATCCGGAACTCCCGGCAGAGCAGATAGATTGCGACAGCGATAAGCACGCAATAAACCAGGATAATGATAAACGGAATGACGACGTTGCTTCCGAGCACCTTATTCAAAAAAGGAATGAGCCATCTTGCAAGGGAATAGGCATTCTTTTGTCCCACGTAATAGTAAACGCCCTCCGCCACGGCATCCGGGCAGCCATACCCCTCGATCATCTCATAGAAATAACAGAAAACACAGGTAATCAGGGAAAACAGTGCGATCCTCGACGCATCCTTATTGTCGATGACCTTGCGGCGCAGCGCCTCTAACGCCTGATCCGGCGTGAATTCCAACAATTTTTTCAGCTTTTCCATCTAACCTTCCTCAGATTCTCTTGAATATAAAGAATTATAATTCTTTTTGGGAAAGCACGTCAACCGCAAACAACAAAACGGGCAGGAAAAGGGCCCGGTATTGCGCAAATTAAGAAAGAGCACCCTTTCGGGCGCTCCTTCTTGGGGGGAAGATAGATATGAAAGTATAAAAAATGAAGAGTAAAATGCAACTTTAGGGTCACGCGATGTCTTCCATCTGCGCGGTGTAAAGGTGATAGTAGGCACCCTTCTTGGCCATGAGCTCCATGTGGGTTCCGCACTCCACGATGCCGCCCTGATCGATATACATGATCTTGTCGCAGTTTTTGATCGTGGAAAGCCGGTGTGCGATGACAAAGCTCGTACGGCGCATCATCATGGCGTTCAGGCCCTTCTGCAAAGCCTTCTCCGTCTGTACGTCGATACTGGAGGTCGCCTCATCCAAAACCAAAATCGCAGGATCGGAAAGCAAGGTTCTCGCAAAGGAGATCAGCTGCTTCTGGCCCTGGGAAAGAAGGGATCCCCTCTCCTTCACCTCGGTCTTGTAAGCATCCGGGAAGCGCTGGATGAATTCATCCGCACAGACAAGCTTGCTTGCCTCCCTGATCTCTTCTTCCGTTGCATCCAGCTTTCCATAGCGGATGTTGTCCTCGATGGTGCCGGAGAAAATAAAGCTGTCCTGCAGCATGATGCCCATCTGGGACCTCAGGGACTTCAGCGTCACCTTTGAAATGTCCTGTCCGTCGATGAGTACCCGCCCGCTGTCCACGTTGTAGAATCTGGAGATCAGGTTCACGATGGTACTCTTTCCGGCTCCGGTCGGTCCAACGAGGGCAACGCTCTCGCCCGGCTCCACCTGGAAGGAAAGATCCTTTAATACGGGCTTGCCTTCCTCATAGCTGAAGGTCACGTGCTCAAAGGTAACTTGACCCTTGATGGGAGGCATCTGCGTTGCCTCCTCCTGGTCTGCAACCTTTACGGGCTCATCCAGGGTTTCAAAAATACGCTCCAGGTAAGCGATGTTATTCAGGAAGTTATTAAAAATGTTGCCAAGGCTCATGATGGGCTGCCAGAATCTCGACGCGTAGGACGAGATGGCAAAGATCACGCCAAGGCTTACGGAGCCGCCAAATACCACGAGTCCGAAGATAAAGATCGCCGCGCGGACAAAGACGGAAATGCTGTCGATGCCGGGCCAAACCAGGTTTGTGTATCTCAGGGCATGCATCCAGGTCTTTCTGCAGTTATTGGAGAGCACTTCAAACGTCTCCGCATTCTCCTCTTCCCTCGCAAAGATCTGCGTGATCCTTGCGCCCACGATGTTCTCCTGAAGGTAAGCGTTCAGGTTCGAGTTCTTGTTCGAAACCATCTGCCATGCTTTTCTTTGCTTTTGCTTGATCCAGAGCAGGAACACCATCAGGATCGGCACGCCCGCCAACACCACCAGCGAAAGCTTCACGTCCATCATCAGCATGAAGATCACGATAAAGATCAGGTTCATGCTCTCGAGAACCACGTTGATCAGTCCGTTGGACAGCATGTCCGACACGGAGTTTACGTAGTTTACCACGCGGATCAGGATCTTGCCGTGAGGCCTGTCGTCATAGTACTGGAACGAGAGCTTTTGCAGGTGCTCGAAAACGTCCTTGCGGATGTCGTAAATAATGTTCTGGCTGACGCCGATCATGATCCTGGAACGGATCGTCGTAAAAATGATGCTGATGACAAAAGTCAGGATCAAAAGACCTGCCAGCATAAATAACTGTTGCTTGTCCTTATTGGGAATGGCGTTGTCCAGAGCCAGCTGCGTCAGCTTCGGCGAGAACAATGCCATAATGCCGCCGATGGCGCTCAGGATCAGCGCAAAGATCATCTTGCCCACGTATTTCTTAACGTATACGGAGGCCCGGAGCAGGTGTCGGAACTCAAATGGGGTTTCGAGGATTTCGTCTTCCTTGTAAGTATTTCTCCTTGCCATTACCGGTCGCCCCCTTTCCCGCGCTCTGCGCCATAATGCTTCACAAAGCCCTCGGCCATGCCGAAGTCATGCTCCATGACGCCCTCGTTTGCGAGGCTTGCCACCTCGGACCGGATCACGGCGTCCTCACCCATCTGAAGCTTTACAAGGCTTGCGTAATAACCGTCCTTTGCCACCAGTTCGTCATGGGTGCCGCACTCTGCGATCTTGCCGTCCTGGATGACCAGGATCTTGTCTGCCGACTTTGTGGTGGAAATTCTCTGGGCAATAATGATCTTCGTGCAGGGGAAATCAAGTTCCTTCAAGCTGTGCTGGATCTGCTTCTCCGTCTCCATGTCCACGGCGCTCGTCGTGTCATCCAAAATCAGGATGGCAGGTCTGACCGCAAGGGCCCTCGCCAGGGAGATTCTCTGCTTTTGTCCGCCGGAAAGGCCTACGCCTCTCTCACCCACGATGGTCTCATACCCCTCGGGCATCTTGGAAATAAAGTCTGCTGCCGCCGAGTATCTCGCAAATTTCTCCACTTCCTCAGGCTTTATGTTGGAATCGCCGTAAGCGATATTGCTGTCAATGGTATCCGAATACAGGAGCACGTCCTGGGTTGCAAGTCCAATGTTCTTGCGGAGCTGATGGAGCTTATACTTGCGCACGTCCACATCGTCCACATACACGTGTCCGTTGGTCGGCTCAAAGAATCTGGGGATCAGCTGGATCAGCGTCGTCTTACCACATCCCGTCTCCCCCATGATGGCAACGGTCTGCCCCGGTTCTATGGTAAAGCTCACGTCGTGCAGCACGGGGAACTTGCCGTCAGAATACTGGAAGCTCACGTTCTTGAATTCCACCTTGCCCCGGAAGCGCTCCGGATGATCAATGGCATCGGGAAGGTCCACGATCTCCGGTTCCGAATAATAAATCTCCATTACCTTGTCGGAAGCTGCCGCAAAGCGCTGGAACTCATTCATGATGTTGCCCAGCATTCTCATGGGGTTGGCGATCGCCCAGATCAGTCCGGAGAATGCCACGTACTGTCCCATGGTGATCCTGCCGTCCATAATAAAGAAGCCGCCCACCACCAAAAGCACGATCGGCATAAGGTTTGCAAAGGATTCCACGTAAGGGAAATAGGTCAGCCAGGTCATGGCCGTCTTGCGGTTTGTCTTCGAGTAATCCTGATTGCATTGGTCAAACTTCTCGATCTCGTAATCCTCGCGGGCAAAGGCCTTTACCACGCGGTTGCCGGAGATGTTCTCCTGCGCCGCCGTGTTCATCTGTGCCATCTTTTCACGAAGCTCCCTGTGTCTGGGGCCCACCTTGTTGCGGAACAGAATGACAATGATGAAAATAAAGGGTGCAATGGCAAACAGGCAAAGGGTCAGCTGCCAGCTCATGCTAAAGAAATAGATGGCCACGGCGATCATCAGGGACAGGGATTCCACGATGGTGCGGAGCACCCAGGCGATCATGTGGCGGATCGCGTCGAGGTCGCCGGTGACGCGGGTCATCAGGTCACCCGTGCGGTATTTTCCGTAAAAGTTCATGTCCTGTGTTTCAATCTTGCGGAACAGATAATTTCTGATCTTATACAGTACGCTCTGGGACACAACCTCGGTTCCCATACAGGTCAGGTACACGATGGTGGTGCGGACCAGCGTCAGGATTACCATGGCCGCGATCAGCTGATACAATAATTCCTTGTGATTTACCAGATTTTCATGGGCTTTTTCCCCGATCAGGAATTCGTCTAGGATCCTCTGGGTGAAATGCGGAACCACCAGCTGCAGCGCATTGTAGGTGACTGCGCCGATCAGCGTGATCACGTACAGGATCCGGTAGCCCTTCATGTTGTCCAGTATAAATTTCATCTTCGAACGGCGTTCTTTTTCCACTGGCTTCCTCCAAAATAGTTTTATTGCTAACATTCTATTGATATTTTAAACTTGTTCCGGCAAAAAAGGAATGTAGAAAATTGTGGCCTGAATGTACTATATTGACATTTGCCCAAAGCCATGTTAGAATGCACCTAGTTAAGCTTTTTGAAAGTCTTACGATGCATTAAAATGATTATTGAAGCATTTCCTTTTCGCTTATTTTGAAAGGGAACGGCAAATTTTATAAGTTGGTTTCTTAAAACCGAAATAGCGCATCCGCGCTGGCTTGTGAAACGGTCAATAAGAGTACGCAGATTTTTTTTGCAGGAAAGACTCTCGAAAGCCCTATCCCGGAACATTGCATATGGCACGAAAATCCTTTATGATGACGCAACCTGCGCCGTGCCGCAATCCTTTAGAGTAAAGCAAGCCCGCAACGGACAAGCGCCGTCGCGGGCTTTTTTGTATCCTTATAAAGTATTGTAGAAAGGCACTTGCACCATGACCCAGATGAAACTCGATCAAAACAAAGCACCCATTCATGAAGCCTTAGAGCGCTTCCGTCAGGCTCGCGTCGTACCCTTCGACGTGCCCGGTCACAAGCACGGACGCGGAAACCCGGAGCTTGCCGCTTTTCTTGGCCAGCAATGCGTTGGCATTGACGTCAACAGCATGAAGCCGCTGGACAATCTCTGCCATCCCGTCTCCGTGATCCGCGAGGCTGAGGAGCTTGCAGCCGATGCCTTTGGCGCCGCGCAGGCATTTCTTATGGTGGGCGGAACGACGAGTGCCGTGCAGAGCATGGTATTAACTGCCACCAAGCGCGGTCAGGAGATCATTCTCCCCAGAAACGTGCATCGCAGCGTCATCAATGCCTTGGTGTTAAACGGTGCCATTCCCGTCTACGTCAATCCTGAGGTGGACCACCGCCTCGGCATTTCGCTCGGCATGAAGCGTGAGCAGGTGGCAAAGGCCATCAAGGAACATCCCAATGCCGTGGCCGTTCTGGTCAACAACCCGACCTATTACGGCATCTGCAGTGACTTAAAGGCCATCGTGGACATGGCACACGCGGCAGGCATGCTCTGTCTCGCCGATGAGGCCCACGGAACGCATTTTTATTTTGGAAACAACTTCCCTCTCTCCGCCATGGCGGCAGGGGCAGACATGGCAGCCGTCTCCATGCACAAGAGCGGCGGAAGCCTGACGCAGTCCAGCTTCTTCCTCGTTGGTCCCAGGGTACACGCGGGCTATGCCCGTCAGATCATCAACCTGACCCAGACGACCAGCGGAAGCTATCTGCTCATGAGCAGCCTGGACATCAGCCGCAGAAAGCTTGCCCTTCACGGAAAGGAAATCTTCTCCCAGGTGAAGGACCTTGCGGAATACGCCCGCAATGAGGTGAATGCCATCGGCGATTACTATGCCTTTGGTCATGAGCTGGTCAACGGGGACAGCATTTATGACTTTGATCCCACAAAGCTGAGCGTCCACACGCTGGACATCGGCATGGCCGGCATCGAGGTCTACGACGCCCTCCGCGATGACTATGACATCCAGATTGAGTTTGGTGACCTGGGCAACATTCTCGCCTACCTTTCCATCGGCGACAGGTTCCAGGAGGTGGAGCGCCTCTGCTCCGCTCTCGCCGAGATCCGCAGACTCCACAAGCATTCCAAGAGCGGCCTTCTCACCCAGGAATACATCGATCCCATCGTGGTGGCAAGCCCTCAGGAAGCGTTCTATGCCGAAAAGGAAAGCCTGCCCATCGATCAGACGGAAGGCCGGGTCTGCAGCGAGTTCGTAATGTGCTATCCTCCCGGAATCCCGATCCTTGCCCCTGGCGAGAAGATCACGGGAGACATTCTCAGGTATATCAAATATGCGCACGAAAAGGGCTGTCAGATGACGGGTCCAGAGGATCCCACCATCGACAACCTAAACGTTTTGAAATAACGTTATCCGCTAACTCATTTTTTTGGTAAATGCCTATGATGATTGGAAAATTGCCATTTATGAATAAGAAAAGAACGCTTGGTAAGCTCCGGAGCGCAATCCTTACGGCCTGTCTCCCGCTGCTCCTTTCCATGACCGCCTGCAGCGATCAGGAACGCTTGGACTACCTGCAGCTGGACTCTATGGAGACGGAGGAATCCGCCGAGAGCCGCGAGATCGCGTCTGCAGAGGACGAAACTTCTGATCCCGCGAGCGAATCACGAATGACTTCCGATTCCCGTGAGAATGAGGACTCTTCTTTCGTAGAAAGTACGGACTCTTCTTCCGGGGAAAATACGGACTCTTCTTCCGGCTCCGGGGAAGATCCGGAGACCTCTTCCCATGATGAGCATACGGAGTTTGATCCCTACTATGAGGAATCCACGGAATATTATTTCCAAGAGCCGGAAAGCTATCCTGCGCCCGAGAACTGGCGCGAGCTCTACCCGCATGGCTCTGCGGAAAAGCTGGACGGTACCATCGCCGTCATCTCCATCTTCGCGAATGATCTGTATTGCAAGTGGGATTATGAAGACAGGAAAGACCGCAGCACCTACAGCCGCGTGTACAACAATCTAAAGATCGCCTGCGATTACCTGACGACGGAAAGCGCCAAATATGAGAAGGACGTCACCTTTGTCTGGGATTGGCTGGATCATCCGGAGCTCTATTACGAAGTGGAAGTAAACACTGACCTCACCAAGGCGCTGACCAATTATTCCGTAACGGATCAAATGGTTTGGGAATGCATTGAAAAGAACATAGACAGTGAAAACATCCGTCGTACGCTGGAAGCGGACAGCGTGATCTACATGGTCTACGTTGATGCGCCCGAAACCAATGACGGTCCCTGCTGTACCAGGAATTTCTACTACGGCATGCCCTATCCCTACGAGATCGTTTACCTTCAGATGATCAACCGGAGTGAGAAAACGCCGCCTTCCGTATTTGCCCATGAAATGCTCCATACCTTTGGCGCACCCGACATCTACTGGACCGACATATACGCCAACTACCGTTTGGAATATGGCATCACCAAGGAATATGCGAAAAAGGCTGCTGACAATGAATTAAACGACATCATGCGCATCACCTGGAACGTGAATACCGGAAGATACCAGTACTATTCCATCTCCCCCGAGATCACCGACATTACGGCCTACTACGTCGGCCTCATCGACGAAAGCGAAACCGTCAAAAAATGGGGCTTCGATCGAAGCCAGCACGATAAATAACGAGGAGGTCCTCCCATGGAACTTTGGTTTAGCGAATTTCATACCCCGGACGTCAAATTCAGTCTCCGGGTCAACAAGCAATTATACAGCAAGCAAAGCGATTATCAGCGAATCGACGTGCTGGACACGGCCGAATTTGGGCGCGTTCTCGTTCTCGACGGCAACATCATGCTGACGGAGCGGGATGAATTCATCTACGACGAGATGATCGTGCACGTTCCCATGGCCGTACACCCCGGAATCAAGAATGTTCTGGTGATCGGTGCCGGAGACGGCGGCGTCGTGCGCGAGCTCACCCGCTTTGAACAGGTGGAGAACATCGACCTTGTGGAGATGGATGAACAGGTGGTGGAGGTCTGCCGCCAATTCCTTCCCGGCAACGCATGCCGACTGGATGACAAGCGCGTGAACATCTTCTTCGAGAACGGCTTGAAATTCCTGCGCCGCTGCGAGGACAAATATGACCTGATCATCGTTGACTCCAATGATCCCTTCGGTCCCTCCGAGGGTCTCTTCACCAAGGAATTCTACGGCAATTGCTATAAGGCCTTGAAGGAAGACGGCATCATGGTAAACCAGCAGGGAAGCCCCTTCTACGCCGAGGATGCGGAGGCCATGAAGCGAAGCCACAAGCGCATCGCCAGCACCTTCCCCATCAGCCGCGTATACCAGGCCCACATCCCGACCTACGCCGCAGGCTACTGGCTCTTCGGCTTTGCAAGTAAGAAGTACCACCCCATCGACGACATGGATGCGGATCGCTGGACCAGTCTCCACCTCCGCACCAAGTACTACACCACAAGACTTCACAAGGGAGCCTTCTATCTTCCTGCCTTCCTTGAGGAAATGCTGAAGGAGGTCGAGTAACCTCTCTGCCGGAATTTCAATTATTCAAATCCAGCAGTCGTTTCATGACGAATATACCGCCCAGCTCGCTTTTTTGTCTGCCAGGCGGTAGTAATCACTGAAATCCATACCGCCCGACATGCCTTTTTGTCCGCCAGGCGGTAGTAATTACCGTAAACCGTACCGCCCGACATGCCTTTTTGTC
>CAMKQH010000035.1 GCA_946414885.1 uncultured Lachnospiraceae bacterium
CTTGTAGGCAAGTGCAAAAGGTCAACATTACTTGCCTGTAAAGGGAAATTGGCTTGTAGGCAAGTGCAAAAGGTCAACATTACTTGCCTGTAAAGCAAAAGCTTCTTGTAGGCAAGTGAACAAGACCGGCATTACTTGCCTGTAGAGAAAAATCTTCATGTAGGCAAGTGAACAAGACCAGCATTACTTGCCTGTAGAGAAAAATCTTCATGTAGGCAAGTGAACAAGACCAGCATTACTTGCCTGTAGAGAAAAATCTTCATGTAGGCAAGTGCAAAAGGTCAACATTACTTGCCTGTAAAGGAAAAGTAACATGTAGGCAAGTGAACAAGGTCAACTATGCTTGTTTGGAGCTTGAAATTGGCATCAAGACAAAGGAAAAAACGAAATTCATGGGAGGTGTTTATTATGATTGATTATTCAAAGGAATTGAAAAATCAACAAATGGAAATTGAAGAATTATTGAGGCAGTTAAAAAAACGTGAAAGAGCTTATGACAAATTGCCGGAAGGTGTAATTAGGGTTACTGCGGACAGGGGAAAGCACCAATACTTTTTTCGAAAAGAAGGGGATCCCAAATCAATATACATACGAGAGAAGGATCGAGAACTAGTTTGTAAATTAGTGCAGCGTGAATTCGACAGAAGTGCTATGAAGAAACTTGAAGAAATGAGAGGAGTACTTACGCGCTTTCTAAAGAATTATGGCGTCAACGCAATGGCGAATTTGTATGAAAATCTATGTGAAGGTCGCAAAGCTGTCGTAACACCTATCGAAGTACCAGACGCCTTGTATGTTGAAAAATGGCTGGAAGAACACAGGGGAGAGCAAAATCCATATCCAGAGCAGGGAAAATATGAGACGGAACAAGGCGAATACGTTCGGTCGAAATCGGAAAAGATTCTTGCCGTAAGACAATCTATTGGGAGCATCTGGGGTTGCTGAACATAGATGCGTACGCGAGCAAGAATTATGAAAAGCTTGCGCTTTATGAAAAAAATGGAATTCTTCTTGGTGATACTTTGATGATATCGTTTGAAACAGAGGAATGTCCGCTTAATACGGCAGTTCTTCGGAAAAAGATCGAAGCAGTATTGAAATGATGTCAAGTGTCGGATAATTAACTGAAACGGTTTGGTGCCGGATAATTTACTGAAAAAGTTTTTGTTTGTAATATGTTTATGTCGACGATAAAATTGAGGGGGCTTTTCAGAATAAATTAGATGATGACGTGGAATTGACGCTTTATTTTGGGATTGATATAATGAAAACATAGTGCGGCTTAGGAGGAAACGCGTATGGATGCCATGGAAGCGATTTTAACGCGAAGAAGTACCAGAAGATATGCGGAAGTGATGCCGGATCGCGAACTGATCGGGAAGGTGATCGAAGCTGGGCGGTTTGCGCCGAGCGGAGGAAATAATCAGACGACACATTTCATTGTGTTTACGGACAAGGCGGTTCTTGCGGAGATGGCGGAGTTGGTTTGCCACGAGTTTTCCAAGATGGAGGCAGGGGAAAATACCTATGCGTCGCTTCGAAACTCGATTAACGCTTCAAAGAAGGGCGGCTATGTGTTTCATTACAACGCTCCGGTTCTTATCGTGACGGCAAATCAGAAGGACTACGGAAACGCCTTGGCAGACAGTGCCTGTGCGCTGGAGAATATGATGATCGCTGCAAACGCATTGGATCTTGGCTCCTGCTGGATCAATCAATTGCATTGGCTGGATGAAAATGAAACCATTCGCAGTTACCTGTACAAGCATGGTCTTCTGGAAAGTGAGACCGTCACGGGGGGATTGATCTTGGGATTTGCGGAAAGTGGACAGCCGAACAGAACACCCCTTGAAAGAAAAGGGAATCCGGTAACTTGGGCGTAACGAGTAAAAATGATAAGCGAAATTGTTTCCTGGGGGACAAAACAAAATGAATAATAAAAAATTGATAATGCTTGCTTTGGCGATGACGCTGATGTTGATGTTGTCATCCTGCGAGAATACTTCAACGATAGGGAAAATCAAGGGCGATTCGGCAACGGAAAGCACAGTCCAAGAAGGCGAAGCCTCGGATCATTCCAAAGATGCAGGCCATGCGGAGGAAAAACTGGATACAGACAGCACTGCGGAAAGCATCACCCAGGATAGCGCTACCCAAGAGGATGCTTCTGAGCTTACCGCCTCGAATGAGAATGCAACGGAAGAAACAGTGCTGGAGAATACTCCCGAGGTTATTGTAAATGATCCGTCAAAATTCCCGCCCCTGATCACGCTAAGCGGAAAAGAGGCAGACCATTACGTTACAACGGATTATTGCTATATTGAAGGCGATAAGTTTTATTTGTTGCTTGATAAGGACGTGGATCTGCCGGGGGATTTTGCAGACAACGTTTCCAAAATCATGGACGCTTTGGAAGAAAAAGTAGGGCTTACCTTTACAAGCGCTTCAAAGAACCCAATCATGGGGTTTGATCCGATAAAAATGGCCGCTATTGTTAGTTGCCATGATCCATGGGAGGAGTTTTATTTTGGACAAAAAGTTCCCATCTATATTATAGTAAATCATGATGGCACGGCATGGACTTCTCATGCTTTGGCAGGTTACGCGTATTTTGATTTATTATCATTGTACTCTGATGAAATATGCAACAAATTGGGAAGATCTAAAGAGTATTATAAGGATTTTGTTCCCTATGACGTGATCGCACACGAACTTACCCACGTGCTTACGCAAAGGTATACCAGCATGACGTCTATTATGACGGAGGGAAGCGCTGACTATTTTGCCGAAGAGACCATCCGTTCACTTGCACAGACTTCCGAGTCATTTTCCAAAGCAGTTGATCATTTTGAATTTGATTATCACGTGGATCAAAACGTTACGGTCCAAAACGCTGAGACGCTATTCTATCATGATTTCGAAGATCAGTATGACCAAAGCTATGCGTACGGGCATTTACTTTGCTCATTTCTTGCCGAAACCTATGGCAATTCTTTTATGCATAATTATATCGCAGCCCTTCAGAAGATTGGATATTATTACGGAGGGGCTGGATACGCAGAATGGCCTAGGGATCCCGATAAAAAGCGCGCGGATGAATTCAAAAAGCTTTTTGGGGAGAAAGTATTTACGGATTTTGCTGCGTACTATGAAAAAAATCATGATTAAAGCTATCTCAAAGGATGAAAAAGACGTAAAAAAGATACGTCTTCACGTTAAAGTAATCTTGTAAACAGTTAACCTGCACTTTAAGAGGAGGGAAGAATAACGTGAAAAACAGAAAATTGACATGGATTGCTTTGATGATGGCGTTAATGCTGGCAGCCTGCGGGCAGGCGAGGACGGAAGAGGAAGCTAAGGAAAGCGTGGCAATGGAAAGCAGCGTGCAAAAAAACGAAGCCGCGGCTGAGAGTCCTTCCGTGGTCGCAGAATCAAAAGGGACCGAAGCGGAGAAAGTGATACTGGATGGCACGTCGGAAGAAACGATGACTGATAGCACGCCGGAGGAAATGGTGACGGAGAGCGCGCTGGAAGAAGTGATACCCGAAAGCACTCCGGAAGTCGTTGTGAATGATCTCTCGAAATTCCCGCCCATGATCACGCTGAGCGGAAACGAGGCAGACCACTATATCACTACGGATTATTGCTGCATTGAAGGTGATAAGTTTTATCTTCTTCTGGATAAGGATCTAGACTTGCCGGGGGATTTTGCGGACAATGTAGCCATGATCATGGATACGCTGGAAGAGAAAGTGGGTTTAACGTTTGCAACTTCAAAAAAGTACGTAGATTTTTGGGGGGAACCTTACAAAATGTCAAGCATGGTTGGCTGCTATGATCCGTGGGCTGATTTTGAATTTGGTCAAAAAGTACCAATATACGTCGTTATGGATCACGATGGCAAGGCATGGATTTCCCATTCCTTAGCAGGATATACTTATATAAACCTGCCGGGATTATACTCTGACGATGTTTGTAAGAAATTAGGAATTAATTATGAGTATTATGATGGTTACGTTCAATATGACGTGATCGCACATGAACTTACTCACGTGCTTACGCTAAGACATGCGAGTTTGCCAGATATTTTGACGGAAGGCGGTGCGGATTATTTCGCGGAAGAAACCATTCGCTCGCTTGTTCCGATGTCAGAGTCTTTTGCTAAATGCGCTGATCATTTTGAATTTGTATACCGCGTGGATCAAAAGGTTACGGAAAAGAATGCGGAGACCTTATTCTATAACGATTTTGAAGATCATTATGATCAAGCGTATGCATTTGGACATTTGCTTTGTGCATATCTTAAAGAAACCTACGGAGATACTTTCATGCGCGATTATATCGCTGCCGTGCAAAGCATAGGTTATGAGTTTGGGCAGGATGGTTTTTGGGAGTTACCGAAGGATCCCGATAAAAAGCGGGCAGACGAGTTCAAAAAGCTGTTTGGGGACGATGTTTTTACAAATTTCGCACCTTACTACAATACTCATAAAAAATAAAGAATCATCAAAAAAAGACACAAAAAAGATACGACTTCACGTTATAATCATTTTATAGCCTAAAGATCGTATCTTTTTTATTGAGGTGACGTGGAGAGATGATTGCAAAGATTTTATTGGTGGAAGATGATGCTAAGATCCGTGAGGCCATTTTGGATTATTTTTCAGAGAAGGCTCCGGAGTATGAGATGGATATGGCAAAAACCGGAACGGAAGGCGAAGAAAAGCTGGAGGAGAAGATCTATGACCTTGTGCTTTTAGATGTCATGCTGCCCAATATGAGCGGTTTTGATCTGATCGTACGGATCCGGCGTACCATGGACGTGCCGGTGATCTTTATGACCGCAAGGACCAGCGAAGAGGACAGGCTGTATGGATATGAATTGGGTTGTGACGATTACGTATGCAAGCCCTTTTCGCTGGCGGAACTCTTGGCAAAGGTCAATGCGCAGATAAAACGTTCAAAAGGGACGGTTCTGAATGACGTGATCACATGCGGAAACATTGAACTTCATAAGAGGGCACTGACGGTAAAGGTCAATGGAGAAGAAGTGGATTTGCCGCCCAAGGAGCTGGCCATTCTCTCGATTTTGATGGAGAAACCTGGCTGGACCTTTTCCAGGGACATGCTATTGGATCTGGCGTGGGGCAAGGACTACTTTGGCAATGACAGAGTCGTGGACAATCACGTGAAAAAGCTGCGAGCGAGTCTGGGAAGTGCCGGCGGACAGATCAAAACCGTTTTTGCGAAGGGATACAAAATTTTAAATTCCTAACCATAAATATGGGAACAGTTAGGAGGGGATTGCCATGCTCTCAAGGAAAAAAAGAAGAGTACTATCGATTGTGCTTACCGTGATCACGTTAACGTTCATTTGGCTGATTTCATGCGCTTTGCTGATTTATTTTAAATATATCAGTGAAATAAGGAATTCTTGCGAATATAACGAAGTGGTGATTGGTGACGCCATTCAAATTAGAATCGAGACACTTGAAGAATTGATGAGAAATAAGTCCGTGGACGATGGGACTGCATGTATAGTTATTCATTTGATGAATCTCGAGAAATATTTGACGGAAAAAAATTGTAACGTAGAATGGGAAGCGTATAAAGAAACAGAACACAATTGGAGTATGAGTTATTATTTTAAAGGAATGATTCTTGATACGAAAACAATTGATTTTTTGGATGGCAGGCAGCGATACGTTGTGATGACAAACGCGGATTCCTTTTATGATATTTTGGAGAATGACATGGGCTATGTTTGTCCGATGGAGTATTTCCAGAAGATTCAAGAAGCCACGTTTGACTTGAAGAAAAATCCCGTTAGTCATTGGGGTGAGTATTGGTCTTCGGAATTAATTCCGTATGATGAATTTGAATTGAGATTTTTGGCTAATAAGGGTTATAAATTAAATGATGACTTTACGTATTACAAAGAGAAAAAAATGTTACATGAACGAAATAAAATGGCAAACGGGTGGAACGTACAGGCAATTGACTTTTACGAGAGAGGTTCTTATTTTATTCCGGGGAAGGTCCGGGTGTTTTGGAGAATGGGGGATCAAATAACTGAAGAAAGGATCATTGACTGCACTCCGACGGAATTGCCGGCAGGTTACGTTCATGTCGAAAATGCCGGAGAAAATGAAATTTTGTTTCCGGAAGATATTGATGCATGGCATGAATATCACGTTAATGATTACGTAAAAATTATGGACAAAAACAACTTGCAATTTAATTACTCGCTTTATTCTGCCAAATCATCGATGTCAAGATTAGACCTACCTTTTTCGTCACAAGCCTATGTTGGAAGGAAGGAGTTAAATGACATAGTTTTTTTAAATAATCTCTTACCTGATTATTATGAATTTATCTATCGCATAAGAATAAATGACGGTATGGATGGAGGTTGTTCGTTATGGTTTAACGTAAACATGCCCATCGACAGGAAACAAATGCTTCAAAATGCGATCGAAAGCAATAAGCGGAAATGCATTGGCATACTTGTTCTGTTACTGATTTTTGTCGCACTGGCTGAGCTTGCGCGCAGAAGGCGGGTCGCGCAAAGTGCGTTCCGTAAATCCTTGCTGGATTCCATGGCACATGATTTGAAATCGCCGCTGATGGTTATGCATGGCTTTGCGGAAAACCTTCAGGAAAACATTCATTCCGAAAAAAGAGAGTATTACGCAAGTGAGATTTTAAAGCAGACCGAGTACCTGAATGGAATTGTGAATAAAAACATGCAAGTTTCCCAGATGGAATCCTCGGATGATCTGGATCGAAATGCCGTACGGTTCGTGGAGCTGTTTGAAGAGGCCGTAAAGCGTTATCGTGAGCAGCTTGATGAAAAAAAGATTCAGGTTGTCACGGACGGTCAATGTTACGTTTGGGGAGACGAAAAGCTATTGGCAAGCGTTGCTGACAATTTGATCGCCAATGCCATGAAATACACGACGGAGAATGGAATCATTGACCTGAAAGTGTTAAACCATAAGATTATCATTCAAAATACTGCCGAGTTGGTATATCACAAGCCGATCCAACGGCTTCTGGAAGAGATGGAGATGGGGGATGACAGCCGTTCCCAGCAAAAAGGTACAGGAATGGGTTTATCCATTGTCTATGGTATTTTGAATAAGCATAGGTTTGGCTTTAAGATCGCTTACAAAAAGAAAAGCAAGCTGTTCCAGGCCATCATCCGCGTCCCGGATCGATATTGGATCAAGATTATGGATCGTTCACAGGGATAATTATTCTGCCTGAATTGGCATTAGCAAACGTGTCAGTAGACACGTCCCATTGGAACTTTTTACAGGATATAATTTGGATACGTTCTCCTTTTATGATAGAATTATCAAAAGGGAGAACGTTTTTTTTGGAAAGGTTGGGCAGTAACGTGAAGGGTAGGATTTTGCTGGTTGAAGATGATGAAATGATCAGGGAAGTGGTCAGTGATTATCTGCAGGGCCGGGAGCGGGCTTATGAAGTGGAATGCGCATCCACGGGAAAGGAAGGCCTAAGGCTGATGCAGGAGGAAAGCTTCGATCTGATTTTGCTTGACGTCATGCTGCCCGGAATGAGCGGTTTCTCGCTCCTTCGCGAACTGCGAAAGCAAAAGGATACGCCTGTTATCATGATCACGGCCAAGGTAAGGGAAGAGGACAGGCTAAGAGGGTATGAGCTTGGATGTGATGACTACGTTTGCAAGCCATTTCTTATGACAGAGCTTTATGCGAAGGTTGGCGCCATCCTTCGCAGGGCAAGAGGAAATGGCGTGAAGGGTGATGAGACGGGGCAGGAAAGGCCAAAGCTCGTCTGCGGGCAGATATCCTTGGATCCAAAGACGCGGGAGGTATGGGCATCGGAGAAAGAAATCCAGCTCACGCCCAAGGAGTTCGATCTTTTGATCACGCTGCTGCATCATCCCAATCAAATTTTTACGCGGGAAATCTTGCTGGAATTGGTTTGGGGCATGGACTATGACGGGACGGACCGGACGGTGGACAATCACGTAAAGAAGCTCCGTAAGAGCCTGGGAGCAGCAGGAAGACAAATAATAACAATCTACGGCAAAGGATATAAAATTACGGAGTAATCATTGCTATCGAAAGGAGGAGGCGGAATGAAAAAACGACGGAAAAGGACGTATTTTCAGTGTTTCCGAAAGTGGTTTGGCATCATGGCCCTGGTATGGCTGTTGGTGTTTTACGTTTTTCTTCAATTGGCCTATTTTGTTGTATATTCAAAGGTAGAACAAAAAACATCCATAAAATTTTATGAGGGAATGGAAGCAATTCAATATCTGATAAAGGATGAACCATTGGAAAATACCAGACCGGATCTTTCTCTATTATTGGCATCCATGA
The DNA here is from genome assembly GCA_946414885.1 of uncultured Lachnospiraceae bacterium. Classification (GTDB taxonomy): domain Bacteria; phylum Bacillota; class Clostridia; order Lachnospirales; family Lachnospiraceae; genus Acetatifactor. The sequence continues at coordinate 8,373 of CAMKQH010000035.1, forward strand.
GTTCTGCCGGAAATGCATATGATGGACAGCTTCAATTTCCCTTGGGATTTTACTTGGGCAATATTATAGGGATCCGTTTGGACAAATTTGAGCACTTTTTTCTTATGAGCAGCGGCTTATCTTCTGACGGAGAAGGGAATACGTATCTTGGCGGTCAGGGGAGAGGCTGGGGTTACGTTCAGGACGTGGAGACGGAGGAAATTGTTTGTGAATCCGTGATGAATCCTAATTGGACAATTCTGTACCTTAGGAATATGGAAAGCCAGATAGCTTCCAGTGACGTTCTGGGAGGCTTGAAATACGCAAAAAGATATTATTGTGACATAAGGAAACTGCGATCTGTTTTGGAAGAATTAGATCAAAGCTACAATGAAAAAATGAAAGAACTTACGGAGACGGATCCTGAATATGGAAACCGAAGGATGAAATGGCAAATCGATTCTTTTTACGAAAAGGGATCAGAATTTTATCCTGCAAAGGTTAGTTTGATTTATTACGATGCCAGGGACGTCCGACAGGTGCGCGGAAAGGACAGATTTCCGGACGAAGTCCTGTTGGAGAAAAGCTTTAGACCAGATTCTTACGAGGGATATCTGCTGCATGAAGTGGAACAAGAAAAGGAAACTGCCATTGCGACAATTCTTTCTTATCACACGGAAGATTACGGGATTCCTTCCAATGACACATATGGTTTTCCACAATGGAAGGCGGATGATGCCTTTCGGATGGAAGCAAAGAATGCCATAAAATCCATGAGGATCAAAAGCAGAAGCAGTGATGTGGGAGAAGGAAAATCCATAGGGAACCCTGCTCTCTACTTCCTAAATGGAAAAATGGTGTTTATGAGGAGCGCATATTTTCAAGACGGGACGGGGCACTATTATCGCGTATGTACTTATCAGACCATTTCTGATTTATTCAGAGGTAATTTTGGTTTCATTTTCTGGTGGGGGATTTGGTTTTTTCTCGTGTTTACCATCCTGGCAGGAATGATTGCTTACGTAACGTACCTAAAGAATCGCCATGTCTTTATGACAAAGGAATATCGCAACGTTCTTATGGATTCCATGGCACATGATTTGAAATCACCCCTGATGGCGGCAAGCGGCTATGCTGACAGTCTGAGAGAGCACGTCAATGACGAGAAAAGGGATCATTATGCGGAGCAGATCCAAAAGTCCGTAAAGTACATGAATGAGATCGTAATGAAGAATCTGGAAATTCTGAAATACGACAAGGAGCACAAGAAATGTATTCGAAAGGAAGTGAACGTTCGCAAACTCTTTGAGGAGGTTTTAGACCGTTATCAGGATGAGTTGGAAGCTAATGACTTAAAGGTTTCCATGGAAGGCGAGCTTATTGCGAAGGGAGACGAGGAACTCTTGCAAAAGGTTGCGGAAAATCTTATCACGAACTGTATCCGATATACGCCAAAGGACGGAAGCGTCAGGATCAACTTTGAAAAAAGAGGATTCTCCGTGCAAAATGAGACAGAGATTGCATATACAGGTTCCTTAAAGCATCTCTGGGAACCCTTTGTCCGGGGCGATGAAAGCCGTACGGGTAAGGGAACGGGGCTGGGACTTGCCATTGTGGCAAACGTGCTAGACCGGCATTCCTGGAAATATAAATTAAATTATGACAAGGAAACAAAGACATTTACCTGTATGGTGAAAATTCCATGGGGAATACTCTTTTAGGCAAATTTGCTTGATTTCCGATTGTGATTGGAAATAGGATTTATAAAAAGACGTTTCGGTGAAAATTTACAAAATGTCACCGAAACGTCATTTTTCTTTGATAAGATGATATAGTGAAAGAAATACGTTGTTATGAGACGTGGGTTGTGAAGAAAGTGGGTGGATGAGAACGTGCGTTGCTTAAAACCCAAGAAGGCATTTAAGCTGACGGCTTATCTGTTTTATGCGGGAATTAGATTTTTTCTGGGATTTTTTACGGGCTCTGAGAACTGGTTTCTGGGCTTGGTCTGTATTGGAATTTCCTTTTTGCTTTTTCTGACGGTGGGAGGATTTAAGGCGGAAATTGTTCCGCCCTTTGAAGATACGAAGCGATACAGGGAATGTCTTTTGGGGATGACGAATGATCTGGAGGTTATCCTTCAAAGAGAGAAGAAAAACAAAGAGCAGTATTATCAGGAGCAGAATACGATCAGGAAAACCATGTGGGAAGGACTTGGTATTTTCTTCGTTGGAATTGTGATAAATCTGATCTCGTCAGGGATTGACAGGTTTGTCTTTCCAAGGTCCGTCTTACCCATATTACCGATTGGGCATCTGGCAGGATACTACGTCGAAGGCCTTGGCCTTTTCTGGGTCTTTGGAGCGTACGTAAATTCCCGCATGCCGTTTGCAAAGGAGATTAGTGAAAAATTTGCGCTTCGGACGACCAGCGTGAAGATTGAGGAGTGTTCAAAGATGATCGCCGTGACGCAAAATAAACTTAGGGAACAGGAAGAAAAGCAAAAAGAATTAGAACAAGAATATCATTCACAGATCAAAGGAGAGGGAGAACGTGGAAATTTTAAGAACGGAGAATTTGTGTAAGACCTACGGGAAAAATGAAAATGCGGTAGAGGCAGTAAAGAATGCGAACTTTAGCGTGGAGAAGGGGGAGTTCGTCGCAGTGGTCGGAAGCTCCGGCAGCGGCAAATCAACGCTGATGCACATGCTGGGAGGCGTGGACCGGCCCACTTCCGGTAAGGTGTTTGTGGAAAACGAGGACATCTATGCCATGAATGACGACAGGCTCGCCATCTTCCGCAGGAGGCAGGTGGGATTGATCTACCAGTTTTATAATTTGATTCCCGTGCTAAACGTGGAAGAAAACATAACGCTTCCCTGCGAACTGGACGGGAAGCAGGTGGACAAGGCGCTCTTGGAGGAACTGATCGGAACCCTCGGCCTCGACAAGGTAAGAACCCATCTTCCCAACGAACTCTCCGGAGGTCAGCAACAGCGCGTTGCCATTGGCCGGGCGCTGATCACCAGACCGGCGATCCTTTTGGCAGATGAGCCGACGGGGAATCTCGACACCAGGAACGGAAATGAGATCATGGAGCTTCTGAAAGCATCTAACCGGAAGTATAAACAAACGATCATCATGATCACGCATAATCTTGAACTGGCAAAGCAGGCAGACCGGCTCCTTGTCATGGAGGATGGCGTAGTGAGTGAAAACGCGAACGGGAATGAATAGAGAATGGTGAAATACAATAAGAATTAAAAAGAGAGCATGTCGGGAGAATGAGCATATGACAGTTTTATGGAAGTGTTGCATCCGATCTCTAAAGGAAAATAAGGGAAGAACCATGGTCACGATCATTGGGGTTGCAATGGCAACGGTTCTGATCACAATGTTTTCCTGCATGACATCAAGCATCTTGGAAAGCGTAAGCAGGTATTTGCAGATAACGCAGGGGCGTGCGCATGAAACCTATGTGGGAATTCGCGGTGAGGATCTGAAATATTTCGTAAATAATCAAAGCATTGACGAAATATGGATGGAAAAGAAGCTTGCGCGGAAAAAGCTTACAGGAAATAAGGATACCTATAATGTTTATCTATGGGATTTGTATGCAGCCCGGGAGGATTGGTTTTCCTCGCAGGGATTTAAACTTACGAATGGGAGGATGCCGGAGAATGATCATGAAATAGTAATCCCCAAAGCCGTGAGAAGAGATTTACGTATTGACGTAAACATTCATGATCGCCTGGCTTTTCAAATTGGGGATTCGGAAGATGAATTCGAGATCGTAGGCTTTTATGCGCATGATAATGGCGGCCTGGAATTGGATGAATACTATGATCAGAATTATGACAGCATTTATGATAAAGAAGAGCAAAAGAATTATTTGATCATGAAGGCTTATGCCAAATGGGATGGTAAGACGAGCAATGATGAAGTATATGACGTAAGCATTCATTTTACGAAAGCAGGGCTATTAAAGCGTGAAGAAATCAGCGCGGCCATTTTGGAAGCTGTTGAAGCTACTCTTGTGAGAAACGAAGCCTTGGAAGAATGGGATTCCATCAGTCCGTTTCATTTGACGCAAACGACCGTTTGGGCAATCTCCTTTGGCGAAGTGATCTTTTTGGTTTTTGTGCTCGCCGGCGTATTCTGCATCAATAACAGCTTCGACATATCCATTACGCAGAGGGTGCGGTTTTATGGCATGATCAGTTCGGTTGGGTCCACCAAAAGACAGCGCCGGATGCTCGTATGGATGGAGGCTTTTGTGATTGCAGTCATCGGAATACCCATGGGAATTCTGATTGGAATGGGACTAAGTGCGCTCTTGGTGGCTGGAACTAATCTCGTGCTAAAGGCAATTATAAAATCTGTTACGTTCTCTATGGTTTTTCGGCCAGCATGGTGGGCAATCCTCATTGCGGCACTTCAGGCTATTTTTATGATTGTGCTGTCTGCCATGGAAGCGGCATTCCGGGCAGCCAGGATTACGCCGATCGAAGCAATCCGCTCAAATGACTCCATTCAGAGTAAGCGAAGACTTCGCAGGACGCCAAAACTGTTTAAAAAACTATTTGGCATTGGCGGCGGGATCGCATGGCAGAATTATAAGCGTTCCAAGATCAAATATCGCGCGACGATCATTTCAATCACGGTCAGCGTGGCTTTAGTCCTGGGAATGACCTTCATCCCCTTTTTGTTTCGTTACCTGGAGTTTGAAATCATGGGGGTTACGGACTCTCAGGTGGAGATAGCCATATATGACGCCACGGGATATGAGAAGATGAAAGAGATCGCAATGGATCCGCTTGTCACGAAAAGCTTGATCCACAGAGGATATGAGTTCATTTATCGGGTTGATCCGGAAAGAGAGGAAGATGATCATTGGGTTTATGCATTTAATCTCTTTACTTGGGAGGATGAAATCTTTGAAAAGCTTTGTTTGGAGAATGGATTGGATCCAGGGGAAATGATTGAAAAGGGGTTGATCACGGAAGCAAACAAAAGCCAGGCATTGGGTGAGATTTGCAACGGTGAAAAGAGAAGCAATGAAGAAATATCCCAAAAGCTTCCAGGTATTGGATTTTCGGTAGAGATCGGCGGCGTGATCGATTCCAAGACGATATCCACGGTAACGGGGCTAAATCTTGAAAACGAATACCGTGTCGATCCTACATGGGACGTTTACGTGAGTGAAAGTTGGGCAAAGGAACACATGGAGTTATTCCGGGGTTATGCGTATGGGTATTTCCAGAGCAAGGACGTTACCAAATTTATAGAAACCATTGAGGAGCAAAACCACCTTGGCATCTCAATCTATAATTATGATCAATACTATCAAATGGCCAAACTTGCCAAAGCACTCGTCACCATGTTTATGGTTGGATTCATTGGTTTGATCATCTTGATTGGCGTGACAAACGTGATCAATGCCGTGAATTTTAACATGGAGATGCGTGCTCCGGAATTTGCAAAGCTTCGGGCCGTGGGCATGACGGGAAATCAATTCAAGGGCATGATCTTTACGGAAGGTCTGTTTATTGGTGGCAAAGGGCTTCTGTGGGGGTGCCTGATTGGCTGCGGAATTTACTATATGCTTTGGAAATCTTTTGCAGGCAGCGCGGACATGCTGTGGGAAGATCCGTATAAAAAAGTGAAGTTTGCTTTTCAAGTTCCGGTATTGCAAATTGCAGGTTGCGTGGCAATCGTAGGGCTTTTGTTGTTCGCAGTTATGAATAAGCATGCAAAGAAGGCGCAAGAGCGCAACGTGATCGAAACGATCAGAAATGAGAATCTATAACCTGTTATGAGGCGTTGGAATCAAGGAAAGAGGAGATACGCATGAAAGTCTTATGGAAATGCTGTTTGCGGTCCTTAAGGGAGAATAAGGCAAGAACCATCGTGACGATCATTGGCGTGGCACTTGCAACGGCACTGATCACGGCACTTTCCTGCCTTGGAACGAGCCTTTTGGAGAGCACGATCCAAGAGGCAAAGCGTACGGAAGGAAACACGCATTGCATTTTTAGGGGCGTGGCGTATGAAAACTTAAAATACTTTCATAATAATCAAAGCATAGAAGAACTGCGGCTCGAAAAGCATCTGGGATACGTGGCAATGCATGGTCCCAATCAGTATGCTGCATTGTTTTATCTGGACGTTCGTGCTGCAGGGCCGGATTGGTATGAGGCTGAAGCAATTGAATTGGCCATGGGGCGATTCCCGGAAAAGGAAAATGAAATTGTTCTTGCCAGAGGGATACGGTCTGAGATGGGAATCGACGTAAAAATAGGCGATCACGTGACTTTGGATATTGGAAAGAGATACTCCAATGGGCAAGAAGTGGAAATAGGCGTGGACGTTCAAGATGATGAAACGATTGCGGACACTGAAAAACGCGAGTTTGAGGTGGTTGGCTTTCTAAAGATGGATGGGGGAGATTTATATGCTGACAGAAAAGGAAGTTTGAGGGAAGAACGCAGAAGCGTAAAGGTCGTACGGGCATATACTTATCTGAATGCGGAGAAGCTTACCGACGGAACGTACAGCGTCAGCGTCCGGTATACCAAGGACGGATTGTATCATCGCGCAAAAGTTGACAGTGCGCTTCTGGGAATTTCGGAAGAATATTACGGACAGGTTTACCGGGATTTTCATACGCGAACGGAAGAGGAGAAGTACCAGGTTTCCAGAAGGGTAAAAATTTATTCGAGTTATTTTACGTTGGCAAGATTGGAAGGGATGAGCCCGTTTCATTTGACGCAGGATACCGTTGGCGTTATCGCGTTGGCCGAATTATTCTTTTTGATTTTTGTCTTGGCTGGCGTGTTTTGCATCAATAACAGCTTTGACATTTCCTTACATGAGAGAGTCCGTCAATATGGGATTCTGTCTTCCGTTGGAACGACAAAGAGACAGCGAAGGATGATCGTCTGGCAGGAGGCCTTTGTGATCGGGGTGATCGGCATTCCCTTTGGCGTTTTGCTTGGCATTGGCGTGTGTTTTTTGCTTGTTCAGGGAACAAACCTTCTTCTGCACCTAACGGTGCGCAATTCGACTTTTGTCATGTACTTTTCCGTCGCGTGGTGGGCAATAGCCATTGCAGCAATTCAGGCTATTTTTATGATCGCGCTGTCAGCCTTTGAATCTGCGGTAAAGGCGTCTAAAATTTCTCCCATTCAGGCGATCCGTGCAAATGAGATGATCGCGAGTAACGGGAAAAACAAAAAGACGCCCAAACTCCTAAAAAGGCTATTTGGAGTAGGCGGAATCGTCGCATGGCAGAATTTTAAGAGGTCTAAGGCTAAATACCGGGCAACGATCGTATCCATTGTGGTCAGCGTTTCGTTGCTTCTTGGAATGAGCTTTCTGGGATTGCTGTTCAAAACGGCTGATGAACTATATGAATACGAGGAGCGGCAGTATCAGATTTACGTAAGCGTATTTAACAAGGAGGATTATTACGTCCTTTCGGAGCTGGCAAGACGGCCGGACGTTCTTGCTTACAAAATCAACTATGAACCGATAGTCGTTACGGAAGAGGCTGACGAGGAAGGAAAAATCGTTAATTGGTTTCCCGTATTTGCAATGGATGAGAATTCCTTTGCGGAGCTTTGCCGGGAAAATAAAGTTGATCCCGAGAAGGCAAAGGGGAAGGGACTTGTGACAAACGTGCTTGCGGACTATGCTGAGGGAATGGTTCTATCCGGAACGCATGAAACCTATGAGCAGAGAATAAATGAATTGCCGTCAAGTATCGTGGAAGTTGAACTGGCAGGCATTGCAGTTAAGGGAGAGGCGCTGCGAGAGTATTATCAGTATCTGGAAGGGAAAACCTGCGTCTATGTGGGAGAAAGCTGGGCGACGGAGCATTCCGAATTATATACTTCCGGAGTGACGGGGTATTATGATTGCAAAGACGCAAATCAATTTATGAATGACGTGCTCGACATGAATATGCTAAACAGCAGATGCTATGACTGTGACGTAATCTATCAGGAAAACAAGTTTCAACAAACGCTTGCGACCATGTTGCTTTCGGGTTTGATCGCGGTGATCATTTTGATCGGCGTGACAAACGTGATTAATGCCGTAAGCTTTAACTTAGAACTTCGGTCTTCGGAGTTTGCAAAGCTCCGCGCCATTGGCATGACACGTAAGCAGTTTCGCGGAATGATCTGGATGGAAGGTCTGTTTATTGACTTAAAGGGACTGCTTGGAGGAACGGTTATAGGTTGCACGGTTTCGTATGCTTTATATCGTTTTTGCTGGGAGATCAGCGACAGGAGTTTTACGTTTGCGTTTAAGATTCCGTGGATGCAAATTTTGTGCTCCGTGATCGTGGTGAGCGTGCTTTTGCTTTTGATTGTTGAAAGCTATGGGAAAAAGGCAATGAAGAGGAACGTGATCGAGACAATCCGAAATGAGAATTTGTAGGGACTTTTTATTGCGCCGCAAGGAGAAACTCGCTATAATTAGTAGGGGATGAAGAATGCCTTGGCTGCGACGCGATAAGGAGAAACCGATGAGTGCCTTTTGGAATAAAGACGTAAAAAAATATGTTTTGGTCATGGCCATGACCTGGCTAATTGGCGGGGTTTTTCTAAACCTCGCCTTTTTTCGATATGCAAAACAGATCAGGATTGAGCAATTTGATACCTATGGAGGAATCATAAGTGCGGTCAGGGAAAAGTATCCTAACGTTGCGGAAGAGGATTTGATTCGCATGATAACGCATTTGGATGCTAAGGAAGATGGACAGAGGATCATGAAACAATATGGCATCCTGGAGGGCGGAGAACTGTATCATGGCCAGAATCTGCAAAGGACAAAGTTTGCCCTCTTGATCAATGGCATCTTGGCGTTAATGACCATCGGCTCTTTTACTTTTTTTTGTTTCTTTTGGTGGCTGCGCGGCAAAAAACTGAATGAACTTGGAAATTACGTGGACAGAATAAGCCACGGTAATTATGAACTTGATTTGAAAAAGAACATGGAGGATGAACTGAGCGGATTAAGAAATGAATTATACAAACTGACGGTTCTGTATAAGGAACAGGCAGAAAACGCGCAGGCAGGAAAGGTTGCGCTGGCCGATTCCGTGGCAAACATCTCTCATCAGTTAAAAACACCGCTTACCAGCGCAGTGATCCTCACGGACAATCTTTTGGAGTCACCCGAGATGGGACCAGAGGTGCGCACGAAGTTCTTGCGGGAGATCAGTCGTCAGCTAGTGGGCATGAAGTGGCTCGTCGTCACGATGCTTAAGCTTTCGAGGCTGGATGCCGGCGTCGTGGAATTCCAGAAGGAAAATGTTTCGCTAAAAAAGATTGCAGAAGAGTCTATGCAGAATTTGGAAATGATGGCACAATGGAAAGAGATACAGTTTCAGACGTCGCTTTCGGAAGTGACGGTGCGGGGGGACGGAAAGTGGCTGGCGGAAGCCCTGCAAAACATCGTGAAAAACGCCATCGAACACAGTCCGCAGGGAGGAGTCATCGAAATGCAAACTTCGGAGAATGAGGTATACTCCGAAGTTTCCGTCAGAGATCACGGAGCAGGCATTTCCGATCTGGATCAGAAGCACTTGTTTGAACGGTTTTACAAGGCATCTAAGGTGGAGAATGAAAACGTAGGCATTGGACTGGCGCTTGCCAAGGAGATTGTGGAAAAACAGAATGGCTCGATTACCGTGGCTTCCGGTGCGGACGGAACGTGCTTTAGTATCCGCATCTTAAAGTATTCCGTTTGAGAAAGCCATGCAGCAGGCAACCAACGGAAACCAGAATGGACGTGGAAGGAATGAAAACGCTTGGAACGGATTTTATTGGTGGAAGACAATGAAGCGATTGTGCTTGGCTTAAAATATTTGTTGGAGCAGGAAGGCTTTCAAACCATGGTGGCAGGAAGCGTTTCGCAGGCAAAGAAGGCTTTGAGCGAGAATTCCTTTGACATGGCACTTCTTGACGTAACGTTGCCTGACGGGGACGGATTTTCGTTGTGTGAGTGGATCATGGCAAAGCGAAAACTTCCAGTGATCTTTTTGACGGCCAGGGAGGAAGAAAGCGACGTGGTCAAGGGGTTTGAACTTGGCGCGGTTGATTACGTCATGAAGCCTTTCCGGAACAGAGAATTGATCTCTAGAATACGAAATGGGCTTCGGCGCAGCAATGGATTGCAAGAAGACGAGAAATTGCTTAGGTGCGGCGAACTGAAGCTGAATCCGGAGACAGGAAAAGCCTTTGTCGGTGACAGGGAAATCTTGCTTACAAAGCTTGAATTCCGGATACTCTCCGCGATGCTTTCCCATCCGGGAAAGATTTTTAGCAGGGAGGAGATCCTTGCGGCAACATGGGATCTGTATGGAAATTACGTGAATGACAACACGCTTTCCGTGACAATGAAAAGAATCCGGGAAAAGATTGGCGACGAGGATGGAAACATAATTAAAACCGTAAGGGGAATGGGGTATCGGTTGGAGGATAAAGAGACATGAAGAAATATACGGTATCTAGGTATTGCTGGGTAACCTTATCCATAGCACTTTTGGGCGTATACGACGTGGTGCTGGGACTGGTTCACGCGCTGCAGGGAAAAGGATGGGCGGCATCTTTGCCTTGGGAGATCTTTGCCGTATGTTGCGGAGGCATTGCCTTTTTCCTGTACTGGAAAGGCGAGAGGATTCATCCCGTGGAAGTTAAGCTGTTCGAGGAATCACCGGAATACGTACATTATCTTCGCGGCAAGGATTATGCCATGAAAGAAGAACTGGTCAGAAAACAGCGTTACGTGGAACGGTTGAAGATGAATCAGAAGGCGACGGTGAAGTGGGCAGTCTGGGGCGCGCTCTGCGGCTTTGTCGGTGCAGTCCTTTTTGGGATCGCAATTCCGGACGTGAAATTGACAAACGTTGCCGTTGCTAAAGCGTGGTTTAGTCTGACGTATCCCTGTCTTGCCCTGGGAGCCGCCATGGTGATAGCAGGCTTCCGGATGATCTGGGTTACCTTTATTAATGCAGACAACAAAGTATCGTTTTATCTTGCGGATAAGTACACGTTAGATACCTATCCCATTAAAATTTCCCAAGAGAACATTTTAATAGGCGTGATCAGCAAACGCCTGGCACAGGAAAAAGCAGAGGAGCAAAGAAAGAGGGAAGAGCGGCTAAAGAAGGAAAAGGAAATGGCGGAGGAGCTGGCAAGCATACCGCTGGATCTGGACCTTAGGGGATGACGTAAGGAAAAAGTGCATCGTGAAAAGGCTTGACAAGCGTTATAAAAACATATAAAATAACAAGTGTTACAAAACATGCCCGCCAGCTGGTTTGTGCACTTGTTTTTTTGTGCCTGATCCAGATGGCTTGAAGGATGAAAATGGGAGGTTTCACATGGCTAGAAAGGAAAGCATTACAAAGCAAATGATTCTTGACGTTGCTTTTATGATGGCTAGGGAGGAAGGCATGCAGAACATCACTGCGAGACGCGTGGCAGAGAGGGCAAATTGTTCCACGCAGCCGATTTTTCGTTCCTTTCAGGGCATGGATGAGCTGACGGATGGAGTATATGATCGCGCCGTGGCGTTTTTCCAAGATTATTATCGCCTGTATCCCCGGCTGGAGAAAACTCCTTTTTGTAATTTGGGCATGGCTTACGTGGCATTTGCGCGTGAGGAAAAGGAGTTATTCCGCATTTTGTTTGTTCCCGAGAAGCCTAGGAAGTCTCTGTATGAAATCCTGAATGGTTCGACGGAAAATGTTAAGACGGAGATACAAAGGGCAGCTTCGGCGGGATGTCAGGATCCGGGCGGACTGTTTATGAAGATCTGGATCTTTATCCATGGTGCGGCCTGCATGACCATGACGGGTGATTATGACCTGTCTGATCAGGAGACGAGAAAACTCCTGAATGACGTCTGCCAATCCTTCATGAATTAAGGTTTTTCGGGGAGGAACCGCATGGAAGACGTCAGTATTCTGGGTTTAATGGAACAACGGCTCGGCAGTATGAGCAAGAGCCATAAAAAGATAGCAACGTTTGCACTGAATCATATGGACAGAGCTGCGTTCATGACAGCGGCTCAGCTTGGAAGGGAACTTTCCGTCAGCGAATCCACGGTGGTTCGTTTTGCAAGTGGACTTGGCCTGTCAGGTTATCCCGAATTCCAAAAGGCTCTCGCCTTTTGCCTGAGGGAAAGGTTAAACGGACAGGAGAAGCTTTCCGACGCGGCATATGGAAGGTCTCAGTCGGAAATTTTAAATTCCGTGATGCTTTCGGATCAGGAAAGAATCTTAAAGACGATGGAGTCGATGGATGCTGCAGAATTTGACGCAGCGACGGATCTGATCGCAAAGGCGTCCTCAGTCTATGTCTGTGGCTTGCGTGGAAGTGAACCGCTTGCCAGGTTTTTAAGCCACTATCTTGGCATGATCCGGAGAAACGTAATTTTACTTACGACTTCAAGCATAAGTGAAATCTTTGAACAGATGCTGTATCTTTCAGAGAAGGATTGCGTGATCGGAATCAGTTTTCCGAGTCATTCCATGCTTGCTTCCAAGGCGATGAAATTCGCGAAAGACAGAAATACAAAGACGATTGCCATAACGAATGACGAGAATTCCCCGTTGGCATCGCTTGCGGATTGTAAGCTTTATGCGAGAAGCGAAATGATTTCGGTGGTGGATTCCTTGGTTGCACCCATGAGCGTGATCAATGCATTGGTTGTGGCCCTGGCATTAAAGAATCCCGGCGAAACCCGCGCGAATGCGGATAGGCTGGAAGAAGCATGGAAGGATTATCAGATTCTTTGGAATCAGGATGATGAGAGTATCGAAACATGAAACGCGTGATTGTGATCGGCGGTGGCGCGGCTGGAATGATGGCAGCCTATGAGGCGGCAGTCTGCGGCGCGAACGTCACTTTGTTAGAGAAAAATGAAAAACTGGGGAAAAAGCTTTTCATTACGGGAAAGGGCAGATGTAACGTATGCAATGCCGCCCCTGAGATGGAGACGCTTTTTCAAAACGTTTGCACGAACCGGAAGTTTTTATATGGCGCTTTTTATTCGTTTGACAACCGGGCCGTAATGGAGCTTTTTGAGAAAGCGGGCTGTTCATTGAAGATTGAGCGCGGAGAACGCGTTTTCCCGACGTCAGACCATTCTTCTGACGTGATCGGGGCGATGAAGCGCTTGCTTGGAAGAGAAAACGTAAAGGTCCGGCTGAATGTGCCGGTAAAGGAAATTTTGCATGAAAATGGCAGGTTTCATGCCGTACGTCTCCTAAATGGGGAAAAAATCGAAGGAGATGCATGCATTATCTGTACAGGCGGCGTTTCCTATCCCAGCACGGGTTCCACCGGTGACGGTTACTTGTTTGCAAGCGAAATGGGGCATGACCTGACGGAAAGACGGCCGTCTTTGGTACCTTTGGAGACGAAGGAGACTTGGCCGCAGGAAGTCATGGGACTTTCCCTTAAAAACGTTGGACTGAAAATGACGCGTGGGAAAAAGGTCTTGTATGACGGTTTCGGGGAAATGATGTTTACGCACTTTGGCGTGACGGGACCGCTGGTTCTCTCGGCCAGCAGTTTTTATCACTTAGCCGACAAGAAGGAAAAAAAGGGAAAAAGTGATGGAAAAGCGGAAGAGGCAATGCTTTGGATCGACTTAAAGCCTGCCTTGGACGAGGAACAATTGGACCGCAGGCTTTTGCGGGAGTTTGAAGAGAATAAGGCGAAACAATTTAAGAACGCCTTGGGGGCGCTGTTCCCGGCGAAATTGATCCCGGTGATGATCAGGCTTTCAGGCATTCATCCCGACAAGAAAGTCTCTGAGATCAGCAGGGAGGAAAGGGCTTCTTTTGGACGGCTGATCAAGAATCTTCCCCTGACGGTGAAGGGGACCAGGGATTTTGCGGAAGCCATCATCACCCAGGGGGGCGTTGCCGTCAAGCAGATCAATCCTTCTACCATGGAATCAAAACTGGTTCCGGGTATATATTTTGCGGGTGAGGTGCTTGACCTGGACGCGCTTACGGGAGGTTTTAATCTTCAGATCGCATGGTCCACGGGGTATCTGGCAGGCAAGAATGCGGCAGAAGAGGTATCCAGGGATACGGAAAACAGGAATCCGGAAAAAGAAAAAACGGATGAGATAACTAAGAAAAAGGGAGTAAAGAGCATGAGTTATAACATAGCGGTTGACGGCCCGGCGGGGGCTGGAAAGAGCACCATAGCTAAGCTTGTGGCAAAGAAGAAGGGAATCATTTACGTGGACACGGGTGCGATGTATCGCGCCATGGCACTTTACATGCTGAGAAATCAAGTGGATCCCGCAGATCAGGAGACCATTATCAAAAAATGCGCGGAGGCCAACGTAACCCTCGGTCATGAGGATGGCCAGCAGGTGGTATACCTGAACGGTGAGAATGTAAACGGTCTGATCCGCACGGAAGAGGTTGGAAACATGGCATCCACCATCAGCGTGATCGGCGAGGTGAGAAGCAATCTTGTGGCAAAACAGCAGGAACTTGCAAAAACAACGGATTGCATCATGGACGGTCGCGACATTGGAACCTGCGTGTTGCCAGATGCCAATCTGAAGATTTATCTTACCGCAAGCAGTGAAGTGCGCGCAAAACGCCGTTATGACGAACTCGTTGCAAAAGGTCAGGATTGTGATCTCGAGCAGATCCAAAAAGACATCGAAGAGCGCGACTACCGCGACATGCATCGCGAGATCTCCCCTCTAAAACAGGCGGACGACGCGATCCTAGTAGACACCTCCTACATGACCATCGAGGAAGTCGTTGACAAAATTCTGTCCCTTGCCAACTAGTCACGTTTTACAAGTTTTTTAGGAGACACCATGCAAGTTGAATTGGCTGCCTGCGCCGGCTTCTGCTTTGGCGTAAAACGCGCGGTGGATACCGTGCATGAACAATTAAAGACGGGAAAGACCATCTATACTTATGGCCCCATCGTGCACAACGAAGAGGTTGTGAAGGAGTTGGAGGATCTTGGAGTTAAGGTTTTGAATTCCAAAGAGGAGTTGATGGATCTGACACCGGCGGACGGTGAGCAAATCGCCGTCGTGATCCGTGCCCACGGCGTCCCGAAGGAGATTTATGAATTGATAGAACAAAAGGGAATGGAATGCGTAGACGCCACTTGTCCCTTTGTGAAAAGGATACACAAAATCGTCGAGGAGGGGAGCCGGAATGGAAACCAGGTTTTCATCGCCGGGAATCCCGGTCATCCGGAGGTCGAAGGAATCAGAGGATGGTGTCATGGGGATGCCATTGTGGTGGAAACTGTCGAAGAAACGCAAAAGTTAACGATTGATGACAAAAAACAAGGAATTCTGGTGGCTCAGACTACATTTAATTTTAACAAATTTGACAATTTAGTTGAAATTTTTCAGCAAAGGGGTTACAATGGTACTGTTGTGAATACTATCTGTAACGCAACGGAGGAAAGACAGCGGGCAGCAAGGGAACTTGCAAAGAGAGCTGACGTAATGATTGTAATAGGAGGAAAGCATAGCTCCAATACAAGAAAGCTGTATGACATATGCAGTTCGGAATGTGCGAATACCTATTATATACAGACACTGGATGATTTAAGTTTGGTCTTACCGACAACTGTTCGCCTAGTGGGTATTACAGCGGGGGCTTCCACCCCAAACAAATTAATTGAGGAGGTTCAAAATTATGTCAGAATTAACTTTTGAACAAATGCTGGAAGAATCTTTCAAGACAATTCATACTGGGGAGGTAGTTGAAGGTAAGGTCATTGACGTAAAGCCGGACGAGATCGTGCTGAACATCGGTTATAAGTCAGACGGCATTCTGCCGAAGAGCGAGTATTCCAATGACGCATCCGTTGATCTCACCCAGGCCGTTAAGGTTGGCGATACCATGGAGGTAAAAGTTCTCAAGGTAAATGACGGCGAAGGCCAGGTTGCATTGACCTACAAGAGACTTGCAGCTGACAGAGGCAACAAGAGAATCGAAGAGGCATTCAACAACAAGGAAGTATTAAAGGCTACCGTTAATCAGGTTCTTGACGGAGGACTCTCCGTGATCGTTGACGAGGTTCGCATCTTTATTCCCGCAAGCCTGGTATCTGATTCTTACGAAAAGGATCTGACCAAGTTCGCAGGCCAGGAGATCGAATTCGTGATCAGCGAGTACAATCCCAAGAGAAGACGTTACATTGGAGATCGCAGAAGCCTGCTGATGGAGAAGAAGGCAGAGCAGCAGAAGGCTCTGTTCGAGAAGATCCATGAAGGTGACATTGTAGAAGGCGTTGTAAAGAATATTACCGATTTCGGTGCATTCATCGATCTGGGCGGTGCAGACGGACTGCTTCACGTTTCCGAGATGAGCTGGGGCCGCATCGAGCATCCCAAGAAGGTCTTCAAGGTTGGCGAGACCAGAAAGGTCCTGATCAAGGAGATCAACGGAAACAAGATCGCTCTTTCCTTGAAGTTTGATGATGCAAATCCTTGGAAGGATGCAGCTGCCAAGTATGCCGTTGGCAACGTTGTAACCGGTAAGGTTGCAAGAATGACTGACTTTGGTGCATTTGTAGAGCTTGAGGTTGGCGTTGACGCATTGCTTCACGTATCCCAGATTTCCAAGGAGCACGTTGAGAAGCCTGCAGACGTACTTTCCGTTGGACAGGAGATCACCGCTAAGGTGGTTGACTTCAATGAAGCAGACAAGAAGATTTCCTTGAGCATCAAGGCAATGTTTGCTCCCGAGCCTAAGGCAGAGGATGACGGAGACGTGGTTCCCGTTGACATTGATGCAGTGATCGCTTCTGAAGAGCAATAATCAAAAACAAGAGAGCTGCCAGTTACTTGGCAGCTCTTTTTTATTTCGCGGGAGAAGGCTTATGGTCTATGATTATGAGTACTTTAAAAGGGAATTCCTAAAATTATCTTCCATTGATCTCAATTGTTACAAAGAGCGTCAGATGAAGAGAAGGATAGACACGCTGATTCGCAATAAGGGACTGAGCGGATATGACAAATATGTGGCTGCCCTAAAATCTAGTCCGGAACTCTTCGATGAATTCTTGAGTTACATGACGATCAACGTATCGGAATTTTATCGTAATCCGGAGCAATGGACGTATCTTGATCAGGAGGTAATGCCTTATCTGATCAACAAATTCGGGGCAAGACTGAAGATTTGGAGTGCCGCGTGTTCCTTCGGCGAAGAGCCCTATTCCCTTGTCATGCTTCTCTTGAAGCATATGTCACTGGCGCAGATCTCAGTTTACGCCACGGACATTGACCGGAATTGTTTAGAACAGGCTAGACAAGGTTTATATCCTGAGAAGAGCATTGCCTCCGTGCCGGATGAGTTTAAGAAAAAGTATTTTACCAAGATCGGAAATGCTTATAAGATCAGTGATCAGATCAAGAACCGGGTAACGTTTCAAAAGCATGATCTCTTAAAGGATGCATATCCAACGGATTGCCATCTTGTGGTCTGCCGGAACGTGCTGATCTACTTTACGGAAGAGACAAAAGACGATCTGTTCCGAAGGTTTTACAAGTGCCTGGCGCCAGGCGGAACTTTCTTTATTGGCAGCACGGAACAGATCATGAGTTATAAAGACATTGGATTCCAAAGAATGAATTCGTTTTTTTATCAAAAATAAAGAACAGGTCAGGGAAAACCCTGACCTGCTTTATTTTGCAGCAAGATGATTTAATACGTGGGAAGCATAATTTGCAAAGGCCTGACGGTCTTTTTTCATTTCATCGGATAATTCAAAAAAGATTTCATCACCGTCATAATCCCGTTTGAAAAAAGGAGTAAACGTAAGATCCCATTCGCGAAGGTATCTCGATGCCTTTCTGGTATAGCAGTTCCGGGCGGTTGCCTGCTCGCGGCAAGCCTTGTCCACGAAAGAAGCAACGGATTTATGCAGGGCCACGTCCTCCTTGGGAAGATAGTAATATTCTTTGTAATTGGAGTAAAAATACTTCAGTTCCTCATCATAGACCGGAACCCGGAGGGTAAGGTTTTCGCCTTCTAATTTCGCGTAGAAGCCTTCCGAGGAATGGGAGACCGGCTTGGGAACGGGCGTGGGCAGACTGGCATGGATCAAAAGCTCCGTGCGGTGTCTGTTAAACGCGTCAAGATAAGTGTTTGCCTGTACCTTTTTCGCCGTAAGAGGGAAATGAAAGGCATCGAAATATGCAAGCATGGGAAGAATCTCCAACATGCCCTTTAAGTCTTCTTCATTATGCAAAAGCAGTACGGACAAGGTCTCTTTCGTGGGATGATTGACGTAATCCTTATAAAAGGCGATCAGTTCGCCGCCGCTGAAGGTATCCTCCCTGTTTAAGGACAAGAAGGTTTCGATGGTTTTCTGCTTTAAATTCAGCAGATCCAGGAAGTTCTTGTAAGGAAATAGCCTTCTGTAAAGGTCAGCACCTTCAAAGCCGTCAAAACTATAAGAAAGTCCTAATTGCGCACATTTTTGCGTAAGATAGGGAATGTCAAAATTATTTCCGTTGAATTGGATGAGGAAGCGATGGCTTTCAGCGAACTGGAAGAAGGCGTCCAAAATCTCTTTTTCTTCAGCGGGCGTCTCCGCCATCCATTGCAGCGTATGCCAGGATTCTTCGGAATAATAGGCACAGCCAATCAGATATAGAGAGGATGACCTTGCGGTAAAGCCCGTTGTTTCTATGTCGAGGAAAAGGGCCTCGGAAAGGGGACAAAGGCGCTCCAAAGGATATTTTACGGTGAAATTTTCGATGCGTTTCTCTACAATCTTCATGTTCAGGACCTTTCCTTAGTTTTCTTTTCCAAGTATATCAGAAAATACGTTTTAAAGGTAGTATTTTGTTGAAAAAAATAGTATAGTAATAGATGGAAAATCAGTAAAATCATAAACTCTGTGAAAGGAGTGTTAAGTAATATGGCGAAATTGACTTTTCAGGGCGGCATACATCCTTATGACGGCAAGGACCTGTCAAAGGATAAGCCGATCGTGGAATTAAAAGCCGGTTCCATTATGGTATATCCCCTAAGCCAGCACATCGGGGCCCCGGCAAAGCCCCTTGTCCAAAAGGGGGATTACGTATGGCGCGGACAGAAGATCGCTGAGGCGGCATCCTTTGTGTCTGCCAACATTCATTCTTCCGTATCCGGCACGGTAAAGGCCATTGAACCGAGACGAGTTGCCTCCGGTGACAACGTTATGAGCATTGTGATCGAGAATGACGGAAAGGACCAGGAGGTGGAGTATTACGTGCCTGACCTGGAGACCTTGACGAAGGAAGAAATCCTTTGGTGCATAAAGGAAGCGGGAATCGTTGGCATGGGCGGAGCAGGCTTTCCGACGAGCGTAAAGCTTTCGCCCAAGGATCCTGACAAAATCGAATACGTGATTGCAAACTGTGCGGAGTGTGAGCCTTATCTGACGAGTGATTACCGGAGAATGCTTGAGGAACCGGAGAGACTTGTCAATGGTTTGAAACTGATTTTGTGTCTGTTTGACAAGGCACAGGGAATCATTGCGATTGAAGACAATAAGCCTGATTGCATAAAGCTTCTCAGGGAATTGACCAGAAATGAGACCAGGATCAGTGTCCGGGCCTTAAAGACAAAGTATCCCCAGGGCGGTGAGCGTTCGCTGATCTATGCAACGACTGGCAGGAAAATCAATTCCTCCATGCTTCCAGCAGACGTGGGCTGCATCGTTAACAACGTGGACACGATCGTTGCAATTGAGAAATCCATTCTTGAGGGCAAGCCTTTGATGGAAAGGATTGTGACGGTGACAGGAGATGCCGTAAAGGATCCGAGAAATTATAAGGTTCCGACGGGCATGAGTTATACCGAGGTGCTTGAGGCGGCGGGCGGCTTCGAAAAGACACCGGCGAAGATCATTTGTGGAGGTCCCATGATGGGAAATGCCATATTTAGCACGGACATCCCCGTAACCAAAACGTCAACCGCGCTGCTGGCATTTACCGAAGATGAGGTGTCTGCAATGGAACCGGGGCCCTGCATCAATTGTGGACGATGCCTTGAGGTGTGTCCCGGACGAGTGATGCCGAGCAAACTGGCGGACGCAGCCGAGAGATTTGACGAAGAGACGTTCCTTGAATTAAACGGCATGGAATGCTGTGAGTGCGGTTGCTGCAGCTATATCTGTCCGGCAAAGAGGCCGCTGACGCAGGAGATCAAATCCATGCGAAAGATTCAGCTGGCTAAGAGAAAAAAGTAGGAGGTAAAGCGTCTTGAGTGCACAATTTCACGTATCATCCAATCCGCACGTACGCGCTGCGTCATCGACCGGCAGCATCATGATGCTTGTGGTGATCGCATTGCTTCCTGCGGCGGGTTTTGGTATTTATAACTTTGGAACAAGGGCGGCGCTGGTGCTTCTTACGTCAGTTGTTTCAGCCGTTTTGACGGAGTATCTGTTTGGCCTGTATAAGAAAAAATTGACCGTTACGGATCTTTCCGCAGTCGTGACGGGACTTCTTCTTGGCATGAATCTTCCCGTAACCATTCCGCTTTGGATGGCGGCACTGGGAAGCGTATTTGCCATTCTGGTGGTAAAATGCCTGTTTGGCGGATTAGGCCAGAACTTTATGAATCCTGCCCTTGCGGCAAGATGTTTTCTTGTGATTTCCTTCCCGAGCCAGATGACGAATTTCATCAGTACCGGAGAGGGAGCGCTGGATGCCTACACGGGAGCGACGCCGCTTGCATTGTTAAAGGCAGGAGAGAGCGTAAACGTTATGGAAATGATCATTGGAAAGACCACCGGTACGATCGGTGAAACCTCCGTGATCGCCATCGTGATCGGAGCGTGCATCTTATTGATGGCAGGAGTGATCGACCTTCGCGTTCCAGGAAGCTATATCGTATCCTTTGTGATCTTTACCGTTTTATTTGGAGGTCGCGGTTTTGAACCGGCGTACCTTTCCGCGCAGCTTGCGGGTGGCGGTCTGATGCTTGGCGCGTTCTTTATGGCAACGGATTACGTGACTCGTCCCATCACGGTAAAGGGACAGTATCTGTATGGTATTTTCCTGGGAATCATGACGGGCGTGTTCAGATTCTTTGGACCTGGCGCCGAGGGCGTATCCTTCGCGATCATTTTGGGCAATCTTTTAGTTCCGCTGATTGAGAAGGTTACGGTACCCGTACCTTTTGGAGGAAAGGGGGGCCGGAAGAATGGATAAGAGAAAAGTTATGCTTCAGGAGGCATTGATCCTGACCGTGATCACTTTGTTCTCCGGACTTCTTTTGGGATTTGTGCATGAACTGACCAAGGAGCCCATTCAAAAACAAGAACAGCTTGCCATTCAGAATGCCTGTCAGGAAGTGTTTTCAGACAAACAGGGCGTCACTTTTATTGAACAACAGTCGGAACCTACCTTGTATTTGAAGGAGGACCTTGAAAAGCAGGGCGTGTCCATTGGAAAGGTATGGGAAGCCATGGATGTAGACGGCGTGCCTGCAGGCTACGTTATTGAAACTGCTTCTTCCGAAGGATATGGCGGTAACATCGTACTTTACGTGGGCGTGACCATGGACGGCGTTTTGAACGACGTTTCCATCTTAAACATTTCCGAAACGCCTGGACTTGGCATGCGTGCAAGCGAAGTTTTGGTACCGCAGCTTCGCAATAAGGCAGTTGACCTAATCGAGTATACCAAATCGGGAGCGGATGAGGAAGATGAGATCGATGCCATCAGCGGTGCCACCATCACGACCAAAGCCGTTACCAATGCCGTAAACGGCGCACTTCGCATGGCGAAGGAATTGAGGGGAGGTGACGAGGAATGAGCACCAAAAAGAAGGCAGACTCCCCCATTGAAAGATTAAGTAATGGACTCTTTAAGGAAAATCCTACGTTTGTGCTGATGCTCGGCATGTGTCCGACCCTTGCCGTGACAACCTCTGCGTTAAACGGTCTGGGTATGGGACTTGCGACTACGGCTGTTTTGATGATGAGTAATCTGATCATTTCCCTGCTTCGCAAGGTGATCCCTAATCGCGTGAGAATCCCTGCTTTTATCGTGATCATTGCGACGTTCGTTACGGTCGTGCAATTCCTGATGGAAGCATATTTGCCTGACGTGAATGCGGCACTGGGAATCTACATACCGCTGATCGTCGTAAACTGTATTATCTTGGGAAGAGCGGAAGCGTATGCGTATTCAAATCCTCCCATTGCGTCGTTTTTTGACGGACTGGGAATGGGACTTGGTTTCTCCCTGGCGCTTACGTGCATCGGAGCAGTTCGTGAGCTCCTTGGTGCCGGAAAGATTTTTGACAACGTGGTGATGCCGTCGTCCTTCGTGCCGATCAATATCTTTGTGCTCGCACCCGGCGCATTCTTTGTGCTTGCAGCTCTGACTGCACTGCAGAATTATATCCGCATCCGCATGAAAAAAGCCGGAAAGAAAACTCATGAAGGCATGGGATGCAATGAGGATTGCATGAATTGTGCGGATCAAAGCTGTTCCAAACGCTTCTATGATGACAAGGCAGAGAAGAAAGCTGAGTCTAAGGCTAAGGCTACGAAGAAGGAAGAGCCCAAGGTAAAGGACGAAAAGAAGGAAGAGCCCAAGGCAAAGGACGAAAAGAAGGAAGAGCCCAAGGCAAAGGACGAAAAGAAGG
>CAMKQH010000036.1 GCA_946414885.1 uncultured Lachnospiraceae bacterium
TCCGTGCCTCCAAAACCAGCCAATTCCGTGCCTCCAAAACCAGCCAATTCCGTGCCTCCAAAACCAGTCGCTCAAGTATGGCGCAATGCAAAATTTAATTTCACTCACC
Organism: uncultured Lachnospiraceae bacterium; assembly: GCA_946414885.1. GTDB lineage: Bacteria > Bacillota > Clostridia > Lachnospirales > Lachnospiraceae > Acetatifactor. The sequence goes on from CAMKQH010000036.1 coordinate 110, forward strand.
AAATGCTCAACAGCAAAAAAGATACGGTGAATCGCTTCACCATACCTATTGTAAAACAAGAATCTATCCACATTCTTTCTGAAATCTATCAGTTTTGAAAGAATTCCAAAAACTTTATTGTTCGCTTGTGTTGTTCTCGCGAAATGCTGTCCTCCTGCCCCGCGACAAACCCGAAGTTGTAGAGTTCTTTTCCCTGACAAACTGGAAGCTGTCGAATTCTTTTCCCTGACAAACTGGAAGTTGTAGAGTTCTTTTCCCTGACAAACTGGAAGCTGTCGAATTCTTTTCCCTGACAAACTGGAAGTTGCGCGTTTCTACAAGCGGTGCGCAAACAGGACGGAATGGTCTGCTGGGAGCTTGCTCACAAGCAGACCCATTTCGGACTGGTTGCATAGCGCGACAGCGCGTCATCCGACGAATGCGAAGCATTTGGCGGATGGCACCGCGTAGACAAACCGGATTTGCTGAGCTCTTTTGTCTCGACAGACGAATCTCGTTTCTTCAATTTACGGGTCAAACTTAGCTTTTTGTCATTCTACCCGTAGACATTTTCATTTTCCTACGGGCCATTTTGCTTCTTTTGCTTTTTTGCCCGTAGGCTTTTCCTGCTTCCTACGGGCCATTTTGCTTCTTTTGCTTTTTTGCCCGTAGGCTTTTCCTGCTTCCTACGGGCCATTTTGCTTCTTTTGCTTTTTTGCCCGTAGCCTTTTCCAATTTCCTACGGGTCATTTTGCTTCTTTTGCTTTTTTGCCCGTAGTCTTTTCCTGCTTCCTACGGGCCAAATTGCTTCTTTTGCCTTTTTGCCCGTAGTCTTTTCCATTTTCCTACGGGTCATTTTGCTTCTTTTGCATTTTTGCCCGTAGCCTTTTCCAATTTCCTACGGGTCATTTCGCTTCTTTTGCCTTTTTGCCCGTAGTCCTTTCCAACTTCCTACGGGTCATTTTGCTTCTTTTGCTTTTTTGCCCGTAATTTTATGTTATCCCATGTTTTCTTCGCAATTTTGGATAACCTGTCCCGGAGTTTACACTACCCAAGCTGCTTACAAGGCTATTTATTTTCCATACGCTTAATGCTACTTCACGTTTGTTGCTTTTTTGTTTTACTCAATCGGAGAAAGACAACACATATCCATCTTCGCTCTTACCATGTTGCATTTTGGGCCTCGCGTTCTACGAAGATGCAACAAAATACTCCATGCATGCCGCAATGTGTTGCATTTGCTGTCCTCATGCTTCTTAAAATGCAACACGTGGCAGCATTTATTCTGTTTCTGTTGCTTGTACCTCCCGTGAGTACTCCGCCCCTTCTGGCGAGGTATTCTGCGGAAGATTCTTGCTTGTTTTACCTCCCGTGAGGGCTTCGTCACGTCTGAGGAGGTATTCCGCGGAAGATTCTTGCTTGTTTTACCTCCCGTGAGGGCTCCGCCCCTTCAGCTGAGGTATTTGTCAAGCAAGCAACATCGTGACAAACTCCATGCATCAGTAATCACCTCGACAAACCCCAAGTTGTCGAGCTGTCCATTCGCATGCGGCGGTGCCGCATTGCTCATGTCGCGCTGTCGCGCTATGTGTCTGTCGGCATAAATGCGCTTGTGTGAGCAAGCTCCCACCGCGCCTTATGCGACATCCACGCACCGCTTGTAGGAACACGCAAACCCCGATTTTCCAAGCTCGACAACTTCTCTGAACCCCGATTTCCCGAGCGTTTGGTATAATTCCGGGAGCGTTCAAGAAAAAATCCCCTGCAAAGCTTCCAAGAGCTGCAGGGGGGATTATCAATACAACTTCAAGAAAAAATCTTCAATGCAATTCATCTCGGCAGATATACTTGAAAGGTGGTGCCTCGTCCCATTTCAGAGCGAACGGTGACATAGCCGCCCTGGCCTTCGATGATCTGGCGGGTGAGGTAGAGGCCAATGCCAACGCCGCTTTGCTCGCGCACTCCGCTTCCACGGTAGAAGCGCCCAAAGATGAGGGGCTGTTCCTCCTCTGGGATACCGATGCCCTGATCAGAAATGCTAATGCAGGAAAACATCTCGTATTCCTGCATGGAAACAGTGATCTCGCTTCCCTCCGGCGAATACTTCACCGCATTGTCCAGAAGGTTAAACACGGCTTCCTGCGTCCACTTGGGATCATATTTCGCAACGCACGCCTGCTTCTCGCCGCGGAGCGAAACCTTCCCGCCGTCCGGCTTCTCTTCGCATAACAAAACCTTCCCGCCATCCGGCTTCTCGCCGCGGAGCGAAACCTTCCCGCCGTCCGGTTTCTCATAACAAAGCGAAATCTTCTTTGCGTCCGCCTTCGGGCGAATCTGCCCAAGCGCCGCTTCCACCATGGGACCAAGGTCATTTTTCACTTGCGTCAGCTGGATCGTGCCGGCCTCCAGGCGCGAAGTTTTCACCAGCGACTGGATCAGAAAATCCAGCTTCTCTGACTGCTGCCGGATCTCATCCACAAGCTTTCTGCTCGTCTCATCCAGGTTCTGTTCCCGCAAAAGATCCGCATAAAGAAGAATGTTCGCAAGCGGCGTCTTTGTCTGATGGGAGACGTCGGAAACCATCTCCTGAATCCGCCCCTGCTCCTCCTTCGTTTTCTGATACGCCAGCTTTGATGAGGTCAGATAACGATACCATTTGGCCTCCAGCCTCGACAGCTCGCTCTCGTCATAGGACGACTCCGCAAACGTGCCGTTGATCCCTTCTTCCAGCATCTTGTCCAGCCGCTCAAGAAGCTTCTTTTGGCTGATCATTCCTTTCTCCTCCACGCGTATCCTATTCCATAAACCGTCTGAATCCAATCATTTGCATTCAGCTTCTTCCGAAGACGCGCCACCGTCACTGACAGGGCGTTTTCATCCACGTATTCCGCGCCATCCGTCCAGATTCTGTCCAAAAGAAAATCTCTCGTAAGCGTCTGTTCCGGATTCTGCACCAGCAGGCGAAGGAGCCTTTGCTCCGTCTTGCTGAGTTCCACGGCGTTTCCTCCTGCCGTGAAGACCATTCTTTCAAAATCAAAGCAATAGTCACCGTCCTCGTAAACGTCCTTCTTCGGTGTCTCCGCCTTGCGAAGGAGCTTCTCGATCCTGGCCCGAAGCACCATCAGACTAAAGGGCTTTGTCACGTAATCGTCCGCGCCCAGTTCAAGGCCTCTAACTTCATCCGTCTCCAAATCATTTGCCGTGAGCATGATCACTGGAACGTGCGAAGTCTGTCGGAGCTTTTTTAAGAAATCAAAGCCATTTCCGTCCGGAAGATTGACGTCCAAAATGATCAGGTCCGCCTTCTCTCCCTCCTTATAATCTTTCAGTTGAAAACACTGATGAAACGCGAGGTCATCCCTCTTTAGCGCCATGGCGATGCCATGATTTAACGCTGCGTCATCCTCGATAATCACTATGTGCTTCAATTTGACACCCCTCCGTCAAAATATTGGAAACGAAGACTTTGCATTCTTTAATCCTTCTCCCGGTAAAGCAATCCAAACGTGCCGGGACCGCAGTTTACGGCGATCGCAGGGGACGCCTGTTTGAAAATAATCTCGTCGAACTTCATCTTCTTCTCGATCTGCGCCCGGATCCAATCCACGTCGCGCTTGTTAAGTCCCACGTAAGTCACGAAAAGGATCCGCGTGTCAATGGCCTTGCCGGAAGAGAGAATGGAGTTAATGTATGCCCTCCAGGCACTTTCGCGGGAGCCGAAGAACGTCCTGCCGACGCCCATCTTGCCCTTCCTAAGTCGCAGGACGGGCCTGCCCATAAGGGATTTCACTATGTTGGCGATGCGGTTGCTGACCTGACCGGTACGCGCAAGGAAGTCAAGATTATCCACGATAAAGCTTGTGTGGATCTTCTTTTGAACCTCAGAAAGCCGCTGAATGATCTCCTCGGCGCTCTTTCCCTCCTCCGCCAGTCTGCAGGCTTCAATGGCCAGAAGCCCCTGACCGCTGGAGAGATGGGCAGAGTCAACGACAAACACGTTGTCAAAGGACTTTGAGGCTTCCAGCGCGGCACCATAACCCGTGTTCTCAATCTTGCTGGAAATGGAGACGTGGATCACGTTATTCGCATAGGCCAAAAGCTTTGCGAAGAATTCCTCCGCATCCTTTACGGCAGGACCCACGGGCATTACCGAGTGCGCCGGATCCTCCATGTATTTTAACACACCCCTCGTTTCTATCTCTTTGCCGTCCTTGAAGACGCCGTCCGCAGTCTTTACCCTGTGGGGCAACACCGAAATCCCATACTTTTCAATGATTTCCCCAGGCAGGTCGGCCACGCTCTCCGTGGTGATCACGACGCTTTTACGCTGCTTGTTTGCATTCATCCAGGAAATGGTTTCTTCCGCAAGATCCGTCCTGTGTCCCGTAATCCGCACGCGTTCCTTGGGAAGGAACTGATAGAGTTCGTTCTCGAGTTCCTCGCCGCTGACAGGCTTCGAAAGGTAACCGTCAAAATTCTCTTTCGCATAGAGCGCCTTGCTTTCCTCGTCCGCGTTGGCAGTCAGGATCACGACGCTGGTCTCCCTGCACCTGCCGCCCGTCTGTTCCTTAATCTTTCTGTGACATTCAATGCCATCCATCTCAGGCATCAAGTGGTCCATGAAGATCACGTCATACTTCACGTTCAGCGTTCTCTTCAGCGCTTCGGCGCCGCTGCGCACCGCGTCGATCCGCACCTTCGTGTCCCGAAGCAGCTTGGACACGACCATAAGGTTCGCTTCATTGTCGTCAACCACTAGGATCCTGGCCTCCGGCGCTTCAAACTTGGGAACGTACTCCGGCCTTGTCTTTACGTCAACCTTCGTAAAGTCATATTCGCCCACGTTTCCTTCCCGCTCAATCCTTTGCGGGATCTCGATGATGAAGGTCGAACCCTTTGTGTAAACACTGTTGACGGTGACCTTTCCGCCCATGAGATCCACCAGCTGCTTCACAATGGAAAGCCCCAGTCCCGTACCTTCGATGTGACGCGTTGCATTCTCGTCCACGCGCTTAAACGCAGAGAAAAGATAAGGGATGTCCTCCGTCTTGATGCCAATGCCCGTATCGGAAACCGTGTAAATCACGTTGCAGACCTTATTCTCTTTCTTCTCACACTGGACGGAGAGTGACACGCTACCTTCCTTGGTGTACTTGATGGCGTTGTTGAGCACGTTGATGAGGATCTGCTTCACCCGGACCTCGTCGCCCACAAGCTCTGCCGGAACGTCAGGCGATACGTCAACGTGAAATTCCAGCTTCTTTTCCTTTGCCCTGATCCACAGCATGCCGACAATGTCCGAGAGCATGTTGCCGGAACGGTAAGGCGCATAGGTGAGCTGCATCTTGCCGGACTGGATCTTTGACATGTCGAGAATGTCGTTGATGAGGTTGAGAAGGAGCTTGCCGGCAGCCTTGATGTTGGCGGCGTCCTCTGCAACCTCTTCGCTTACGTTCTCGCGAAGGATCATCTCGTTTAGGCCGATGATCGTATTGATCGGCGTCCTTATCTCGTGACTCATGTTCGAAAAGAAACGGTTCTGCGCCTTGTTGAGCATCTCAATTTCGTCATGCTGCCTTGCCGCCGTCACAAGCTGTTTGTGAAGCCGGTACTTGGTATAGAGCATGGTCACGCCCATGGCGATCTGGAACACGGAGAAAACGACGAAATTTACGGAATTGGTAAAGCTATATTCCCAACCGAAAACCGGTGCCGAAAATAGCAGGAAGATCATTGCGGCATTGGACAAAAGCGCAATGAGAATGTACTCCAGCGGGTTCAGGTACACGCAGAGGGGAACGATAAGGGATACCGTCATAAAGATCGTCGTGTCCATTCCCTTCCGGACCATCAGATTCACAAATGCGAGTCCGATGGCCCACGCGTACGTGAACGATCCAATCACGGCATTCACGACAAACACGGTGCGATATCGGTTCTCATAATCCAGCGCCGCGCGTCTGGCATAGATAAACCACAGGATGCTTGCGGCAAAAAGGATCGCATAGCAAATGCGGTGATAGAAAACCGTCTCTCCAAACAGATCCGGTCTGACAAACGACAGAAGCAAAAAGAGCAGACACATGATGAAGGTGATCGACAGCATGACGTGCGTTGGCCTAAGTGACCCGTAGTATGCGGATTTTACGGCTTCGCGATCGTGTTTGAAGGGCTTGAAAAGATAATCAAATAACTCTTTCACTTGTTACGCACCTCCATCATTGAAAATAGTCTTCATCTTGCGGCTCAAACTCCAGGATCTCGTCATCCTCCCCTAAGCCGGCATCCAGCAATTCCTTCACGTCGGCAGCCATGCGGGAATAACGCTTGATCACTTCCTCGTGATGTTCAAGGATGAAGTCTTCCTTGCCTTCCTTTGCGGCCATCTCAAGCGCTTTTGCCTTCTCAGAAAGCTCCGTCATGCCAATCATCTTGGCAGTACTCTTCAACGCGTGGACAAGTATCTCATAATTGTGCCAGTCGCGCTCGCCAAAGAATTGTTTCATGGAAGCCGTCTTCTCCGCCGCTTCGGACGCAAACTGGGCCAGGAGCGATTGATAAAAATCCCTGTCGCCCATGCAGTATTTGATGCCTGCGTCGGTATCGATCCCGCTCTCCTTCAGCTTTTCGATCACGTCCTTTTCAATGACGGCCTCTTCCGCCGGTTTCTCGATTTCCGTGGCCTCGTCAGGCACGTCCTTTTTATATTCCTTCGCAAAGGATATGGCAGATTTCGGTAGCACCTGCTTCAGGACGCGCTCAAGCTCTTCCACGTCGACGGGCTTGCTGACAAACCCATCGAAGCCTTCCGCCAGGAACATTTGCTTGGCGGAGCTCATGGCGTTCGCGGTAAGCGCAACGATCGGTATGGATCCGTTTAATCCGGTGACGTCCGTCCGGATCCTCTTCATGGCCTCCACGCCGTCCATGCCGGCCATCATGTGATCCATAAAGATAATGTCAAAAACTCTCTCACGGCAGATTTCAATGGATTCCTGGCCGGAGGTCGCCGTCCAGATTTTCATGCCGTAGCGTCTGAAGATGCTCTTTGCAACGACAAGGTTCATGGACTCGTCATCGACAACGAGGGCCCTGACGCCGTCACAGCGCAGCTTCTTTTCCGCTTCCTTCTTGTCACCGAGGCTGGAGTTCAGGATGGAGACGACGGGGAAGCAATAGAACGGCTTCTCAAGCACTCTGACGTTGCTGTTCTTTGGAAGCACAAAATCGCCGTTGGCAACCACCGCCACAACCATTTCCTTCGCAAGTTCTTCGATCAATTCAACGTTCTTGTCATATTCCTCTTCCGCCACAAAAAGGTGCGTCAAATGAAGAGTCTCTCGCAAAAGCCTCAAGTTGTCCGCATTGTTTACGCGGTGCATCTGGACGCCAAGTCCCTTAACGATGTTAAGAACCATGGAATTATAATAATCCCTGACGGCAGGGGTGGCATACTTTTCGAATCTAAGATATGCGCCGAGACAGAGCTGGTCGGGATTTGCAACGGACATGCAGCTGGTCGCGTCAACCACCTTCTGCGGAAGGCTTACGTGTACCGTCGTGCCGACGCCTTGCTTGCTCTCGATGGTCATGAAACCGCCGAGAAGCGATACGAATCCGGAGGTGATCGCAAGGCCAAGGCCAAGCCCTCCGCCCATTCTTGCCCGTCCCGAGTCCACCTGATAGAAGCTGTCATAAACTCTTTCCAGCTCATATTCCGACATGCCAATGCCGGTATCCGTTATTTCCATGCAAAGGTTCACGCCGTATTCCTGCGGCTCGGACGTGATCCTTACGTACACGCCGCCCTTCTGCGTATATTTCAGACCGTTGGAGATCAAGGCCTTAAGAATCTTCTTGAGCTTGGAAACGTCGGAATTCATCACTGCGGGAATGGAAGGATCCACGTCGATGATCAGCTCCACGTTCCTGGACTTATATTGCTTCACGTCGTTTACAAGATCCTGCAGCACGGAAGAAAGCATGTAATCTTCATTGTTCGGAACGGCCCTGTTCCTGTCGATCTCGGAATAATCCAGAATGTCGCTGATCTGCTCCGCAACCTTATGTCCCGCGTTTCTCACGTTGATCATTTCATCCGTGATCTCTTTATCCACGGATTTTTCAATGCAGATGCCGGTGAGACCGATGATGGCATTCACGGGCGTTCTGATCTCGTGCGATACGTTGGCAAGGAAATCGTTCAGTCTCTCCGTGGCTTCCGTGAGCTGGGCGACTTCGTCGCTGGAGCGGAGCGATACCTGATACCACTTGTCAATAAAGGTTTTTGCAAACTGGCTGATAAACAATACCATGAAGAAATGCAGGATCAGCCTTGTGATCATCAAGGCATCGAAGACTTCGTGCGCCATCACCATCTGGACAATTTCGTAAATCATAGTCACCAGGTAAGTGAACTGGCAGAGCGTGATCAGGCCTTTCTTGCCCGTCATCGTGAAGATGAGAATGATGGCAGCCATGACCAAGGCGAGATCAAACGTGCTGGTCAGATGAATGCCATAAAAAAAATACGTGCATGACATGAGAACGGAATAGATCCAAATCCTTACGTTATCCGGCACGTCATGTTGGATGTGAAGAATCCAACAGACGACGTTGCTCACCGCGATCAAAAGGATCATCCAAAATTCCCAGCCCATGATCAGTGATTCGCCTATGAGGACGGCTGAAAAGATCGCATAGCTGATCAGGACTGTCAGATGTGAAGAATTAAAGACATTATCATTCGCGTCATTCTTAATCATAATCTTGTACCTTCGTTTTTGGCCTTGACAAACTCAGTCGCGTAAGTGATCCGAAGCTCCCCGTTATGCTTTTCATCCCAGCCGGCAACAATGTGCTCAGCCACTTTCCTGTATGAATCCTCCCTGACGTCAGAGAGAAACACAAAGTATTGTTTCTTGTTGTTTCTCATGAAAATGTCCGACTTGCGAAGGGATTTTCTGATATGAGTTCCAAATTCATCCACAAGATTGGCATACGCGGCATCCGGTTCGCCGTCAGCAGGGTTCAAGGTGAACAGAACCTTGCAAACCTGAATGTTGTGCCGGATCGCATATCTGATCACGTAACGGTAAACGTACGCAAAGGCTTCCCTGTCTAGCTGAAGCGCCACGTCCGGAATGGAACGCTCCCCCAAAATCTCCGAGATCGCTTTGATGTCGAGTTCCACGTTATCGCCTTCATCAAATGCGTCTTCATCGTAAATCTCATAACCGTGCCTGCCGTATTTTTTCACGTTGTAAAGAGCCTTGTCGGCGAGCTTAAGAAGGGACGTGTAATCGTTGCCGTATCTCGGAACAAAGATCGCGCCCACGGAGGTTCCGAGCGGGATCACCATGTCTTCTCCCATCAGCCGCTTTGCCGCAGCAACCAGGTCGTCATTTAACTTTACCGCAATCTCTTTTACCTGATCCTCCGTCGTCACGCCCGTCGCGAAAGCAACGAACTCGTCACCGCCGATGCGCCCGCACTGGCTTTCGGCCGGAAGACTTTTGCGGATAAGACCGGAAAACGTCACAAGGATCCTGTCACCCATCTCGTGACCGTAGATGTCATTTACAAGCTTGAAGGAATCAAGATCGATCATCATAAGGCAGCCCGTGGCGTTCGAACAAATTCTGGACAATTCCGTCCTCGTCGCAGCCTTGTTGAGAAGCCCCGTCAGCTTATCCATGGACGCTTCGCTCCTTAAATCCCGCATCTCCTGATTGCTTGACATGACGTTGTCGATGCGCCTTAAGAGAACCTCCGGATTAAAGGGCTTACGGATAAAATCCGCCACGCCAACCTCAAAGCCCCTTGTCTCCGTGTCAATGTCTTCATCCGCAGTGAGAAAAATGACGGGGGTTTTCATAAGACCCTTCTGCTCTTCCAACTCACGCAATTTCATAAGCGTTTCAAAGCCGTCCATCTCTGGCATCTTGACGTCCAAAAGAATCAGGTTCGGCATGCCTTTTTCTTCCACGTATTCCAGAAAGGTCTTGCCGGACTTGAGCGCCGTAACGCGAATGTTATTCTTGCTCAAAACGTGACCTGCGATCTTCAAATTCGCAACGTCATCGTCAACAACAATGATCCACTTTGTCATTGGTTATCCCCCTCGCACCGTACGTAAACTTCCCTGATCGTTCTGATGCCGCAAAAGATCATATAGACGGAAACAACAAAAGTACCTATCCTGTCAAAAATTACCGAAGCATTTGACAGCGGAAAGATCAAGATGATTGCCAAAGAACTGGAAACGCAGACGTCCACCAAGGATTTGGCCCCGTAAAGCCTTCCCTGCACCTCCAGAATGCTATTGCCGGTTTTTTTGAAAAGCGTTGTATATCTGATAAAAAAAATGGAATTAAACAGCACGCCCAAAAGCGAGATGATCAGTGCCGGCACGACGTTTCCCTTGTCCTTTTGGCCAAAGACAAAAAGAATCAAAAGCATGAGCAGGCCGCTGACGCACATGATAATGCCCACGATGACGTTTCCTTTTTTCTTGATGGCCTCTTGTTGCGCCTTTGCCAGCTGCGGTTTATTCTCTGTCATGCAAAACGTGACAAGTGCCACGATCAAAGCGATGAGCTCCGCGGTTCTCCTCGCAAAATCCGCGATCTGCGTGGAACTGTGTCCCACCATCAATCCTGCGCCTAACACGATCGGTCCGGACGCGCTTAGAAGGACCGACGTCAATAAAGTCCGAAATGATTTGCGGTCCTTTCCGTTCAATTCCTCTTTTTCCATGCCGCCCCCTAAAATGCAAATGCTAAGTTTCCGGATAAATAAAGCGTCGCTGACAATAAAATCATGGACGTCAGCGGACAGATAATGGTATCGTTGCCATTCTTGGAATAAAACTCCGAAGCAGCCGCGCCTAATGCCGTCACAAGTGCCGTCACAAGAAGGATTCCCAGGGATAACTCCCCGTAGATGCCTAGAAGGATCGCCACACAGGCGAAAGCAGTTACAAACATGGCCGCCGTTCCCTCTGCGCTCTTTAGCTTGTCCTGCCCAATCTTATGCTTTCCAAATTTCTTACCAATTAAGGCGGCCGCTGCATCACCCGGCCCCCAGGCGTAGATGCTGGTGATCGTCAGAAGCTTACTGCCAAACAATCCCTGGCACGTTAACGTGACCAAGATAAACATTATGCCCGTAAGGACCAGACTGTTTGCCAGCTCTCCCTTTTTCCGGGCTGCGAGAAATTTTTCAAACCACTTCGTTTTCTCCAACAATTTGAAAACGGGAAAGATAACTATGACAAACAATGCCATCCCGATCACGGATTCTTTCCAGGTTGGAAAAACGTACGTCCAAACACCTAAGAGTATAAGGCATATAAAGTGAAGCAGTTTGCGAAAGCCTTCGCCCCGGATCAACTGCTTCTTTCTCACGACAAGGATCATCAGTACCGCCACGACAACGACTGCCGCAACAATCCAGAATCCCGATTCCGTTACGCCTCCCATAACGTCTCCTTTTTAATCCATTTTACGTTTGCTTATCCCCCTTCAAAGCCAAAACAACGTTACTTTAAACCCCACCATTTCCAGTGTATCAAACTTGGAAACCACGGTCAATTCCAACCTAAAGACTCTTTACGATTTCCCTTCCGTCAACAAACTCCGAATAGGGTCTGCTCCCCATGATTTTTATCTTCCCGTCATCCACGAAAATGGTATCCTCCTCCGGGATCGCATATACTGGCTTCGATTTCGACAATTCCAACAAATACTGCCTGCTTTGCTCCGTCCGCTCAGGTTCCCTGCTTGTGTAATGACACAACAGGGAATAACCGCCGATCAAGTCAAAGCCCGCATTGTCAATTAATCCGACCTCGTTCGCGTCATCCAGGTTGCAGGAGTCCAAGTCCCTGCCAAAGATAATGGCGCCGGCGGAACCGCCATAAACGATCCCATCCTCCTCCAGAAGATACTTTCTCAACTTCCCAAAAGCCCCACTGTCCTTCAGATCATTCAACAGCTTATAAGTATTCCCTCCGCCAACGTACAGACAGGCATAGTCGTTAAAATCCTTCTCCATCAATTCTTCCGGCGTTTTTATCATGTCGATCCCGGCTTTCTCCACGTCGGACAATTCCTGCGTCATGAATTCCAGACAACCTTCAAACATCGGATCCGGCCACGCGAGCGGAACGTACAAAATCTTCTTTGTATGATCGATGATGCCATTCAACAATTGCCTTGCCGATGCAACGGCCTCTCCGACTCCTCCGCCATTTAACACAAGCTTCATAAGTGCAGCCTCCCCTCTTTTTCCTGTCGCTGCCAAATTCTTGCTCCCAGTTGACTCAGTTCCAATTTCTTTTGATTGCGGTCACGAACCAAGTCACTCATAAAACCACAGAAACCCTTTATAGGTAAAGTCTTCATCCACCAATTCTTCGAAATATCCTCTTTCGGTCAGCTCCGTTTTGATCCCTCTTTCCGCGGCAAATGATCGATTCTCCATGCGCGTCCAGGTTTGATAAGGCCCCTTGCGGTTCCAGAAAGAATGATAGTATTCCTCGTCATAGAAGATGATGATCTCTGAATTCCACAATTCCGGATAAGAAATCGCTGCCACCACTCTGTGGAACCCATCCTGATCTGCCATTTGACGCACGAACTCCTCTGTTTTAAAGATCCATTTGCGGCAAAATTCCGTTTTCACCTTGCCAGAAGTCTTCGGCATTTCAATCCATTGCGAGGACGGAACGTGAAGATGCTTCATCACGTCATCTCTCCCAGCCGGGATTTGCAACTCATCAATCCGCCGAAGCAACGCGTTCAGCCTTCTCTTTTGACCCCTTATTTTCTTTCTCGGACTGCCGGCAAAACTCATCTTTTGCTTGTCTTTCATCATTGTCTTTTTCTTATTCTCCATCCAGATAATTAACTTCCGAATCCATTTTGAAAAACTTTTGCATCCCGCATGTCAAACCTCCTGTTTCCATTTGCGAAGCCAGCTTAACTGTGAATCGATAAAGCCTTCATCGATGCAGTCGATGCCATAGATTTCAAGTATCGTGGCCTGAAGCTGAAAATGCCTGATCGACACCCAATCAGGAAATGATCCGATTTCTTCAGGGCTAAGCATGTGATACTTCGAATAACCAGCCAAGAACTCTTTCCACACCTGTTTTGTGGTTTCCACGTCCTCCGGCTGCAGATTAAAATAATTCGTCACGTCGCACGCGACCATGAGGTCAAACATGATGGGAGCCCGGCAGATGGTGTCAAAATCCGTTAAGTAAATCTTTCCGTCCGCGCTCTGCATAAGATTTCCCCTGTGCAGATCCCCGTGGCAAATTCCAAGCGACTGTCTTCCGACCTTTTCCCATAGGCGATCTCCCAACTCTTCGTAATCTGCCAGCCGAGGATATCCCTTTTTCCGAAGGAACTCCAGGTACCGTCCGATAAAAAATTCCTTGCCGCGCGTGACGGTTTCTCTGGGATATTTCTCCATCAGTTGATGAAATCTCCCAACCAACTCGCCAACCTCCGCTGCATGTTTTTCCATGTCCGGCTCATCACCGTCGATGAACTCCATGAGAACGAATAAGTCCCCGTGCATTTCAAAAAATGCATCTCCATCCTTCGTCAGGATGGTTTTGGGCACTGGAAATCCATTTTCTTCCAAGTATCTCATGACGGATACGGACTGCCTTGCCGTATCTGCAAACGCGTCGCCAATCACCTTTGCAAGATACTTTTGCTCCGCATTTTCTTGCTTCATGGTTACTTGCTTTGCATTCTCTTGCTTCGCGTTTACGACGTACGTATGCCCACCGCCCTCCCGCAGAAATTCCACGGAAGCACCTTCCATCCCATATTGCGTCTTCAATATCTCAAGCAACTGTTTTTCGTCCATGCTCCGTCTCTCCATGCTTTCTTCTATGTCTTACGAAAAATCCACGCCATTTAATTCATCTTATCACAAAATTATAAGTTTCCGCAACGACTCAACCAGCCCAAATACAAAGATCCGAAACAAAAAACCGCCTAGGTTTTATCCCAGGCGGTTTGCCGACTTATATGTCCTTACTCCTTTGCCATGCAAGCATACAGCGTTACCCACTTGTTCTCTTCCCCAACGTTTCCGGCCTTAAACGCAGGCACGCTTTTGGACGCCGTCAGAACGTATCTGCCGTTGCCTTGCCGGTGTTGGTCCAGCACTTTGTAACCGGCCTGCATGGCCTCGGAATCCGGCTCGCATCCCAACACCCTAAGCGCATAAAGGATGCTCTGTGATCCAATCTTGATCGGGTCATAAGGATAGAAGGTGCCAAGCATCACGTCCACCATGGGCGTTTTCACGTCATCCGTACGGTAAAAGACGTTTCGCTTTGTAAAATAACGTACCAGCGCGCTCTCGCACTCCACCTTGTAGCCCAAAAGGTGCAGCTCCGCAACCAGCAAGAGATATTCCACCGTAAGCCGCGCGCAGCTCTTATGCGGCTTCTTCGGATCATTGATCTTCTTGTTGGTGCTGATGCATCCAAAGCCTCCGTCCTCCTTGATTTTGCCCAGCATGAGGCCAATTTCCTTTTTCACGATTTCTTCCTGATCATACCCCAGTTTGACAAGGTTCCGGAGCAAAAGCGGTTCGCCGCACAGCATCTTGAATCCCGTGCTCTCGATCAGCCCAAACACTTCATCGTCTATGTCACTGCCTATGTCACTCCGGGTCAGACCCCATTCTGCAAAGGCCATGATGGCATCATATTTCTCCCAGGGCTTGTTCTTATGAAGCTTCTTTAATGCGCGTTCGTACGTCTTACTCTGCAACAGCTTCTTTTTGCATTCCATGACTTTCACGTCATCATCCGGCAACTTCTCATACTCCTTCAGCGTTCTGAGCCTTACCTCCGGAGTATCTTCCTCCAACAGCCACTCTAAAACGGAACGATCCATTCTTCTCCTCCTTGGTCAAATCGCTTCGCGATACTTAGCCTCATTTCATTTCGCTTTTAAATCGCTTCCTTACGGGTATGCAGATTTCGCTGACGTAATCCCTTGACGACGGGTCTCCGGGCAGATAATTCTCAATGTCATAGTCGGGCACAAGCTCGTAATCCGCCACGGGCAGCCACTCCCTGTAAATCTTTTCCCAAGTATCCTGGATCGCCTTGGGCATGG
Source organism: uncultured Lachnospiraceae bacterium (assembly GCA_946414885.1). Taxonomy (GTDB): domain Bacteria; phylum Bacillota; class Clostridia; order Lachnospirales; family Lachnospiraceae; genus Acetatifactor. Next base: position 15,244 of record CAMKQH010000036.1, read on the forward strand.
GGCCCACGCACTTAAAGACTGCCCAGGTATTCTCCGGGACGTGAAGGATCTCAAACCCTTCCGGAACGCCTTCCACGTCCGATGCCTTACATCCGATCCCGTAGCGGAACTCGTCGCCCTCCGTTTTCTGTTGTGCGCATACCCCGAGATATCCCGGAATCTTGCGCAGTTCCTCGTCAGCATAATACGCATCCCAGAAAGCAGGAATCTCCTGCTCGCTTGTCTCCGCGTGAAAAGCCCTGGCATGAACAAGCAAGTCCACGGCATCCCATTTTTCAATCTTGTATTCCATGATGCAACCTCCGTCAATTTTGATCTGGACGGTATAACGATTCATGAAACGAATGGAGCTCCCGTTCTTTACCTGCATGGGCGAAGATCCGTGAAATCTCGTGAAAGCCTTCGTAAAGCTTTCCGGAGAATCATATCCGTACTTTAACGAAACGTCGATCACCTTGCTCTCTCCGTCCGCCAGTTCAACGCCAGCCTGCGAAAGACGCCTTTTCCGCAGATATTCCGTCGGCGACATTCCCGTAAGCAGCGAGAACGCCCTCTGAAAATGAAATGCGGAAAGATTCACGCTGTTTGCCACGTCTGCAAGCGTGACGTTCTCCGTCAGCCGTTCCTCCATGAACGAGATTGCCTGATTGATCATTCTCACCCAATCCATCGTTATTCCCCTTCCTTAAGTCCATCATACGCGCTGCCCCGCCGGAATTCCTGTCCCATCTTGCTCCGTTTTGTCCGCCTTGGTTTTCCAACCATGCCTACCCCATCAGTCCTTGTACCTCAAAAGATCCATCCGCGTTGAAATTCACTTCAAGGCAATGATCGGTGAACATTTCGTCAAGACCAACCTCAACGTAACCCGTTCCGTCCGGATTTAAGAGGATCATGTCAATGCTCAATCTCTTGACGAACTCTTCCGTGGTAAGGGATACGTCACCTTCGCTCTCGCCTTCCCATGTATCGATCATTCCATTCTCATCCGCCATGTGGTCAACCACGGCGTCAAACAGTTTTGCTTTGAACGCCTCCCTGTCCGCAAGGATTTTCAAGAGGTGCGGCGTGGCACCGACGGCAGTCTTAGGATTATCCACGTCACAGATCAGTACAAGGTCAACGCCACTTGTCTCATCTGAATCATCCCAAAGAATGTGTCCTTCCGCCTCACCATTTTTTACGTAAAATTCATCAAGACCGTCAACGTGCCAACTGCCGGGAGTCCGTGCTTCCTCAGCAAGTTTGATCAACTCCTCGTCTTTTATGTTTTCCTCCAGGATCTGCTTAAGGATAAAAGTGTTTTCCTTATCCCGGCCAGTACGCCTTCTTGCCGTTATCCAGTAGATGGTTCCGGCTTTAAGTTTCAGATTTCTGTTTCCATCGTGTTCCCTGTTATCATAAGGAATCTCCAAAAGCCCCTCGATCATTTGCCCATTCCCGCTTTCCATAAAACGGATCGCGGAAATTCCCGTTACGGCTCTCGCAATATGAAATTGCGCCTTTTGCACTGCCTTGGATACGTCAAGGTCCCTTGTGACGTAAACGCGCATCTCCCTGGCCTTGTCTTCACAATCCTTGTAATAGTCATTCAGTGCGTTTTGATAAATACCGTCATCTTTCAAAAGATCCACGTCCTCTTCCAGAATTTCTTCCAGGAAAAAATACCGGAACTTGGGACGGTCCGAAAAACGGCCCGGCCTGACGCGGAGGCGGTATATGAATCCCTCTTTGAAAACAGGCTTATAGGGATAGCCAAAAATACTCTTCTTCGTGAACCAATAGACCGATCCGAACGAACCCAGTGCTCCTTCGGCATCCTTGATCCACGGAACCATGTAATCAATGTTTGCCAAGGCTTCCTTGCCAAAAAGCGGGAACGGTCTGGCACCTTTTTTCCATGCAGACCGGATCAGTACGGTGATCTCCGTCGTCGCATCTTCAAACTGCGCCAAAAACTCCTCTTTGGTAACGGTATTATCCCTGATAAATTTCTTCTCTTCCTCCATCTTCATATGCTTTCCCCATACCCTTTCCAGATCATACTGAATATTTAGACCTTCGTCCCTTTTCCTTTTGAACTGCCGAAATTTCCGTCCGTGATCACCAAGGAATCTGGCTCCACGTGGCACTTCAGGAACAGCACTTCCACCCCCGCAGCCTTCGCCTCCTCCAAGGCTACGCCGAACTCTGCATGCGTGGCCGTGTTTGGCTTCACCACGGATACCCCGTCCATCTGGATCACGAATGCCAAAATTGCCCTGTAGCCGTCCTTTAACGCAGCCGTCAACTCCCGCAGGTGCTTGACCCCTCGCTCCGTGGGTGCGTCGGGAAAATAACCAATCCCGTCCACTTCCAGCGTGCATCCCTTCACTTCCATCAGATAACGCTCGCCGCCCCGCTCCATATAGAAATCAATCCGCGAAGCACCGTAGGTATACTCTGGTATTACTTTATCACATCCCTGGTCCTCCAGCCACTCCTTCACCACCTTGTTCGGCGCCTGACTGTCAATATTAAACAGGATTCCGTTATCCTTCTTAACTGCCACCAGATCATACTTTGTCTTTCTGTCCGGGGTCCCTGGCGCCGTCAGCCATACCTCCCGGCCTGGCAGCAGAAGTTCCTTGCATCTGCCCGTATTCTTAACGTGAACGATTTCCCTGCGGCCCTCTACCTCAACCTCCGCGATGAATCTGTTCGGACGCCTCACGAATGACGCTTTGGTGATATTGTCATATTTCATTCCGATTCCCCCTGAAGATAGGCTACCACGGGATCGAGATACTTGGCATCTGCAATGTCATAGGATTTCGACAGAAATTCTCCCATCTGCCTTGACTTCTCGTCCTTTTTCTTCTTGAGGGCACCCACAAACATTTTCATGGCCAGTCTTGATGGTGCTTTCATTTTGTCATAATTCAGGCCGCCCTGACAATAGAAGACTTCAATATACTTTTTTTGTTCCTCCGAAAGGAACGTCCTGATTGAAGCATCCATGTCAGGATTGTCATTCGGGCTGCTGCCGACGATGATGATCGCAAGACGCTTTTCTTTCCAAGCCGCCGCCTTGTCCAAAAACCACTTCACCTTGACAACGCTCCCCGCCATGGCCCATCCTGCATAGGTGATCGTCTCATAATCCTGAAAGAAACTGTCATCCTTCTTTTGCGCGTCCTTCAGGTCAAATAGGTCCGAATTCATTCTTTCCGCCAGCCACTCGGCATATCTCTTGGTAAATCCCGTCTGAGAGGTATAAACGATTAAATTCTTCATATCTTTTTCAAATTCCTTTCCATTTTCATAATTGTTTCAATGGTTACGCCCAGGCTTTTCTCAGTAACATATTACCTAATTTACGTCAAGATATTTTGATCAGATCTTAACCGATTCCCTTCACGCCGCTGATCTGGGAAAGACTTTATAAGGTTTTAAACAAATTCTCGATAACGGAGGCAGCGTCCTCCAACGGTGCCTTTTCGAATGCATGGCTGTCCACAACGCAGTCGGACGGTTTCTCCTTAAATCGGTCTCCAACCAGCTTTTCCAGCTTCATCTTTACGCTCTCCTTTTTGATTTAAAATAACAAAGCCCTTAGCTTTTTCTTTTGCTCCTCAGAAAGCTTCTGATCGCATTCGTCCAGCGTTTCCTGCGAGAGCCATTTTACGTATTCGTCACGTAATTTACTGTCGTCCCGCTCAAACAGCCACAGATCGAAGAGCATCACCTGGTATTCGGCAACGTCATGACTGCCATCATCCATCCGTATGGAAGCAAGCAGGGGATCCGTAATCATATGGGTGCACTCATGAACAAGCTGCATGAAAATCTGCGGCATGGAATACTGTTCGCTCGGCATCGGCAAGATTACTATGCATGTGTCTCCCATGATGGTTGCCCTTCCGTTACACCTTAAACCCTCAGAAATGATGACCATGAGTTTTGTGTTTGTCATTCCATGCAAATTCTCAAAAAACCGGCTCATCACAGATGCCTGTTCATTGACGTAAGACTTCAATTCTTCGAAGGAAGCCTGCCGTTTCTTAGCTTTTCGCTCCCAGTAATCAACGTAATCTGCCGAAAGCTCTTTTATCACGTCGCAAAAAGGATCAATAAACTTTGCCACGTCCTCTTCCGTCGTCATTCCAACCTGCCGTATCATGAAACACACTTCATCCGCACTCTTGGCCATAAAATACGGCAGGAAATTCACAAAAGCCAATCTCTCAAAATTCGCACAATAATACGCAGTAACGCTTTCCGGTATCACCGTTTTGCGTCCTAATTCCTTTTCAACGCTCGCAATATACGCCTCATCATATATGTCTGAAGCATTGCCCACTTTCATGTGTGCGAAAATATGAAATATTAAATCCGTATATACGCTCCTGACGATCTCCATAAAAACCTCCATCCCGTCGCATTTTAATACAAGAACTCTTTTTTATAGGCCTTAAAGCGTTGCCCAACCGAGTATACAAACTCGCCGTTTTCGATCATTTGCAGGATCGTTTCTTCCGATGCCCACTTTGCGTCTATGGTCTCTTCCGGTTGAAGGACAACCTCTGAAAGCTCTATGTCCTTGGTTAGCAGAAACAAATCCTGAAAATAATTTTTATGCTGATAGGTAGCGATAAGTTGCAACTCTGACTCCTTCGCCTGGATGCCCGTCTCTTCCTGCAATTCCCGGATCGCGGATTGCTTCGTGCTTTCCCCTGCCAGGGTGCCGCCGCCCGTAGATTCCCACAGATTTCCTGCCTTCTTATCGGGGTGCCGCTTTGTGATGAGGAACTCTCCTTTGGAATTCTTGATCCACACCTCCGCGCACACGTAATACTCGCCTTCCGCAAACGCCTCTCCCCTTACGTGCGTGCGATTTAACGGTTTTCTCTCACTGTCATATAAATCCCATAGCTCCATCTGACTTTCCCTCTCCCAATCTCATCCTCACGACAGTTCCCCTTTTGCCTTAGAGAAACAGCGAAAATTAGATTTTCCTTGGTTTTCGCCGTTCGTTCCACTTTGTTCGCCCACGGGAGCAACAAATTATCCTTTTTCAGCTGCTTTTGTTGCCTTTTGCTTTCCATTTCGCCTATATAAGCAACAAATTATCCTTTTTCAGCTGCTTTTGTTGCCTTCTGCTTTCCATTTCGCCTATATAGGCAACAAATTATCCTTTTTCAGTTGATTTTGTTGCCTTTTGCTTTCCATTTCGCCTATATAGGCAACAAATTATCCTTTTTCAGCTGCTTTTGTTGCCTTCTGCTTTCCATTTCGCCTATATAGGCAACAAATTATCCTTTTTCAGCTGTTTTTGTTGCCTTTTGCTTTCCATTTCGCCTATATAGGCAACTATTTCCTGGTTTTCAGCTGTTTTTGTTGCCTTCCGCTTTCCATTTCGCCTATATAGGCAACAAATTATCCTTATTCAGCTACTTTTGTTGCCTTCTGCTTTCCATTTCGCCTATATAAGCAACAAATTATCCTTTTTTAGCTGCTTTTGTTGCCTTCCGCTTTCCATCTCGCCTACGGGAGCAACAAACCCCTATGTGCTGGATTTATTTTCGGCTACTGCAGGTTGACGTAGACGTATTCATTCGCGATCTTAATTCTCAGGGGGGCTGTCAGCAAGGTTTCACTGGGAACCGTTCCCGATATGTAATAAAAGAATTCCTCCTTGCTCATTTTCGCAAGCTTTCTGTATTGCTCCCGTTCCTCTTCACTTAGCTGGTCCAGCATGCCGTCCTCTTCCGCTTTGGAAAGCTCCTCTATAAAACCTTGGTAGAATTCCTCATACTCCTCGGAATTCAGGTCTATCTCCGAGCGGTTAGTAAAGACGATCTCCTGCTTTCCTGCCTTCAGCTCCAGGTTTTCCGTCACAAGCCCCGTTCTTTCCCAGTCATTCCCCGTAAACCACTCAACGCTCGCGTCACCGGTCACGTCCTTTTTGACGTCCACTGTAAGCACAATCTTTCCGTCGCGTTCTGAAACTGTCGCATCGCCAAAATACTGGAAGTAACGGTATTCCACCGCATCACTCTCCAAAATCATACCCACGTCCGCCCTGACGGAATACATTCCATCAAAGGTTGACAGGGGAGAAAGTGCTATCTTTTTCCTCTCGCCGGCGGGAACAATACCAAAATCCTTTCCCCCATTGTTTTTAATCTTGCCTGCCTCCTGTCCATACTTGATCCAGCACAGATCATAGATTCTGAGGGATGCCGTGCCGTCGTTGATAATGGTTACGGAAGTTTTATCCTGCAGGATCCGGGCACTGATCCTGTCGCCCCGGAAATAGAACCCTCCGCAAACCTTCTCCTCTCCGAGCACAATGCGATACTCACCGTTCTTGCGCGGAACGTCCGATATGTCAAAAGTCAGCGTTACGTCCCTGTAAGCCGGACATTTTACGCTCTTTATCTTTTTTTCTTCCGACACCTTTACCCACTCTTCTCCGTCCAGACGCTCGACGTAGTAAGTGCTGCCAGTGGAAACCTCTTTGTTCGTATTGTTCCAGAAAAAGCACTGAATCTCCTGCTCGTCGGTATATCCCCTCATGTTTCCCGGCAAGTAATACCGTCTGGAATACATTCTGAAGTCGTCAACACTCTTGTTCGGCGTCATCACGCCATCCACCAAATCCCAAATGACGACTCCTGATTCTGTCATCTGCAGGTGAATGCACTCTTCATGCCTGCCGGCCATGTAAAAATCAAAGCGGCTGCTGCGGGGCGTCATGTCATTGGACATGCAGCGCACTTCATAACGCGCACCGTTTTCATCCTCATCCTCTGCATCCTGCTTGATGGCATATTCCGGATTACCGTCACCGTTGTAGTCGTCCCAGATGAGATCAAAGGACTTCCCGTATTGTTCCGTACAGGCACCGGAGCCATCCTTGTAATCAATGGGGGATGAATAGGTCGCCTCCTGCGCCGTACTGAAATAATTGTCAAATACCCCGTAGGATTTGCCCTGCACGTCCCACGTTGCACCATTCCGGGGGCAAATGAAGACATATCCGATCTGTCCGTCTGCGAGCATAATGGGAGATCCTGCCACCGGTTCTCCGTCCTGCGGTCTTTTCGCCTCCTTCATCAGTTTCTCCAGGTTCTCTGCGTCATCATAAAACTCCCAAAACGTGGGATATGGACCGGCACCTGCACTGGTTCCGTTTAGATCACTTGTGAGATCCGCAAGGAATGCATCGTCATAATCCACCACCTCACAGCGACCATTCTCATAATGGCACCGTACGTAGACCATGGGGCCATGGTAATAATGATAGAACGTATCATAACCGTCCTTGCTGTAAAAGGCCGAAGCGTCATCCTCTATGTCCGTCTCGAAATAAACCGATGCGCAAAACTCCGTTCCATTTCCCACATAGCCCTTGGCTTCCAGCGTGGTATGATCCGGCGTATATTTTTCCAACTTGTATCTTCCCTCTTCCGTCTTTAGCGTGTCAAGCCAGGGATAGACAAGCTTTTCTGCCAAAGCTACGTAATCCATGTCCTCCACGGGCTCATTGCATTCCACGGATTGGCAGAGGAGCCGGTTGATCACTTCATCCGTCAGGGCATCTCCAGGTGCGAATTTATCCAGCCTTTCATCATAAGGATAATAGGTATTCCCGATCCGGAGTACGCTCTGACCGTCAATGTTTACCTTGCTGATCATTTTGTTGCCCTTCTTTATTTTGGCTGAAATGGAGAAATCAGTCCACGCCTCCTGCGCCTTCACGGGATATAGCTGGCCCCCTGCCACGATCTCATTCAGGATCCCGGCCAGTTCCTTGCCGTTCTCCACGTCCCGGAAGATCGTCGCATCGTCAAACAAAGGACCATCCTCGCTGTCTCCGCTAATGACGCTCCCGATACCTTCGGCACCGCCATTTCCACCTAAGCCACTTCCGTTTCCTTCCACCGTACTGCTGATCTCTACCCCGTCACCAGTCACGGTTCCGTCTTGCCCGTCAGCTCCAGTCGCCATATTCGTGCAGGCACATAAAAGCAGGCATGATGCAATCACCAGACCAAGGCTCCTTGCATGAATCTTCTTTTTAATAAACTTAAACTTCATTGATATTTCCCCCTTATTTATTTACCAGTTCCTCGATCGCAAGTGCCGCCGCATAAAGCCGGCACTCGTCGCATCCGTAAAGAATGACCGCCTCCCTGTCTTTCCGAAATCTACCCATCTAATAATTATGCCAATCCGAGAAGGCCAGTTCTTCATCCAAAACCGCATATGCGCCACATAGAATTGCACAATCAAAATTATCCGAACATTGGAAAGAGATCTCCCCGTCATCTAATCCGACGTATTCTGGAACAATGTTTTGAAAAAAATGATCAAAGTTAAACGTCGGATAAAAAGACCGGAGAAGACTCTCTAAATGCCCTTTGGGAATGGTACCGTCATTGGGCGTCTCGAGGTACGGGGAAAGACTGTGCAATCCCGTCCTTACGGGATTATAGATCTCAGCTATGTCCTCTTCATTCCCGTAAAACAGCTTCTCTTCATCAAACAGTCCGTCGATCGTCATGAAGTCCAATTCACAGTTATCCATGTCCGTAAATACTTGCAGCAAAAAGGTACCATTGATATTATCAAGATTCTGTTCTATTTTTTGGATAAACGTTCTGAAGTATGTGTTTAAGAAATCGATAAGCTCCTCATCCGAGCACTCCGGATTATAATATTCCTCTACAATGTCCCATTCTCTTATCTCTTCCAAGGAGTCTGCGATTTCAATCTGTGAATCTTGAAAGGAACCTATATAGCCAAGATGAATGGTCCCTTTTATTTTGATCTCCCCGTCTTCAAGATAAATCCTTAAGGAATCGTCCCCTTCACTTGCAGACTTTTCATTTGAATCAGTATTTATGCGTACCATGGTCTACTCCTTCACGGGCAAATCCAACCGCTTACCAATAAATCTCGTAATCGTACAGGTTAAAACTCACTTCTGCGTCGTCTGTGCAGAATACCAGATCTACCATGATGCGCCCTCTCGTCCAACTCCAACGTTCAATTTGTCCGATCAGTTTTGCATTTGCGCCGAGCGTAACGTCACAGACCGTCTCCGTGGTATTCGGTATCACCTGTCTATAGTTCAATCCCTTCCCTTCGACATAATAGCGTGAATCCCAAGTCCCCATTCTTTCCTCAAACAAGGGGACGCCATCGGACGTCTTAAGGGAAAAACCGTTTGAAATATAATTCAAAGTAGCAACCTGCCAAGTATCATATAGATTTAAAAATCTACTTCCGTCTGGATAAAAGAATGCGCCATATATGTAATAATCTTCATCGTAATTCTCACCGCCGTTTTCATCGAACGTCATGTCGTGCCTTCGGCCAATTGACGCGTAAAACATGGTCTCTTTGGAAAAATCCTCCGACTGGGCAACATACTTATAACCATCCAGCTTAAGATTCCCCATCGGATCATTTCCAAGGAAATAATGACAACAGCGAGAACTTCCTTTTCTGTCTGCAGGCATCTTGCCAAACGACTCATTATAATGGAAAAGTTCACCGGACTCAAACACGTTGCCGGGAGTCAAAACATAATAATTCAGGTAATATCCGTATTCTGAGCCGTTACCCGTTTGGGGTGGAACCTTACCATATACCGCATCCTCGTAAATGAGAATTATGGAGTTATTGGCAAATTCATATTCTGCAAGCAAGGTACTCTTGACGGCAATGTTGCTTCCGTCACTTCCCGGATTGGCATTATATTCCTTTTTTAGCTCCGTCAGAAGCTTCTTTGCGTTTGCCGTGAACTGCTTCTCGTCATTCTCCCTAAAATACAGATTCTTGATCACTGGGACAGTCCCACCGACACTTCGCTTCTCCTCCAAGAAATATTGAATCCGAAGATCATCTGTCTTGAACTCCTCCAGCTTTTTGCCTGTTTCCGGGTCGAAGCAGAAATTATACGAAACTTCATAACCTTGAAGCTGGTATGCATATTTTCCGTCATCCGGCGTCAAGTTGACCGTCATTTCTGCCATGCGTTCATCTGCGTATGCGTTCATGATGGTCGCATGGATGATCACTTCACTATTACTTCTCTCCACGTCTTTGATCTCGGCGTAATCGCCCCAGCCAACCCCATTATAACCGTACAAATACTCATTAATTCTACGCACGCCGACCTCAGAAGTGCTGTCATGGGTAAGATCGTACAGTCTTTCAATCCCAAAAATTTCCTTGTAAAACTCCGTCACTTCCGTTATGGACATCCTGTGTTGGAAGGTTTTATTAGAACGCTGATAGTTTATTTTCTCTCCCAAGTTAGATACGACTAAGTAATCCTTGATCGCATCACAACTATCCTTCGATTGCTTAGACCAGTTATCATCTATCCATACAAGTTCGACGATCAAATGAAAGAGATTCTGCTCCTCCTCTTGTCTCTTCGCGAGCGCCAGTTCATTTTGTCTTTCCTTGTCAGGAATCCTTTCAAAAAGATCGTCAAGTATGGTGTCTTTGTTCACGTATCTCATTTGGTTCAACCGCACCCCGTGAACGCTCTTCGCCGAAGGATCCATTTCCGTAACGATAAGTTTTTGATCCTCCCAATATATGACAAAATACCGCCTTTTCCCCTCTTCAGAGCCATCTGGTTCATTTTTCATGGCGAAGAACTCAGTGCCATCTTTCCCATCAAAATCGCTACACTGGAATGACGCCCATTCGTCATCTCTTGATTTTGACACGAACCTATAGAATGCCTCATAGCGATCCAATGACAGAGTGTCTTCCACCTCATACCGTATCAAATCCTCAGGGCTTTCCATACCCGCTGCTTGACTGGATTCAGCCCCTTGAACAGATTCCGTCTCCTGACTGGATTCTGTCACTTGAACGGATTCCGTCTCCTGACTAGATTCCGTCGCTTGAACGGATTCCGTCTCCTGATCATAAGTTACGCTTCCCACGCCGATGCACCCGGAGAGAAGCGTCATCATGAGCATCCAAATAATCAATAATTTTGAGTTTTTCTTCATTATGCCCTCCCAATCGTACGCTTGCAAAACCGAAAGATGACCGCTCATCTTGGATCGTTGCTTCTGATCCATTTTCTAACATACCTCTTTTATCCCAGCGCCGTCCAACGCCGGCTGTAAAAGGCTCCAGAACGAAGCCGCCACCATAACTCCCGCGGCAAAGCCGGTGAGCATGCGCTGAATCCCATCAGAAAATTCTTATCTTATGCTTTCAACAAATCATTGAATATTTCCAAGACTTCTAAATATCCTACTATCCTAGATCCATCTTGAAAGGAGATCTGATCGCCAACTTTTATGGTATGTTTATAGTGCTCGGGTGAAATAAACGTAACTTATCCTTCGGTATTTTGCCACCAAAATAGACTTTTGACTTTCAGTTTAACGCGCTGTTAAGATTCATCCAGGAAATTATGCGAATTTCTTTTTCATAAAGAGAAATTCTTTGTTCCAAGGCACTGTTCCATCTTCTTCGAATCCACATTTTTTATACACGTGAATTGCTACGGTATTTTCTTTATTTACCTGAATCTGGACTGCTTTGGCTCCTTTCTGCTTAAAGTGATTTAGAATCACCTCCACAGTTTCTGCGGCATGCCCTTTCCCCTTATAATCATCAGCAATAAACAAATCCGTAAACTCGTAGACACCTTCCGTTCCTTTTTCATCAAGAATCACCATGCCTATGATCGTTTCGTCAAGATATATCGCATAAGCCAAAGATGATTCCCTGTACAGATAAGCATTCGCCAAAACGGCATACGAATCTCCGACAAAAAACCATTCTTCCCTTTCGAGCTCAAGGCATGCATAGAAGTTTTCCTTCGTCACCTGTTGCAACTTAATCATTGATACCCTCCCCTACCGCATGATAAACCGAAAAATATCGTTCAGTTAATCATGTTACCACTCGTTTCAAAGCAGAAATCGGCTTATAAAATTCCCACCTTGGATTATATCAAAGATGGAAACTTCGGTCAATTCAAAGCAGGCCGCAACGCAAAAGATCCCGGGATAATTTGACCCGGGATCTTGTTATTTCCAAGCTAAAAATCAGCACAAAGCCGGAAGAAACTTGGCGAACAGAAACAATCCTTCTTCACCTGCATGAATCTCATGATGCACTTGGGGCGGCATAACCGAGATGACTCCGGGCAGATACGCGATCTCAAGCCCATCGTTAATACAAGTCCCTTTTCCCGCAATCACTTCATGTGTTTCCAATTGGGGATCATGAATATGATCTAGAATGCTTTTACCTGGCGCTATCCTAACAAGATGAAAGCTGTAAGCACCACCCGTCTCCTTTGACGTGAGTATATGCTTTAGCTCCACTCCCTCAAACGTCGGATGCTTTGACCACGGAACGTCCTTAAATGATTTTTCTGCCCCAGGAACTTCAAAACACCCGTTGTTAAATGCTTCAAAAACCTCGTTATTCATGTCAACTGACCTCTCTTTCATTTTTGATAGGTCAATCATAACAAAAGCTTAAGGCTCCGCATTGGATAAAATTGCGGAGTTGACAAACTGCTCCGGAGATATACCCACCTGCTTTTTGAAAACTCTGTCAAGATGACTCTGATCACAGAATCCAACCATCTGTGCCACGTCAATCACCTTATATCCCTGCCGCAGCAGTTGCTGGGCTTTGCGGATGCGGCACTGCATCTGAAACTTATGCGGGGTAAGGCCATTCTCATCGGTAAACTTTCGTATCATGTGATACGAGCTGACGTTAACCTTTTGGGACATCTGCTCAATGGACAAACTTAGCTCCGGATTCCCTATGATTTCTTTCTTTATGACGTCCAAATCCCTTGAAACGTCGTCATCTCTCGGAATGCAAGTCGTGATCATGGAATAATAATCCGTGACGGTTTCGATGGAATGCTTCACGTCCGGGAGCACAAAGAAATACTCGCCTTCAGAGCACTCATAATCCTTATCTGCTATGCGGATCATGATCTTTCCTTCCGTTACGATCCCAAATACGTAATGCCCGGAATGCGTGTGAGGAGGATAGGAAATCCGCACGTGCTCCATGCTTACAACCTCTATGCCCGTTGACTGATCTTCTATGAATTGCAACCTCTCCATGTCACGTTCCTCATTTCAATCCATGCTCTATTGGCCTCGCCGGCCGCAATATGAGTAACAATACTCTCTGACAGTAAGCAAAACTCAAAATAATTGCTCAATTTATTACCAAAATTGATTTCTTAAAGTATAGCAAAAATGGAAACTATGGTCCATGTCCCGCCATACAATATCTCTATCTCGAAAAAAGATAGACGATGGCAATTGCAAAGAGGAGGATAACCCAAATCGACGCTGAAAATACCTTCTTAAGAAAATTCGTATCCGTTTTACGATCATAGAAAAAAAGCGTGCAATTGTCTTCCGGATTTTTGGGATCATAGCAGATCGTCTGCCTTTTTCTCTCCCAAAAAGCATACGATCCCTCCCCTTGTCCTTGATAGGTAACGCCATTGACCTTGAACTCATAGGTGACAATATATCTGTGGGTGGTAGTAGTTTCTACCGTCTGCCCGTTTTTATGACCGTAATCATATGTTTCGGTGTACAACGTTCCGTTCAGTATCGTCCCAACGGCCCTTCCCGTCATGTGCCGCATTCCTTTTTTGTTTTTCACTTGTCCCGGTAAAAGTGACAGCTGCGACAGCAATACGACTGCGATGAATCCTATTACAATCAGTCCAAGCCCGCTCACCATCAATGCCCTGTCAGGATCCACTCCTAAATCTACCAGAAAATCCATCATAAACTTCAGCAAAGATTCCATGTTTTCCTACCCCTAACACATTTACGGTTTTTCATTGTTCTTTGTTCTATAAGCATTGCTTCGTTCTCACCATTGAATTCAACATTCAAATTAGTCACGTGAATGGCTAGCCAGTCACGTCAATACAAAGACACCAAAAAGGTGAGGATGGCGAGACCAGCAAAAAGCAAAAAGATCATTCCAAATAAAAGAATTTTTATGATGTCGGACCTCACCAAAAAACCATGATATATCCTTTGAAGCATGCCTTGCGTGACCGCAAGCAAGACTAAGCCCATCTTATAATCCCAGAAGCGTTGTCCAACCTTCCAAACATCATGATTTCCCGCAATCCGCCAAATAAGAATTACCAAACAGCATGCGGCAATCAGTAGATATCCCCCTTGGATGATCAAGGTGCCTACACGGTAAGATTTCTTTTTCTCTTCTATGTAGGCCAAAATGCCGAACAAAACGCTGCGTATCGTAAAAAGAAACATTGAAAACGCCGTGGAACCCCATGATATCCTCAGCAGATATGCATAATCATTTTCATAACAATGGCGTAGGTTAAGGCGTAAATAAAAAATACAAAATGTTGCACACAGCATAATAAAGCTCAAAACGATTCCTATCTTGATCAAAATTTCTCGTTTCATTTTTACCCGTTCCTTTTTGAAATAATTGCTCATTTAGTTATCAAAATAGATTTTTTAAAGTATAGCAAAAATGGAAACTATGGTCAATTGTCCGTCCAATTGCCAGCACAAAAAGAAAAAGCCCTGAAACGCATTCGTTTCAAGGCTCTTCACAATAATTTTCAAAGTTCACCTATTGGTCCACCTTTTACCAAGTTTTCTTTTATGCATCTGCTGCCTTCTCATTGGAATATCAAAATAGACTTTTGAATTCCAGTTTAACTCAATCCACAAACTGGAATCTACAGTGCTAATTCCATCAGCCAGCAATCTACTTTTTCTCCCTC
>CAMKQH010000037.1 GCA_946414885.1 uncultured Lachnospiraceae bacterium
TCGAACCTATGACCCTCTGCTTGTAAGGCAGATGCTCTCCCAGCTGAGCTAAACTTCCATTTCGGCTTCCACAGCCGACTTGATTAGTATACAATGGGGTTACGCATTTGTCAACTACTTTTCTAAAAATAAATGAGGCTGTTTTGGGCAGCCTCATTTGTTATCAATCCTTAATGATTCTCACGCATTTTGTAGGCGTTCTGTAATTGTACTTGTTGATCCTGATGCCATATTTCGGGCAGCTTGCGTGAATGACCTGACTGTTTCCAATATACATTGCCACGTGGTTGATGGAACCGTTCTTGCTGTAGAAGATCAGGTCGCCGGGCTTTAGGTCGGAAACGTCAATCTTCGTACCCTGCTTCGACTGGGCACCGGAGGTACGCTCAAGGCTCATGCCAAACTTCTTGTAGATGGCCTGTACGAATGCCGAACAGTCAATTCCCTTGGTCAGGCTCGTTCCGCCATACTTATAAGGATTGCCAAGGAACTGCTTCGCATATTCCACCATATCCACGCGAACGTCTGACACGCCGTTGCCATACATCAGTTCCGACATGGTGATCGCCACGTCAAGCTTCGTTTCTACCGTAACGAAATCAGAGAATACGTAGGCATCTTCATCGTCGATGGTGACGTGAATCCAATCCTCAAGATCTTCCACAAATTCAAGCTCTTCACCTTTGGCAACCTGAGTCATGACCCCGCTCTCCGTGGAGGGTTCCTGACGAATGTTCAGACCGTTTTCATTTGCAATCGCCACAGTCGACACAAAGTCTTTTGCGACGTTCACGGCATCCGCGCCAACCAGCAGGTAATCCAGGCTTACGTATCCTTCCACTTCACCAGAGACGATCTTTGCCCAGCCGTCCTCGGTCTCGATCACTTCGGCCGCTGCATGGTTTGGCATCTTGCCAACCAGCTTTCCGCCGGTGGAGGGCGTCTCGCGAACGTTTAAGTTCGCACCTTCCGTGTTTGCAATGCCTAGCTTGGTATATCCCCAATGTGCACCCTTAGCAGCATCAGCACATGCCACCAATTCGTCCACCGTATAATTCATCTCAAAAAACGATGCAACGCCAATGCTGTCAAAGGCTGAATCCTCCCCTGCCTCGCTTACGTGCATGGGAAAAGCGACAACACATGCCGCCGCCATTGCCGCTGCAGATAATTTCACTATAGTTTTCACTTACGCACCCCATCTTTTAATTTGTTACAAAATTGTTACAACCTGTTACAAATTATACCCTACCCCTTTGCGTTACGTCAACCCTTATCTGTCATATCGACTTGCCCAGTCAATTGCTGCGGTATTTTATGAGGCTTCCTTCTCCTGATCCATGATTGCAAATGCAATGTTCGTAGCATGGTCGGAGACTCTCTCCAAACCTGATATCACGTCGGAGAAAAGCATTCCTGCCGCCGGCGTACACTCGCCCTTGGTAAGTCTTTCCACGTGCGCCCTCTGGAATTCCCGCTCCATCTCATCCACGCGGTCCTCCAGCTCCACCACGTCCTGCATGTGCTTATATTCGCTCTTCACGAACATCTCGATGGCATATTGCACGATCTTATTCACCATTTCCAACATCTCACCCATTTCCCGCTGGGCTTCCTTACTGAAGTTGGAACCTTCTTCCTTTCGCTGTCTTGCACAGTCCGCCACGTTCTCCGCGTGGTCACCGATACGCTCGATGTCATTCACAACGTGGAACAGCGCACCGATGCTCTTTAAGTCTTCGATGGGCAGCGTCGACTGGTTGATCTTCACCAGATAGTCCGTTATGGCGTGATTTAGGAAGTTGATGTTCTTCTCCACCTCATAAACTTCCTCGATGTCCTCTTCATCCAGCGTGATCAGCGCATTCATGGCACGGTTAAGGTTCTCGCTTGCAAGGGATGCCATTCTGTCAAGCTCCTTGACAACCTCGACCACTGCCGTTGCAGGGTTGAACACCACCTTGTCACCAATGTATTTCAGCTGATAGCTCTCGCGGTAGCCGACCTTCTTGTCCTCGCCGGGCACGCAGAGGCATGCCAGCTTTACGATCAGATTCGAGAACGGGAACAGCACGATTACCTGGAAAATCTTGATCAGGGTATGTGCGTTTGCAACAAAACGACCGTTGTCGGAGGAGATCAGCCAAATCACCTTCATCACCAGATCCTCCGCAAAGAAAAGGATCACGTAGATCAAAACCGTTCCAATCACGTTAAACCAAAAGTGAATAAGTGCCGTCCGCTTTGCGTCCTTCTTACCGGCCAGGGATGCCAGCAACGCCGTTGAACAAGCTCCAATGTTACATCCAAGAATAATGTAAAGCGTGATGGGCAAAGACAAGAGATCCTGATTGGCAAGAAGCAGAACGATGCTGACCGTTACGGAAGAGCTCTGGATCACGGAAGTCAGTACGAGACCCATGACGGTTGCAAGCAAGTGATGCCCTTCCACGGAGGCCAACAGCTCAACGACGGCAGGCTCGTTCTTCATGGCGGACATGGCACTGGACATGGTGCTCAGGCCCAGAAACAGCACGCCAAAACCAATGACGATCTCAGAAAACTTCTTGACCCTGTCATTTTTAATAAACATAACGCAAAGCACGCCCGCAAGCAGGATCAGCGGAGCATATGCCGATAAGTTAAAGGAAACTAGCTGAGAGGTAACGGTGGTACCGATGTTGGCACCAAAGATAACGCCAGCCGCCTGAAAGAGATTCATCAGGCCGGCATTTACGAAGCTGACGACCATGGCCGTACAGGCCGAAGACGATTGAATGATGGCTGTAAAGATCACGCCAACGATCATGCCGGTAAACCGGTTCGTGGTAAATATCTCCAGGATATGCCTCAGTTTGGCACCTGCCACCTTTTCGATGGAGTCGCTCATAACTCGCATGCCAAACAAAAAGAGCCCCAAACCGCCCGCCATTGTTAATAGAACGCTCGTACTCATATAACTTTTCTTTCCCTTCGTATTCCTCCCAACCGCGGGAGGTTGCTTCATTTATCCCCAAATCACACACATAATTATTTTAAAGGATTTTCCAGAAAGATACAAGCCTTTTTTCGAAAGTTACACCGTATTTTCAACAAACTGACGGCACTCCTCCACGTCCCGCGCTATCTGTTGTTTCAAAGCATCCACGCTCTCGAATTTTTGTTCCGGGCGCTGAAAATGATGAAGATAAACCTGCACCTCACGTCCGTACAGCTCACCGTCATAATCAAACAGATTTGTTTCCACGCCAGTTACCGCGGAATTCCCGCTTACCGTCGGCTTTTTGCCAATATTGGTAATGCCGGCATAGAGCTTTCCTTCGATCCGGACCTTGGACGCATAAACGCCAAAGGGCGGAAGCAGCTTATCTTCCTGAGGAAGCACGTTGATGGTGGGAAAACCGAGCTCGTGTCCCAAATGCCTTCCGTGCACCACCGTTCCGTCAATGCAATAGGGCTCTCCCAGGAAAACTGACGTTTCCTCCATTCGCCCGGCCTCCACCAGGGACCGTACGTACGTTGAGCTGGCCGGGATTCCATCGATCTCCACCTTAGAGATCGTCTTCACGTCAAATTCCAACTCTGTGGAAAGCCTCTGCAAAAGCTTTGCGTCTCCCTTGCCATACTGCCCAAAGGACAGATCGTCTCCTGCCGCAATAAACCTGCCGCACAATGCGCCGGAAAGATATCTGCGCGCAAAATCCTCGGCCGGAATGGCTGCCGTTTGGAAATTCATCGGGAATTCCACAAGCACGTCAATGCCTAGTTCCTTAAAGATTCTCCGCTTTTCCTCACGGGTCGTCAGAACCTTTCCGTCGCCAAAGCCAAACAGCACCGCCGGCGAAACGTCAAACGTAAACACGCAGGCCTCAAGTCCATCCTTCTTCTTTTCCAGGATTTCCTCCAAAAGGCGCCTGTGTCCCACGTGAACGCCGTCAAACTTGCCGATCGCTATGGCTGTCTCTCTGTTCAATTGAAAATCAATGCTCTCTGATATGATTTCCAAAGTTAATCCTCTCTTTTTCCGCGTTCTTGTTATTTCTCTTTCGTTTGCTTTTAAGATCGCCTTCAAAACGATATGTTTACAAAAACATTTTCAGAGGACGCAAGATTCCGCACCCCCCATCAAATTCAAACACGCCAAGGAATCTGCCGTCTGAAGTGCAAATGCGAACCCGCTGACCATTTGTAAACGAAACGCCGTTCACCAAATGCTTGCCCGCCAACGGCATTTCATCCGTCACCAGACAGTTATCCGGCGACATTGTTTCCCCCTTCGCCTGAAGCTTATTCACGGGTATCGCGTTGCCATTCAGCAGAAGCTTGTCCGCCTCAGGCTTTACGCATACGCGAAACAAATCTTCAAACACCGTCTCCGTAGGAATCACAACACTCTCGAGTCCCGATGCAACCGATTTCGCTTGATCATCCAATCCTGCTGCCTGCTCAGTACCAGGTTCCAAGCTTCCGTCACGGATCTGCTCAATCTCTGCCAGGGTATGCGCCTGCTCCAGCGTAAATCTCCCCACCTTGGTTCTCACCAGGGATTTCATGGTCCCGCCGCACCCGAGCTTTTCACCCACGTCATAACAGAGCGTGCGGATATAGGTTCCCTTCGTGCAGCCAACCCGTATTTTTACCACGGGAAGCTTCATCTCCAGGATTTCCAGTTCCAGGATCTCCACGCGTCTTGCCTTGCGCTCGATCTCCTTTCCCTCCCTGGCCAGTTCATACAGCTTCTTTCCATTCACCTTCAGCGCGCTGTACATGGGCGGGATCTGGTCATAGGCGCCCAGGAAGCTCATGATCGCCTCCCGCACCTGTTCCTCCGTCACGTCCACGGGCCGCTCGGAAAGCACCGTTCCCGATACGTCCTGCGTATCCGTCGTCACACCCAAAAGAAGCTCTGTCACATACTCTTTTTCCTTATCGGTGAGCATGTCGCAGAGCTTGGTTCCGGTTCCCAGGCATACGGGCAAAACGCCCGTGGCGTCCGGATCCAGCGTACCCGTATGGCCAACCTTCTTTTGCCTGCAGATACCGCGCATCTTCGCCACCACGTCATTCGACGTAAAGCCTGGTTCTTTATTGACAATGATAATTCCATTCAACATGTCTGCCACTCGAGCTCCTTCTTTTCTGATCGCCCTCGAGCAAGCAGCATGGGCACCTTACGCCTCAAGCTGCTTCTCGATTTCTGCCGACAGATTATTCACGCAATCATAAAAGGTACCCTTCATGGTGCATCCGGCCGCGCGCGCATGACCGCCGCCGCCAAAATATGCCGCAACCTTCGCCGCGTCAACGCTTTGGTCCGTGCGCAGGCTGACCTTGAATTCAAGCGTATCCGTCTCATACATAAAGATCGCGCAGCAGATTCCCTTGATGTTGCGAAGCTGATTGACAATGCCCTCGAAATCCCGGTTCGTCACTCCATAGAAATCCATGGTTCTGCGATCGATCACGCTGACAATGCACCTGCCATCCATAAAGCGAACACTTTCCATAAGAGCCCTGCCCATGATCTGTGCCTGCACATAGGTCTTTTGATAAAAAGTCTCCTGTATGATCCGGTAAAAATCAAAACCAAAGCTGATGAGATGCGCCGCCTTCCGCATGGTTTCCGGCGTCGTATTCTCATACTGGAACACGCCTGTGTCATGCACCATGCCCACATAGATGGACTTGGCCAATTCCGCGTCCAGACGATCCTTTTCCACAAGGTCATAGATCAGCTCACACGCAGATCCCACCTTTGGATTCACGTAATTCAGATTCCCGCAGCCATTCGCATTTGTCACGTGATGATCCACGTTGATGATCTTTCCGGCGCCGTTCGCATACTTTGCCGCAAGGCCCGTGCGTTCCAGATTGCAATCCAAAATGAACAGCACGTCAAACGGAGCTTCCTCCGGGAAATCCGTGATGATCTCATCATAACCCGCCAGCTCCGCAAATACGGGATCCGGCTCCTCAAGGAACGTGAGAACCTCAGCGTCCTTAAGGTTATTCTTCAAATAATACCATGTGGCAAGACATGCGCCAACGCAGTCGCCGTCGGGCTTTTGATGTCCTGTAATGGCAATGCGCCGCGCGTCTGCACACTCTTTTAACAAATCTAATTCCATATTTCCAACAAACCCCTTACTATCCATGAACCCCAAGTGCTTATTGCTCGTCATCCCCGTCAACGT
This sequence comes from uncultured Lachnospiraceae bacterium, assembly GCA_946414885.1. Classification (GTDB taxonomy): domain Bacteria; phylum Bacillota; class Clostridia; order Lachnospirales; family Lachnospiraceae; genus Acetatifactor. Next base: position 6,195 of record CAMKQH010000037.1, read on the forward strand.
CTTCGTCGGCGTCATCCTCGTCCTCATCAAACGCTTTGTCGTCAAACTCCTCGTCTGCTTCCTCCGCTTCATCGCCGCGAAGCCTTGCGTTCTCGCGATCCTGCGCCATGACTTCATCAATCTTATGCGACATGTCAACGCCATACGCAATGGACTGATCCATCAAGAACTTGATCTCCGGCGTATTGCGCAGATTGATGGTGTGTGCGAGCTGCCTGCGGATGTAGCCCATGGCGGAATTAAGTCCCTCAATGGTCTTCTTGCAGGCATCCTCCCCGCCAAGCACGCTGATCCATGCCTTGCAGCTCTTTAAGTCAGGAGCTACTTCCACGGCCACCACGCTTGTCCAAGGACTGATCCTGGGATCCTTTATTTCCTTGCGGATGATCTCCGCAAGGACCTTTTGAACCTCCCCGTTAATACGGGTATTCTTGATACTGTTTTTTCTCATAATTCTCCTATCTCGGCACTTCCACCATGATATAAGCCTCTACGATATCCAGCTCCTGCATCTGATCGAAGCCTTCGAATACGAGACCGCACTCGAATCCGGCCTTCACTTCCTTCACATCGTCCTTGAAACGCTTCAGGGAAGCCAGCTTGCCCTCGTAAATCTGCTCGCCCTCACGGGTAATGCGAACCTTGCAGTCTCTCTGGAACGTGCCATCCAGCACGTAGGAACCTGCAATGTTTCCGATTGCGGATGCGCGGAATATCTGACGAACCTCTGCATGACCGATGACCTTCTCCTCGAAAATGGGATCCAGCATGCCCTTCATGGCTGCCTCGATGTCCTCGATTGCCTGATAAATTACCTTATAGAGACGAACGTCAACGCCCTCTCTCTCAGCCGTAGCCTTTGCAACTGCGTCAGGACGCACGTTAAATCCAATGATGATCGCGTTGGAAGCACTTGCCAGTACCACGTCGGACTCATTGATGGCACCTACGCCGCCGTGAATGCACTTAACAACCACTTCCTCGTTAGAGAGCTTCAAAAGGGAAGTCTTCACGGCCTCCACGCTCCCCTGCACGTCAGCCTTCACGATCAGGTTGAGTTCCTTAAGGTTGCCCTCCTTGATCTGCGAGAACAGATCATCCAGGGACATCTTGCTCTTGGTCTCCTCAAGCATCTTCTCCTTGTTCTGTGCAAGATAAGTATCAGCGTAGCTCTTCGCCGTCTTGTCACTGTCATGCGCAAGGAATACCTCACCTGCACTGGGAACGTCGCTAAGGCCCAGGATCTCAACGGGAGTGGAAGGACCTGCCTCCTTCACGCGTCTGCCCTTATCATCCACCATGGCTCTCACCTTACCGTGAGCAGCGCCTGCGGAGATAAAGTCGCCAACATGAAGCGTACCCTTCTGCACCAGAACGGTTGCAACGGGACCGCGTCCCTTATCCAGCTCAGCCTCGATCACGAGACCTCTTGCCTTTCTGTTCGGATTAGCCTTCAGTTCCAGAATGTCTGCAGTCAGAAGGATGGTCTCCAACAGATCCTCAATGCCCTGTCCGGACTTTGCGGACACGGGAACAAACTCAGTATTTCCGCCCCAGTCGGTAGCAACCAGCTCATACTCGGTGAGCTCCTGCTTAACGCGCTCGATGTTTGCGGAGGGCTTATCAATCTTGTTTACGGCAACGATGATCTCAATGCCTGCTGCCTTTGCATGGTTGATTGCCTCGATGGTCTGAGGCATTACGCCGTCGTCTGCAGCCACCACAAGGATCGCGATGTCGGTGGAGTTAGCGCCACGCATACGCATTGCGGTAAATGCTTCATGTCCGGGCGTGTCAAGGAAGGTAATGTTTCTTCCGTCCAGGGTAACGGTGTACGCACCAATGTGCTGCGTGATTCCGCCTGCCTCGCCCTTCGTTACGTTCGTCTTACGGATCGCATCCAGCAGGGAGGTTTTACCATGGTCAACGTGACCCATAACGCAGATTACGGGAGGTCTTTCCTTGAGATCCTTCTCGTCCTCCTCATCCTCCTTTAGGAGTTCTTCGATCACGTCTACCTTGACTTCCTTCTCGCAGAGGATTTCATATTCCATGGCGAGTTCCTCAGCCTCTTCATAAGAAATCTCCTGGTTCACGGTCACGATCTTACCCTGCATGAAAAGCTTCTTGATCAAGGCTGCGGGCTGCTGCTTCATCTTATCCGCAAGATCCTTGATGGTAATGGTCTCGGGCAGGGTGATCACCTTGATCACTTCCTCCACCACTTCCTCTTTCTTCTTTTCAGGCTTTATGAAGCGGCCGGGCTTGTTCTTTGCAGCCTCGTCCTCCTCATACATGTAATCCTTCTTGTTTCTCTTATCTTTCTCCTGGGAGAACCTTCTCTTGTCCTCCTCGCGCTTCTTTTCCATGTCCTTTGCCGGCGCGGAATCGCCACCAAAATTGTTCTTTCCGGGTCTTCCGTCACGACCGCCAAACTGGCCGCCCTGACCGGGTCTTCCCTGACTATCACGACCGCCGAAGCCACCGCGTCCGTCACGGCCGTCACGGCTACCGCCCTGATACTGACCAGTTCTTCCCTGGCCGTCGCGGTTGCCAAAACCACCTTGGCCGCCCTGGCGGTTGAAGCCGCCCTGACCGTCGCGGTTATACTGTCCCTGACCGCCCTGACGGTTGAAGCCGCCCTGGCCGTCGCGGTTATACTGTCCCTGACCGCCCTGACGGTTAAAGCCGCCCTGGCCGTCGCGGTTGTACTGCCCCTGACCGCCCTGACGGTTAAAGCCGCCCTGGCCGTCACGATTGTAGCCGCCCTGACCGCCCTGACGGTTGAAGCCGCCCTGGCCGTCACGATTGTACTGTCCCTGGCCGCCCTGACGATTGAAGCCGCCCTGGCCGTCACGATTATACTGTCCCTGACCACCCTGACGAGGCGCACCATCCCTGGGACCTGCGGGAGCACCGCTTCTCACCTGTCCCTCACGGTTCACAGGCTGATTGCCCTGCAAAGGACGCTTCTCCGAAGCTACAGGCGTCTTATTCTCCTGTGGCGTTGCGGGAACTGCCGGTGCGGGCGTCTTATTCTCTTGAGGCACCGTCACCTCAGGCGTAACGTTCACTGCCGGAGTCTCCTTAACGGGTGCTACGTTTACCTGCGGCTCTTCCTTCTTCTCAGGCACGGGATTCACGCGCTTAGGCTGCTGAACGTTCCCTGGAACCATCTGCACGCTGGGCGTGGGAGACGGAGGGGTCAGCGGCTTGATGGGCGTACGGGGCGCCTGCTGCTGAGGTCTGCCATTATTATATCCCTGATTGCCATACCCAGGTCTGCCATTGTTTCCACCCTGAGGGCGTCCCTGCTGCGCGGGCGCGCCGGGGCGCTGACCCTGCTGGCCTCTGGCATTCTGCTGATTGTTGACAATGATGATGGTTTTCTTCTTCTTGGGCATTGCAGACTGTGCATTTCCCTGTGCAGGCTTTGCTGCATGCTCGGGTGCAGCCTTAGGCTCCTCTGCCTTTGCTGCGGGTGCACTTTCCTCTGCCTTGGGTGCCTCCTTCTTGGGCGCTGCCTCTGCGGGCTTTACGGTCTCTGCCTTTGCATCCGGCTCAGCCTTCTTTACGTCCTCTGCCTTTGCAGCCGGCTCAGCCTTCTTTGCATTGTCGGCACTCTTCTCCTTCGCGCCGCCAAAGGCTGCCCTCACCATCTGCTCCTCCTGGGGATCCAGGCCACTGGATGCAGTCTTCCCTTCGATTCCTTTTCCGGCAAGGAACTGCAACAGCTCTTTATTCTCCATCTTTAACTCTTTTGCGAGTTCATGTATCCTGATTTTTGCCATCCTAACTATTTTCTCCTTTCCAAGCTCATCTTGGGCCCTACTTCTCCATTTCAAGTTGCTTTTTTATGGCAGTAGCCAATCCAACCTCGCACACCGCCACTGAAGATCTCAGGTCCTTTCCGATTGCCCGGCCTAAATCTTCCTTCTTCCCGTACAGATACACGGGAACGGCATAAAAAGCACATTTGTCAGTAAAAAGCTTCTTTGTGTTGTCGGATGCGTCTTCGGAAACCAATACCAAATTGGCCGTCCGCTTCTTGACTGCCTCCAGCGTCTGATACTCACCGCTGACCACGTTACCGCTCTTCATGGCAATTCCCAAAAGGGAATAAATCTTATTCGGAACTCCCATTTGCGAACTCCCTTTCCAGAGCGTCATACACTTCCGCGGGAATGCTCATCTTAAAGGATCTCTCCAATCCTTTATTCTTTCTGGCCTTCTGCAGACAAGTCATGCTCTTACATAGATATGCGCCCCGTCCATTTTTCTTTCCGGTAAGATCAAGACATATTTCCTCTCCTTCCGTTTTCAGAACGCGCATCATTTCTTTTTTGCTTTTCATTTCTCCGCAGCCAACACACTGTCTCAGTGGAAGCTTTTTTGTCATGCTTTGTTCTACCTCTCCTTACTTAATCACGTCATTTGGGAATCCGATGCCATCTTATTGCTCCGTGAAGTTACCTTCCTCACCCTCGTATCCCTCATACTCCTCATAATCCTCATCATCCAGATAATCCTCATAACGGAATCCGGGAGCATCCTTCGCCTGGGTCTCAGACTTGATGTCGATCTTATAACCGGTCAGCCTTGCCGCAAGTCTTGCGTTCTGGCCTTCCTTACCAATTGCCAGGGAAAGCTGATAATCAGGTACGACAACCTTTGCCGTCTTCTCCTCAGGATCTGCGAACACTGCTACGATCTTTGCGGGAGACAATGCATTCTGGATCAGGTTACCAGGGTTCTCATCCCAGTTCACCACGTCGATCTTTTCACCGCGAAGCTCTTCCACAATGGCATTTACTCTTGCACCGTTCATGCCGACGCAAGCGCCAACCGCGTCTACGTCAGGATTGTTGGACCAAACCGCGATCTTGGTACGGCTTCCTGCCTCACGGGCAATGCTCTTAATCTCAACGGTGCCGTCCTTGATCTCCGTAACCTCTGCCTCAAACAGACGCTTTACTAGTTCCGGATGCGTGCGGCTAACGCTGATGCGAGGTCCCTTAGGAGTATTCTTCACTTCATGTACGTAAACCTTGATGCGCTCCGTGGGACGGAACACCTCGCCCTTCACCTGCTCAGCCTCGGTGAGCAGCGCGTCTGCCTTGCCAAGGTTAATGCTGATGTTCTTGCCAACGTAACGCTGAACGATACCCGTTACCACGTCACGCTCCTTCTCGAAATACTGATTATAGATGACGCTGCGCTCTTCCTCGCGGATCTTCTGCAGAATGACGTTCTTTGCATTCTGTGTTGCAATACGGCCAAACTCCTTAGACTTAATCTCCACGTGAATCACGTCGCCCACGGAGGCCTTCGAAGAAATCTTCTGAGCATCGTCCAAGCTGATCTGAAGCACGGGATCTTCCACGTCGTCAGCAGTGGGAACCACTTCCTTCTCAGCATAAACCAAAAAGTCGCAGGTATCGCGGTCGATCTCAACCTTCACGTTGTCTGCCTTACCAAAATGGTTCTTGCAGGCCGTGAGCAATGAGTTTTCGATTGCCTCGAACAGCGTCTCTTTGCTGATCTCCTTCTCCTTCTCCAAAATATCAAGTGCCTCCATTAATTCCTTGTTCATCATATCCTCCATTTCCGGCATTCCGCCTTAATTTATCTATCTTTGAAACACGTTATTTGCGTTTTTCATTCCTTCCATGCCCATTGCTTGCCGCTTACCGCTTCTAAGTTCTAAAAGTCAAGTGCCAGTCGGATCAATGCAATGTTGCTTCTCTCAAACGTTTTAAGCGTACCGCTCTCAGGATTTTCTTCTTCTGCGCCTTCACGGATCGTGACGGTCTTCTCGTCAAAGCCTTCCAGAATGCCGCTGAATTCCTTTTGCTTGCTCTTCTCATCCACTGCCTTAAACAGCTTGACTTCCACTTCCTGACCAATACTCTTTTGCAGATGCCTGTCCTTCTTCAACGTCCGTCCAAGTCCCGGACTTGAAACCTCCAGAATATAAGCATCCGGAATCGGATCTGCTACGTCCAGGGCATCTGAAAATGCGCGGCTCACCGCCTCACAGTCATTGATGTTCACGCCCTCAGGCTTATCAATGTAGGCCCTCAGGTAATAGTCGCTGCCTTCCTTTACGTACTCCACGTCATAAATCTCGATCCCGAGCTTTTCGACAATGGGGACTAACAGTTCCTCAGCCTTTGCCTCGTATGTTTCTCGCTTTGACATGCTTCCTCCTAAACATTTCCTAACGTCCTTAGGAAATCTTCCCTAACATAAGATTAAGAGTGGCTCGCGCCACTCTTAATCTAGTAAACATTATTGATCGTAAGTAAGTATAAGCCTGCGATGGGCAAAAGTCAAGGGTATTCTCGCAAAAACTTCTATAATCTATGCCTTTTCGCAATTATTTGATTACTTCTGGATAAACCTTTGCGTTTGTGTAAACAACGTAGTCGGTCACAAGGCTGTTTTCCACTGTCTTTCCAAGCGTCGTGTTGATCAGCTCGGCCTGCAGGTAAACGCGATAGTTCGCGTATTCCTTAAAGCCCGTGCCCGTCTTTGCGCTAAAGGAAATATCAAAATCATAATATCCCTTGCTCAAATGGCAGTCAGCACTGTTCGCCTCATATACCAGTTTTCCGGGGCCACTCAACGAGCTGTTCAAAGTAAACGTCGCACCCCCAGATTTCACGGGAGTAAACGAAGCATAGTTGGCAATGGTTGCTATGTCTACATAATCCACGCTATCCACTACTCCGCCGTCAAAGGTATCCGTCTTCTTTCTCATGGTGATGGTCAGCCTTATCTTGTCACCCGTCGAATAATTGTCTAATACGCCCACGTTATAGGAAGCCTTCGTATTGATTGGCATCCAGGCCAATTTGGACGTCCTTCCGTTGACGCCCGCACGGGACTTGTTTCCGCTCTGCTCTCCCTCTTTGTCATTTATGTCCAGGTCATCCGTTACGTAGTAATTCAAAAGCGCCTTATTCACAGATTCTCTGTAGTAGTAATGCCAGTCCTTTGCAAAAGCCTTGGTCATGCTCGAATATGCCAATCCGGCCGTATTATAAGCCAGATTCGAACTTGCCGCCACGTTCGTACCGACGTTATCCTCTCCGGCGCCGCGCTCTGGGAAACCTTTCGCCAGTTCTGCGGGAGTATCATTATAATCCATGATGACTTTCCCGTATACCGTTACGGCCTGATCTCCGGTGCATTCAAGAAGCGTACTCATGATGTCTGTCGTGGGAACTAATATATAATCATTTCCCTTTACAATGGCATTATTATTGACTGCAGTTCCCATTCCTTCTTGCGTCGGATCTTGATTTGCATACGCATTCGTAGTGTACCCATAGTAAGCCGATATGCCCGACTGCGGGAGTCCATTGTCCGTAATCGTACTCGTCATTTTTCCGCCGCTTTCGTACTTGTTAAGAGCGATCTTGAAAGCATGATACAGCTTCGATCCCGACTCCGTTAGGTATTGTTTTGCCACGGGGTTCGTAATCCTGATCGACGTTACGGCTTCTACCGTAAGCGTATTGTTGGTTCCATCAATCAATTGCGTTCCAGGTCCAACCTCATATTTCACGGTCGTATCCTGTTCGTACAGATCCGCAATCAGCATGTTAAAGTTCTTATAATGACCCTTTACGATCTTCGCCGTTTTGCTTCCGCTAGTCGTTCCGCTGATGGTTTCCGACGGTGCTACGGAGAAATAATATAGCTGATTCGTATATCCGGTCGGTTTCGGAACTCTTATGCTGATATAATAATCTTCCTGAAAATCCTCCGAAATCGTAAAGTCATAAGTTCCGTTACCGGCCTCTACGTATTCGTAATACTTCTTTACGCCGTTATCCACATAGCACAGCGAGTAATTTGCAGGAACTTCATTGCCCGTCACGGAAATCTCATTATATTTTCCATGTCCGGCATTCGCCGTCCTCGTTATGCTTTGAGCCAGAATGTCCTTGAAAGGCTTTGCTGCAAAGAGCCGGCTAACTCCATTACTGTCACTGTACGTAAAACGGTCAAAGTCAACCTTCCACCCGCCATTTCCATCCGACAATGCAGTAAAGTTGGATGCTGCCACGGAATATACCTTATCCGCATTACCATTGGGATCTACCAACATCATAAACGACTGATCCGGCAACTTATAACTGTTTGGCTGCGTAACGTAGGACATCGTCTTTGCAAAGTTCCAATTCAAATTTCCCGTATCCAGCAAAAGCTGAATGTCCTCTGCGTCATACTCGAACCGAACGTACTGCGTAAACCATGTCTCCAAACTGTCAATGTGCGTTCCACCGTCATCCAGCAAGTCTTCATAATCCGATGACGCAAACACGTTTGACGCATTGTATTGAACGGAATCGGTACCAGTAAGCGCCGTCGTATAGAATTTGTAAGTCATCTGCTTAATGGTATAAACCGGTACGTACAAGTGGTAAGCAATCTTATCTGTATCCAACGGATCCTTGAACTGCACGTCTACAAGCGTAAAGCAATTATCTACGTTACTGTTTGAATCCGCATACGCACCGTTCAGGGAAAAGACTCCGTCTTCATAATCGAGTCCCGGAGTACTCGTCAAAACTTCGAATTCCGAAGAAGTCGTATTATACTGACACTTTTTCACAACAATGTCATAATAGTCGTTCGACTCATCATCCGAAGCATAGTTTGTGGTGGTATTGGTTACCAACTGAACGTAGCGGTTGATGAGATTTGTTGTCTCGTCATCGTCCGTATTCGCAATGACAACCACAGGGAAATCAATGGATTTATTCCACTTTGATCCCCTTTCCGTCTTAAATGTCGAAATGCGGTCTCCGTCTTCCGTCGCCTGGCGCTGCATGTAATACTCAATCTTGTTGTCACCGCTGATCTTCGCGTCATCCGTGCCATTAAAGGCGCCAAACGTAGTATAGCGCCGCGTATTGCTTGTATCACTTATGTCCGCAAAGATCTTAGCCGTCATGGTTTTGTCTGCGGTTCCAAAGCCGGAACCGCTGATGGAAGAGCCATATAACACGGCGCCGTCACTGGAAATGATTACGCTTCCGCCAAGGGAGGCCTGAGGATTCACGTTGACGTAAGGGTATTTCGGCATGTCCACGTGGGTTGACGCGTCATAGTTCAATCCAGACAGAGTTGCATTTTGCTCATCCATCAGTTCACTCTTGCCCATGTAGTCAGCAAACACGAAGGAGGTTTTCGTATTGGCCTGGTTCTTTTCCACGCTCCAGTTACCAATATTCTTCTCATAGCCGACACCATAGATTGCCATGCCCGTAAACTGAATGGTCGTAGCCGAATCGTTTCCGTCCATCCAGCCTACCCACGCGCCCATTCTGTCACTCGGGCTCGTTACGTTGTCAAGCTTAATGTTGTAGCCAAGGATCTTATTATCCGCTTTCTTCGCTATGCCGCCGATGGCACCGCCCGCGTAATCCGTGGTACCGGGCTGACCGATCACGCAGTCCTCCACGGAACTGTCGTGGATGTAACAGGTAATGCTCTGCTGGATTGAATTACAATACCCGACCAAGCCGCCGGAATATCCGGCATTATTTGAAAGGATATTGTAATTGGAAACCTTGCATTCGCTAATAATAATGTTGGCATCATCCTTATTCGTACTTTTTCTGGTATAAACCAGGCCGTTACCAACCAGACCGCCGGCATAACCTCCACCCGTTATGGTATTCTTTTCGGATCCGCCGTCAACTACGCACTTATCCAACTCTATGCGATACGGAACCCAGTTACTTCCAGTCCATTTACCGCCATAAATACCGCCCGCCATGTTACCCACAATATTTAAGTTTTCCACTAAACAGTTTTTGAACATTGCAACGGCAGCGGAGCTTTTTTCACTTTGCGGCTGCATTACGCCGATAATTCCGCCGCAAATTCCGGTATTGGCATTTCCGATCGTTGTTCCAGAAGCATCACTTGACGTAACCTCTACGTCATATGCTTCAAATCCATGCCCCGAAAAGCCAACAGCGCCGCCAACTGATACATAGAATTGCTGCGTATCGTTACCAAAGGAGAACGACTTGATGGTGATGACTGACCTATCGTTTAGATTCTGATTGTTCGCACCTGCTGCCGTTCCATATACAACGACCTTTCCTTGCTTTACCTTTCCCACAAATGCACCCATTGCATTTCTGGGATTATTATTTACCTGTGAGGCCGCCATCTTAAGAGTTATCGCATTCGCACTGCATTGCGTAATGGTCACGTTAAGGCTGGGCGTATCATTACCGGAATGAGCAAGCAGACCGCCAACGTAATTTGATCCATTTAAGATCATATTATCCAATATGATATTGTTGAAATTGATGGCCTGATTGCCTATGCTCCAGCCACAAACGCCGCCGGTACTGTGCCATATTAATAGCGTATCCTTGTTCGGAACGCCCTTATATTCTTTGTCTGCAGCGGAATAATCATTGTTGAACATCGCCGTCTTTACGGAACCTGTCAAAGTAAAATCATAAAACTTTCCGCCGCTCTTCATGATAACGCTGTCGAAGAGACCTACTCCGTGGCAGGCGGTTTGTGTATCGATGTTATAGGCCACCGTTCCACTGCTTAAGGCCTGGCTTGCTCCTGAATGAAGCACGTTAAAATAGTTGTCAACAAAGAACTTATTGAGATAAATGTCTTCGTCTATCGTTAGGCCGTTACCGTCAAAAACGTTAAGCTTTATGCCATACTTATCTGTTTTGTCAGCTGCGGTGTTATAAATACCTACGGATCCCAAGCCGCGGAAACTGTCAGGAAGCTGATACGTGCCGCTGCCCGTCAGATTGACGTTATAGAATCCTTCCGTACTTGTCACGCAACGCGCCGGGTAATCATCTATAATCTCTCCAATTGTAGTTATGGTTGTAGCGGTTCTCACGAAAAGATCCAGTTTGTTTCCGGGATCAACCGACGTACTACTGGAGCCATATTTATAAGCGCAAAAAATATCACCGGAAGTTGTGCTGCCTTTACCATAGTTTATGTATTTTGGCGTAGCTTGCGAAGCATCGCAAATCAGCCAATACCCGTTCTCCTTTCTTACAGTAAACGTATATGGGCTGTCCGTATACAGAAGATTTCCTCTGTCATCGTTTTTATACGTGCTCTTGATATATTGTTTGTTATCCTCCGTTCCAAACCATAACTGGTACTGATTTTCACCAACCTTTGTAAAATGAATGACCGTTGCCTCACTTAAATCATTTGTTCCCTTAAGCACCTGATCTCTATTCGCAATACCAGTAATTATTTCGCCTAACAGATATCGATAATCATATCGCGTGCCTCGGATCAGCAGTTCCTGTCCGTCCGCAATTTCATCCCCCGTAAACTTACTCTCCGAATAAGTCGTTTCCGATTCCGTTTCAGCATGCGTTTCGCCCACCGTATACCATCTAATAATATACGGAATTGCCGTATTTAAAGCATTATCTTTAACCGCAAGGTCATTATAATCACCGACTTGCGTCTTGTCGGAATCCGTCGTTCCGACGTTGCTATAATTTGCAACGTGGTTCATGCCATATATGCTGCCATCATTCGTTCCATAAGACAATGACTTATTATAATTGCCACTGGAAGTCGTTGCAGTACCTGCGCACGACTGCGTGATCAGCGACAGAATAAACAACGCCTGTGCATTGGGAACGTCAATGTTTCCGTCCGCATTGCTTTTCGCCACGGCAGTCACGTCGAGCTTGTTCTCATCACTCTTGTTGACGTCAGCGATGGTATAGTGTTTGGTACCGTTCTTAAGCGTATGCACGTTACCACTTCTGGAAGTGCCGGCATCATCATGATATTTATTATCCTCAGTAACGGAAAACCTGCCCGTAGTACCTTTTACGGCGTCGGTCTCAGTTTCATTGATTGCATAGCCATTGATGACGCGTCCTACGATCGGATTGACGTAAATCGCCTCTTTTGCGGTTCCTGCGGCCAGATTATTATTTGAATAGGTCGTCGATCCACTTTTGTAATAAACGGTCAAATGAGAATTATTCGCACGGCAAACGCTTGCATTTTCAACGGTATCCATGGCCGTCATGTTTTTAAAAATAAGTCCGCCGTATACTATAACGCCCACATAACCACCAACGGGAACAATTGTTCCGCTCGTCCCCGCAAGCGTGATCAGCGTCTGTTGCGTGTCATTTCCAACTTTGTACTGATAATCCACGTAACTGTTGTCAATGATATTGTCTCCGCCCATGATCTCGCCGATGATGCCGCCATAATACTTACACTGCGAAGCATATCCGAAATATGCGTCTGAAGTACTGTTTTGGTTCTGTGACAGCGAGATTTCCTCGTTCGCCACGACAACGTTCAGATTCTTGACCACGCATCCGTTGGAAACATTGATAAACGGCGTGTCACTCTTGTTCGTTATCGTATTCTCATTTCCGATAATGACGCCCCTAAATGCATAGTTTGCCTGCGTTCCGCCTAAGCCATCATACATAGTGCCTATTTCCAGATCTTTGCCAATAACATAATACGCGCTGGCAAGATATAGGCGGATTGTGTCATTTGTCCAATCCGTAAATCCGGTTGCGCTGTACTTCGTGGCGTCTCCGTCCTTCGGAGCGTACAAGACGTGATCCGTTTTGTTTTCGCACCATCTGTCGCCGCGCGCAGTTTCTGCTAAGGAATCATAATCGGATGCATTCTTGGGAAGATTAATGCTGGGGATTCCCTGTCCTCCCTGCGCGATAAAGAGCGCGATCATTTCCAGCATTCCGTCCTTGTCAATGACGTAAGGGTCATTATACGTACCACATCCCTGAGTCAAGCCATCTTCGGAAATAACGTTCACCTTCAGTTCTCTCTGGAAGCAGTCGGTAACTGGATCCTTTGTGGAATTATAAGGCGTAGCCACGTAAGGAAGGAAGCCTGTAGCAAAGTTGTGTTCCGCGTCAGTACCGTTCTCAGGATTTACGTACCAACGTTTTTCACCGGAATACTTAAGCTCTTGCCCCGCATACTCTGCAGACTGACTTACTTCCCAACCGTAGGTAACGTACCTTTCTCCGTTCGTTCCGTCACCCCAGTCCTGCGCGTAGGTGTAATTATACTCCAGGGTTGCGCCCTGATCCGTGTAAATGGAATTGAGCAAGGTGGCGCCTGAGAAAATGGAGCGCGTAGTACCATAAGCTGCATCCATTCCGGCATTCCCGGACAGAGCCGTTGTTCTGGAATCCAGCCGGATCTTTGAAAACTCGATCTTCAGTTTCTGTCCGCTGGCGGAACCGATCAAGCTTGATGCAACGATCGCTCCCGGCGCATACGTTTCTCCGGATTCCGTTGACGTATACACGTTCTTTAGGACAAGCTCAGGGCGGTCAACCAAAGTGTTATCCCGGACGATATTGTTGATCAACAAATATCCGCCGTTGTATGCCGCATTTCCCGCGGTCTTGGGCGTGATGCCTGCCAGCTTGATGGAGGAATTGTCTCCGCTCCTGACGTTACCCTTCATCGTTTTGCTGATGAGCACGCCGCTGTATCCATTGGCCGCGCTGTTAGAAGACCCTGCCAATTCGAGGAACGTACCCTTAAGAACAAGATTTCCGTTTATGGAGATCGTCTTTCCAACGGGAAGATTCATAAACAGACCTGAATGCATTAAATAATGCTGGTTGGACACGCCGGGATCACGAACGTAACCATCCGTCGTTGCATTGGTAAATACGTTTTCTGCAGTCGAATAAATTCCACTATAGTCAAACGTCAAAGTCATGTTGCCTATTGTGGTATTGTCTGCCGTTGCAACGGGATAGAAAGAAAGACCCGTCATGTCGGCCGTTCCGCTAAATACGTTGGAAAATGACGTTCCAAATTCATTTTTCACGTTAGAAGCGGCATATTTATTGACACTCCAAAGAAGCAGTTTCTGACCTGCGTCGCTGCTGTCCATTACGTCCAGATTATAATAATATCTCGTTTTGCCATTCGCGTACTTTGCACTGCCAAGAGCCGCGGAGGAAGCTGTGCCGAGCTGATTCTGATAGGTTCCGGTAACCGTCATCTTCGCTTCCTCGCCGGTTCTGTCACTATTCATGTTGATGGAGACAACGCCAGCGCTGTTTCCGCCGTTGATGAGTGCACTTCCGTCGGCAGAATATGCGGCAAGCTCATCATATACACCAAGAGAAGCCGGAAGCGTAATGCCCGATCCGTCTAACACGTACCCAGCGTTCAGAACGTTCAGGTATAAGCCATCATTTCCGTCATATGCCTTATTGACGAGCATGCCAAGGGAGGTCCCCGCCCCGGCCGCCATGGACATCTGGGAAACGCTTAGGGAATCCACGATCCACTTTCCCGTTGCGACGTAACAGATGGCACCAACGTTACCTGCCGTTGCAACGTTATTCCCAGCCACGTTATTGATTGCGCTGTTTCCCTTCACGGTAAGGCCATCGATCGCGGTCGTCGTATTGAGCCACGCATAGCCAAGGAAGCCGCCACCTGCAGAGTTCGAGGCATTTCCAATTTCACAACCGTCAAACTCTAAGTTTTTAACGTTGATCAATCTTTCAGAATATTTACCATCGCTTATGACGTATCCGATCAAACCGCCGCCATTAGCATCGGCTCCAACGCTCGTAACTTCGGAAACATCCGTCTTCATGCCGACGGTCAGTTTATCTCCGGCGTTTTGGGCAATATTGACGGTGATCTTTTTGGAAGTAACTTTTCCGATCGCGCCTCCGTATACAACCCATGCATCATGGTGACCACTCAGGTTGATGGCTGGAGATGCAACGGAAGTTCCGGTGATCGCAATGGTGCCATTGTTATCAGAATTTCCCGTAGAGCAATTGTCAACGAAGCCGATGAAGCCACCAATATTCTTTCCCAATTCCTTGGTTCCCGCCGCATCCGCGCCCTCATGATAGTTAACCGTCTGGCTTGCCGTAATGTTATTTAACGTAACGCTTCCGTGAGCACGTGCGGCAATGCCGCCGACGTTTATGCCGTCAGGACCGGCGTTATGAACGTTCACGGTTCCATCCACCGTCAGGGAATTTACGGTACCTGCAGTCGTTCCGTTTCCGATCACGGAAAAGAGTCCATTGTAACGGTGACGATAGATCAGGCCGGAGCCCTCACCGCTCGCCGCACTTGAACCATCAGCACCAATGCCGTAAGACTCTCCAATGGCAAGCGTAATGGTTTTCCCGCCGCCATTCAGCGTTCCGGTAAAGGTACCAACCCCGCCGACGTTGCTTGCAGAGATTGTCGTACTTCCGTCTCTCATGAATCCGTTAATTCCGGTGCCGGCCAGACTTACGTCATTCGTCAAAGTGATTGTAGATGCAAGGACGCCGTCCCTGGTATTTGCTGCGCCGGCCGTAAACAGCAGGCAATCATAATTACTGCCCTGATTCAGCATTGCGTTCAGTGCCGTCTTCGCAAAATCAGCCGTATTGCCAATGGAGGTGGATGCCGCCGTAAGAGTAACCGTATGGTTCGTCCCGTCAAACGTCACAAGTCCTGCATCTTCCAGGTTATTTACGGTCGCACCGTCAGTGCTGACCATTCTGACAACTTCGCCCCAAGTGCCAAGGTCATCCGCGATGGCGCCGCTACTGCGAACGTATCTCCATCCGGTTCCGTATGCTGCTGTTCCATCCGCCGTGGAACCGTCTCCCAATGCGTAAACCAGTACGTTGTCATTGTATCCGACCAGTTGGCCGTAGGAGGTATTCACGGTATCAGAATATCCGCCAAAGGGCTTGGCCGCTGACAGATCAGTTTTCCCGCTTAGTCTAAGAACGCCGTTCTGGAAGGTGCCAACGATGCCGCCTCCTCGATATGCTTCCGTTCCGGAAGAACCGGTCTTCAGCGTAAAGTCACCAAGGTCCACCATTACGCCATTCGCATTGGAATTCACCTTCTTCGCCGTTGCACCGATCAGGCCGCCAAAATACGCATAAGAAGTCAGGTCACAATTACCGCTTCTCTTGTTCGTTCCCGTTGCAGTAATACTTACGCCGTCTGTCTTCACGTATGCGGCAGACTCCACGTATCCGATCGCGCCGCCAAAAGCTGCGAAGGAATCGTTTGAATTCGCCGAAACGCTTAGCCCATCCAGGAACAGCGTATTCTTTAGATCATTCGTAACGTATTTGCCAATGACGCCTCCAAAGAATCCGGTTTCGTCATAATTATGTGTATCGCCGCTTACGCCCGAGGTTGTGGTGAGCGTGGTCGCAGCCGTATTCTTAATTGTCATCGTGCTTGCCTGAGAAGGATTGCCCGTCGCCGTATTCTCGAGCACGCCAAAGAGACCGCCGCAGTTCGTACCGTAAACCGTAGCCGTCACGTCATAATTCGCCAGATCAAATTCGTTCGTTGGATTCTCGTTCAGATAATAGCCAAATAGACCGCCCGCGCCGTTTACGCCCGTAACGCTTCCCCGAGCGGGAAACACGGTTGCCGCAGCGCCGCCCACCTGCGCATTGTTCGCAAAAGCAATCGTCGCAGAGGAAGAGAGCTTTCCAACCAGTCCTCCGGCATAACCGCTTCCTGCAGCCGTGCCGTTTGAGATTACGCTTTTGGAAGCAGAAGCCGCAGGCATCGCGCTGATATTCAAGATTGCGTTGCCTTCCATGGAGCCGATCAGACCACCGGCATTTCCATTCGCGGAAGTGATCGAATACGCGCTCGAAGTCTCCGCATACGTCAGATTCAAGATGGAGCCTGCATTCAGCTTACCGCAAATGGCTCCCACGTCCGCCACTTCGTCCGTCTGTCCGGTAGCCGCATTGGAGACCACGTTTGCTCCAGATTTATTTGCATAGGTCAGATTGACCGTAACGCCGTTTCTAATCTCTCCGATCACGCCGGAGTAGGTATTTGTGCTGTCCGCCACTAACTCAACGTTCCAAGTCGTCGCCACGGTCTCGGCAAGAGGCGCAGAAACGTGGTTCGCAAAGATGGGCTGTCCCGCATCGTTTGCGACGTCCGCCGTCCTCTTCAGCAGGATTTTGACCGCTGATCCGTCCGTCGTACTAAGGATCTGCACGGAAGAACGCACGTCATTGAACAAAGCGCTTCCACCCAGTGAAAACTGAAAATATCCCTGACCGTTATCCGGCACTTTCAGCGTTCCGCCAAAGGGATTGTCACTTGTTCCAAGTCCCGGATATGCCGATCCGAGCACACCCTT
Source organism: uncultured Lachnospiraceae bacterium (assembly GCA_946414885.1). Classification (GTDB taxonomy): domain Bacteria; phylum Bacillota; class Clostridia; order Lachnospirales; family Lachnospiraceae; genus Acetatifactor. The sequence goes on from CAMKQH010000037.1 coordinate 23,404, forward strand.
CTCTTCCGCCGAGTCCTGCATCAAGACAAGATTCAGCACGTCATTCTTGTGATCAGCCGCAAATGTTGCATCCGTAGCGTAATAATAACAAAAATCAACAAAATCGCTTGTGAAGTTAAAGGTCTGCTCGTTCTTATTTTCAAAATCAGCTTTTTCTGCAGCACATACGTACTCCGGCAGAATCGGCGGCATCTTGGCAAACTCTTCCGTAAACATCTTTTCCATCAGCCCGTCAATGCCTTGAAGGATCCCATCCAGCGGCGTCCAATCCAATATCATGGCAATCGCCAGAAACAGGCTAAGGAAACGTTTTATTCTATTGATCTTTTTTTTCTTTTTCATAACGTCACCTTATCTTTCTCGCTTCACGCAAGACTATTCCGAAGCAGGAGTAAACGCAACAGCAATAAAATTCGCAGGGGAATTCGTTCCCGTATACGAAACGTCAGGATTCGTCTTGTAAATCTGTAGCTCATATCGGCTAAGCTTCGAGGCATCCACGCTTAAGGATACCTTTTTCCATGCCTTGCCATTGTAAGTATAATCCGCGGGTGCGGATACGTTGTAGCCCGAAGCCGCGTTAAGGAAGAACGGACTTAATTCCAGCATCGCCGGATCATAGATAACGTCCAAGGTTCCCTTACCGCTTCCGGTAATAACGTAATTGTAGAAATCATAATTTTTCGTCAAATCCTCAATAAAGGATCCCTGCCATCCACTCGCTTCCGCCGTGGATCTGATGGCATACAGCACGCAACTCAGCGTCCCCATGTCGTTAGAAGTCGCCGTCAATCGAATAAAGAAATCCGGTGAAGTGTCAGTTAGTTCCTCGTCAGCGAACTGTGCGGTAAAAATGTCCGTTGACGAAGATCCTCCGGTAAGCATTTGATTACTAAAGGTATGGGCGTAATCCTCACCGCTCGAAAGAAGCTCCCACGCGGGAGAGCTAATCGCGCCGGTACTGTCATCTTCCGTTTTCGCTATGCTGTAGGTACGTCCTTCCAGTAACGCCTTGATGCCAAGATACTCTGCGTTTGAAGCGCCCAGTTCATTCTTCAGCTCCGTCATCGTTTTGTAAGTGCCGGAATGCATCACAACGATTTCCGCCGTAAGCGAATAAGCGATGTTTGTGTTGTTTGGCGTATACTGGTCGTTCTGATCATAGTTACAAACCGTGACGTCAAACATCGCGGTATTGATTTTCTTTTCGGACAAAGAAGTTCTCATACAGTTCGATGAGAAGAAATCTCCCTCCGTGGACTTCGTAGTCACGACGCGCTTAACAGACCTAAGTCCCGTATAGGCGGCATAGGTCACAAGAGTTGCTGCGATAAGGAAAACAGTAACAAGCCATATTAAGATCCAATGCTTTTTGATTTTTTTGATCACTGTTTTCATGCGTCTCATACCTCGTCAAACGTCAGGTCCTTCAAAGCTTTATTGGGAATGAAAACTTGCCGACAGATAGATCACGTCCGTCTCTTTGTTGTTGTCAGCCATGTTCCACTTTTCAAATTTCCTAGCCGTGTTGGTATCCAAACCCAATTCAAGAATATAGTAATCAAAGTCTGCGTATTCCGCAGTCACCGTAACCTGGGAATACAGCGGCACCGCATAGATTTCCGGGACGCCGTCGTTGGCTGCAGCGTCATAGGTTTTGTCATAAACCGTGCCGCTTTGCAGTGCAAGCGTTCTGCCATATTTGGCAGCGTTTTCGCTGTCAGCATTGATCGTCGTCATCGAAAGCGCGCTTCCATTTTTCTTGTAATAATACTTCGTTGTTTCGTCAGATGCCAGGTAAATCACGTCAGCCCCTTCAGCCGATGACTCTTCCGTGGCTTTATACAGCGTATAGGTGAAGGGAATGTTTGTCGTATGCGCAAGCTGTATGTCATACTGAACGCCAACGCGCCCCGTGTTTACGCAAAAGACGTATCTCTTGGGAGTGCTCTGTTTTTCTATGTATTCAATGTCTACCTCGCCCAGCACCAAATATTCAATGTCTTCCTTATGACCCGCCTTGATGTCCAGGGTCACGGGCGCTTTAACCTTCGTCAGTACCTCCATGCGCACCGAGCTCACAAACCAGGCGTAAACAGGCACGCCAACTATGATCGCAATCGTTAAGGCCATGGCCAAAACAAATTCGATCTTCTGCGCTTTACTGAGACTATGAAATTTTTTCTTCCATCTCTCCAGTTTGTTCAAATCGTCAATCTCCGTCTGCAGTAGTAATACTCATTTTCAGTAACAGATACTCTATTCCGGTACCAATGTCATTGTCAGCGTCATCGTAAGCTCCGCTATAGGAGGAATAAGAATTTCCGATCTTCTGTTCCGTAACTCCCGTAAGCAATGGATCCGTCGTTTCCAGCTTGAAATAATACGTCGGATACGTACACACGTTGTTTAATACGTTCGTATAGTGTGTCGTGTTCGTTGCAGTAAACGGATCCCCCGCTCCTTCATTCGTTGCGGTTACGTCGACAAGATCGCTTAAGAGTTCCGGCCAAACCCAATAAATATTAATGGTTGTCGGCGTATTTCTCCCCGTAATCGTTTTTGTAAAGACGCGTTTCGCGTCCCCGCCGCAGAGGATCGGGTTGGAATAGATCTCATTGGTTGAATCATAGTTCTGGAAAAACATTACGTGCCCGCGCAAATAATTCTTTAGCAGATCACTGCTGATTTCCGTCATGGTAACGTTGTTTCCACTCGTCTCGCTGACGTATCCTACCAGTTCCATCTCAAACTGTAACGTTGCGGAATCAACCAGCGGCGTTACTTCAAAAGAGATGATGCCGGCGGAACCGGGCTTGATTCCCTGGGCGTCCTCACCATAGTTATTAAAGTTCTCGCTTTCTCGCATTTTCCAGGAGATCGTGCCACTTCCAAGGTCACTCCCTATCGCTTCATGATAATCATAATAAGCACCATCCACGGCATCCTGTGAAAAGGAAATGACAAAGGGCGCGCCATCCTTTGCGCTGATGCCCGGCCCTTTTCCCTTGACTACCGTATTCTTTGCAAACCACGCCATCGTCAGCACGCCAATGAGCACAACAAAGGAAGCTGCCAAAAACAGCACAAGGTTGAACATGATCTTCTTCCGCTCCAAGAGAAGGGCGGCGCGATCTTTCTTTTCCTCTTCTTCCTTCTTACCCATGATCATTCCTCACAAAGCCAATTTCAAGTTTCCGTGTTTTTCCTTTTCGCAAACGGCTTTCGCCGTTGCTGTCTGCGTTAGTTTCCTAAAACCAGTTTCCTCAATGGGCGCAATACGCCCAAAAAGGGGTTTCAACTATTTTATCGGCATTTTTGACAAAAAATAATAGTTTTGCGACTTTAATTCTACACCTTTTCTCATATTTTGTCAAAAAAAAAGCCCGAAAACCCCTCTTGTAAATCGATTCAAGAGATCGTTTTCAGGCATATTTTATAAAATTTTAAGAAATGAAATTCAAAATCCGTGTGAACCGAAGGCCTTCTCCACACCTTCCAACTGCCGCCGTAACTCTAAGCTTCCTCCACACCTTCCAACTGGCGCCGTAACTCTAAGCTTCCTCAACGGCCGCCTTCATGCTCCTTACGTACGCTGCGAGATCGGGAGCGGCATCCTTTCCCTTTGCGGCAATGATCTTGACAATGGCGCTTCCCACAATGCTGCCGTCGGAGATGGCCGCCATCTTCTTCGCCTGCTCCGGCGTGCTGATGCCAAATCCTACGGCACAGGGAACGTCCGTCACCTCACGGATGCTCTGGACGATTGCTGAAATATCCGTCTTAATCTCACTACGTACGCCGGTTACGCCCATGGAACTCACCACGTAGATAAAGCCCTTGGCCTCCTTCGCGGTGGTCTGAATGCGGGCTTCCGAAGTCGGAGCGATCATGGAGATCACGGCAACGCCATGCGCGTTTGCAGGTTCGTCCATCTCCGCCTTCTCCTCGTAAGGTAGGTCCGGAATGATGATGCCGTCAACGCCAAGCTCCTCGCATTTTGTAAAGAACCGGTCATATCCGTAATGGAACACGGGATTACAGTAGGTCATGAAGCACAGCGGAATCTGGCTCACTTCACGGATGCGGCGCACGATGTCGAACGCCCCGTCCGTCGTCATGCCGCCCTTCAGCGCCCGGATGTTCGCATCCTGGATCACCACGCCCTCTGCCGTGGGATCCGAGAAGGGAATGCCGATCTCGATGAGGTCCGCCCCCGCCTTTTCCATCTCCAGCACAAACTTTACGGTGCTGTCAGCGTCGGGATCTCCCGCCGTAAGGAAGGCGATAAAAGCTTTCCCGTTGTTATTTTCAAACGCCTTATGAATCTTATTGTTTTCAAATCTGTTATCAGCCTGCATGTTTTCTATTCCTCCAAACTACTCTCTATCCGCGGCTTCAATCACGCGCGTCGCTGATTGTTTGTCGCGGTCATCCTGCCTTGTCATAAGCCGGCGATGCCGTTTATGCCCTCACGTTGCTTAAGTTTGTCACGGTTATCCTGCCTTGTCATAAGCCGGCGATGCCGCTTATGCCCTCACGGCCCTTAAGTTTGTCGCGCGGTCATCCTGCTTAGTCATGAATGTCCACGCCGCGATATCTCGCGATTGCAGCCACGTCCTTGTCGCCTCTGCCGGAAATGTTGATGATGATGCTCTCGTCCTTGCCAAAGTCCTTTGCAATCTTCAGGGCGTGTGCCACGGCGTGCGCACTCTCAATGGCACAGATAATGCCTTCCGTGCGGGCCAGATATTCAAAGGCATCCACGGCCTCGTCATCCGTCACGGGCACGTACTGGGCGCGTCCAATGTCATGAAGGTAAGCATGCTCCGGTCCAATGCCGGGATAGTCAAGTCCTGCGGAAATCGAGTAAACGGGAGCGATCTGGCCATACTCATCCTGGCAGAAATAGGATTTCATACCATGGAAGATGCCAAGACTGCCCGTTGCGATGGTTGCGGCGGTAAGCGCCGTATCCACGCCCTTGCCGGCCGCTTCGCAGCCGATCAGCTTCACGTCCTTGTCGTCGATGAAGTTGTAGAATGCACCCATGGCATTGCTTCCGCCGCCCACGCAGGCGATGACTGCTGCCGGGAGCTTGCCCTCCGCCTTCAGGATCTGCTCCTTCATCTCCTTGCTGATCACGCTCTGGAAATCGCGCACGATCATGGGGAAGGGATGAGGTCCCATGACGGAACCAAGGCAGTAATGTGTGTCATTCACGCGGTTTGTCCACTCACGCATGGTCTCGTTTACGGCATCCTTCAAGGTCATGGTGCCGCTGGTCACGGGGTGTACCTTCGCGCCAAGAAGCTCCATGCGATATACGTTCAGTGCCTGACGGTCCGTGTCTTCCTTGCCCATGAAGATCTCGCACTCCATGCCCAGCAGGGCTGCTGCCGTTGCCGTAGCCACGCCGTGCTGACCCGCGCCGGTCTCAGCGATCAGTCTCGTCTTGCCCATCTTCTTTGCGAGCAGCGCCTGACCCAGTACGTTATTGATCTTATGTGAGCCCGTGTGATTTAAATCCTCGCGCTTCAGATAGATCTTGGCGCCGCCCAGATCCTTCGTCATCTTGTCCGCATAGTACAACAGCGACGGACGCCCGGCATATTCATTAAAGAGTTTCTGAAGCTCCGCATTGAACTCCGGATCCTTCTTGTAATGCTCATACGCCTCTTCCAATCTGATCAACTCATTCATCAGCGTCTCTGAAATGTACTGACCTCCATGAATTCCATACCTGCCCTTACTCATCTCTTTGTTCCTTTCTCACCTTAATTTCCATTCCTTGTAATACTGTTTCCATCCTCGCAGGATCAATTTTGCCATTTTTCTTGGCTTTTGTTGCCCGCCATGCCTTAATTCCCGTTTCCCGGCAACAATTTCATCACTTTTCTTGGCTTTTGTTGCCCGCCATGCCTTAATTCC
>CAMKQH010000038.1 GCA_946414885.1 uncultured Lachnospiraceae bacterium
GTGTTAAGCACGCCGCCAGCGTTCATCCTGAGCCAGGATCAAACTCTCAATAAAATTGTTTAAGTTCGTTCCGGCCGGATCAACCTTTTGTTAATCTGGCTTTTACTGTTTTGTTTAGGTATTTGTTCTCTGAAATCTCAGACAACCGGAATTCGAAGGCAAAGCCTTCTTCATCCCGTTCGGTTTCGCAATGCTTCGCATTGACCGTTGCCTTTCGCTCCGCGTCCTGCAAGCAAGCTTGCGTCCGCGTCCCAAAAGTCACCGTCGCGCTCCGCGCTTCGAAACCTTTATCTGGAATCTTTCAGGGTTGCATTGTTGTTTACTTATCAAGGTACAAGCAAGGCTCTCGCCTTGCGAACGGAGAAGGAGGGATTTGAACCCTCGCGCCGCTATTAACGACCTGCACCCTTTCCAGGGGTGTCCCTTCGACCACTTGGGTACTTCTCCAAAATGCTCGATCTTAAAAGCTATTTAATTAGCAGGAGAATCTCTCTTTCTCCCAGCGGAGAGAGTGGGATTCGAACCCACGCGCCCTTGCGGACAAACGGTTTTCAAGACCGCCTCGTTATGACCACTTCGATATCTCTCCAAAGTGTCCCGCCTCATCAGCGGCAAAAGTTATAATATCAAATCTGCCGCTTGATGTCAACAACTTTTTTCAAATTTTCCTTTGTTTTTCTCTGTCAGAAAAGCTTCCGCGATCAACATGTCGTCAGGGGTCGTGATCTTGAGATTTTCATAAGCTCCTTCCACCAATTTTACCTTCACGTCGGTGAATCTTTCCACCACGCTCGCATCGTCCGTTACGAACGGCACCCTCCCGACTTGTTCAGCATTCGCGGCCTTTTCATTTTGCGCTTTTACGGCTTCTTCAAACAGCGCATACGCTTTTATGATCAATTCTCGTTCAAAGGTCTGCGGCGTCTGTACCGTCCATACGCGTCCGCGTTCCGGCGTTTCTCCTGCGAAGCCTTCCGCGTCTGCAAGCTTCACCGTATCCTTGGAAGGCATGGCAGCAACGCATGCGCCGCAAGCTTTTGCAGCTTCAAGACATCTTTCCAAAATCTCTTCCGTGACAAACGGCCGCGCGCCGTCATGAATGAACACGTACCCTGATACGCGAGGCAATCCTTGCCTCACCCGCGCCTCACTCTCTTTCGCCAACCACCGCATGGCATTTGCCACGGAAAAGCAGCGTTCGCTCCCACCCGGGATAATGACCTTAACTTTCTGGAATCCATATTCTTCAACAACTTCACGGCGAATTTTATCTTCGTCTCCGGCGCCCGTCACCAAAATGCACTCATCGATCAGTTTGGACTCTTCCATGGTCCGCAGGGCATAATAGATCAGAGGCCTGTCCGAAAGCAACATAAACTGCTTTGCCACGCCGGATTTCATTCGGCTGCCCGTTCCCGCCGCCAGTACCACCGCCACGTTCTTATTTATGTACTTTTGCTTATTGCCACACGTTTTCATCCTGATCAACCGCTCCGCATTTCCGTTCCGACCATAACCAACTGCACCCACGGCGTCTTTAGCGCTCTCCGAGCTTTAATCCCGGTACCGCGTTCAGATCATATCCGCTGCGCACGCCCTTGATAAATTCATAGTATCCCGCCGCACCGATCATTGCCGCATTGTCCGTGCAAAAGATTGGCGAGGGATGATAGAACTGAACGCCTTCCTTCGCGCACCTCTCCTCAAAAGCCTTTCTCAGCGAGGAATTGGAAGCCACGCCGCCTGCAATGGCAAATTTATTGAATCCAAAGCTCTTTACGGCATGCATGGAATGCTCCACAAGGACGTCGATCACGGCCTTCTGGAAGGAAGCCGCAACGTCTGCGCGATTCACTTCCTCGCCCTTCATCTGACAGGCATTCAGATAATTGAGCACTGCAGATTTCAGACCGCTAAAGCTAAAGTCATACTCATTTTCATCAACCTTTGCCCTCGGGAACGGGATCGCGTCAGGATTTCCTTCCTTCGAAAGCTTGTCGATCTTGGGTCCCCCCGGGTATCCTAAGCCAATCGCCCTTGCAACCTTGTCAAAGGCCTCTCCCGCCGCATCATCACGCGTCCGGCCAATGATCTCATACTCGCCGTAATCCTTTACGATCACCAGGTGAGAATGTCCGCCGGATGCCACCAGACACACAAAGGGCGGCTCCAGATCCTTGTTTTCAATATAGTTTGCGCTGACGTGGCCTTCAATGTGATGAATTCCGATCAACGGCAGACCCGTGGCAAAGCTGATTGCCTTCGCCTCTGAAACGCCAACGAGGAGCGCGCCGACAAGGCCGGGGCCATACGTCACGGCAATGCCGTCCAGGTCCTGCAAGGTCTTTCCTGCTTCCGAAAGCGCCTGTCTGATCACCTGATTGATCTTCTCAATGTGCTTTCTCGACGCAATTTCCGGCACGACGCCGCCATACTCCGTGTGCAGCGCGATCTGCGAATAGATCACGTTGGAGAGCACTTCCCGCCCGTTCTTTACGACGGCTGCCGCCGTCTCGTCACAGGAACTTTCAATTGCCAACAGTACAATGTCTTCTTTCATTTCATCATTCCTTCGTTTCTTCCTCATCATCAAACCGCAGCTCCACGCTTCTGCCGTCCCGCGCCGTCACCACGTTCGGGAAGATCCGCCGCAGCTCGTCCAAATATACGTCCGCCTTCGGCATGGCAGGACTGTAATGCGTCAGCCAAAGCTCCGGCACCTGCGCCTTTGCCGCGATCCGCGCCGCCTCCTGCATCATCATGTGACGGTGCTCCTTTGCCTTCACAACGTTCTCCTCATCGCCGTACATGCCTTCAAGGATCAGTAGGTCGCTTCCAACGGCATTCTCTTCAATGGAAGCCGTCGGCCGCGTGTCCGTGGAATACGTCACCTTCAGGCCCTTTCTGTCAGCTCCCATCACCATGTCCGGCTTAAAGATTCTTCCGTCCTGTTCAATGATCTCACCCTTTTGCAGCCTGCTCCAAAGCTTTAAGGGAATTTCCTGTGCCAGCGCCCTGTCCTTGTCAAATTTACCCGCGCGGGGAATTGACAGGCTGTAACCGTAACAGATCACGTTGTGATTTACGCGAAACGCGCGGATGGTAAATCCGTCGAAGGCAATGTCCTCCTGCTCTCCGGAAAGCTCATGGAACTGAATCTCAAAGGGAAGCTCCGGCGCAATCACGCGAAGGGCGTTCACCACGCGTTGCAGGCCCTTCGGCCCGATGACCAGTAAGGGCTCCGTGCGCTCAGAATTTCCCATGGAAAGAAGAAGCCCCGGAAGTCCGCTGACGTGATCCGCGTGGTAATGCGTAAAACAGATCACGTCGATGGGCTTAGCGCTCCATCCCTTTTCGCGCATGGCAATCTGCGTGCCCTCGCCGCAATCGATCAATATGCTTTTTCCGTTATATTTCATCATGAGGGAGGTCAGCCACCGATAGGGCAGCGGCATCATTCCACCCGTTCCCAAAAGACATACGTCCAACATGTCATTTCACCGGCATCTCAAGGTCATTTCGCTTTCTACCCTCTTCCTGCCGTCCTTTCCATTTATTCCTCACTACCGTTCTTTTCTCGTCTTTTCCACATGATCAGTGCATCCTCCACAGGCTTTTCATAAAACCTGGGCCGCACGCCCTCGCTTTGAAAGCCATGCTTTTCATAAAGGCTGATCGCAGGTTCGTTACTGACGCGAACCTCCAGCGTATATGCCGCCGCGCCAAGCTCCTCTCCCAATGCGAACAACTCCCGAAGCAACGCATCCGCGATGCCTTGTCTTTGATGCTCAGGATCCACCATGACCTTGTCCACGTCACCCTCGTCCCCAAGCAGCGTCATGCCTGCAAATCCAACGGGCACGCCCGCTTCCTCCGCCACAAGATAATGGCAGTAATCATGCGTAAGAAGCTCTTCGAACGCCTTCCTTGACCATGGCAGGGAAAACAGTTTTTCTTCCATCTGCGCAAGCACTGGCGCGTGTTTTTCCTCCAACGGCACAATTCTATACTCCATCAGCCGATCCCTTTCCGCGCTCTTCCTTTTCCCGCTCCGCCTGACTCTTACGGAGATATTCCGGTCCGTGCTCATCTGCGGAAACCACCTTGCCCTGGGCAAAGTAAACTTCTCCAAGCGCCGCGATCGCGCCCGCGCGCTGGGCATTCATATGTGCAGGCGCAAACGCAAACGGAACCTTACATTCTTCCCGGATCACGCTGCGATACGCGCCAACGCCGTCTCCAAGGAAGACTACCCTACGCCCAAGTTTCTCTAATTCCGCCAGGAGATCCCGCACGTCCATGGCATTTTGATCCATGACCACGCGAAGTCCGTCATTACATTCATAAATTCCGGTATAAACCTGATTTCTTCTGGCATCCATGATGGGGCATACCAGATCACTGCAGCCCCAGAGATTATAGGCCAGTCCCTCCAACGTCGGCACCTCGACCAAGGGCTTGTCCAGCGCAAGGCCAAGTCCCTTCGCCGTTGCAGAACCGATGCGAAGGCCCGTAAAGGAACCGGGACCCGCCGAAATGGCAATGGCATCCAGCGTGCCAAGATCCAGCTCTATCATCTTCTTCAACTCATCCAACATGGGAAGGAGCGTCTGGGAATGCGTCTTCTTGTAATTAGTCGTATACTCTCCCAAAAGCACGCCGTCTTCCGCCACGGCCACGCTGGCCACCAATCCCGAACTGTCTATTCCAAGTATTTTCACGTCTTATCCACTATCCTTTCATCTGTGATCAACCGGCGGGCTTATTCCACTCGCTCCGTCGTGATCCTGCGGTAATCAAAGCCCTTTTCCAGATCCTTTTCGATCGTCACGCGAACGTAACTTTCCGGTAAGATCTCCTCAATGAGATTTGCCCATTCGATCAGGCAGACGCCCTGTCCGAAAAAGTAGTCCTCATAGCCGATCTCATCCATCTCTTCCACGTCGCCGATGCGATACACGTCAAAATGATAAAAGGGCAGGCGTCCTTCCTCATAAACCTGCACGATCGTAAACGTCGGGCTGTTTACCGGTTCCGTGATGCCTAATCCCTTTGCAAATCCCTGCGTGAACACGGTCTTTCCGACGCCAAGGTCCCCGATCAGCGTGTATACCTCACCGGGTTTCGCGTTCCGGCCAAGCTGCTCGCCAAGCGCGGCGGTATCTTCAGCGCTAAAGCTGTCCGTCACGGTTTTATCCATAAAATCCATTTGTTTATCCTTCCGGCGGCAAGTCCGCCTTAATTTCCTTACGTCAGATCATCACGACCGGATCTTCACGCGCTGCGGCGGCATGTGCGTGGAGATGATCTCGATCAGCGCCGCCCTTTGGTCCCCAAGCTGCTCCTTCGGGAAAATACTCGCATTCCTGCCCGAGGTGTAAAGAATGATGCTCCGCGTCGTGGATACGGCCTTCACCATATTATCCCAGCTTTGGCTCTCCTTAACGTCGCCCTGGGAAACCGTCACGCCATCGTCATCGAGCACGTAATGAAGCGGTTTTTGGAACGCCGTATTGGCATTCCACTGGAGCTTGCTCTTCGTGTAAAGCGTGACCGGAAGATACAATAAAATGACCGCACCCGCAAGGATCAGCATCCACTTTTGCGTAAGGAACGCCGCCACGATGAGCAGTGCCCCGACCGTGCTTCCGACGATGCCGCTGGAGCTGTTATAGGTATGCATCAGCATGTAATCATATAGGTCCGCGGCAGTGATTTTAATGTCCGTTTCAACCATGAAAATACCTTTCCCTCTCCCAGATTCACCCAACAATTCTCTTCAAAAAAGCACCTACAACGCAGGTGCTTTTGAAGTCATTATAAATTTATCTTTGTTAAAAAGCAAGAACTATTTAGAATCCATTCCGTATTCGCTCAGGATGCCTGCCCGTCCCTTGGAAGCATTATGGACAGTACAAAACGATCATTGGAGGAATTGATCTTCAACAACCCGTCATTTCGTTCAATAGATCTTTTGATATTGCTCAACCCAAATCCGTGATACTTCTTATCCTCTTTGGTTGTATATCCATCCCCCGAAAAAAGGCTTTCCACGTTCACGGCATCCTTGATCGAATTTGCAATATTAATCACCCAAAACTGATTGGTCTTTCTGATCACCATGGATACGTTGGGATTCTCGGAATCCTCCGCGGCTTCGATCGAATTATCCAATGCATTCGCAAAGATCGAACAGACTTCCATCGGCTTGAGGGAAAGCCCTCCCTCCACAATGCCTTCCAACGAAAAATCAATTCCTTTGCTTCGCATTTTCTCGGCCTTCATTGACACGATGCAATCCAGCATTTCATCCCCTGTAGAAAACTGCGAGGACAGTGATCTTATGTTGCCGATCAGCTCCTGGATATGTTTCCTGGCTTCCTCCGTTTTTCCGTTATCCATAAGCATGTCTGCCAGAGCAAGCTGATTGACCATGTCATGTCGGAACGCACGGGTTTCCCGTTGTTTTTCCTTGTATCCGGCAATATAATCCAACTCCGCCTCAAGATAATGCTGCTGGTACTGATTCTGCTTTTTCAAATAGTTTCTGGCCTCATCAAATATCAAGAATACGGGAGCAAAGATTCCCAGCGCAACAAGCATGTAACTAAAGTAATGACAAAGTATTTCGTATCGTTTTTCCACGAGTTCCCCGCCACCCGTAAACGGATCCTGCGACATCAATATAATGGCCCAAAGCAATACCGCCACCCAAAGGATTTTCCGCTTCCGTACAATATAAACGTGTTTTTCACGATAAAAACCAAAATAAAGGATCACGGAAGCCGCGACCGTCAGAAATAGCTCTGCGAAACTGCAAAACAAACTTGCTTTCGCGTACTCCGGTCCCACGGAAAAGATCATCTGCTGCTCGGTCTCCCATTTTCCCCCCGTATAATAGATATAAAAATAGTTTAAAACGTTATGGACGTACTGACAAGTGAGGTAAGCTACGACGGAAGACAAAAATGCCCGTAAAACCTTTTTGCTCTCATAGGCCGTTAAATAACACAAAAACGTGCATAAAAGCGTTAAAAACACAATAAAAAGAGAGACGGACGAGAATAACACCCTGTATGCCTGATACGTGGACTCATCCGGATTATCCATCCAGATCTCTTCACATAATTTCGGATTCGCAACAAGCATGATCAGCGAAGCCAGTTTATCTGAAAATAACACGAACAGCGCATATACAGATAACAGTATTGTAGTTTTTTTGGTAAAGGAAACCGTCCATCCGAAAAAGCAGGATGCAGTCATGACAATGATCGGTATAATCAGCACGTTTGCAGTGCAATCTGCCATTTTATACAACACCTGTATCATAGCTTTTGTCTCTCTTTCATCGGTTCTCTTACAGAACCTTGATCATCACAAGGAACCACAGCAGAAAGCTTACAAGCACGGCAATGGAAAAGATCACAAAACCCAACTGGAATTTTCCCTTCTGATCATCCTTCTTCTCAGCAAAGCCTGCCTTCCGGAGGGCCGTAACGATGGGCTTGTAAACAAGGAGCGTCAGGCCTGCGTTGATGCCGCCCTTAACCAGGTTGAAGGGAAGGAATACGGGTAAAAGCATTGCCGCAACCTGTTCTCTGGGAGCACCCATGTAAAACGGCGTGATCACGTAATTCCACAGAACCATGATCGCAGCCATGCTGATAACGCCAATGGTAAGTCCGATGATGGCAGTTTTCTTCGTGCGTGTCTTGTAATAGATAAAGGCCGCAGGTAACGTAAACGCCATCGTGGATACAAAATTCATGATGAATCCATAGATGCCCGTCGAGCTGAACGTGACCATCTCGATAAAAGACGTAAGAAGCGAGATCAAGATACAGGCCAGAGGGCCATAGATGAATCCCGCAATGACGATCAAGACGTCCTTGGGCTCATAGCTAAGGAATCCGCTTACCTTGGGGATCCATTCCGTAGCAAGGACGCTGACAACGGCCAGCGCGGTGAACATGCCGATCACGGCAACGTAACGGGGTGACAATTTGTTTTTCATTTGGTTTTCCTCCTTCATGGCAGTTCTACTGCCTTGGTTTGAATTTGGAAAATTCTTCTAAGTCTGTCCGCCGTTTCTTTTGCCAAATGCCGGCTCCCGCAGATTTCCGCCTTACCGCAAAAAGAAACCCTGAGTGAAAGCTTTTCATCTCAGGGTTTTTCGCCACAATCAAACATGATCCGGCATTGCGCCAGTCACGCGGACAATTTCTTCTTTCATCCAGACTTTACTGTTGGTCCCGGAGTTTCACACGGGTCAGCCTCGAGAAGAATTCCTTCCTCCCTCGGGTCGCGGACTTTACCGCCAGTAGGGAATCACACCCAACCCTGAAGAATTTTCTACTATTTTTTACAACCGTTACTTTACCACGCCTTCCCCGCCCTGTCAAGTGGCTTGCGGGGATTGACGTCTCACCCTGTGACGTTTATACTTGGGATAAACGTGCCGACGGGCACGCGAAGCCCAAGCGCGGCATACGCGGCGGGGCAAACAAGAAAGGATTAACGCATGGAGCAGTTAAACGCGCTTGCGCGCAAGAAATTATTTTTATTTGACATTGACGGCACGATTGCCGTGGGAGACACGCTGTATGACGGCAGTGCCGAGCTTCTCGACTACATTGAACACATTGGTGGAAAGGCTTACTATATCACAAATAATTCCACGAAAAGCGGTGCGGATTACGTCAGGAAATTCCGTGAGAGCTTTCATCTCGAGACAACCGAAGAACAATTTGTCACCGCAGGCTTCTTGACGCTCCGCTTCCTACTTCGCAATTATGCCGACCGGACCATCTATTGCATGGGCACGCGCTCCTTCATTGACGAGCTTAGGCGCCATGGCCTGACGGTCACGGAAAAATGCCAGCCCGACATAGCCTGTGTCGTTGTTGCCTATGACAGCGAGCTGAGCTATGAAAAGCTCTGCGAGACCAGCAAGGTGCTCCTTACCATGGACGTGCCTTACTATGCAACTAATCCGGATCTTCGCTGTCCCATTGACTTTGGCTTTATTCCGGACTGCGGCGCCATGTGCGGACTTTTGGAAGCAACCACGGACAAGCATCCGACCTATCTTGGAAAGCCCAGCAAAAAAGTCGTGGACCTGTGCCTGAAGCTTTCCGGCTTTACTCCGGAGGAAACCTTGGTCGTCGGTGACAGACTCTATACGGACATTGCCTGCGGAATCAACGGCGGCGTCGACACCTGCGTTCTCTTCACGGGTGAGGCGCAAAAAAAGGACTTGCAGGATACGCCCTACAAACCCACGTACGCATTCGATACCGTAAAGGACCTCTATCTGGCCTGTAACACAGACCTTTCCTCATAATTTCAGCTTAAAAATTTCAATCAAAAAAGCCCGTTTGTCACGGGCTTTTTCCTGCATATTAATCATGAATTGATTTTTCCACCACGCCAAATCCCAAAGGATAGGGCCCCGTGTGCACGCTGATGGTTGCGCCAATCTGATAAAGCGCTATCTCCTCCTTCAGATCCAATCCTGCTGCCTTCAAGGCCTCATACGCCCGTTCCCGAAAGGCTTTCGCCTCCTCCTCGTCATATCCAAAGCCAATGCAGACCGTAAACTTATCTGCAGCGATGCTCTGCTCCTTCAAGTACGTCACCAGAAGCTCAATGGCCTTCTGCGTCGTGTTCTTTCTGCTGCGCCCAATTCCGGACGGAAAGATTTCACCCTGCTTTAGCGTGATGACGGGACGAATGCCAAGAAGGCTTCCCGCAACTCCTGCCACCTTTCCGATCCTCCCGCCATGCTTTAAGTACTCCATGTCGCCAACCGTGAAGAAAATTCTTCCCGTGTCGCGTATTTCCTCGAGCCTGGCAATGGCCCTTTCATAATCCCAGCCCGCGTCCCGGATCCTGACGGCCTCCAACGTATAGATTCCCTGCAACACCGTGTTGATGCGGGAATCGATCACGTGGATCTTTGCGTCCGGGTACTCTTCCAAAACCAGCTCCTTGGCGCCCATCGCAGACTGCATGGAACCGCTGAATTTCGTCGTAATGCAGATGCAAATCACGGGCATTCCGTCCTTCGCATACGGCGTAAACGCCTCCACGAAATCCTGCACGGAGGGCATGGACGACTTCGGATATACCTTGGGATTGTCCACCATCTCCTGATAGAAATCACGGATGCCGATCTCCACGATCTCCTTTTTGTAGTGCTCGTCATCAAAGGACACGTAAAACGGCACTACGGTCAGATTCTTCTCCTGCGTCAGTTCCACCGGAAGATCACAGGATCCATCCGTCACAATATGAAATAGCTCGCTCATGGTAAGGCCCTTTCTGGGTTGTTTTCTTGGAAGCACCGCTTCCTCCGAAAGTATACCATGTATTCTTGAAAGACACAAGACATAGTTCTCAAAACCATGCCAATTTCACAGTTTCAACGAAGTCTTCTCCTCACGGGCATGGCCAAAATTTCTTCTTGCTTTTTTACGCTCGAGTGCTATAATAAAAGCCATGGAAGCATAGCTCAGCCGGGATGAGCGTTCGCCTCACACGCGAAAGGTCAGGAGTTCGAGCCTCCTTGCTTCCATTTTTTATTTTAAAAATTTCCGCCAGTTTCATGATTGCAAATCTCTTAACCTGATCGCATGCAGCGTCTTACTCTGCCAGGAGCAGTCCCACTCTCTTTTGGATCGCGTCAATCACCTGGTCCAGGCTCTTTTGGCCGTCAAAATACGCGCCGGTCTCCTCGAACACGATCATCTGCACCGCCGCACTTCCGGCTGGTGCCTTTTTTATGCCCGCCAACGCTTCCCGGAAAGCATCCACGCAGCCCTGATCGACCTTATGCTCCGAATAGTAAGTCCCGATCACCTCTCCGTTTTCATCCAGAATGTCTTCGTGATCCTTTCCACACAGGGAGAGCTCTTTTTCGATCATTTTCTCCATCCAGTCTTTCCTTGACCAAAGACTGGAGCTGGCAAAGTCATCTCTCCCGGGCTCCCGCGCCAAATAAAACTCAAGGAATTTCCATGCGCCCTCTTGTTTCTTTGACGTAGTCGCAATGGAAAGCTCCATGCTTCCACGGATCACCGTTCTAGGCTTTCCGTCAGGACTCGGATACCCCATGACCTTACATTCTCCAAGCTCTTCCTTCAGACGTGGCCATGCGCCAAGCCAAGAAAAATCAAACATTCCGAACGTAAAGGGGCGATCCTCAGAGGAGACAAGCGTCTCCTTCTCCTGACACTCCTTCATATACTCCAGCAGCATTCGAAACTCCTCGCCGTCAAAGCTGGACTGCTTTGTCTCCGCATCCCAAAAGTAATCGAGAGCGCTTCGCAGGCAGTACGCCCGCATCAAAATGAACATGCGGAAAGGTCGCCACTCTTCCCTCTCACGCAAATACCGGATCATCTCATCATAAGTCCATCCTGCTTCCCCCGGCCACTGGGAGACTGGAACGACCAGAGTCTCCATGTCAAACGTAAGCGGAATCGTATATAACAGATCGCCATAGGAACCATATTCCAAGATCTCGGGATAAAAATCCTCCTCACTTATCACGGCACTTTCCTGCAAAAACGGCCGCAAGTCAGCCAGATAGCCCTGGCTGGCGAGGCTTTCCTCAAAATCATTCAAGTTTCCAAGTCCGATCAGATCTGGCGGATTGTTCCCAAGGAAATCCGCGCTGATGCGATTCTTTGCATCCTCCCAATCTTCGCTGTCCATCTTCTCCACGTAGGGCTTGACGGTCACCTTCCATTCCTGCTGGGATCTGTTAAACTCAGCTGCGTATTGTTCCAACCGGCCATTGCTCCCCGTCGTCAATACTGCGATGATAATCTCATTCTCTGCAGGAATCACTGCCGTTTCTTTCCAGGATACTCTGAAATACTCTATTTTACTGCTCTCAAAACTCCCCACAAAGATTTGTCCCGCGTCATTCTTCCAAGCCTCGGCGATCTGTCCGCCAAACAAACCCACGTCCGTCCAGGCAAAAAGCCGGTAAAAAACCTGATCTGCAAAGGAATAGCGCCATGCCGCATCCGCAGTGTAAAAGAATAAATTCTCCGCATCACTCCCCTGTTTAAAAATCCCGCGCACGTCACTTGGCAGTTCCGTGAGTTCCTCTCCCAGAGCCATTTTCTGCACGTCCACTTGACAGATGCTTAGGTGCGAACTTTGCTCTCCCATGCGCCGAAGCACATACGGTCCGCCGCCAACGCTCTCAATCACGCCGCCCTTTCCGTCGATCTTTCCCAGAAGCTCTCCCTGCAGGCTCCGCAGTTCAAACTCCTTTTCAAAGGGATACCGGACAATGCATACATAATCTTTTTCCATCAAAAAATCTCCGGCGTTGGTAAAATCAAACTCTTCAGCAATCCCGGGATTTCCCCAGATCTCCCCGCCCTCCTTTACGCCCCAAAGCGTTCCGTCCTCCGCTACACTTCTTTGATATCCGGCATCCGCCGGCACGGAAAACTCGACCGGCTCTGCCACGTAAGCGCCGTCCTCATGCTCTGCCTTAACGACGATCTTTCCATTCCCCGCCGTGCGCCCTGCCGCACCTTCTTCCGTCTGCTTTCCGGAATCTCCCTTTCCCAGACTGCATCCGGCCCATCCCAAGCTCATTGCTGCGATTAACGCCACGCACGCGATTCTGACAAAACCTCTCTTTTTCACGTTTATCCCCCTCTCACTCATCCCAATACTTTAGCTCTTTCAAGATTTTTTGCATCGGGTCCCTTGTTTTGCTTTTTGCTTCTTTCAGCATTTCGTCGAAATCTTCCGCATAGATCAATTGTTCCCGATAGTCACGTGCCACGTTCATTTCATCGCAGACCTCCGGGTTTTGAAGGGACAGCGCCGGTGAAGCAAGGATCCATTCTTTGTAATAAGCTTTTTTCTCATTTGCAGATGAGAAATGCCTCAGACCGTCTTCCCGTTGACCGGACGTAAGACCGGTGTCCAATCCAAAGATCAGCTGGTTTGCAAAGCTTAACCGGCTCTCTCCCGTCCCGTCAAGATACTCTTTCCCATATAGCAGCAGTTTCGCATAAGAAGCATCCGAGCGTATTAGTCGCAAAAACTGAAACGCTTCCCTTTTGTATTTTGAAGATGCCAGAATTCCCGTCTGGCAATTCAGTCGCGGAATCACATAGCCTTTCCATTGATAAACGTAAAAATCCTCAGGTCTGTTGCCCTCTCCAATTCCCGTTCCCGGAAAACTCAATGACAGGGAAAAATCCCAATTGTGGGCAACCTTTTTCGTAACCTGCGCCTTATATTCATTCAGAAGTCTTAACCATTGAACGCACCGTTCCTCCTCCAAGGGATTCAGAGCATTACCGTCAATTGTGAACAAGACGCTCTGGTAATCCGAATACCCAAAGGTCTCTGCAAAATCGTAGTCTGCAGAAGCATCTAAAAATATTTTTCCCTCTTCAAAGTACTTTTCGAGGGAAAACAGGTCTCCGTCAAAGCTTTCCGCTTCCTCCCGGGTAAAGGAAGATTTTCGCAAATATAATGCAGGTCCCCCATCCTGCGCCAGCTCGTTTGGAAAAAAGTAAATCTGTCCCTGATAAGTCGTACTCTTCCATAAATCCTCCGGGAGCCACGCATAGTACGTAGTCTCCGCCAAATACTTATCCAGCGGCTCATATTTTCCGGCCAGAATGGCATTCTGAACGCTGTGATCGCCCTTTGAATGGAATCCGGAAAACGCTATGTCTGCATCGCTCTGAAACAGATATTCCTGATAGGTTTCGTCGTCCATATAGTTCCCCTCAGGCAATCTAATCTGTTTAAAACGGACGCTGAAATGATATCCGTCTTCTTTCAGTTTTCTGTTTATTTCCCGTACGGTGGCATAGGAAACGTCTTCACTGCCAATGCCTTGATATGCCCAAGTAATGGTCACTTCCTGACCCGTAACGTCCGTTTCGTCGATTGGTTCTTCGGTCTTTTTCTCCTCGGTCTGTTTTTTGACTTCAATCGAAAGCTCACCCTCATTTCCCGCAAGCAATTCGTGTGCGTCCACGTACATGGTCGTCTCCGCCTGTACTGATTCTTTTTGGACTTTCGGAGTCTTGACGTTCGCCATTTCTTCATTTCCGGCATCCTTGAAAACCACCTTCCATGTAAGCCATCCTCCGCCAAGCAAAAGGCCGACGCATGCCGCCAACGCCGCCCATGCCTTCCATGAAGGCCTTACCTTCTTGTATTCCAGCGCCTCCAAAAGGTAACGGTCATCCAACTGCTCTATGCTTTTTTCTAATTTTCCATTTTCTTTCACAGCCAGACTCCCTCCTTTTCCAAATATTCCCTTAGCTTCTCCCGAAGCCGGCTCAGCCGCACCGCGACGCTGTTTTCCCGCATGGCAAGCTCCTTCGCGATGGATTCCACGGACTGGGCAAACCAATACCTTTTCACAAACATCACCCTGTTTTTCTGATCCAGGCCGTCAAGGAAGCGTTCGATGGTCTCCGTCAATTGCCTCTCCGTCCACGCTTCCTCCACCGTCTTTGCGGAAGGAAGTGCGCCTTCCATCTCTTCCAGCTCCTGTAATGACTGCTCCAATGCAATGCTGCGCTTTTTCGCGCCATGATACCTTAACCTGTTAAGTGCCTGATTCTTTGTGATGCGGCAAACGTAGGCGGATAAAACGGCCGGCCTCGCCGGCGGAATGGCATTCCACGTGCCAAGGCAGGCGTCATTCACGCACTCCTTGGCGTCCTCAGAATTTCGCAACAGATGATACGCCACGCGCTGCATCAAGCTTCCGTATTTTGTTGTCAACTGCGCAATGGCATCCTCGGATCTTTGAAAAAACAGATCCACGATCTCTCTGTCTTCCATGTTGTTCCCACATTTCCTCTTTAAGATAAAAAACCTATATTTATATACTAACATATTTTCCGATGATATTACGTGAAATCCTAATAAATCTTTGAAATAACGTTCCGCGTAACAAAAAAGAGAACTGAAACAAAATTTGTTCCAGTCCTCTCATCGTTATTTTATTAGTTCCTACAGCATCTCAGACGTTTCCCCGTGACACGTTACTCCCGGTCGGGCAGGATGGCGTTTAGGATGATGCCAACCAGCGCACCGGCTGCAAGACCCGTAATGAGGATGGTGGTAGGCTCGCCAGCGATGGTAACCGGGATTTTGATCGCGCCGTCACCGTAAAATGCATTGAACTTGATGCCAATGGAAAGTACCAGGATCAGAGCGGCGATGATAACGTTGCGGCTCTTCGTGAAATCACACTTAGCTTCCACAATGTTGCGAACGCCCACTGCGGAGATCATGCCGTACAATACCAAAGACACGCCGCCGACGGTGGCGTTGGGCATACTGCCGATGACAGCCGCAAACTTCGGGCAGAAGGAAAACAGGATCGCGAAACCTGCTGCCAAGCGGATAACCAGGGGATCGTAAACCTTCGTTAGGGAAAGCACGCCGGTATTCTCACCATAGGTCGTGTTAGCCGGCGCACCAAAGAGCGCAGCCATGATGGTCGCAAGGCCGTCTCCCAGAAGGGTGCGGTGAAGGCCGGGATCCTCAACGTAGTTCTTGCCTACGGTAGACGATATGGCTGAGATGTCTCCCATGTGCTCCACGATCGTCGCAAGCGCTATGGGTACGATGGTGATGATCGAAGTGATCAGAAGTCCCGTATTGCCGTCCTTAAAGGCCCAGAATGCGGTTTTCTCGAAGTGGACGGGTAAACCGATCCATGCAGCGTCCATTACGCCGGTAAAATCTACTTCGCCAAGTGCAACGGCAACCAAATAGGAACCGATGACGCCGATGATGATCGGCACAATCTTGATCATGCCCTTACCCCAGATGTTGCATACCAGGATCAAAAGGATGGCAACAAATGAAATGATCCAGTTATCGGCGCAACTGTCCAATGCAGTCTGGGAAAGCGTAAGACCAATGGCGATGATAAGGGGACCCGTTACAATGGGCGGGAAGAATTTCATGACCTTTCCGCTTCCAAAGGCCTTGATCAGTGCTGAAAGAATCAAGTAGAGAATTCCAGCGCAGGCAACGCCGACGCAGGCATAGGGCAAAAGCTCTGCCTCACCTTTCGGAGCGATGGCAAAATAACCGGGAAGAAATGCGAAGGAAGATCCTAAGAACGCGGGAACCTTCCATTTTGTCAAAAGATGGAATAACAATGTTCCAAGACCCGCAAACAACAGCGTCGTGGATACGTCCAAACCCGTCAGCATGGGAACCAGGATCGTGGCTCCAAACATGGCGAACATGTGCTGCAAACCCAGCACGGCAACCTTCGGCGCTCCCAACGTCATGGCGTCGTAAATGCCATCATTTACGGCAGATTTCTTTTCAGTACTCACAGATTTCTTGCTCATCTTTTTTCCTCCCGTATTTTTGCGATACCTTCGTTTTGGGGGGCGATGCCTTCTCTTTCATGCCCACCCTATAACACAATATCACGCATCGAAAGGGCTAGTCAAGAGCAACTAAAAAGATTACCAAATTAGTGCATGCGTCTTTAAATATTCCGTCCAAACAGGCACGTATTGAGCCTTTAAGTGTATGCCGTCACCCGTATATTTTACGTTCAGGCAGCCGTCATCATCCGTGACCGCCTCGTTGACGTTGAGATAAAATACGTTCACGTCATCCGCGAGTTCCTTGATCGCCTCATTGCGCTCCTGAATCTTTGCATTATTTACGAAATCACCCTTCGCCGAGCGCCTCTTGGATACCATCATAATGCTCTGGATGATGATTTTCGCATTAGGCTGTAGCTCGCGGATGCGATCAATGGTCTCCTGATACGCCTCCTTAAACCGCTCCGTCGTGCCCACGTCCAATTCGTTGATGCCGACCATGATATAAATCTTGGCATATTGCGTCTGCCCCAGGGCCTCCTCAACGGAAATCTTGGCGCGCTGTCCCGGAACCGACACGATCTTCTTCGAGAGAAGCTTATAGATGCTCAGGCCTTCCTCTGCATAGAACGTACCGTGCCCGTTCATCTTGCCATAGTCGCGCAGTCCCACCACGCGGGAGTCTCCCAAGAATAATGCATCGTCAAAATAGGTCTCTTCCACGGTACCCCAAGTCGGAGCCGCGGATTCCCAAGGTTCGTCTACCCAGAATGGATCATCAACGTCCGTTTCCACGTAGCCCGTCTCAGCCAGCTCAGGCACGTCATCGATCAGCCCCTTCGCAAAGGCCTCTTCAAACCAAGCGTCCATGTTTCCCGGCTCCAAGGGGCCGTTCTCCAGATCCGCCTCGACGGTCTCGTCATATTCCAGTTCATCCAAGTAGATCCCCAGCATTTCCGCAGTCTTTCCGTCGCCAAAGGCCGCACGGAACACATATTTTTCCGGTTGCTCCTCCTCAGGCCCTGCTGCCTGCACCTCCTCCTTGCCAAGCAAAATCTTTGCCTGCTGGATCAAGTGACTTATGGGCTCCGAATACAAGTTCCAGCGGTTGCCCGCGGTCATAAAAATGCAGCCATACAGAAGCAGGAACAGGATAAACTGATATCGTTTCAAAAAGGATTCCCCTTTTTTCGCCCTCATCATTCTCATCCTTCCATCGTTGTCAAGCTTCCAGCCATGACAACGCTCTCATCGTTAAAAACTTACGTAGGCAAACGGGTTGCTCCCCGCCGCCATGATTTTCCAAACACAGATCCAAAACAGGATCGCCAAGATCAAATTGCTAAGGAATTTATTGCGCAGCTTTTCGAAAATCGTTTCCACGACGCCGGTGGCACAGATCACGCCCGCGATCAGGTACGCGCCATGGCGCTTTAGGCAGACCAGCCAGTCTCCGTAATAAACGTTGATCCCGTGTCCCATGCCAAACATTCTCATTAAATATGCCTGCAGGTCCTGCACGTCCGTGATCGCAAAAAACATCCAGGAAATCGGGATGACAAACCACAGATAGAGCCTCGGCCAAAGGGTCAGCTGCTTTACGATCGGAATGCGCTCGATCAAACGCTCCGCCACGATAAGACTCCACAGGAATACGCCCCACATAAAGAAATTCGGGCTGATCCCGTGCCAAAATCCCGTAAGAAGCCATACTACCAAAAGGTTCAGGACCGTCCTGCCCTCCCCCTTCCGGTTGCCGCCGAGGTGGAAGTAAACGTATTTCCGGAACCACGTGCCCATGGTAATGTGCCAGCGGCGGTAAAACTCACGTACGGACCTTGCCAGATACGGTTTATTGAAATTCTCCGGCAGGTCAAAGCCCGTCATTTTTCCAAGACCGATCGCCATCATGGAATAACCCTGAAAGTCAAAATACAGCATCAGCGAGTATCCGAACGCGCCAAGCCACGCGTAGCGCCACGATACGCTGGCATAGCCGGTCTTTCCGACCTCCGTCCATAAAATCCCTATCCGGTCTGCCAAAAGCGTCTTAAAGACCAATCCAAGCACAAATAAGCGAAGTCCGTCCTGAACCTTGGCGATCGTAATTTCCCGGTTTGCCAGCTGGTCTTTCAGCTCAGCATAGGACGTGATGGGTCCCGAGCAAACCTTCGGGAACATGCCCAAATACAGGGCAAACCTGGTCAGGCTGCGCTCTGCCCGCACCTCGCCGTAATGAACGTCCGCGAGATATCCCAGCACCTGGAAGGTATAAAAACTAAGTCCCAGCGGGATCGCCTCGGCCCATATTTTAAAATGACACAAGACCGCCAGGTTCCCCATGACGGCCACCATAAAAAGTAATTCTCTTTTCTTGTCCCTTTTTTCTCCGAAATCTCCCTGTTGCTGCGAAGCATCAGGTTTTCCCCCCCGATCCAAAAGTCTCCCCACGCCGTAATTGACGAGAATGGAGATCACCAATACCCATCCATGGCTCAGCGTACCCTGAGCGTAAAATACGTAGCTGCCCGCAAGCAGCATGGCGTTCTTTAATCGTTTCGGCGTGATCGCATAGAAGAGGAAAAAGACGGGAAGAAAATACAACAAAAATTCTATGCTGCCAAATTCCAAATAATCCCACACCCTTTATCTTTCAATCCACTTAGCATCTTAACAGCGTTCGGTAAAGAATTCAACAAAATTAATCATAATTCTTTCTAAACAATTCTTAAGATTGCGAAGTGATCCCGCGCCATGCTTCAAGGCGCTTCTCAAATTGCCCGTAAAAATCCTGCTCACCGTCATAGGCTGCCAGGTAAAAAGTCTTTAACATAAACAAGTTCAAATTCTTTGCGAAGGCATCGTCCGCATTCTCCTGCTGCAGCGACTCCACCTGCTTTTGGATGCCGTGCCACTCGAGCACGTAAGCCTCATACTTTGGAAGTTCCGGCACGTCCAGCCATTTGCTGATCTTCACCTTCGCCTTTGGATGATCGCACTCGCTCTTTTGCAGGAAATACTTAAAACCGTCTCCCTCATAATATCTTCCAAGCGGGAAAAGCCTGCAGAGACCCGGGCGGTACGCATGGATCGTACACCATCCCTGCGCGTCAAGAAATGGACATTTCTCCTCTTCGCCTTGCGGCATCACTTTTCCTTGCACGGGATTGGATTTCCCCACCATACCCACTACGGGCTGCATCTTCAAGTGCGGTACGATTGCACCGTCCACCACGCGAAGCGCGATCTTGCCTTCTGCCAAAAGCGTTTGCGCATCCTTTCCAAGGCCCTTTTGAAAACGCCAAACGTCATAGGGATCCAGCAGGATCGTGTCTCCCATTTCATGGCAGCATCTCGAACATCCTTGACATCCCAGGCAGTCCGCCTTCACCATGTCATTCGCGGTATATAATTTCCCATCCGATATTTCTTCCAGTGACACGTATCGCTTCATTGTGTTACCCTTTATTCATGAGTTGATTGGACATGTTGTTCCCGTATCAGTATAACATGAATGCGCCTGCCGTAAAAGCATCATTTTTCACAAGAATGCCTCTCGCCGATCACCATGCGTTATACAAAAAAGCTCCCGGCTTGAGGCCAACGGCGGCCTCGTGTCGGGAGCTTTCAGATTCTTTATTTAACGTTCATTTGTCTGACGTCAACTTACTTTGCAGCAAGCTCAGCCTTCAACTTCTCGGTCAGCGCGGGAACGATCTTGTTCAGATCGCCTACAATGCCGTAATCAGCTACGTCAAAGATGGGAGCGCTCTCATCCTTGTTGATGGCGATGATGATGTCGGACTCCTCCATGCCTGCCAAGTGCTGGATGGCACCGGAGATACCGATTGCAAAGTATACGTTGGGACGAACGGTCTTACCGGTCTGACCAACCTGCAGATCCTTGGGCTTCCAGCCTGCATCTACAACTGCACGGGAGCAGCTAACGGTTGCGCCCAGAACTGCAGCGAGATCGTCAAGGATCTTGAAGTTCTCAGCGGAGCCAACTCCACGACCACCGGATACAAGGATCTTAGCATCCATGATGTCAACGGTATCGGAAACAGCCTTAACAACCTTCAGGATCTCAACGTACTTGTTGTCAGGAGTAAATCCAGGATTGAACTCGATTACGTTTGCCTTTGCGCCGGCAACCTTAGCACGCTTCTGCATAACGCCGGGACGTACGGTAGCCATCTGAGGACGGAAGTCAGGACAAGCAATCGTTGCGATGGTGTTTCCGCCGAATGCAGGACGGGTCATCAGCAGCTGATTGTGCTTCTGCTCCTTGCCGGGAATGGGATTGATGGGGAAGTCGCCGATCTCCAGCTGGGTGCAGTCTGCGGTCAGACCAGTGTGGATTCTTGCGGATACGCGAGGACCCAGGTCACGGCCGATTGCGGTTGCGCCTACCAGGAAGATCTCAGGCTTAAACTCTTTGATCACGGATGCCAGTGCGTGAGCGTAAGGCTCAGTTCTGTACTCCTTCAGTTCGGGATCGTCAACAACGATAACCTTGTCTGCGCCGTACTCAGCCAGCTCATCTGCAAGGTTCTTTACGTCGCTACCAACCAATACAGCAGTTACCTCAGCGCCAAGAGCCTCAGCAAGATCTTTACCCTTGCCAATGAGCTCGAAGGCGATGCTGTTCAGTACGTTGTCTACCTGCTGCGCGAAGACATATACGCCCTTATATTCCTCTAAATTCATTTTTTTATCCTCCAAAATTGTTTCAATGGGTTAATGCCAATGACGAATTGCTTCGTTGCTATGCAACTCTCGCAATTCTAACAATATTCGTCATCCGCTGGTTTGCAAGCAAATCGCGGTGCGAGCTCAAATGCAGCTCGTCCTCACTTCGTTCGGATCACAGGCATAGCCTGTGACAGGCTCATATTGTTTTTATTTTCAAAGCATCTCAGCCGTTTTCGTGCAAGCACGAACGGCTTCATGCCTTGAAAATTTATTGTCATTATATGACATGTCTTACTTTCAGCTTGTCAACAATGTAGTCAACGGACTCGGTAACGTCCTTGTTGATCTTCTCGCCCTGGCCCTTACGAACCTTGTCGGAAGCCTTTGCGATCTGGGTAGGTGAACCCTTCAGACCAAGGTTGGAATCCTCAACGTCAACGAGGTTTGCGCGGCCCCATACGGTAATCTCTGCATCGCATGCATCAAAGATTCCGCCGGGAGTCATGTAACGAGGTGCATTCAGCTCTGCAAGAGCGGTGATCAGGCAAGGCATCTTAGCCTTCAGTACGTGATAACGGTCATCATACTGACGCTCAACGATCACGGAATCTCCGTCGATCTCGATCTTCTGTGCGTAAGAAATTACGGGGATGCCAAGGTGCTCGGAAATCTGAGGACCAACCTGTGCGGTATCACCGTCGATTGCCTGACGGCCGGTGATGATCAGGTCGTACTCAAGGTTACGGATTGCACCTGCAAGGGTCTGGGAAGTAGCCCAGGTATCAGCGCCGCCCAGTACTCTGTCGGTAACAAGGATGCCCTTGTCAGCGCCCATTGCCATAGCCTCGCGAAGCACGTCCTCAGCCTTGGGAAGACCCATGGTGATAACGGTAACCTCTGCGCCGTACTGATCCTTTAATCTAAGGGCAGCCTCAAGACCTGCCTTGTCATCGGGGTTCATAATAGTCATCATCGCAGCTCTGTCCAGAGTACCATCGGGATTGAACTTAACGCCGCCCTTGGTATCAGGAACCTGCTTAATACAAACAACGATCTTCATTGTATTTTCACTCCTTATAATTTTTGATATGTTATGGTTTCTCAGCTTATCCGTCTTACTTCAAAAGATTTGCGCTGATGACCATTCTCTGAACTTCGCTGGTGCCCTCGTAGATCTCGGTGATCTTTGCGTCACGCATCATGCGCTCTACTTCGTACTCTCTGGTGTAGCCGTAACCGCCGTGGAGCTGAACTGCCTTGGTGGTAACTTCCATTGCCATCTCTGCAGCATACAGCTTAGCCATTGCAGCTTCTACGCTGTAAGAGGTCTTGTGATCCTTGGTGTACTGATCCTTGGTGGTAGCTGCCTTGTATACCATGAACTGAGCAGCCTGAGCCTTGGTAGCCATGTCAGCGAGCTGGAACTGGGTGTTCTGGAAGGAACCGATTGCCTTACCGAACTGCTTTCTCTCCTTAACGTAAGCGATGGTTCTCTCAAGAGCTCCCTCGCCGATACCCAGAGCCTGTGCAGCGATACCGATACGGCCGCCGTCCAGGGTGTGCATTGCGATGTTGAAGCCCTTGCCCTGCTGGCCAAGAAGGTTTGCCTTGGGAATGCGGCAGTCGGTGAAGATCAGCTCGTAGGTGGATGATCCGCGGATACCCATCTTCTTCTCCTTCGTACCGAAGGTGAATCCGGGGGTGCCCTTCTCAACGATGAATGCAGAGATCTCCTTGGTCATGCGACCGCGCTTCTCAACCATGCCGGTGATCGCAAAGATTACGTATACGTCTGCTTCCTTACCGTTGGTGATGAAGATCTTGGATCCGTTCAGAACCCACTCTTCGCCATCCAGAACGGCCTTGGTCTGCTGACCCTGAGCGTCAGTACCTGCACCGGGCTCGGTAAGACCGAATGCGCCGATCTTTCTGCCTGCTGCCAGGTCAGGAAGGTACTTCTGCTTCTGCTCCTCGGTACCAAAGGTGAGGATGGGATCGCAGCAAAGGGAAGTGTGTGCGGAAACGATAACGCCAGTAGTACCGCAAACCTTGGACAGCTCCTCTACGCACATAGCGTAGGTCAGAATGTCACAGCCCTGTCCGCCGTACTCCTTGGGAATGGGAATACCCATAAAACCAGCCTTTGCCATCTTCTCAACGGTTACGCGAGGGAATTCCTCGGTCTCGTCTACCTCGATTGCAAGAGGCTTAACCTCTTTCTCGGCAAACTCTCTGAACAGAGTGCGTGCCATCTCATGCTTTTTGCTCAAAGTGAAATCCATGATTTCTTTCCTCCATTAAATGTTTATCTATAAATTATAAAGCGTCAACGGGAGTCTTGGTTCTGTCTGCGTTGTAAACGTAGAAGCCCTTGCCGCTCTTTACGCCGAGGTTGCCGCCGCGAACCATCTTGCGGATAAGGGGACATGCACGATACTTGGAATCGCCGGTCTCTTTGTAGAGAACGTCCATGATTGCAAGGCAAATGTCAAGTCCTACGAAATCGCCAAGCTCAAGGGGTCCCATGGGATGATTAGCACCAAGCTTCATTGCAGCGTCGATGCCCTCGATGTTGGAAACGCCTTCCATCTTGATGAAAGCTGCTTCGTTGATCATGGGGATCAGGATGCGGTTTACTACGAAACCAGCTGCCTCGTTCACCTGAACTGCAGTCTTGCCGATCTCTTCGGAGATCTTCTTGATGCAGTCAACGGTCTCCTGAGGAGTGTTAACGCCTGCGATAACCTCAACCAGCTTCATTCTGTCAGCAGGATTGAAGAAATGCATGCCGATCATGGGTCTGGTCAGTCCGTTTCCGATCTCGGTGATGGAAAGACTGGAAGTGTTGGAAGCGAATACGCACTCAGGCTTGCAGATCTTATCAAGCTCGCCAAAGGTGGTCTTCTTAACGGTCATGTCCTCAAAAGCTGCCTCAACGATCAGATCGCAGTCTGCGCAAAGGTCTTCCTTCAGACCGGGAGTGATCTTAGCAAGAATGGCGTCAACTGCCTCCTGCGTAAGCTTGCCTTTCTCAACCAGCTTTGCGTAACCCTTAGCGATCTTGTCCTTACCGCCCTGAGCCCACTCCTGCTTGATGTCACAGAGTGCAACTTCGTAGCCGTCTACCTGGGCAAATGCCTTTGCAATGCCCTGTCCCATGGTACCAGCACCAATAATACCTACCTTCATTGTAGTTCCTCCTTATATTTTGATATTAAATTTATAATTCGCACATGATATTCAAAATTGCTTCGTTGCCATGCAACTCTCGCAATTTTGCAAATATTCGCATTACGCTGCGATGCCTAAAATCAGGCATCTTGCTACTTGCTCATATTTGTTTTGCGTCCAAAGTCACGTATCTCTCCGAGCAAGCTCAGTCGATACGTGACCTTTGACGCTCATATCATTTATTCTGGAAAGGAGCCTTTACCTTCTCCTTGTTCTTGTCCAGGAAGAATGCCATGCCATACTTCTGATCTTCGGTCTCGAAGCAATCGCCAAAGAGCTTCTCCTCAATCACGATGGCGTCATCCATCTTGGCGTCAAGGCCTTCGTTAATGGCCTTCTTGCAGTTGCGAACGGCGATGGGAGCATTCTTTGCGATGGTTGCTGCCATCTTCTCAGCTGCTGCCATCAGGACTTCCTTTGCGCTCTTTACTACATTGCCCTCTGCGTCAACCTCTGCCTCAAACACTTCGTTTACGAGGCCGATGCGATATGCTTCGGGAGCCTTAATGTTGCGAGCGGTGTAGATCAGCTGCTTTGCCATGCCGGGGCTTACGAGACGTGCAAGTCTCTGGGTGCCGCCGAAACCAGGGGTAATGCCAAGGCCAACCTCAGGCTGTCCAAATACGGCATTTGCGGAGCAAAGTCTGATGTCACAGCTCATGGAGATCTCACATCCGCCGCCCAGTGCGAAGCCGTTTACGGCTGCGATCACGGGGATGGGGAAGGTCTCAAGCTTACGGAATACGTCGTTGCCCTTCTTGCCGAAAGCCTCGCCCTCAGCCTTGGTCAGGGTGCTCATCTCTCCGATGTCTGCGCCTGCCACGAAGGACTTCTCGCCTGCACCGGTCAGTACCAGGCAGCGAACAGTATTAAGGTCAACTGCGTCCAGGGTTGCATCCAACTCATCAAGAACCTGGGAATTCAGTGCGTTCAGTGCTCTCTCGCGATTGATGGTGATCACTGCGTAAGCACCTTTCTGCTCGTAAAGAATAAAATCCATTTCGTCCTCATTTCTGCCGTTTTTCCACGGCTGTTATTGATTGTCTATTTACGCACCAAAGAGAATACCCCCCGAAGGAAGCATTCTCTTAGGTTTTAGCCCGCTTCAGTCACCCGGCTGCGTTTGCCGCCGCGGCGTCTGCCATTTAGGACTTAGTCTTCAATTTTAACGATGGTGGCACAACCCATGCCGCCGCCGATGCAAAGCGTTGCAAGACCGGTCTTTGCGCCCTTTGCCTGCATCTCGTGAAGCAGGGTAACCAGGATACGGCATCCGGATGCTCCAACGGGATGTCCAAGTGCGATCGCGCCGCCGTTAGGATTGAGCTGCTTCTCAACGTCGATGCCGAGATCCTTACCTACTGCTACGGACTGTGCAGCGAATGCCTCGTTAGCCTCGATGATGTCGAAATCTTCGATCTTCATGCCGGTCTTAGCCATAACCTTCTTGGTTGCAGCAACGGGGCCGATACCCATAACCTCAGGACGAACGCCTGCAAGAGCGCCTGCCACGAAGGTAGCCATGGGCTTAACGCCGAGCTCCTTAGCCTTCTCCTCGCTCATCACTACGATGGCAGCGGCGCCGTCGTTGATGCCGGATGCGTTACCAGCGGTAACGAAACCGTCAGCATTGATGGGACGAAGCTTTGCAAGGCCTTCCATGGTGGAACCGGGACGAGGACCCTCGTCAACCTTGAACTCGATCACTTCTTTTTTCTTCTTAACCATTACGGGAACGATTTCCTTGTCGAATGCGCCGGACTTCTGGGCTGCTTCGCACTTCTGCTGGGACTTCAGTGCGAACTCATCGATCTCTTCCCTAGTCAAACCCCACTCGCGGCAGATGTTGTCTGCGGTGGTGATCATGTGATAATCGTTGAATGCATCCCAAAGTGCATCCTTGATCATGGTATCAACGAGGGTACCATTGTTCATTCTATAACCGAAACGTGCCTGAGGAATTGCATAAGGAGCCATGGACATGTTCTCCATGCCGCCTGCCACAACGATGTCAGCATCACCTGCCATGATCATCTGTGCAGCCTGGTTAACGCAGTTCAGACCGGATCCGCAAACCACGTTCATGGTAACTGCGGGAACTTCGATGGGAAGACCTGCCTTGATGGAAGCCTGGCGGGCAACGTTCTGTCCGAGACCAGCCTGGATTACGCAACCCATGTAAACCTGATCAACCTGTGCGGGATCTACGCCTGCACGATTCAGTGCCTCCTTGATAACGATTGCGCCGAGCTCAACTGCGGGAGTCGTGCTCAGGGATCCGCCCATGGTACCGATCGCGGTACGACAAGCGCCGGCTAAAACTACTTTTCTTGCCATTTGTTTTTCCTCCATGTTTTCTTTTTGACTTTGATTTCTGCCAGATTTTGGTCTACGATTTGCCTAAATCTCGCGGTTTTTTGGGTGATTGTTATTTTTTTATCATTCCAGTCTTCCCCATTGTAACATAGTCAACTCTCTTTTGCAATGAAATTATTTATGAAATTTACGTCAAATGATTCATTCGTTATTGTGCAAGCATTTCCGCAACTGCTTTCGCGGAATCGCCGTAGCGCATCATCGCGTCAAGCAACAGGCCAAGGCTCTCGTAGC
>CAMKQH010000039.1 GCA_946414885.1 uncultured Lachnospiraceae bacterium
AAAGCGTGTTCGACGAGGAGTTTAGGGATTACCTTGCCGGCAGGATCGACGGCGCGGCGCTGTCGGAACACCTGAGAAACCGCACCTGGCTGTATTTGGAAGAACAAAAGTGACAAACGATTACACCACTTAAAAAAGAAACAACTTGGATGGAAGCATAGCATATAGTTGGACCATGGTGGCACATTCTTCTCCCAAATATAACTGTCATTCATTTGCGTGGATATGGAACAGTTCCTCAAATGATTTTTGGCTGGATTCTCCTTCACAGATATTGGCTGAATCTGTCAAGGATTGAAGAGCCCGGAGGCAATGCCTTGGACAGCGTTCGGGCGAATTATTATCCGTCGGCAGAAAGCCGCAGGGAACAGATAAAAGAAGAGAATGCAAGATAACTGGTTATCCGACAAACGCGGGTGCAAGGAACTTGCTTTGCGCAATTTCTCCGGTGGCACTTTGCCGCACGGCGACGGACGAAGAAAAGACGATTGCCTACACCTTCTTAAAGGTATATCTTTCCAAGGAGGCCATGCAGGAAGACGTATCCTTCCTTCCGGTAAGAAAAGACGTTTTGACGGACATGTTTGCCAGATATCAAGCCACTGCGGAGCAGGACGCGGAATTCGGAATCTACAATCCGGAAGTAATGCCGGAACTTGATTGGGACAAGGACGTGAAGTTCCTGAATAACCTTATTGACAAGGGTGTCGTAAAAAAGACCTTCCCGGCGGGGCTTCAGAAGGTGTTTGATGAAGAACTTGGGGATTACCTGAACGGCCGGATTGATGAAAAGGCGTTAACAAACCATCTGAAAAGCCGTGTATGGCTTTATTTGGAAGAAATGAAATAGGGAGGATTCTTTTTGCGGAGCATGGCTAATTGTCAATGATGGAACTTATTGTTTGTATTTTTTTATCTGCATGCCAATTAACAAAACATAAGTGTCGTAAATTATTATATAAACGGGCATGCATATGTATGGTCGGAATCGCTATATAATTGGCATTAAATGTCAAACGGTGCAAATTTTTATGGCATTTTACATATGGTAAGGGCATAAGAAAAACAATGTTCGGTTATGGTATTTCAGAGGATACGTGCAATTTTGTTTTGGAGGGATGGAAATGAGCGGAAAATGCGTTAGGAAATTCATGTTTTATATGTTTTGCCTGATGGTTTGCACTGCTCTGGGAGCGTGCGCGAAAGAAGGTGTGAGAGAAGAAATCGAAGTAGCGCATGCGAAGGATATCCTTTCTGATAATCAAAACGAAGAAGATGCCTTTTTAACAACTTATGGGGGAACAGCGGAGTTACCGTATACGAGCTTGGCATGTGGTGCCGTTGCTCCCATGCCGAAGGGCATTGCCTTAGAGTTATGCGTAAACAGTAAGAGATTTATTACTAGCGGCATCGCGCATCCTTTGGTGGTTGTCGGCAATCAGTATGGTTTTTCCAACACGCATTATGGCATTCTTCCACAAGGCTACGAGTATTACGGCACCGTTTCGTCCGTTACGGAGAGAGAACCACTGGAGGAACTGCAAATGATGGCGGGGGGTGACGTGAGAGGGGACGTTTACGTAAACAAAGATTACCCGGGCGTGGTATATGCCATGCTTTATCCGTCATGGATGGAGGACTCAGAACCTTTTTGCTATCGGTTTGTATGCGATGAGATGCATGACAATCGATGCATATGCTTTGGCGGATCACGGTATTTGTTTTACATTGACCCGTCGGATGACGTGATAACGGAGTGCCCAAGGGATGATATAAGCTTACGGGGGAATTTGATTTTTGTGGGAAGAGACTGCATTCCTCAGGCAGATCTTGAGACAAATCTAACCAATGGAACCGTGAAATCAGGAAATGTGTTGAGTTGGGAATTATACTCTGATTCTAAAGATGATTCTATTATTTGGCTTAAGCGAGAGACGAAAGGGCTGGATGGAATGAAGGAGAATTGGGTGGAATGCAAAAAGATTATACAATAGTGCGTAAATGTGATCCTAATAGCATTAAAAAAAAGAAAGGTGAGGTGAGTCCAATTGATTTAGAAAATTGAAATGATGTTGTTGGAAGGAATTAATCATCATCGTAAGTTAAGGAGGATACAAAAATGAAGAATAGTTTTTGTTTTGTTTTTTTAGTTGCAGTGATGGTAGTTTTTATGGGTGTAGCCAATGTACAAGCTAGTCATGTGCATGTTTATACTCAACATGTAAAAGATGGTACTTTTTATCAGGTTCAAGTCGGTTCTCATAGTCATCTTTATGCGTATGATCCAGTTACGGGGGCACCTATATACAGGCCTTGTATGATTATCGAGAAAAGAGAGAATTGTAGATTGACATGCAATTGCGGCCAGTCTGTGGTTTGTACAGAGGCACATACGGTTGAAGTGTATCATCGATGGGCATATTAAATAAGTAATAGTTTTCATAGGTCATTGGAAGTGATGCATTTTTTGCGTCACTTCCAACATGAGGATGATAATGAAAAAACTAAAAGCATTAGAGATTTTATTTATATTTATTTTTTTGATGACAAGCTGTACGGACAAATATAAAGGAAATACAAATGGAATAAAGTATAGGGATGTATTACAATATGACCTGGCTTTGGCAGAGATGCCAAATGAATTAGAATACGGCGGTGAAATTATTTGTCTTGGCATTGGAAGCGCATATAGATTAAAAAAGCATTTGTTCGAGGATTATCAAAAGTCATACGATGAGCTTATGATAGTTAATGCTAATCTCCCACCAAAAGTATTAAAGTATTCTTTGGAAGAACAGATAATGATGCTTGGAGTGACACCGATAAAAGAATGCTTTTTGGTACTTAAAATGGATTCCTCAAAAGCGAACAAAGATAATTATCATTACTATGTGGAGATGTGTGACAGTGATGGCATGGTTTTGAAGACAATAGATTTGGATTTTTTGACATCAGGAAACATTGATTTGCCTCTTGCAATTATTTCAGATGATAATAATATTTTTTTGGCATGGGAAGATCGATATTGTGAGGTGTCTTATAAAGGAGAAACGCAATTTTATGACATACCTTCAGATTACAAGTTCTATCGCTATATATTATTGCCAGAGGGTAATGTTGCTTTGGATTTATACAGCGTTGAATATAAAAATGGGGAAGTTGTCGGTATTAAACATAAAATCACTAAATTAAGTCACAATAAAAACTATACTCTTGTTAATCTACAATATGATGAACTGGATGAAAGATTGAATTGGTTATGCGCGGTAAATTTTTACCTTAATGAGCAGCTTTTATTGGCTGACATGAATGGTATTTATTTGTCAGATAAAGATATGAAAAACATGCATAAAATATTCGATTGGAGAGAAAACGAAATTTCAATTTCTTATGTCTATAATCTTACTTCTAACAACTCAGGCACTATTTTTGCATTGGTTGAAAATGACAAAATGCCTAAATTTATATTGCTGAGACCTAACGAATAAACAACACTTTGAGGTGTGAGCCATGAAAAAGAGTAAAAAAATTCATTTGGTCGGAATTTTGATAATTGCCTCTCTAATGGGTGGGTGTAATAGGAATAAAGAGTTTTCGCGAGAAAGACATGATGACGAAGTAAATGAGAAATATGTTTGCACGGCAAACATGAAACTGGAAGCAGGACGGGAAAATGAGGCTGGTAACGGAAAAACATTCGTGTTCATAGGTAATGGAAATGCGTACAGAATTACCAATTATTTTGCGGAGCAGTATTCAGACAGTGAGACGGAAGTAGTAAGCGCGGATGCTTTGGGAATGACGGATACCGTTTGTTGGTCTTTTGACGAAACGGGATATGTTACTGGCGCGGGATGCGTTGCCTTGAAAGGTGAATTTACTACCATTCTTATG
This sequence comes from uncultured Lachnospiraceae bacterium, assembly GCA_946414885.1. Lineage (GTDB taxonomy): Bacteria > Bacillota > Clostridia > Lachnospirales > Lachnospiraceae > Acetatifactor. The sequence goes on from CAMKQH010000039.1 coordinate 3,895, forward strand.
GAGCGGGGGCAAACGGAAGGGAAGACTTTTCGGGTGGAGACCAGGGGGAAGACCGGTCTGGTGGAAAAGACCATAAAGCTCGACCTCCAAAATGCCTATGGAGAATTGGGACCGGAAACCGTAACCATAGATGCTGAAGGCTATATACACTTGGCAGGAGAAGCATTATGGGATGATAATTCGGAATACCAGATTTATTCGCCGGAAGGGGAAAAGCTATGGAGCAAAGAATTCTCTAGAGAAACCTTTTGGCGAATTCTTATTTTGCCGGACGGATCCGTTGCCGTGGACTCAAGAAGGAAGGACAAGGAACAGAGCTATCAACATCAGATTACGCAGATTGACGTAAAGACTGGTGAGGAAAGCATTTTGTTTCAATATGCAGAGGAGAATGATAAGGGATGGGAAACCGTCAGGGCCGTGAACCGCTTGGATCAGGATAGATGGCTGTTGGTAAAGCCGGCAGGCATCTACGCTTGTGACAAATTAGGAAAAGAACAGGAATGTCTCTATTCTTTCAAGACGCATGGAATTGAAATAAATGACGTAATGAACGTATCTGCTGACGCGGCAGGAAACGTTTCCTTGCTGATCCAAAATCAGCAAGGCGCGTATTTTCTGTATCTGGTTCCTGCTCCGGAGGAGATTCACATGACGGAACTGGCCGTCCCCAAAGGGGTGCAGGCGTACAACGCAGCCGTCGCGGAATTTAATCTAAGGCATCCTGACCGTCAAATTGTTATCAGGGATGATTTTGACAAGACGCAGCTTTTGACAATGCTCGTGGCAGGAGACGGGCCGACGATGATTGACTCTAGGCTTGTTTCCTTCCGCGACCAAACGGAATATTGGGAAGCCCTGAATGAATTATATGACGAGCTTGGTTTGACTGATGTTTTGAATGAGGCTGCCGTGAAACTTGGGGCGGTTGATCATACATATTACGGAATAGTGCTTGATTTTTACGTTCAGACACTCATTTCCGCTTCGGAAGAAGAGAACTGGAATTATGAGGCTTTTCTTCGCTGCATGGAAAAAGATGGAGTGAAGTACGTAATGGATAATGCCATGGGAGAAAGCAAGGAATGGATCGCATGTGGGCTCCTTGACGGCGGAGTGGAGAACAGCCTCTATTTTGATATAAATGGGCAGGATTTACGGGTGAACGAGGAGGCGTTGCGAAAGGCGTTGCAACTGATCCGCACGCAGGGGCCGGGCCAGAAAACAGTGCCTTACGCGGAGGGCGTGAATGAAGGGGAGGTTCTTTGTAATCTGGTCTATGTCTTCAAGCCTTCAGATCTAATCTTTTATCATCAAACATATGGCGAGAAAGCAAAAATCAAGGGATTTCCAAGAAAGAATGGAGCAAAAAATCTGATCAGCAGTTCGCACGTTTGCGTGATCCGTAAAACCGCCAGCGCGGAGGAGAAAGAGACGGCCAGAGAATTTGCGAAAATGCTTTTGTCAAAGGAAATGCAGGCTGCCATGACGAAGGAGGATGACTTCCAGCTTAGCATTCGGACAGACGTGCTTAAGGAACAAGTCTTTGCGGTGGAGGAGAAAACCTGGGCGTGTCCGGCCGGCTTTTACGAAATGGGCAGGTATCTTGAGCAACCCGACAATGAGGCAAATTACGCGGAATTGACAGAGATCATAAAGAATTCCGTAGCAATATATGATAACGAGGATCCTTACAAGAGCATTTTGGAAGAAGAGTTTTCAAAGTATTTTGCGGGCGAACAGAGTGAGGACACAGTAATTGATCATCTAAAAAATAGGATACGGTTGTATATACGAGAAAACGACACATAACAGCAAATGCGAAATTATCTGATCGGAAATGTTGTGGGCGTTCGATTTCATATATCTTAACGCAAAGAGATGATGAATTTTATGAATCTATTGAATAAAACAAGGAGAGGAGTTGGCGCGTGATGAAAGCATAAGTTGATTCTTGGATAGAATTCAATGATTGGGTATGCTTACAATGAGCCATATACCGTAGTGTTAGAATGCAATTTTTAAGACTTAGGTATTGATTAAAACACAATAATCAAGTACATAAGTTAAATAGAGAAACATGCGTAAATTGAATGTTTTCTGTTTACCATGTGGTGTTTATCGAAAATAAGCAAAAGCGGAATTCATTGACGTAATTGTGCATCATCGATAAAATATTAAATATAATTATGAGGAGCATTACTTAAGGGAGGAGCAAAAAAATGTTTATCAAAAAAGTCAAGATTCATAATTTTAAGTGTTATAGAGATTTTGAGATACAGCTTAATGAGGGGTTGAATATTGTTGTTGGGGATAATGAAGCGGGCAAATCTACAATACTGGAAGCCATAAATTTGGTCCTGACGGGAATTATTAGTGGAAAGAGTGTTTGGAATGAGATTTCACAGTATATTTTTAATAAAGATGTGGTAGACGAGTATATTTCATCGTTATCTGCAATCCCTATGGCCCCACCAGCTATAACGATAGAAGTGTTTTGGGGCGGCAATGAAACTCCGATAATGAACGGAGATGAGAATTCTGACAGAGACAATGACGCAGAGGGTTTTTGCTTTAAAATATCTTTTAATGAAAAATATGCGGTTGAATATGAAGCATTGATTCAACAGGGAGATGTTAAAAGTTTACCGATTGAATATTATGAAATTACTTGGACAACCTTCGCCAGAGACCCGATTACAACCCGTAGCATACCTTATAAATCATGCTTCATTGATTCGTCAGAATACAGATATCAAAGCGGAAATGACTTATATTTATCGCGAATAATAAAAGGCTCGCTAGAACCAGAGGACATAACATCAATTGCGCAGGCGCACAGGAGAATGAGGGATGTTTTTATTAATGATCCATCTATAGAAGGCATTAACAATAAAATTAATCAAGATGCGAGTTTGACAGATAAAAAAATAGCATTGTCTGTTGAATTAGGTACAAAGAATGCATGGGAAAACAGTCTTGTAACGCAATTAGATGAGATACCTTTCCATTATGTAGGAAAAGGAGAGCAATGCGTTGTAAAGACGGAATTGGCATTGGCAAAACGTTCTTCACAAAAAGCCGGAATTATTTTATTAGAAGAACCGGAAAATCACTTGTCGCATTCCAGATTGAATCAGCTAATTAAATGTATTTCGGACAAATATGCAGAAAAGCAACTACTTATTTCTACGCATAGCAGTTTTGTTGCCAACAAGTTGGGGTTGGGAAAAGTAATATTGCTTAATGATCATAGGATAATAAGATTTTCGCAGTTATCGGAAGAAACTTATAATTTCTTTAAAAAAATAGCGGGATACGATACTTTGCGAATGATCTTATGTAAAAAAGCCATTTTATGTGAAGGCGATTCAGATGAATTGGTAATTCAAAAAGCATATATGCAACTTAATGATGGGAGATTGCCAATAGAGGATGGCATAGAAGTGATTACGGTAGGAGTATCTTTTTTGCGCTTTCTTGAGATTGCGGAATGCATAGGAACAAAAATTGCCGTTGTTACGGATAATGACGGTGATATGGATGCCATCAAAAAAAAGTATGAAAAATACATAGGGATGAATGCGAAGGAACACATAAAGATATGTGTTGATAATGTTGTTGATACGGGGATGCTAAAAATCGGTATAAGTGATTATAATTACAACACTTTGGAACCTAAGCTTCTGAAAGAAAATAGCCTAGATAAGTTAAATCGCATTTTTGGTACCAATTATGCAAAAGAAGATGATTTACGAAAATACATGAAGCATAATAAAACGGAATGCGGATTGAAAATCTTTGAATCCACTGAACAGATAGCAATCCCGGAATACATTTTGGAGGCAATCAGATGGTAAATAGACTGATAATTGCGGCTGCTGGATCTGGTAAAACGACATATTTGGTTCGACAAGCACTGCAGCAATCGGATAGCGTGTTAATAACGACTTTTACTATTGCCAATGAAACGGAGATTCGCAATAAATTTTTGGAACTTAATGGTTGTGTTCCACATAATGTTACCATACAAACATGGTATTCGTTTTTATTGCAACACGGCGTTCGTCCATTTCAAGGGGTGGTCTTAAAAGATAAGATTAATGGAATGATATTAGTTAATGAGAAGTCTGGGAAAAAGTATGATGGAAAATATGGTCCAGTATACTATTCAGAAGAGGAATACAAAGAATTCTATTTTACGGATGGAATGAAAATGTATTCTGATAAAATTGCTAAATTTGTGTGCCGCTGCGAAAACGAGACAAATGGTAGAGTTTCAAAAAGAATAAGCAGAATTTATTCTAAGATTTACATTGATGAAGTTCAAGATTTGGCAGGGTATGATTTGGACATAATAAAGAGTCTGCTGCAAACAGATAGTGATGTGACGATGGTGGGAGATCCCAGACAAGTAACATATCATACGCATAACGAAGCAAAATATAAACAATATGCAGATGGCAAAATAGAAGAATTTATCAGAGCGAAATGCAAAAAAACAAATTGTAAAATCGATAAAGAGACCTTAAATGATTCGTACAGAAATAATCAAAGTATATGTTCTTATTCTTCATGTTTGTACAAAGAATATGATGAAACTGGGACAAAACAATTTCATGTTACGGGGCATGACGGTATTTTCTTGGTAAGACCCAAAGACATTGATTTATACCTAAAAGAGTATAAGCCAATGCAACTCAGAGAAAAACGAACGGTAACGGTGAATAATGAATACCCGGTAATAAATATGGGTGAGTCAAAAGGATTAACATATGATAGAGTTCTTATATATCCAACGAAATCTATGAAAAGTTGGATGGAGGATCAAGCAAAAGAATTAAAACCCAGAACAAGATCTCAGTTATATGTCGCAATAACAAGAGCAAGATATAGTGTGGGAATTGTATTTGATTATGATGAAAAGACAATTATAGAAGGAGCAAAGAAGTATCGGTAATTTATTGGAATTCGGACGAATTCGGAAACGAAGTTACAACATGGTAAGGAGCATTGAAGGTCACAAAAATGGGTAATAGAAATAAAGGAAAAAACAATCAAAAAAGATCGGGTAGAAACACTGCCAAGCAGAAAGGTCAAATAATTGATACAAAATGCAATACTTGGTCAAAAGAACAGTTTGTCGAGTTGCAGGCTGAGGCTTATTATCTTGCCATGAAGCGCATAGAAATGGAAAAAGCGAAGGAGGGCGAAGGGGAAAAATCAAAGACAAAATTAAAGTGGTGGGAAAGTATCCTTATGTTCCTAAATGTGCTTTTCTTTCCTTGGAAAATGTTAGGAAAGAGAAGACTGCGGAAGCAAATATATGATGGATTGTTGGTAATTCCAATCTCATCGTTGTTACAAGTTGGTGGGACGGCAACATGGCTTATTGGGGCAGTTGGTCTTTTTTTAATGATCATAAAAAAATTAGAGTTCAATTTCAACGCTTGCATATTTTTAATATTATTACAGCTATTAAGCAGTATAATGATTGCTTCGGGAAAGGCTTTTGGAGAAGAAAAAGACAGTACAATAATTTATGCATATTCTGCAAGCTTTTTGGCTTTAGTTAGTTGCATTATTAACATTGTGGCCATTTTTTTGAGATAATAAATCCTGAGATAGCTGTTATTGCCTAGAAGAATTCGCTTTTTGGCTATTATCACAAAGTTTTATCATTATTATGTTTTATTATCTTTCACTTTATTTTGATAACCAGAACGAATTCCATTAGCGAATTGACAGAGATGGTTGAACTTGATATGATGTTAACAAGAACATAATATGCATACATTAGTATAAAACCAAACCATAAAATGGCATTTAAGGTAATGTCATAGTATTTTATGGAGCTTTTTATATTAATCATGTTTGATAGTGTTAGAGCCGGGTAGAATTCGCCATTCCGGGGCGGAAAGAAATCGCCAATTTGAGTCAAGCAGAAATAACCACTGACCTCTTCGCCAATTGTATTTCGTAGTCTGAGAGGTATCAAGGCACGCAAGCTCTAAAGGCCTTGACACTTCTCAGACCACGGAATTATGGGTATTTAAGAGGTCATAGGTGGACCCTGCTTATGCATGAATTAACAATGGCTTTTTCTTATTGGACTTTCATGGTTTTTTCATTCGCCCTAAATTGGCGATTTCTTTCCGCCAATATTTGACTATTTTCACCCGACGCTAACAATAGGTTTGAACTATGTTGAATTAAGTTACTTATAATATACAAAGGAGAATTTGGGTATGGGCATTTACATCAGTGATTCTATTCATGGTTTGACGCGTTTGACAGAATATGAAAAAAATATTATAGCCAGCGTAGGGTTTAATAGGCTTCACGATGTATATCAGAACTCAACGGTATATTTGACTTATCCATCTAATAGAACAAAGCGATTTGAACATTCGATTGGAACAATGCGACTTTGTTCAGAAATGTTCTATAATTCAATAAGTAATATTCCCCTAGATGCATCGGGCAAGGAATTGATAGAGAAGTTTTATCTGCTGTATAAAACAGAGTTGAAAAATATAATTGATGAGGTATGGAGAAATCAGGAATATGCAATGGTTTTAAAGGGAAGAAAAAGAGAGACCTTAAATTATAATCTAGACAGTTTTCAATGTTCCCTAATACCAAGCAATGTTCCAGAAAAATATAGGATGGTTCATGAAGTATTGATTCAGTCCATTAGAGCCGCAGCGCTTCTTCACGACATCGGACATCCGCCTTATTCACATGTGGTAGAAAGAGCCATGAAAGAGGCATATCGTAGCTTAGAGGAAAAAGGAAATCAGCATCCCTACATAAAAGTAATGGAGAAATATATTGAAGGAAAAGACCTTCATGAGGTAATGGGGGATGATATCAGCAGATGTATTCTTAAGGGCATTCTGGTTAAGGAGTATGATCAGAAAAGCCCAGATGAAATTATGTTCGAGATTTTGGTTCTTGAATCGGTTTTGCGAATTTTTCAAAACGAAGGAGTCTTTGGCCATCTTCACAAAATTATCGACAACAGTCTGGATGGAGATCGTTTGGATTATGTAACAAGAGATCCTGAAAACTCCGGAATGAATAATGGAAGTATCGATTATAACAGAATTATAATGGATATGTGTATTATTATGGAAGATAATATACCGTATTTTTGTGTACCACTTAAAGCGGCAAATGCGGTAGAAGATTTTTTGAAACGTCGTTATGATTTGTATAAAAATATTATTTGCCACCATAGGGTGATAAAAACAGATTATCTTATGGAATATGTGGTGAAAAGTCTTATAGAACAGTATTGCGAGAGCGATCAAAATGGGCAGATGGAAGAAAAGGAATCTATACCATTTGATATTTCTGGCCTTTGGGCACCGTTGGGTGTTACGGCATTGAAAGAGAAAGATTGTATTCTTTCCCAATGGAATGATTCCTGGCTTATAACGGTTCTGAAAAAAATATATTATGAACAATATCATTTAAGCACCATAGAGGATCAGCCCAAATATATTGTTTCAAAGCAATTTGCGGAATTGCTTATAAATGAAAGGAATTATTTGACGATTATAAAGAGAAGCGAGGACTTTAAAAATGTTGACGGCAAAATTCGAGAAATTATTTGGAAAAAAAAGTCAAATGTAGAAAAAAAGATTCATGAATTAGAAAAAAAATCAAAAGACTATATAAAAAGAAACAGTTTAAGTAAATCTTTGCCGGATTCATCGGGTTTTTTTAAACAGATTCGTGAAATACTGCAGTTGGCAGATCCAAATAGGGAAGAAAACAACGCTTTTATATTAGCATCTATTCTTCATTACAAAAAGATTTTTTCCATGGAGAATTTGGAAGATGAAGTAAAAAGAATAACAAATGAAGTTTGTTTGAATAAATTGTCGGATGCTAGGTATCTTAATAATGTAGTTGTTTTTAAGCAAATTTCGCCTGGTGTAAAATCAAATCAGGATATATACTTTTATGATAAACAAAGGGATAAAAGATACGCGCTTGACGATGTTAGTAGTATTGTTAGGACATTACGTACGGAAGATCTGTTTAGACCAGTTTTTTATCTTTATATTCTAGTTGATGGCGATAAACAGATCGTAATGGATAAGAAAAAGGATCTTTTGGAAGATATTGGCATAAAGATTGGTGAATATTTTATCAAGATAATATTAGAAAGTCTTGACGAGTTTATTAAGAAGTTAGTATAATAATATTATAAGAAAAAAGGAGACGGTAGAAATGTGCAAAGTCATCATTGAACGGTCAGAGGAAAAGACTGGATTTATGGTTTCTAACCATTTGTTTTCACGAAAAGGAGCTGATTTCACTATTCAACAGTTAAATGATGAATTGAAACAGTACGATTTTGAGTTACAGGAAGGAGACTTGCAGAGAGTTGTAAATTCTTTGGTTGATGATGGCGTTGTGTCACAACGCGTGGGGTATTACAAAAGGGTATCCATGCTTTAATGTATTATTTTTGATTTGTGTATAGGTAATGTAGAAAAAACATTAATAACCAACTGTAGAAATAATAAAACTTAAAGGCGAGACATGTTTTCTAAAAATTCTATACCTTGAAATTTATTGCAGTAAAAAGGCTCCCCTTACCATTGGTAAGGAGAGCCTTTTGCGTTTACGGTTATTAGATTTCAAACATGTCGCTGAACTCTTTCAACGCGCCGTCGGTCTCGTGAGCAAGGACTTTCTTTGCAAGCACCTTGCCGAGCTGAACGCCTTCCTGGTCGAAGCTGTTTACGTTCCAAAGGAAGCCCTGGAACATGATCTTGTTCTCATAGTGGGAGAGGAGTGCGCCCATGGTTTCAGGGGTAAGCTTCTCGCCAATGATGATGCTGGAAGGACGGTTGCCGGCGAATTTCTTGTTGTTGTCCTCGTTGTCCTTGCCGCAGGCAAAGGCCATGATCTGAGCCACAACATTGGCGCAGAGCTTCTTCTGGCTGGTGCTGCCCTGGATGTTTACGTCAACGCCGAGCTGGCTCTCCTTGAAGCCGATGAACTGCAGGGGAACGATATCGGTTCCCTGATGGAGCAGCTGGTAGAAGGAGTGCTGGCCATTGGTGCCGGGCTCGCCAAAGAGCACGGGGCCGGTGGGGTAATTTACGGGCTCGCCGAAGCGGTTGACCGACTTGCCGTTGGACTCCATGTCAGCCTGCTGCAGGTGTGCAGGGAAGCGGCTGAGTGCCTGGGAATAAGGCAGGAGCGCGGTTGCAGGGAAGCCGAGCACGTTTCTCTCATATACGCCGATGAGGGCATCGAGAAGCGCGGGATTCTTCTTAAGGTCAGCGTTCGCAGCAAGCTTGTCCTCTGCGGCTGCGCCCTCAAGGAAGCGTGCAAATACTTCGGGAGTATATGCGAGGGAGAGGATTGCACCGCCAACCGCGGAGGTGGAGGAGAATCTTCCGCCAATGTAATCGTCCATAAAGAAGGCACGCAGATAATCGCTGCTGGTGGCAAGAGGAGAGGTCTCGCTCGTCACGGCCACCATGTGCTTGGAAGCGTCGAGGCCCGCGTTCTTCAACGCATCCTTTACGAAGGACTCGTTGGTCAGGGTCTCCAGCGTCGTGCCGGACTTGGATACCAGAACGAACAGGGAGTGCGCCACGTCGATTCCTGCAAGGACTGCTGCCGCGTCATCAGGATCCACGTTGCTGATGAACTTTGCTTCCATGTTGAAGTTGCCGGTCTGCTTTGCCCAGTTCTCCAGTGCCAGGTAGATGGCGCGGGGACCGAGGTCGGAACCGCCGATGCCGATCTGAACGACCGTCGTAAACTTTTCGCCTGCGCCGTTTGTGATCTTTCCGGAATGTACGTCATTTGCAAATTCTTCGATCTTCTTTTGCTGTGCAAGATAGAAATCTCTCTTGTTTACGCCATCCTTGATCACGGCATCACCGAGCTGTCCGCGGGTTAACTGGTGAAGAACCAGTCTCTTCTCGCCGGTATTGATCACTTCGCCATTATACAGCGCTGCATATTTTTCCAGAAGCTGTGCCTCGTCAGCCAACTTCTTTAAGCCATCCAAAACGTTCTCGTCTACTGCTTTCGCTGCATAGCAGTAGGTCATTCCCTCCGCCATGGGCATCTGATAGGCCTTAACTCTCTTCGCGCCTGCTTCGCCGCTCATCACGTCCTTCAGGCAGACCTTGTCCTTTTTTGCAAGCTCCTGAAAAGAAGCAAGCGTATCAAGGTTTTTCCATGAAATCATAGTACGTACCTCCTTACGACTTTTCCTATATTTTCAATGCTTTTTATATGCTTTTGTTTCACTAGGATTATAACTGATTGCAAGGCGATATTCAAGAGAAATCGTGACCCAAACGGCAGATTTGAAAAGAAAATCGACCAATAGTCGAAAAATGGCTTGACGTGGATCTGGAGGAGTGTTATTATAAAATCGACCGATGGTCGAAAAGGAGAAAACAGACATGAAAAAAGGGGAAAAAAGAAAACAGGAGCTTTTGAAGATCGCATATAAAATGTTTCTTACGAAGGGGTATGAGAATACCAGCGTGGATGAGATCATAGAGGAGGCGGGCATCGCCAAGGGCACGTATTACTATTATTTCGAGAGTAAGGAACAGATGCTTGAGGAAGTGATCGAAATGATGATCGGGCAGGAAGCGGAAGTGGCAAGGCAGGTGTTAAGCTCCAACCTGGACGTGGTTCAGAAGATCCTGGGCATCATGGCGGCGTTTCGTCCTACGCAGGAGGAGACGACGATCGAGAATGCCCTGCATCAGCAAGAGAACGCCCTCATGCATAATAAGGTGAAAAAAAGACTGATGGCAGCGGCAATTCCGCTTCTGGCGGAAGCTGCGGAGGAAGGAAACCGGCAAGGGATCTTTTGCTGTGATCACGTTCCCGAGAGGGTAAAGCTTCTGCTGATCGTAGGCAATGAGCTTTTTGATGAGGAGAATTTTACGGAGAGTGACGTAGCGGTATTTATTGACATGGCGGAAAAGCTTCTGGGCGCTAAGGCCGGAAGCATGGATTATATCAAAGGTTTGATCGGTCAGACGAGGTGTAAAAATGGAGAGAAAGAGTAATTTCAAGAAATTCCTGCTCCTGTGGTCGGGAGAACTGATCTCGTGCATCGGCGGCGGCCTGACCAGCTTTGGACTTGGCGTTTACGTTTTTCAGCAGACGGGAAGCGCAGCCAGCACGGCGCTGGTAACACTCCTTGGATTCTTGCCAACGCTCCTCCTAAGCGTTCCTGCAGGCGTTTTGGCGGACCGGTTTGACAGAAGGCTTTTGATGATGATTGGCGATGGGTGTTCAGCCTTAGGCGTTCTCTATATTTTGCTTTGCATGATGAATGGCGGGGCTTCCTTAACCCAGATTTGCATCGGCGTATCCGTGAGCGCCGTGTTCTCTGCATTGTTGGAGCCGTCGTATCGCGCAACCATCACGGATCTTCTGACGAAGGAAGAGTTCTCCCGGGCAAACGGACTGGTTTCCATGGCGGGGAGCTCGAGGTATCTTTTTTCACCTGTTATAGCCGGATTTCTTCTCTCGTTCAGCGACATAAAGCTTCTTCTTGTGATCGACGTGGCAACCTTCGCCCTGACGGTGATTGCAGCAGCGGTTGTCAGGAAAGGACTTGTGGCAAAGATTTCGGAGAAGAAGGAAACATTTGCCCAAAGCGTCAAGGGAGGCTGGAAAGTCCTGTGCGCCAAGAGAGGTCTCCTCGTTATGATCGCGGTATCCTCAGCAATCACGCTGTTCATGGGGATGTTCCAGATTCTGGTGGGACCGCTGATCCTTTCATTTGCGGACGAAACGACCTTGGGCGTGGCGGAGACCATCTGTGCCAGCGGCATGCTGGTGAGCGGCATTCTCCTTGGCGTAAAGGGTCTGAAAGGCCGCTACGTAAGGACGCTGAGTGCGGCATTGGTCCTGTCGGGATTGTTTATGGCGGGGTTTGGCTTGTTTGAGAACCTGATTCCGGTCTGCGTGTTTGGTTTTCTCTTTTTTGCGGCGCTCCCCTTTGCAAATAACTGCCTGGATTACTTGGCGAGAACCAATATTCCCGATGAGGCGCAGGGCAGGGCGTGGGGCATGATTGGATTCCTGTCGCAGCTTGGATACGTTGGGGCATATGCGATCTCCGGCGCGGCGGCAGACCTGATCGGTAAGCAAACCGGTTTGGGCGTGGGAAGAGGATCCGCCATCGTGATCATCGCGGCGGGACTGTGTATGGCGATCACGGCAACAATGATAGGAAGGTTTCGGAGCGTCAGGGAATTGGAAAACTCCGCAGAAAGCGGAAATGGAATGGAATCCCCCGCAGAAAGCGGGATATAAATGGAAAGCCTTGCGGAAGAAGGAGGAAAAGTAGAATATGAAGTCAAATAAAGTTGAAAATTATAAGTATCGGCCCGTGTTATTTTTTGCAGTGACGTTTTGGTGTACCTGGATCTTTTGGATCCCTGCGATCTTTATGTCAGAGAATATGGCGGTGGTGTTCATGCTTCTGGGTCTGATCGCTCCGGCGGTTGTATCTACCGTGTTTATCCTGTGCTCTGGATCCGATACGTTAAAGAAGGATCTGCGCAACAAGCTGATCGGCTTTTATAAAGTAAAATGGGGCAACGTGGCACTGGCAATCTTGGTATTTGCCATCATCATCGTTTGCACGATCCTTTTGTCTCTCGTTTTCGGACAATCTCTGGATCAGTTTTCCTTTACGGAAGATTTCACCTTTACGGGAGTGGGCATTGCTTCGGCGCTGGTTGCGATCATCGTTGCATCCATCCTTGAAGAAGTGGGTTGGAAGGGCTATTGCGAAGATTCCATCGGAAATTATATGAACTGGTTTTGGGAGTCCGTGATCTTTGGCGTGATCTGGGGATTTTGGCATTTCCCGCTGCTCTTTATCCAAGGTACCTACCAGGCCGGTCTGATGGTAAATCCCCTGTTTGCGATCAACTTCTTTGTCAGCGCCATCCCCATGGGTTTTATCATCACCTGGGTTTATCTCGTAAGCGACAGGTCAATCCTTGCCTGCATGATCTTCCACTTGTTCATCAATTTCATGCAGGAAAAGATTGCCATGACGCCGGAGACAAAATGCGTGGAGACCATTGTCGTGATCATTGCTACCGTGATCATCGTGATCGCAAACAAGGACATGTTCTTTGAGACGCGCCACGTGGGAAGACTCTTGGAGGATCTTTCGGAGCAGCAGGAAGCCTCTGTGGTAAAAATGAAGGATTGTCTTAACTAAGCGTGAGCGTTGCCGATCTGTCGGCCGTAAGGTCTAACTTGGCGGAAAGGGTACCGCAGCTCATGATAGGAAGGCTTTTCCGTATTGTCCACGTGCAGGAAGCATGAAGGCGCGTGAAGCCAGCAGTCATCCGAGTGTGCCAGTGGGGACATGTTTTCAATTTTACAGGTTTGTGTTATAATAAAATAAACATATTTTCAGACACGTCCCCGTGACGTAAACCATGTGAGGAGGAGACTATGCGAATTGGCGGTGGGATTGAGAAGGAATATCATAACCCGGATGAGTGGCTGCGCCTGGTAAAGGATCTTGGATACAGCGCCGTGCTCTGCCCCGTGGACAGCAGAAGTGACGGGCAGACGCGCCGTGCATATCTTCGGGCAGCCAGAGATGCAGACCTTGTGATCGGCGAGGTTGGCGTTTGGCGAAATTGCCTGTCCAAGAACGACAGGGAACGCAAGGCGGCCATGGAATATGCGAAGGCACAGCTGGCGCTGGCGGACGAGATGGGCGCAAACTGTTGCGTGAACATTATCGGAAGCCACAGCGACAAGGCATGGGACGGTTTCTCGGCTGAGAATTACACGAAAGACTTTTATGCCCTTGCCGTGGACAGCGTGCGGGAGATCATTGACGCCGTAAAGCCGAGACACACCTATTATTCCATAGAAACCATGCCATGGATGGTTCCGGATTCCCCGGAAAGCTACGTTAGGCTGATCCGGGACGTGGCGCGGGACGGATTTGCGGTGCACCTTGACTTCGTGAACATGATCAATTGTCCGGAGCGGTACTGCAACAGTATGGAGTTTATCAAGCATTGCTTTGATACCCTGGGACCCTTTATCTGCAGCGTTCACGGCAAGGACGTGCTGATGGAGCAGGCGTATACGACGCTGATCCATGAGACCATGCCCGGCAAGGGTTCGCTGGATTACAAGAAGATCCTTGCCATGGTGGATAAACTCGGCCCCGACATGCCTCTTTTCGTGGAGCATCTCCCGGACCATGAGACCTACCGCGAGGCAGTTACCTACTTGCGCGCCCAGGCCGAGGAGGCGTATGTTTTCATAAAATAAGCGGGGGCGACCGCGAAAGCGCGGGCTAGTAAAAATATGGTGAGAGTAACAAGACAGATGCGTTGAAGAGGCGCCGTCGGTTATGCTAGAATAGATCATGGGCATAGGCTCATGATCTATTTTGATTTAGGGGGATACGCAGGATGGGTAGTGAAAGACAGGATTCCAATCAGATCACAAGAGATTATTTCGACAGTCTGATGATCGAGATGAGGCATATTGACAGTGAGATCCCGGATACCAGGATCAGGCTTTTCGGCGAGGAGTTTTCCATGCCCGTCGCAACGGCCGCGCTGTCTCACTTGAATGGCACGGCGCCGGACGGCATGGCAAAGATGGCAGAGGGCGCACGCATGGCGAATGCCCTTTGTTTTTCCGGCATGGGCGAGGCCGAAGAGATTCAGGCAATGTGCGCGACGGGGGCAAAGGTCATTAAGATCGTAAAGCCCCATGCGGAGAACGAAAAGGTCTTTGCAAAGATCCGCGAGGCGGAGGAGGCAGGCGCATTTGGCGTCGGCATGGACATTGATCACGCATTTTCCGGGAACGGAGAATATGACAATGTTGTCGGTTTGCCGATGAAGCCAAAATCATTGGAAGAGATGAGGAGCTTTGTGGAAAGCACGAAGCTGCCATTTATTATAAAGGGCGTGCTGAGCGTTCAGGACGCGAAAAAGTGCCTCGAGATCGGTGCTGCCGGCATCATTGTGTCGCATCATCACGGCATCATGGGAAGCGCGGTGCCCCCGCTCTTTATCCTGCCCAGGATCAAAGAGGTCATTGGCGACAGGATCCCCATCTTTGTGGATTGTTGCATTGAGTCCGGCATGGATGCCTTTAAGGCGCTTGCACTCGGTGCGGACGCCGTTTGCGTTGGCCGCGCGATCATGCCGCCCCTGAAGGAAAAAGGCGCGGAGGGCGTTTGCGAAAAACTCACCGCCATCAACCAGGAGCTTAAGGCAGTCATGGAGCGCACTGCCTTCACCAAACTGAGTAAAATTGACAGTAGTGTCATGTATAGACGTGACTTCTAAACACGATGGGACACGGGGACGTGTCTACTGACATGTTTTACGCAACGGTTACCGGAAACGGTTTTTTTGACGGAATAAGAGGAGGATACTATGAGAATTGGCGGGGGAATCGAAAAGGCATACCAAAATCCGGAAGAGTGGGTAAAGCTTGCGAAGGATTTGAGATACAGTGCCGTGCTCTGTCCCATTGACTGTGCCAGCGATTCGGCAACGAGAAAGGCTTACTTGAAGGCCGCGAAGGAAGCGGATCTTTTGATCGGTGAGGTGGGCGTATGGCGCAACTGCCTTTCCAAGGATGACAAAACCCGGAAGGACGCCATGGATTACGCCAAGGCGCAGCTTGCGCTGGCGGACGAGATGCGGGCAAACTGTTGCGTCAACATTATCGGAAGTTTTAGCGATAAGGCGTGGGATGGCTTTTGCGCGGAAAATTATTCGGATGATTTTTATGCTCTTGCCGTGGACAGCGTGCGTGAGATCATCGATGCGGTAAAGCCCAAGCATACCTTTTACACCATTGAGCCCATGCCTTGGATGCTCCCGGATTCTCCCGGACAGTACTTAAAGCTCATTCAGGACGTAAACCGTCCGAAATTTGCCGTGCATCTGGATTTTGTTAACATGATCAATTGTCCGGAGCGCTACTGCAAGAGCACGGAGTTTATCAAGTATTGTTTCGACCTGCTGGGGCCCCATATTAAGAGTATTCACGCCAAGGACTCCATTATGGATCAGGCCTATACTTCTGTCATTCACGAGACCATGCCCGGCAAGGGGACGCTGAATTACAAGAAGATCCTGCCCATGGTGGAAAAGCTCGGTCCGGATACGCCGCTTTTTGTGGAGCATCTTCCTGACTATGAAACATACCGCGAGGCTGCCGCTTACGTGCGTTCCCAGGCAGAGGCGGCAAACATATTCGTGAAGGGATAATATACGAAAAAGATAATGTTCGAAAAAGGATAAACGCATAAGGTACCAGATGAAAAAGGCACGGGGCCATTAACGGACCCCGTGCTTTTTTATGTCTTTTTTACGTATTGAAGAAAGAAATTTCCTTGAATGATCTTATGTTTATAACCGGAACAGCAATGCCAGAATCAATAGGTGTAACGGATAGAACACGTAAAAGAACCATTTGTGGAAGGGATGGCGGCTTCCCGACTCTCCGTTATACAGCAGTAAGAAAGGAACGACCAGAATCACACCGGTCTGGAATAACTGACCAAGGGGCTCTTTCATGACGAAAAGGGCAAGTAACTGTGAAAGCAGGATTTCCGAGATGGCAATGACTGCAAATGCAATCCATTTCTTCTTTGGATTGTCGCGATAAATGACGAAGAACAGGGGCCAAAGAATGTCAAAAATGGGCCAGTCACCAAAGATGGAAAGGGCGCAGAGCAGGGCAACGATCACAATTTTCCAAACCACGTGGAGCTTGGTTTTGTCCCATACCCAAATTGCGATCAGACCAAGGAACAGGGTAAAGATTACTCCCAAGGCTGGCTGGGGCCACGTCCCGGTTTCGAAGAGGCTAAATGGTATCCAGGAAATGAGTGCAAAAATCAAAAGCCGTATGCCATATTTCTTTACGTTGCGTGTGTGCAGATAGCCTTCCGCAAGCATGAACGCCATGATGGGGCCGGTGAGTCTTCCGATGAAGTGAAGCGAGAATCCCAAAGGATCCGTTGTGGTGCAGAGGCACCAGGCCAGATGGTCTATGAGCATGGCGATGATGGCAATATACTTAAGCTGATTCCGGTTGAGCGAGATTTTCACGGCGAGTTCCTCCTTATGATAACGTCAGATATGATCCGACATATAGTTTCCAAAAAGATTATAAATTCAAAAGCAATAACAATCAATTGGTTTCCGAAAAACTTAAGAATTTCCTAGCGTGGCGCAAGTTTGTTTTCAACCGTTTTTGAGGTTGCAAAAGAAGCGAAAACCAAGTATAATAAGCCTGATCCAAGTGAATTTTGTTTTGTGCGAAAGAAAGGAGCATATTTTATATGACCAGAAGATACGTTATTGCTCAGTAGTCTGAGCTTAAATATATGATATGATGAATCGTGAGCTCAGACGAATCCTAAAGGAAATCAATTAGGAGGAGCAAAATGAGCTATATCAGGGCAGAAGAAATCCTGCCGAAGGAATTAATCGAAGCGATTCAGCAATACGTGGACGGAGAGTCAATTTACATACCAAGTAAGGAAAAGCAGGACTGGGGCACCAAAACGGATGCCAGGAGATTTTTTCAGGAGAGGAACGAAAAGATTTTTGAAGGTTCCCTTCGCGGCATGAGGCCGTTTGAATTGGCAGTCAGGTATTCCTTATCTGAAAAGAGCATACAGAGAATTCTGCACAAGCAAAGGATAGCCCGGACGGAATGCGTTGAGAGAGTTTAACGCCAGTAGTGAATCTGGGGATTCCTTGCGAGAGATCAGGGTGTTTCATAAGTGCGGGGGTTGCGGAAAGAAGAGGGAGTTTGAGAATTCTGGAAAATTTCGCGTAAATGCCAACGGCAACAGCGTCGACGTCTGGCTGATCTACCGGTGCAAAAAGTGCAAGCACTCCTGGAACCTTACCATCTACGAAAGGACAAGGCCGGGAAAAATCCCTGCAGAATTGTTCGAAGCTTTTCAGGAAAATGACGAAGAGACTGCATTGCAGTATGGCAGTAACGTTGCGTTCTTAAAGAAAAATAATGCTGAATTAAAATAATGAATTTCATATGGAAAATGGTAAAGGGTCAACCGATGGGTTGACCCTTTGTTTGTATGATCCAGTTACTTAATGTCTAACTCCGGCGGTACGTCAATTTCATCTGAGACGTACTTGCCGTTCTTTTTTCTTTGTCTGACGCATTCCGTCAGGAGATATTCAATCTGGCCGTTGACGGAACGGAAATCATCCTCTGCCCATGCGGCAATCGCATCATAGAGCTTTGCGGAAAGGCGAAGTGGAACTTGTTTTTTATTGTCTGCCATGGGCTCTCCTTTCTTTTCCAGCCCCTATTTACAAGGGGCTGTTCTGATATTGAAATCATTGGCTGCGGGTCGCATTATTTATATTTTAATACAGGCTGCCGGAATTTACAACGGGCTGTGCATCCTTGTTGCCGCAGAGCACTACCAGAAGATTGGAAACCATTGCTGCCTTGCGCTCCTCGTCAAGATTCACGATGTCCTTTTCGTTCAGTCTCTCAAGAGCCATTTCCACCATGCCAACGGCACCGTCCACGATCATCTTTCTTGCGTCGATGATTGCGGAAGCCTGCTGTCTCTGAAGCATAACGGATGCGATCTCGGTAGCGTATGCCAGGTAAGTGATGCGGGCCTCGATGATCTCGATGCCGGCCTCGTTTACTCTCGTCTGGATCTCTTCCTTGATCCTCTTTGCAACGGTCTCGCTGGAGCCGCGAAGGCTGCCCTCGTCTGCCACGCCGTCACCGGTCGTGTCCACGCCGGATGCCACGTCATAAGGATAAATCCTTACAATGTTACGAAGTGCGCTGTCACACTGCAGGGAGAGGAATTCCTTGTAGTTCTCAACGTTGAACGCTGCCTTTGCGGTATCAACGATTCTCCAAGTCACGGCGATGCCGATCTCAATGGGATTTCCCAGGCAATCATTGATCTTCTGGCGGCTGTTGTTCAGCGTCATGATCTTCAGGGACATCTTCTTGGAATATGCGGCCTGCGCCTGAAGTGCTTCCGCCTTGGCCTGCACGTCGCCGCTCTGCTTGAGGTTCGTGCCTGCAGCAGGGTTTACTGCCGAGCAGAAAGGATTCACAAAATAAAATCCTTCTTCCTTTAAGGTCCCAATATATTTTCCAAAAAGCGTAAGAACAAGTGCCTCTTGGGGCTTTAGGATCTTAAGGCCGCACCAAAGGAGCCATCCGAACATAAGGAACAAAACAAAGAATATCGTTAACGGAATGAGATCCATGGACGCCGAGATGATGATTCCCGGAATTGCAATAATATATAATACGATTGACAGGATCAGTACAAACATACCATTTTTCTTTGAAGTTAAAATGATCTCTTTCATAAGAGCACCTCCTTTTGATATCAATATGATATCATTTGAATTTCTTTTTGTCAAGATATTTCCGACGAAATATTTTTTTACGGTAAGTTGCGATATTTACTGGATAAGTTGCGAAATGAGAAGGTAAGTTGCATTGCCATGAGACTTTGACCCGTGATATACTCGGTTTAGCGTTGAGCTTGGGAGTTGACGGGGGGATGCTGCCAGGCTGGCAAGCAAGCACGGTAATGGAATACGTCGTATCATAAATAGAAGCGCAGGCATTCAGGGGGGATAGGAAATAAATTATAATGCTTGCAATTTTATTAACCCGTGATATAATATCACTTAAGTAGCTTTGACGGAGACCGAGTTCGTTAGAACCTCAGTTACAGAGAGTTGCCGACGGGTGAAAGGGTGACACGGGGATACGAAGGAGACCGCTCCTGAGCTTCATGCGAGAAAGACTGGATTGGCAGGTGTAAGATGCAAGCATCTTAAAAGCGCCGGCGGATTTGGCCACAAGTATGACGAAACGTCCATCGTTACTGGATACCCGAGTGAAAAATCAAGGTGGTACCGTGCTTAATTGAGCACCCTTGGAAACAGGGGTGCTCTTGTTTTTTAAACAAGGTCGTCCCCGAAACTCAGAAAGGAGATTGAACCTATGAAGATCATCTACAAAGACGGAACGGTTGGCGAGTGTCCTGAAGAGGAGGTAACTCACGTACTGCGTCACTCAGCCGCACACATCATGGCACAGGCCATTCAAAGACTTTATCCCGAGGCAGATTTTGCCTACGGTCCCGCAACTGAGAGAGGATTCTACTATGACGTAGACCTCGGTGACAAGAAGCTCACCGACGAGGATCTTGCAGCCATCGAGGCAGAGATGAAGAAGATCACGAAGGAGAACCTTCCCTTCAAGTCCTTCATCCTTGGCCGTGAAGAGGCTGTTAAGTTCATGCACGAGCGCGGCGCAAAGTATAAGGAGGAGCACATCGGTGACCTTCCTGAGGATGCCGTGATCAGCTTCTATCAGCAGGGCGATTACATTGACATGTGTATCGGACCTCACATTTGCTACACCAAGGCGCTGAAGGCCTTCAAGATCACCGGACAGAGCGGTGCTTACTGGAAGGACAACGCAAAGAATAAGATGCTCACCCGTATCAACGGCGTTGCATTTGCTTCCCAGGAAGAGCTTGCTGAATATGAGAAGCAGCTTGAGGAGGCAAAGGCCCGCGACCATCGTAAGATCGGTAAGGAGATGGGTCTGTTCATGTCGGATGACCTGATCGGTAAGGGTCTTCCCATGTTCCTTCCCAAGGGCTACACCGTATGGCGTGAGCTCGAGAATTACATTCGCGACAAGGAATTAAAGCTTGGCTATCAGCACGTGCTGACCCCTTGCGTAGGCAGCGTTCAGCTGTACAAGACCAGCGGTCACTGGGATCATTATCGCAAGAACATGTTCCCTCCCATGGAGGTAGAGGGCGAGACCTTCGTGCTTCGTCCCATGAACTGCCCTCATCACATGATGATTTACGCTAACAAGCCGCACAGCTATCGTGAGCTGCCCATCCGTATCGGTGAGATCGCGCATGACTTCCGTTTCGAAGCCAGCGGCACCCTGAAGGGCATCGAGCGCGTAAGACATTTCTGCCAGAATGACGCGCATCTGTTTGTAACTCCTTCCCAGATAGAGGATGAGTTCAAGAAGGTTGTTGACCTGATCCTTGACGTTTATAAGGATTTTGGCATCACGGATTATCGCTGCGTTCTTTCCCTGCGTGATCCCGCAGATACCGAGAAGTATTATCCCGATGATGACATGTGGAATACTGCAGAGGCGTCCCTTCGTCAGGTGCTCAATGACATCGGCATCGAGTACACCGAGGAGATCGGTGAGGCTGCCTTCTATGGCCCGAAGCTTGACGTAAACGTAAAGCCCGCCGTTGGCGCAGAGATCACCCTTTCCACCTGCCAGCTTGACTTCTGCCTGCCCATGAAGTTCGACCTGAAGTATGTAGACAGCGACAGCACCGAGAAGACTCCCGTGGTTCTTCACCGCGCAATTCTCGGAACGCTGGATCGTTTCATGGCATACATCATTGAGCAGACCATGGGTAAGTTCCCGACCTGGCTTGCACCCCTGCAGGTAAAGGTTCTTCCCGTCAGTGAGAAGACCAATGACTACGCTGCAAAGGTGAACGAGGCACTCGAGAATGCCGGCGTTCGTACCTTCCTTGATGACAGAAGCGAGAAGATCGGTTACAAGATCCGTGAGGGTCAGCAGGTTGACCGTGTTCCTTACATGCTGATCATCGGCCAGAAGGAGGCCGAAGAAGGCACCGTGAGCGTTCGTAAGCGTGACTGCACCGAGAACGAAGTCATGAGCCTTGACGACTTTATCGCAAAGGTGACCGAAGAGATCCGCACCAAGGCAAGATAAAAGGATACTTCTTTGAGACAATCCTTTATCTTTCAAGACATTCCCTGATATTTATTTGAAATTATGTTATTTCATTCCAGTGCCCTGTTTCCATTGGGCACTGGAAATCTTTATATTCTATCGTATCAATGCCAATTCTATTGTATCAATGCCAATTCTATTGTATCAATGCTAACTCTGTCGTATCTCTGCAATACTCCATTATTACTCTATTATTTTTTCTTTACCAATGAAGCCAATCATGCTTTCAAGCAACAAAATTCCCCCATTCTTATTCAATAGTTGCTCTCAAGAAGCTAAAGACTGTCAGGGAACGGCGAAAAGCTGAAAATTCAATGAAATCGCCGTCCGCAAGAAGCCAAAGTATGTCAGGGAACGGCGAAAAATTGAAAATTCAATGAAATCGCCGTCCGCAAGAAGCCAAAGTA
>CAMKQH010000040.1 GCA_946414885.1 uncultured Lachnospiraceae bacterium
GCCGCCGGCCTGCAGTATCTGACCTGCATCATCTGCCCGTGGCACCGCACCTTCGCCGCCGGCCTGCAGTATCTGACCTGCATCATCTGCCCGTGGCACCGCACCTTCGTCGCCGGCCTGCGGCGCCGCGCCTCCCGCGGTCAGTTCCCGCCACGCACTTTCGTCTGCCTTACTTGACAGCTCCACCAGTTTGTGGAAATCAATCTCGTAAGCTGCGGGGGTGAAAATGCCTTTCTTTAATTGCTTCTGGAGCGTCATGACCGTGCGCAGCAAAATACGCTCCATGCGCTTCATCTGATATTCATTCCGATAGTTGGCCTTGAGAATGCTGCCGCCATACTGTGCGGCCTGCTCTTCCATAAGCTCCGCGACCACGCGGCCGGCGTATGCCTCGTCAAAGCTAAACCAGGTCTCATTTGCGGTCGCAAGACCCTTAGAAAACTTCTCCAAAACGTTATGATACAGGGAACCGAGATCCACGGCTTCCAGCCCAAATTCCTCCCGCTCTTTTAACGAAAGGCCGTACTGCAAAAAATGCCGGTATGCGCATGCCGAATAAGTCTCCAGGCGGCTCACGCTGTTTTGAAGGATCTGCCCGTACGTCATGCGGGCGATCTCACGAAGCAGATGCTTTTCGCGATAGCGCTGGAACGCGGCGCCAAGATAGCGGTCCCTCGTCTTTTGCTGCGACGGCTCGCCATATGCCGCGAACAGGGTATAAAACTCTTTCTCCCGCTCCTTGGCAAGAATCCCGCCCGCATAGTCGCGAAGGGCTCCCGCGAGAAGATCCCGCCCCTCCGCAGGCGTAAGGATCTGCTCCAACGCAGGAAGCATCTGCGGAAATTCCATCTTGAGTTTCGGGAACGTGCGCTTTACGGAGTCGATCAAATAGGCAGGACGTAATGCCTTTCCGTCACTTCCCTGCCTGGAATACGTCAGATACAAAGCCTTCGTCGGCTTCGTCAAATTCAGGTAAAGATAGAATCTTTGGATGAACGCCTGCTGCCTTGGCGTGGGTGCCAGGGCATGCTGGGAATCCTTGAGAAATTCCCGCTCCACATCGGAAATAATGCCGCCCTTGGAAGTGTTTCTCGGAATGTTGCCGTCATTGACGCCAAGGAAAAACAGCACCTTCACGGGCTTAAAGCGGGTACGCTCCATGTCGCCCACCAGGATTCTGTCCACGCCCTGCGGAATGGTTCCCACCTGGATTTCCCCAAGGCCCGCGGACACAATGTCGGTAAACTCCTGAAGGGATACTTCCTCCTCGCCAAGGAGCTGATAGATCTGGTTTAACAGTTCCATGACCAGACGGTAGATTTGGGAATATTCCTTTGCACGCACGGCGTCTCCCGCCTCTTCGAAGGCCTTCGCACGCTTCTTTAGTTCCTGCTCCGCATGGGCATTCACCAGGAAATCATAAAGTCTGTCCACGTAGTTGCAGGCCTTGTCCCTTGCCCTTCCGGACAAGATCTCCACCTGCGCCGCAAACGCTTCCCGCGTCTGGTTCAGCGCCTCCAGCGGACCTTCGTCCTCGAAGTGCTTTCTCATGGCCTTCGTCTTGCGCGCAAAGCGCTCAAAGTATGCCTTCTTCCCGCGAATGCCGAGCTCTATCACGTAATTCTCCAACCGGTCGATCTCCGGAACCGGGATCCCCGACATGCCGCTTCTCAGATAATGGAACACGGCTTCATAGGAATAATTCTTGAGCGAGAGATTCAGTGCGCTTAACAAAAACTCCGTCAGCGGGTTTAAGGTAATGCTTCTCGTTCTGTCGATAAAGCAAGGGATGCCAAGGCGCTCAAACTCTGATTCCACAAAGGGAGCATAACCTTCAAGGTCTCCCGTGATCATTACAAAATCGCGATACGCAAGCTTCTCCCTCCGGATCAGGCGCTGAATCTCAAGCGCTGCCTGATGCACCTCCGCCGCAGGGTTCGTGGTCTCGAACAGACGAATTTCTCCCGTATTTTCTCCCGTATAGGTTCTTGCGTCATACCGGAATACGTGCTTGGCAAGGAAGGCCAGTTCATGCATCACTGCATGATTTTCCCCGTTCGCAGGGCTTACTGCGTTACCCATGCTTCGGCGGTTTCCTGCCGCATCCAAAAATACGTCTTCGCTGCGGTTTCTTGCGATGCCTGCCTCCTTCGCGGCGCGCTCGAGATCCGCCACGGTCTTTTGCGTCAGGTAGAAAAGCGCCTGCTCGCCGCTAAGCCGGTAGGGATCCGCTTCTTCGCCGCACGTAAGCGTCACTGCCACCTCCCGACCGATGAGCGCCAGCTCCTGCACCAGACGATACTGGATCGGCGTAAAGCCGGTATAACCGTCGAGCAGGATCACGCTGTCCCTCACGATCTTGGATTCTTTCAGGTGGCGGCACAGCACGTCCAGCGTCTCCTCCGCCGTCACAAAATGATCCTTCACGTAATCCTGAAAGCTCTCATAGATCAGCTGCAAATCACGGAGCTTCCCCGCCAGGGCAGACTTGTCCCTGGAATACTCGATCAGGTCGCCGACATCCTTGGGCGACAGGCCATATTGCATGAATTCTGATATGGCGCTCTTCACCTCGTGCACGTAGCCCTGCTTGTGCAGATATCCGCCAAGGACGGAAAGCCTGTCCGCGATCTGCGCCTGGACCTTTTGCAGCACCAGACTCTTTCCCGTGTCATCCAACACGGGGATCTCCCTGCAGTCCACTTCCTCCAGCACCCTGTGGCTAAGGCGTCCAAAGCTTAAAACGTCTATGTTTAAGATGCCGCCGCGGGGATGCATGGACGCCAGTTCCTTCTGCGTCTGCATGGTAAACTGATCCGGCACGATCACAAGGAATCTCTGCTCCGGCTCATTCAGGGAACGCTCAATGACGTCCTGATATGCAAATTTGCTTAATTTTCCATCTAAAGGACCAAAATAAAACCGAAGTGCCAATGTCTCTACCTCCGTCGTCGTCCGTCATATAGAAGATAGCACGGATCACGTCCGTAAAAACTCCCTCAAGGCCAGCCCCGCTTAACCTAAAAAGAGCCCCTTACCCCCGCTTAACGTTTCGCCGGTCTTTCTTTCGCATGGCATCAGGCAAGGTCAAGCTCTACGGGGCAATGATCGGAACCCATCACTGCCGGATGGATCTTCGCCTCTTTAATTTGATCTTTCATTTTTTCCGAAACGACAAAATAGTCAATGCGCCATCCGACGTTCTTCGCGCGGGCGTTGCCCATGTAGGACCACCAGGAATAGGCATCCTTTGCCTCCGGATAGAGATAACGGAAGGAATCCACAAATCCATTCGCCAAAACCTTCGTAAAGCAGTTTCTCTCCTCATCGGTGAAGCCTGCGTTCTTGTGATTGGTCTTGGGGTTCTTTAAGTCGATCTCCTGATGCGCCACGTTCAGGTCCCCGCAATAAATCACGGGCTTCTTTGCATCCAATCCCTTCACGTAATTCAGGAATGCTTCTTCCCACTGCATGCGGTAATCCAGACGCGTCAATTCCCTCTGGGAATTGGGCACGTATACCACGATGACGTAATACTTATCAAATTCTGCCGTAATGACGCGGCCTTCCTGATCATGCTCGGGAACGCCAATGCCATAGGTCACGCTGACAGGCTCTTTTTTCGTAAACAGCGCCGTCCCGGAATACCCCTTCTTCTCGGCATAGTTCCAGTACTGATGATATCCGGGGAGCTCTAAGTCATGCTGCCCTGCCTGGAGCTTCGTCTCCTGCAGGCAAAACACGTCCGCATCCGCCTCCTTGAAATAATCCAAAAATCCCTTTTGCAGACACGCCCGAAGGCCATTTACGTTCCATGAGATCAGTTTCATTTGTATTCTCCTTTTTCTTTCCGTATTTTTTTCATCCATTCATGCAGTCTCGCATACGCTTTTACGTTATGATCGGCGTTCGACGGATCATTACGCAAGTTTTTTCTCACGTTTCCCGCCATCTGCCGCTTCCTTTGCGTCTCCCCTTGGGATCATGACGGACAGCGAAAATTCCCCTTCCGCTGACTGGGCCTTTATCATGCCGTCATATTTCTCCACGTGTCTTTGAACGTTATAAAGGCCAAAGCCATGGGATTCCGTATCCTTTTTGGAGGTATAGCCCTCCAGGGACAGGAGTTTTTCCACGTCCACTTTTCCCTGAGCGGAATTTGTGACCTTGATCACCAAAAACTGTGGCGTTCTCTTGATCTCCATGGAAATCTTAGGTGCTACCGTCCCCTGCTCCTTTATGACTTTACTTGCGGCTTCCATCGCATTATCCAGCGCGTTGGCAAAAACTCCGCATACGTCCATGGCCTTCATGCCAAGCCCGCCGTCCGCGACGCCTTCCAGCGTAAAAGCAATGCCAAGCTCCTCCATTTTTTCGGCCTTCATCGAAACAATGCAATCGAGCATTTCATCTCCCGTAACGTATTGCGGCGAAAGGTTTTGAACGTTTCCAAGCATCTCCTCCAGCTGTTGCTTGGCCTCCTTCCCCTTTCCATTCTCCAGAAGCATGGTCGCAAGGGATAACTGATTGATGACGTCATGTCGGAAAGCCTTGGTTTGCGTCTGCGTTTCCTTATATCTTTCTATGTATTCCAGCTCTGCCTCCAGATAACGCTCCTGAAATTCATTACGCTCCTTGAGGTACCGTTTAGAGGCACTCATAACCAAAAGGACGGGGACTACAAAACCAAGCAACGGAATCACCAAACCAATCAGAAAACAGACGATTTTATATTGCTCTGACACGTTTTCCTCATCCATCACAAAAGGAAACCACGCAGCGTATATTACTATCAACAGCCAGGCGACAAAAAAGATACGGTGCCTGACCCTTATCACGTAGCATTGTTTTTTTCTGTAATAGAAGAAATATAAAAATGCCGTCAGCAAAATGCTAAAACAAAACTGGAACACGCACTGAACTTTTTTCATTCTGGCATAATCCTCTCCATAGCCGGCAAGGATTTCTTCTACGGCGCCATACCGTCCTCCACTGAGATACACGTAAGCAAAGGTGGCAATGATTCCAAGATATAAGCGGTAAGCATAGAAACAGATTGCCGCTTCCGCTGCCCGAATAATTTTCTTCTCCTGATATGCAACGTAATAAAAGCAGAAGGCAAAGATCATATAGAAAAGCAGAATCAGTTTTGCCCTCAGATTTTCCATCTGAATCATGCGATTCACCAGTTTCTCTGTTGCCATCCCTGTTTCATACGCGTTTTTTATTTCAGGAACGTTCATTGCGACAAGATGCGTAATAAAAAAAACGTTTGCCGCAAGCACCATGGCGCCGCAGCTAATCAGGATCATTTTCCGCGTGATTACAATGCGCCTGCCCAAAAAGCAAGCTGCGACCATCGCAATGACCAGCATTTCCGCCGAGAGCTCCAAACAGGAAAGTATTGTAAGAAGATAATATAGTTTCCCTGCCGCCATCATAACTCATTCTCCCCCTTTAAGTTTCCCTTTTCCACGTTCTCCCGGATAATGGCGTCCGTCACTTCATAAAGCCTTTCAGAACCTAGCTTTGTCCCACGCTGGCGTCCGTAGACCTGGGCGGCTGACACGCCGTGAGCCTTCCAGTCATCACCGTTATTACTGTTGTTTAGGAGGAGGGGCTGCAGATTGTCCATCGCCCTGACAAACCTTGCTTCCGGCGTTCGAAGCTCCTCAAAGTCGTCGAAAAGTTTCATCAGCTCTGCCTTTTGGTCTTCCGGCAGCATGGAAAAAATACGCTCCTTTGCGGCATCCTCACGTCCCTTCTGATTCTTCTTTGCTTCCTCGTCATAGGCATACGTATCACCCGCGTCGATTTCCACAAGATCATGGATCAGACACGTCAGCATCACCTTCGCAAGATCCACCTCTTCGTTGGAATACTCGCGGAGCAGCCAAGCCATGATCGCCATGTGCCAGGCATGCTCCGCGTCATTTTCCTTGCGGCCGTGGCCGGAAAGACTCGTCTGACGGAAAATGTTTTTTTCCTTATCGATCTCCAGTGAAAATTCCAATTGTTTTCGCAGTCGTTCTTCCATGGCTGATCCCTCCGGTTTCCTTTCAGAAAACTATAAAAATGGGGGTACGTGATCACGTTCCAACCCTGTAAACATTATACAAAATAACGGTTGCCATGACAAGGGAAACCATGCGGCTACGGGTAATTTAGCAAAAAAGAGGCCTGCCCGTTCAAGGCAGACCTCTCGTCGCGTCACGTTATTTGAATTCAAAGAATTTCGTGTCCAATTCAGGATAAATGCGTTTCAGGGAAATGGGCAAGCCGGCCTTATTCAGGAAGCCATGCTTGCTCCTGGCAACGGCCCTGTCTTCGCCAGTTTCCTTGTCGTAGATCCGGTAGGCGATCTCCATGCCAAGGCTGTCATAAGACAAAAGCTTTGTCTCGATGAGAACGGTCTCGTCAAATTTCACTGCGCTGCGATATTCAATGGAAAGTGAGAGCACGGGAGAAATGATCTCCATCTCTTCCATCTGCTTATAGCCAAGACCGAGCTGATCCAACAGATCCATGCGCGCCTCTTCCATCCACTTTACGTAATTGGCGTGATGAATGATCCCCTGCGGATCCGTCTCGTGATACTGTGTCTGATGCTCATAGGGCTTGATCTTAACCTTCTTGGGATCTTGTGACTTATGTACCTGAATCTCGTTTTTTGCCATGCCATAACCTCCTTACGCCTGATGGTCAAGTCTGATGCTTACTCTTATTTTACTATAATCTTCGCGTCACTTCAATGTCGTCATGCCGTTTTCCCCGAGATGTCCCGAAGCTGTCTGAGAAGCTCTTTTTCCTTTTCCGAAACCGTCTTGGGCACGCTGATCTCCAGCGTCACGTACTCATCGCCGGTTTCGCCCTTCCCTTTCGCAGAGGGAATCCCCTTACCGCGAAGGCGCATCTTCGTGCCGGACTGACTTCCGGCAGGCACCTTGCACTTCACCTTGCCGTACAGGGTACGGAACTCCGCCTCGCCGCCCAGAATGGCCGTCGTATAAGGCACCTTCTCCGTGACGTACACGTCCTTTCCCTGTCTGGTAAAGACTTGGTCCGCCAGTACGTGGATCTTGATGAGAAGGTCTCCCCTTCTGCCATTTCGGCCCAAGTTTCCCTTTCCCGCAAGGCGGATGGACTGGCCCTCCTCTATGCCGGCAGGAATCTTCACCGCAAGCGCGGGACCGCCGTCAGCGCCAAGGGAAATCACTTTCTCACATCCAAACGCAGCCTCGCGCAGGGTGATGGCGATCTCGCCTAGAAGGTCATTGCTCCCGGGCGCTTCATAGACGTAATCCTCTTCGCTTCCCGCGCCAAAGCCAAAGCCACCGTGACGGAAGAAGGAACCAAAGATATCCTCGTCGTCACCGAATCCATTGCTGCTGAAACTCCAGGTAGCCCCACCGTCATTTGACTGCCAGCCTCCCCCGCCTTGCGCCGGATTCTTCCTTCCGCCTTGTCTGCCGCCATAATATTGACGGTATCGCTCCTGCTCCTTTGCAAAGGCCTCGGGATCATTCCCCATGCTCCCGTCAAACGCGGCATGCCCATACTTGTCATAAAGCCTTTTCTTTTCCGCATCCGACAGAATGTTATAAGCCTCCGTGATCTCCTTGAACAGCGCTTCCGCCTTTTTGTCATTGGGGTTGGAGTCAGGATGCCATTTCTTCGCAAGCTTTCTGTAGGCACTCTTGATCTCCTGATCCTTCGCGTCTTTACGGATGCCAAGCACGTCATAATAATCTCTTTTTGCCATGAAATCTCACTCCTTTCTCCATTTCTTTTTCCCACCGCCATAATTTGCAATCATAACCGCAATGCTTCACCGCGCGTCCATTTGCCACGTCCTCCCGCGGCGGCCGATTTGAAAAGAGCTCATCGCACGCTGTTCGCGGCAACAAGCTCTTCTGACTCGCCTCTTTGTGCTTAAACAATTGCTCATGCCTGCTTAAGCCTTGTATCTTCTATCGTTTCTCACGCCTTCGCTTCGGTATCCTCAGCGGCCTCTGCCTCCGGCTCATTGCTCTTCGGTGCAATTACGTTTGCCACGACGCTGTCCATATGGGTCGTGATCTCGATCTTGTCATTCTTTGCGATCTCGAGATCGGAAACCTTGATGACGTCGCCAACCTTCCATCCGGTACAATCCAGATCGATCCTCTCCACCAGGTTCTCGGGCGTTGCCTTATAAGCAAGCTCTTCCAGCATCTGCTCCAAAATGCCGCCCATTACTTTCTCTTTGTTGTGAAGAACGATCTCAGCCACGGAATGAACCTTCTCACCCTTGACGAGTGCCTGGAAATCCATCTCCAAAAGCTGACGCTTCATGGCATCATAGTCTACTTCCTTCAAAAGAACGTCGTACTTCTTGCCCTCCAGCTCAACAAACAGCTGGCTGCCCTTGAAGCACTCGCGGTGAATCCTCTCGGCTTCCTTCTTCTCGATGACGATGGGAACGGAACCGTTCAGTTCCTTGCCAAAAAGGGTACCCGTTACAAAGCCTTCCCTTCTGAGCTGTTTTGCCTTCTTTGCCATGTCTCTTTTTTGCACTGTTAAAGTATTCATTTGACTTTTCCTCCTACGAATGCATTATTTTGAGAACAGGGACGTTTGCGGAACGTCGCGTGCCAGGCGTTTCGTTTCTCTTGTTCTACTTGTGTTATAACACCACTAGCACGAATCGTCAAGAGGAAAACGTAAATTTTCATAAAAAAAGCTTCCATAATCCTTTTACGATTACGGAAGCCTTCACCGCCGGAAACGGATCACAGTGCCATGCGGAATACGGCAAGCACGTCCTCATATGCCAGAGGCTTATATCCGATCAGGGTTCTTGTTTTTTCACGACTGCAGCGAAACGCCAGGGTCTCTAGGTCAGCTTCTTTTACGCCGAGCTCGCTAAGACGGGTCGGCATGCCGATCTTGCGATAATATTCTTCCTGCAGGTCGATCGCCTTCAAGACGGTCTTCTCCGGATGCTCAAAATCAATGGCAACGTCCCATACGTTCTGCGCCCATTGCAGGAATCTCGGCACGTTAGCCTGATACACGTATCTCGCCCAGCTGCACCAGAGCGCCGCAAGTCCCGCTCCGTGTGCTACCTTCGGATACATGCCGGAAACCTCATGCTCAAGCTGATGCACGACCAGCTGGAACTGGCGTCCGCACTGCGTCAGGCCATTGTGTGCCAGGGAGGACGCCCATGCCATGTTTGCACGCGCCGCGTAGTTTTCCGGCTCCTTAATGCAGTCCATGCCCGCCTTGATGGTACATTTCATGACAGCCTCGGCAATGGCGTCCGTAAGATAAGTGTCCTCCCCAGGGCAGAAGTACCGCTCCATGGTGTGCATGGCAATGTCTACGGCGCCGCAGGCCGTCTGATAGGCATCCACGGTATAGGTCAGCTCCGGATTCTCAATGGCAAAGTTCATGCGGTTCATGGGGCTTCCGTAGCCGCGCTTCGTCCCAGTCTCCTCGTCTGTGATGACGCAGGAATTCGACATCTCGGAGCCTGCTGCCGCAAGGGTGAGAATGCATCCCTTGGGAAGCGTTTTCTTGGGCTGTGCCTTGCCCATGGAGAAATCCCAGACGTCCACTTCCGGATTTGCCACGCCGTTCGCAATGTCCTTCGCGGAATCCATGACGGAACCGCCGCCTACGGCGAGAATGAAGTCCACGCCCTCTTTTTGACAGAGCTCTATTCCCTTTCTCACCATTTTGATCTCAGGGTTTGGTTGAACGCCGCCAAGCAGCACGTACTCGATCCCCTCAGCCTTTAAGCATTCCTCCACCCGGCCGATAAGTCCGCTCCTGACCGCACTTCCGCCGCCATAGTGGATCAGAACCTTCCTTCCGCCATATTCCTTGATGATCTCACCAACCTTTAACTCCTGATCCTTTCCAAAGTACACCCTCGTCGGGACGTCATAGATAAAATTTTCCATGTTTTTCCTCCTAATCAAAATCTGCTTTGAGGAAAGTATAGCACATTCCCCAAAGCAGATACAAGTTGATAACGTGTCAATAGACACGTCCCCGTGACACGCAAGTTGATAACGTGCCAACAGACACGTCCCCGTGACACGTGGGTGGTTCGTTATTCGGAGGGGTGAGGCGGTTTGCGCCAGACGGTGGTCACCTTAAACAGGTCGCCGTCAATCTCAAGGTCAAATTTGCCGCCTTGGATCTCAGTAAAGCTTCTGGCAATGGCAAGGCCAAGGCCGCTTCCCTCAACGCTTCCGCGTGACGCGTCACCCCGGACAAATCGCTCCGTCAGTTCCTCCGCAGGCACGTAGAGCTCCGCTTCCGTAATGTTTTTGATCGTGACAATCACGCGCTCCCCTTCCTCCGACATTGTTACGTAAACCCTGGTCCCGCTCATGGCATACTTCGCAACGTTATGAAGAAGATTTTCGTAAATGCGATAGGTCTTTTCGCTGTCAAGCCGCAGAATGATCTTTTCTTCCGGCATGGACAGTCTTGTCGTCAGGTTCTTTTCCTCCAGCTTATCCTCCACCTCATAGAAGCATTGCTTGATCAAGTTTGCCAGATCACAGTTTTGGAGGTTTAACTGCACGTTGCCGGAGTTTGCCTTGCTGACCTCAAACAGATCCTCGATCAGGCGTTTTAAGCGCAGGGACTTTTTGTCCAGGGTGTCCACATAGCTTCTAAGCTGCTCCTCCGTCAGGTTCTTGTCCTTTAGGAGATTTACGTAGGTAATGATTGCCGTCAGTGGCGTCTTTAAGTCGTGAGAGACGTTGGTGATCAGTTCATTTTTCATCTTATGGCTCTTGACCTCTTCCTGCACCGCCTTGTCAAAACCGTTTCTGATCAATACCAAGTCATCCTTTACCGGTTCAAACAGGCCAAGACTCTTCTCCGGCTCGTACTTCAGGTTGCCGTCTGCCATCTCCTTTGTCATGCGTTGCAATTCCTGATAATCCTTTTGCACCGCAACGATATACTGCATCACCAGGAAATACAGGCAAATAGAGTATAGCACGACGCCAATGATTCCAAAAAACCAAACCGCGCAAAAGACAGACACGACAATGGCATTGATGATGACCAGCCGCAAAATCTTTCCGCGCAGGTTCATGCCAAGATTCAGCTGCCGGTATTCCTCAAAGAGCTTCTTTATGTGCCTGTGGATCGCGCGACAGGCAATGCCCAGCAGAAACCTCTCTCTGAAATACTTTCGGAAACCCAAGATACTGATTTCACCGATGCATCCTCCCACGTACCATGCCACCAAGAGATAAAAGAACACGAACATAATGAGGGAAACGTAGTCGCGCTCATATTGCAGGTACAGGTTCGTCATCCACGCGTGCAGGATTACGTATCCGCTGTACAGGAGCATGCCCATTGCGACGACAAGCTCTATTGGGACCCGCACAAGCTCACGCTTTGCACGTTTTTCTTCCTGTCTGGGATTCAGATAAAATGCGCCGCAGAAAAAGGCACAGGCCAGGATCGCGATCGCCCATACTCTCACGGACAAACTGCCAAACAGATTATATATCATGGTCCATTCATTATTTCCGTAGTTGATCTCGTTGGAAATCTTGTATTTTGACCAGGTAATGCCAATGATGATGCTGCAATTGATGGGGGTTTTCACCTTGCAGGCCTTATCGATTGCTTCCCTAAGGAGCGTATTCTCCTCCAGAGGATTCAAAGATGCTCCAAGGACGGCATACGTATTTTCATGAAGGACGCTGTTAACGTTCTTCCGCATAGACTCCACATCGCTTGCGTAAAGGTTGCGGTCAGCAATCATCGGAACGCCGTGCTCGTCATAATCCACTTGGAACATGTACGCATATTTCGTCAGATCGATCCCTCCGGGCTCGCGGATCTGGGTATTCGTCAAACACTGCGCCGGATTGGCCTTGTCTATGATCCAGTAATCACAGTTCTTGTTAAACTCGGCAAACCGAGCCGTTTGGAGCGTAAAAAGATAATTTTCCACAGTATCCCTAACGGTTCGAACCACGTATTCATACCGCTGCTGCCAATCCTGTTTTTCTTCCTCCGTCAGGTCACTTGGCAGGTTTAGGGGCGGGACGTCGCCAAAGAGCAGATCCTGATAGCGTAGAATAGGCTCTTTTCCTTCGCGCGCAAGCTTATTGTCACACAGTTCCTTGTAAAAAACGTAATGATAGGCAAAGAGCTCCCGAAGCTTTTCAATGCTCGGCGTAGCTGCGCCTTCCGCCTCTATGGTCTCTCCGTCGGCGCTGGTAACAATAACGTATTCATCATCTATGTTCTGGGAAGTACTTGACACGTACACGCTGCTAACGGAACCATAATTTTTCTCCAGATATCTTACGTAGGCGTGACAGGCTCCCGTCGCTACTCCCGTCAGGATCAGGGCAGTCAAGATGCCAACTAATGCAGTTTTCCAGTTCCAGAATCGTTTCATGCCCTATTGCTTCTCCATCTTATAGCCTACGCCCCAAACCACCTTCAGGTAGCGGGGATTCTTGGGATCCACTTCAATTTTCTCGCGGATGTTGCGCACGTGCACCATAATGGTGTCCGTGTTGACCGCCTTCTCATTCCACACGCGCTCATAAATCTCGTCAGCGGAAAACACTCTGCCGGGATTCTTCATCAAAAGCTGAACGATGCGGAATTCCATGGGCGTCAGCTTCACGGGCTCGCCGTCCACCGACAGCTGTACCGTCTCTTCGTTGAGTTCCAGGCCGCCAAGACGAAAGACCTTCTCGTCCTCTTTCGTCTCCTCCTCGTTCGTCACCTGCAGATATTTTTCATAACGGCGCAAATGAGAATTGATTCTGGCCATGAGCTCCAAGGGCGTAAAGGGTTTCGTCACGTAATCGTCCGCCCCCATGTTCAATCCCACGACCTTGTCCACCTCTTCCGACTTGGCGGAGAGCATCAGCACGGGAAATTCATAGCCCTTTGACCGAAGCTTGATCAGCATGGTGACGCCGTCCATCACGGGCATCATAATGTCCAGCACGGCCAGATGAATCTCCTGGCTTTCCACGATCTTTAAGCCTTCCAGGCCATTGGCCGCCTTATATACTTCATAGCCCTGATTTCTCAAAAAGATCTCTATTCCATCACGTATTTCTTTGTCATCCTCTACGATCAAAATGCTAAATTTCTTATCCATGGCATCCTTTCCCACCTTTCCTTTTCCCATTATAACGCAAAATCCTAAGATTCCACACAGAAAAAAGAAAAATTTTTCTAAAGAAAAAAGGGCGTGCATTTGCACGCCCTATGAAAAGACCAGTTATCAGATTATTGACCGTTAACGCCGGAAAGGATGCCCATCATGCCAAAGTATAAGGTCATGATAAAGTCATCAGCGCCAACTTCTTCTGCGGAAGCATAATTAGCGGGAAGTTCAATCTTGTCGCAGGGAAGAATGTATGCAACAACATCCTGACCTCCCTCGGAAGCCTTGAGCATCTCCCACTCCTTGGTTGCAACGTTAACGTAAAGTTTAACCTCTTCGGAATCTGCGGGCTGCAGTACGTCATAGGTTACGCCGTCAATGGTCTCCTGTCCCAGATTGTTCAGGGAAAGATTTCCATCTTCACCTATGTTTACGAGGCCGCCTGCAAGGTTTAACTGATCCGCAGTCTCCGGATCCATCTCAGAGGTTCTCTGAGCTACGGGATCCTCGCCAACAACGCTGAACTCAACGTATGCGGTCTTATCCTTCATGAAATACGCG
Source organism: uncultured Lachnospiraceae bacterium (assembly GCA_946414885.1). Classification (GTDB taxonomy): domain Bacteria; phylum Bacillota; class Clostridia; order Lachnospirales; family Lachnospiraceae; genus Acetatifactor. The sequence goes on from CAMKQH010000040.1 coordinate 13,724, forward strand.
GACATCTCATTATTCTTTCCTGCTTCCGCGCTGGGAACGGACATGTAAATGTAATTGCATCCGTCATTGTTTCCAACCGTCATGTTAATGGCAACCGTCTGACCGTTTACCTCTTCATCCATGTCGACGGTAAGCTTCTTTCCGTCCATGGAGAAGTTCTTGAAGTACTCCTCGTATCCGGTTGCGCTGCCGGAAGATTCCTTACCAGATGCCTGAGAGCTCTCCTCGGTGCTTGCGTCAGTGCTTGCGACGGAGCTGTCCTCAGTACTCTCTTCAACGCTTTCGCTTACGGTGCTCTCCTTTTCAGCAGAAGCCTCGCTGCTCTTCTCCTCTACGGAGCTCTCCTGCTGCTTGTCATCAGAGGTAGACTCGGTAGCCTTGTCTCCACATCCTGCAAGCATGGCGCCCATCAGAAGCAGGGCAAGTCCCTTAGTTACAACACTCATTTTCTTCATTTCTTTTTCATCCTTTCTCCCTTGTGTTATTTGCACAAGTTCATAAAATATGCCGTTTCATAAACGCACAACGGAATTATAATACAAACTCATGCCCTTGAAAAGTGACTTTTTACATGGAAAGTTTCCGTAAAAATGCTTTTTTCTTATGAAAGTTTTCCATATACGTACTTATTATAGTGTCATTTTGTCACAAACGTAAGAAAGAATGCCGCACTTTGAGCATGCATAAAGGGGCATATCCTGCACGATATGCCCCTTGGTTTTTTGATACGTTAATCTATAATGTTTTTCACGCCCATAATGGTGCTGTAGAGCGCCTTCTGCGTGCAGATGCCCTTGCGGCTGTTGGCCGCGTGGACGATCATTCCGTCCCCTATGTAGATGGCCACGTGCGTACAGCTCTTTCCGCCGTTGGAGCTGTAGCAGATCACGTCACCCTTTTGAATCTCGCTGTAATCAATGCTTCTTCCTGCAGAGGATAACTGGCTTGCCGGCGTTCTCCCAAGGGAATAACCGTATTCCGCATAGATCAGCTTGGTAAAGCCGGAGCAATCCGTTCCGTCCGTCAGGCTGTTTCCGCCATTGACGTAAGGATTTCCAACAAACTGCAATGCGTATTCCACAAGGGAATCACGAAGTTCCTGATTCGTGGAATAATCAGCCGCGGGAGTGATCTCCTGGGTTGTCGCCTGGGCCGCGTCTGCGCCTGCCTGTCCGACGTCACCGCCTGCAGCTGCCTGGGCCGCTTCCGCTGCCGCCCTTTCCTGCATGGCCTTGATCTCCGCCGCCTTGGCCTCCTCCTGGCGCTTACGCTCTTCCAGAGCCTTCTGGCGGGCGATCTCAGCCTTTTCTTCCTCAATGGAGATGGCGTAGGTAAACTCTTCCGTTACGTCGGCATATTCCGCGGACACGTAACCCGTCTGCCCCTCGGAGTATTCCACCTTCAGCCAGTCGCCAAGGTTCTCGACGATCTTCGCCTTTTCGCCCTGATTCAGGTAACCGATCCGCTTGGACTCCGTCGTGGCTTCCTTTCGCACGTTCAGCCTCGTCGCCTTGATCACGGCATATCTGGTCACGTAATCTTCGATGACCTCGGCCGCGTCATTCCCGTAGATAAAATACTCTGCCTTTATGTATCCTTCCACGCTGCCGCTGGTCACGTGAAACCAGTCATTTTCTTCGCCGGCCGTCTCAATGACGTGCGCCACGGCGCCATTATAAATTTTTCCGAGAATCTTGCCATCCGTGCTGGGCAGGTCCCGGACGTTGACGTACTTGTCCACGTTGGCAATGGCGAGATCCGCATACTCGCTTTCCTGCTCCTGGGCCATCTTTTCCAAAGCGATCTTGGCCTCTGCCAAAAGATCCTCTCTCGTAAAGTGAGCGCCCGTAAGGTCTCCCTGCATGGGATCCAGGTTGAGGCCAACCTGAATGGCTGCCTGCGCCTTCGCCGGCACCGCAAACAATACGGCCGCCGCGGCCATGCTTCCCAACAGTATGCGCATTCCGTAATATCCGTTGTATTTTTTCATGCTATTCCCCAAGTATTCTAAATTATTGCAATTGCTAAATAAATTTGTAACATTTTCGTAACAATCTTCGTATGTTCATTGTAGTGGGAAGTAGGCTTAACGTCAATGAAAAGTTCAAAAATTTACCAAGTTGGTCAAAATTCTGCGGTTTCATCCAGTTTTTACGCACCTTGGGGATCAGGTTCTTTATGCAATCTGCTTTACGGCGATGCAGATTTCCTGAAGGATAAGGTACGGAAAGCTTTTCGCCATCTCTTTGCGCACGACGTTCTTCGCCTTGCGCTTAAAGTCTGCAAGCTTAATATCCGGAGCAAAGTGAGACTCTTTCAAAGCCGTTTCAATCTCGCCCAAGGTCTTTTTCAGGAGCCTGTAATTGGGATATGCATCCTCATAACGCAGTTCCACGTAAACTCTGTAGACGTCACGGCCGTTGAAGGATTGGAGAAAGGAGGGCATGCGGAAAAACTTGTCCGTCACGACGTGATCCAACCGGTCCCATTCTTCCTCCGCAAGGTCAAAATCCATCTCCGAAAGGGATTCCATCGTTTCAATCGGGAACTCGATCTTCACCTCGCTGGCCTTTTTTGTTTTTGGCTTTAGCAGCTTATCATCCTCGTTATGATATAGCAGGTCATTGATCGTGAGGGTACCCGAATCCACCAAGGCTTTTGCATCCTTCCTTAGGAAGATCTTCATGATCAGGGAATAGGTGAGCCAAACGATCATAACGATCAGGATGCCGGTCATGATCCCAAAAGAGCGCGATGCAGCCTCCGTCTTACGGAAAAGCTTCTCAACAAGCCCCAGGCGAAGCAACGTGAATGCGATCATGCCGCCAACCACAAGCAAAAGCAACATGCCGTCGTTTGACAGCATCAAACGATATTTCAGTTTTGATTTTAGACGACGCCTCGCCATGTCATAAAGGAGTTCTTGCTCTTTTTTACGGCTCTTTTCCTGTAATTCCCGAAGCTCCTCTTCTTCCATGCGGAGTTCCTCGGTAGATTTTTCTCTGTGATCCTCGTATGGCTCCATATCCCTCTCCTAAGCCGTCAGAATGCGTTCATCCATTCCAGCATGACTTTGTCTGCCTGTTTCTGATCCTGTTCCTTATAGTGCAAAAACAACTGGTAGATCACGTTGTTTTCCTGCCAAAAAACGTGCTGCGAGAGCCAGCCGCTCTCAAAACCCGTCGCGTTCAAAACGTAAAATTCCCTACCGTTTTCCGTCTGCATGCGGCTCGTAAAATCCACGCCATCCCATGCGATGCCCCTGATCCCGGAATCCGCCGTATCATATTCCGTGGAAAGCGATGCCGTTGAAGTATAGCTTAAGGTGCTCTTCGTCTTATCTGTCTGATACTCGGCTTCCAGACGGATCGAAACCAGTTTTACTTCCAGATCTGACTCCCCTTCGCCGGCAACGACGTAGTGCTCTCCGCCCGGCAAAGTCCCTTCCATGGCCGCGCCATCCATTGCTTCCATTTTCCCGGCGGGATTCCCCATGGCTTCCACGTAAACCTGGTCAGGCACGGCGGAAAGCTGAGGAAAGTTTATTTTGTCATATCCGATATATGCCTTGGCATCTTCCACCGTAGCAAATGGAAGCTGCCTCCACCCCGCATACGTACTGCTATAGATTGCGTCGTGCTTTTTAAACCTTTCTTTCATTTCCTCCGTCAGCTTCACGACATCGCCCTTGATCTCCGACATGGGAATCCGGATGTCCCCCGAAACAGAAAAAGTATATGCAGAATTCGTCCTGTCCGTGGGCTTTTCCTTTTCCGTCTTCAGCGTTCCGCCGGAACTCAGCACGGCATAAGTCGTCAAGCCGCCAATCATAAGCAAGGCACATGCGGCAAGGGGCAATGCCCACTTTCTCCAGGCTCCGGTTGGTTTTGATATCACTTTGTTTCTCAGTTCTGCCACTTCCGACAGCATTTCTTCATTTACGTTGCCGATGGCATCCGTCAGGCGGTCCTTGGCAATTTGTTTTTGATCCTTCTGCTCCTGCTTCATAGAGTAAAGCCCTCCTTTTCCAGAAAACCCTTCAGTTTCTTTCGCGTGCGAAACAACGTGCTCTTAGCTTTGGCTTCTTTCATCCCGCAGTAAGCTGCAACCTCCTTCAAGGGATCGCAGTAATAATATCTGCCGAGGAATAGGTTACGTTCCTTTGCGGGTAAGTCTTTTAAGAACCTGCCGATGGCCTGCTCCAGCAAGGTGCCATCCAGTTCCTGCTCGGGGGTATGGTAATCTGAAAGGACTTCGTCCAATTCCTCCAGCGACAGGGCATATTCCGAACCCTTCCGCTTTTCCCTGTTTTGTCTGCGCCACAGGTCAATGGCCGTTTGACGCATGATCTTGCCAAGATAAGCGGACAGTCTCTCCGGACGATTGGGCGGCATGGAATTCCAGGCTGCAAGGTACGTGTCATTTGCGCACTCCTTTGCATCCTCTTCATTTCCAAGAATTTGCATGGCAATCTTCATAAGATACGCATGAAACTGCGTCTTCGTCTCCTCGATCGCGTTTTCACTTCTTTTCCAATATAATTCCACGATTTCCGCGTCCTTCACGTTCCACCTCCGATTTTAAGTTTCGCACGTCCTCCTTTACTCTATACCCGTCAAAAATCTCTTCCGGTTTTATTTTGGTGTTAATTTTCTTCTAAAAATTCATATTTTAGCAACGTCAGGCCCTTCGCCGGTGCCGTCGGACCTGCCGCGCTTCTGTCCTTTTTCTCAAGGATCTCCGCCACTTTCTCCGGCTCCCACCTTCCGTAGCCGACCTCTAACAACGTCCCAACAATGATGCGAACCATGTTATAGAGAAACCCGTTGCCCGTCACGCGGATCGCCAGCTCCGCCAGGTTTTGGTCAAGGGGCCACGTCTGCTGACAGGTATTTGGATTTGGATCACCGGGCCACGTCTGCTGACATGTTTGGGGCAGATTTATAATTTGAATGGAGTAGATGGTGCGGACCGTGGATTCGACTTGGGCGTTTTCCTGACAGAAGCTCTTGAAGTCATACTCGCCAACCAGGAAGGCAGCCGCGCGTCGCATGGCTTCAACGTCTAACGGACGATAGACGTGATGACAATACAGGCGCTTTACGGGAGGCAGAATCTCCCCCAGATAAATCCGATATTCATAGGTTTTGCGGCTTGCGCACTTCCGGGGATGCCAGTCCGCGGGGACTTCCTCTGACTGCATCACTCGTATGTCCTCAGGAAGCCTGGCGTTTATGGCATACCGTACCTTTTGTGCGGGGATCGGGCTGTCCACGTCATAAACGGCAACGTTTCCGAGTGCATGCACGCCTGCATCCGTACGGCTCGCGCCGATCACGTGAATCTCCTGACCGTGTAGTTCCGTAAGTGCACGGTTTAACTCACTTTCAATGGTAATGCCATTGCTTTGAATCTGCCAGCCGTGATAATTCGTTCCGTCATAAGAAACCCAAAGGCGGATCCGCCGTTTAGGCCGTTTTTTGATTTTTACGGTAATCTGCATTTTCTCATCCGGCAGATCCTCCTGCGCAGACATTTGGAAATAAGGCGTACCGTCCTTTCTGAAATGTACGCGGCGAATGCCGTCGCAGCGCAGACTCTCATGCAATCCCGTCTCCGCGTGGTACGCGATCATCAGGTCTTCGCCAAGAGTGAAGAAAGAATTGTGACCAGGGCCGTATTCATGATCCACGGAGCGGAACGTAAGAACCGGCGTGCCGGACTTTTTCCAGGACGAAGGTTGCAAAAGGTCTGCATCCTCGTCGGCCGTCAGAAGTCCAAGTGCATAGGTATAACCATTCGCCGAACCGCCAGAATAGGTCACGTAGACTCTGCCATCCTTCTGAAATGCATATGGACCTTCGTTATTGATGGTACCGGCCACGTTTTCCCAACCGTACAGGGGCCTTGTAAGGAGAACGGGATCACTTGTCAGCATCCACGGCCTTCTTTCGTCCGTAGTTGCGATAAAAATCATGGAGCCGGAATCGAGCGGCGTGCCGATGCCCTCCCGATAGGACCAAAGGACGTAGGATCCGGTCTTTGTTTTTAAGTACGTCATGTCAAGCGTGATGGGACCCTGCGCAAGCGGACTCCCGTCCTTTCTCAGGACGCGAACGGGATCCTCCCAGGCATCCGCATCGATAATGCGGCCGCCTTTTTTTAACTTCATCATATGACACTGCGGTCCCCAGGAATGCCCACTGACGGCAAACAAAAGATATAATTCCCCGCCGATCACGTGAAATTCCGGTGCCCAAAACGTTTGCTCAAGGCCCCGCTCAGGATCATAGGGCAGGATCAGACGTTCCTGTATGCTCTCGTCAAACAAACCGCTGACGTCCGATGCTTCTCTTACGTAAATGCCAACGTCATTTAAATTGTCATTCGTTGATACGTAGTACCATTTCCCCTCCCAGGGGAAGATCACGGGATCCCCATAGCCCTTCGCCAGGGGAAACGGGAAGAACGGGCGTTCAATCCGCCCGCTGACCTCATGGACGCCAGACTTTTCAATATCCATTCCCGACTTGTCCCACGCAATGTTTTTATATGTCTTGGAGCCGTCACTGTAAAAAACTGCCGCGCGAACGTCATCCAGCTCTTCCATGGACGCAATTTCGATCACATCGTCTGCCGGCGCTTCGCCGTTTGACTCCGACGCTCCCTCGGCCTGCGACGTTCCCTGGCTCTTCAGCACTCCCTCGGCCTGCGACGTTCCCTGGCTCTTCAGCACTCCCTTGACTTCAAGCATTACCATTGTTGCGTGAATGCGCCCCCAATAAGTGATGGCTTCCTGCGCGACCGCCTCGGGTACGTCCAAATGATCCGCCGGACAGTATTTCATAATCTCTTCCAAAGGTGCCAACCCCTTTTCCTCAAAGTGGATCAGATCCCTTGTCATCCAAAAAAGAACCTTTCCCGCGCTTTGGGAATCCGCATCACCATTTTCGAGAACTCTCTTTCCGCAAATGCCAATCCATCCGTCACTCATCCGGAATATTCCAGGTTCTTGTACGCCCATGGGTACGATGACGTTATCCTCACGGATCACTCCCTGGGCAAATAAAATACCGTAATCACGGTTCAACCCGATCCTTGTGCCGTCCTGCGTCTCACAGGCAAAGTGAATGGCGCGTGCCAGCCCCGCAGGATAACTCTCCTGTTCCACCGGCATCACATATACGTAAACCTTCATCCGGAGCTCCTCCCTCTCTTTGGCGCATTAGGCAACATACCTTAATGCCTTTTCACGTTTTGTCAATAAATATGGGCTTTTCATAATGATATCTATTGTTATTATATCGTCAGTTATTTAATCCAACCATCAGCATGGGCAAGTGAAGCCTTCCAGCCCAGATACTTCCCGCCGCAAAAATAAATAACAGAAGATATGCCAAGTAATCCCGCGTTTGATATTTCAACGGTTTCATTTTTGTGCGTCCCTCGCCGCCGCGGTAGCAACGAGCCTCCATTGCCATGGCAAGGTCATTTGCTCGCCGGAAGGCAGAAACAAAGAGCGGCACCAAAAGCGGCACCAAGGCCTTGGCGCGGGCGAAAAGATTTCCACTCTCGAAATCGGCGCCCCGGGCCATCTGTGCCTTCATGATCTTGTCAGTCTCCTCCATGAGGATTGGAATAAACCGCAGGGCGATCGACATCATCATGGCCACGTCATGCACGGGTACCCTAAAAACTTTTAAGAAGCCCAACATCTTTTCCATACCGTCCGTCAGGTTGTTGGGCGTTGTCGTCAGCGTCATGAGGGAGGACCCGATCACCAAAAGCGTGAGCCTGAGCACCATGGACACGGCCAGCGTCGTTCCCTCCTGCGTAATATGCAGCTTCCAGAATGAAATAACAGGTGTTCCCGGAGTCAGAAACAGGTTGAAAAGTACAGTCAGCATGAGCAGAAACAGAATGGATTTCATGCCCCTTACCATGAATTTAAACGGCACTTTGGAAAGCCGGATCACCAATGCCAGAAAAAGAATGGCCATGGCGTACCCGACAAAATTCTTGTAAAAGAATAGCGTGATCACGTAAATAAGCGTGCCCCCGATTTTTACGCGGGGGTCAAGCCTGTGCATCAGCGACTGCGCTTGATAATATTGTCCGATCGTAATGTCTTTTAACATAGTTCTACCCGTCTGCATTTATGCGGATGTTACGCTAAATGCCTATATTCTAATTCACAAAAATATGTTTCTAAATTGCACTCTCCAACATTTTTTGCGGGATGGCATAAGGATGAATTAGGATTCCCTGCGTAATGCGCGTAAGATCGAGTTTTTCGCCTCTTCCACGGTGGTCGCGTTTACGTCGACGTCAAACCCTTTTTCCTTCAAGTCATGCATGACGTAGGTCACCTGCGGGCAGGCGAGCCCCATCTCTTCCAGCTCCTTATAATGGGCAAATACTTCCTTCGGTGCCCCGTCAAAAGCGATGCGGCCATGGTTCATCACAATGATGCGATCCACGTAATCCGCCATGTCCTCCATGCTGTGAGAAACGAGAAGAATCGTCATCTTGCTTTCCGTCTGCAGGCTTTTGATAAGATCAAGAATTTCCTGACGCCCTTGGGGATCAAGCCCGGCCGTCGGCTCATCAAGAATCAAAACCTTCGGATTCATGGCCAGAACGCCGGCAATGGCAACGCGTCGCTTTTGACCGCCGGAAAGATCAAAGGGGGATTGATTATAATACTCCTTGGGCATGCCAACCGCTTTTAAGGCATTCGTGGCGCGCTCCTCGATCTCTTCCTTCGAAAGCCCAAGGTTCTTGGGGCCAAAACAGACGTCCGAAAAGACGTCGATCTCAAACAGCTGATGTTCCGGATACTGGAATACCAAGCCCACCTGACGGCGAAGGTCCTTTAACTGATAATCCTTTGCATAAATATCCTGGCCATCGAAGAGAATATGTCCGCTGCTCCCCTTTAAGAGGCCGTTCAAATGCTGCATCAGCGTGGACTTCCCGGAACCCGTATGACCGATGATTCCAACAAACTGCCCATCCGGAATTGTTAAGTTAATATCATCCAGCGCCTTTACGGCAAGCGTCGTGTCGTCGCCGTAAACGTGCGATAAATGCTCAACGATAATTGACATATGCTATTCCCTCTTACAATAACGTGACGTGTTTTTCACGAATCTTCCACTTTCCCGTAACGTAAAACATGTCAGCAGACATGTCCCCATGTCACGTTCCATAACGTAAAACATGTCAGCAGACACGTCCCCGTGTCACGTAAAACATGTCAACAAACACGTCCCCGTGTCACGTTTTGAGTGACGTAAGGGCGTCAACAAGTTCTTTGCGGGTTAGGATGCCGTCTGGAAGGGGCACGCCGGAGTTCTTAAGTTCATGGGCGAGAAGGGTCACCTGCGGCACGTCAAGGCGCAGCTCCTTGAGCCGCTCCACTTGGGAAAAGATTTCCCGCGGGGTGCCCTGCATGGCGATCTTCCCGTGATCCATGACAAAAACCTGATCTGCATGCACAATCTCTTCCATGTAGTGCGTGATGAGAATGACTGTCACGCCCTCCACCTGATTTAAGCCCCTGGCGGCGCGGATGACCTCCCTACGGCCATTCGGATCCAACATGGCAGTGGGCTCGTCCAGCACGATCACCTTCGGATGCATGGCGAGCACGCCTGCAATGGAGACGCGCTGCTTCTGACCGCCGGAAAGCTTGTTGGGAGAATGCTTCCGGTATTCGTACATTCCAACGGCCTTCAAGCTCTCCTCCACGCGCTCCCAGATCTCCTTTGTGGGCACGCCCATATTCTCCGGGCCAAATCCCACGTCCTCCTCAACCACCTGGCCAATGATCTGGTTGTCGGGATTCTGGAAAACCATGCCGGCACGCTGACGAACCTCCCAAAGATTTTCCTCCTGGGTCGTGTCGAGTCCGTCCACCCAGACCGTTCCCTCCTTCGGGGAAAGAATCGCGTTAATATGCTTTGCAAGCGTCGACTTTCCTGAACCGTTATGCCCCAGGATTGCGATAAAGCTCCCCTCGGCCACGTCCAGCGAGACGTGATCCACGGCCGTGGTTATACCCTCAATGTTGCCCTCTTCATCCCGCCGCTCATATTCATGTACTAAATTTTCCGTTTTGACTATGTTCATTTTAAGACCCTTTTTAAATCAATAATTCCCTTTTCCCAAATCTTCGAAATTAAATCCTTGACTACTTTCCCATATCCTACGGGTTAAACCTATCTTTTGATCATTCCACCCGTAGTCCTTTCCCATTTCTTACGGGCCAAACTACGTCTTTCATCATATCACCCGTAGTCCTTTCCCATTTCTTACGGGCCGAACTACATCTTTCGTCATTCCACCCGTAGTTCTTTCCCATTTCTTACGGGCCAAACTACGTCTTTCATCATATCACCCGTAGTCCTTTCCCATTTCTTACGG
>CAMKQH010000041.1 GCA_946414885.1 uncultured Lachnospiraceae bacterium
CCGTTTTGCGTAGCCTCAAGGTATGGATCGTGATATCCCGCAAACGCAGTCTCCGGAACCTTGAATTCAATGGAAATCGTGTCATAGAGCGTCAGGGATTTCTTTGAAATCACCAGATTCTCGTCCGTCAGTTTGCCAACGCTCACCTTCACGTCGTCCAGGTTCAGTCTGTATTGATCGTACGTGTTGAAGTGCCGGAAGGCAAGGAACACGGTCTGTCCCGCGTAAGCGCTCAGGTCTATCACGTATTCCGCATAGTCTTTCGTCGCAAGGTATTCCCCTCCCAGCATCGTGGCAGATTCCGGATTCCGGTCGCTGCTTACGTAAACGGCCATCCTTTCGTTCGGCCAATTGGGATTCTGAGCCGCGATCCAGAAGGACAAAACCGCGTGCTCCGGAAGCTTCAGGGCGGGGGTAAATGCCCAGTTGTCGGGCGATAAGGCACGGTTACTGTAGGATGCCGACGTCAGCGTGCCACGGCCGGAATGCGCTACGTTACCTGACTCGTCACTGTACTGATGCCATAACTCTCCGTCGTCGTCCGCTTCCACGAACGTCCATCCATCGAGGGTCTCGCCGTCTTCAAAGTCCTCGGCGTAAGGGGTTTCCGAAGTCACGCTGATCACATGCCCGATCTCGATTCTCCTGGCGTAATTTAACGTGCTTCCGTTCGGTACGTAAACGTATCCGTCCTCGTCCATCACTCCGTTTGCGGGAGAAAGGATCTGACAGTTTTCCAGCTCTATGGGCCCCATTGCCCCCTCGGTTCCCTGAACCGTGACGGTGGAATGAATCACGCGGATCATGCCGTCGCCCTCGTTTCGGATTCCCCACCGGCCGGATGCGGCAATCCTGGAATTCCGGATGACCATGGGTGCCTGCGCAAAGATTCCGTAACCTCCCTTTGAGGTCGCTCCCTCCAGCGTCAACAGCCCGTTCGTTTCAATCGTGGTAAAGCCGTTGAGCTCCATGGCGTCGTCCCCGGCGCTGCTTATCTTCAGCGGCTTCGTGGTCTTGATGACCAGTCCGTCCACGTAGCTCGTGATGGCGTCTTTGTATTCGCCGCTCACGTCGTTGTTTTCAACGTCCTTGTTCAGCGTCAGCGTCTTCGTGATTGCGTCATAGCTTACCGCGCCGTTCCCAAGAATGTTTCCGGCATTCGATTCGGAAACCTGCGTTCCGCCGACCCATAATTCGTAAGTTACCGTCTCCGAATTGGGAACAAACGAGGCGCTCACGGTGACGTCGTCATCCGTCACGAGGAAGCCGTACTCGTTCCCCCCGCGCTTGAAGATCTTCGGATACTCTCCGTAGGTTGTCAGCAGGATCTCCGCCAGCTTGTATCCGTTGTCCGGCGTGACCGTCAGAACCACAATGTCACCTTTTTTGTGAATTCCTTCCTTGTTTGCCGTGATCGTGCCGTTTTCCGGATTTCCCGTCGTAATCAGATAGACGGGCTCCTCGTAAGCCCTGACGTCCACGTCATCCAGCCCGATGCCGTAGCCATATTTGTCCAAGGCCTTGAATCCAAACTCGACGTTCACCGCCCTGGCCCCTTCCGGCAGGCGAATCACCTGTTCCGTCCATTCTTGGTGATTTTCACTCGTATGGAAGAGCTGCTTCCACTCGCCCCCGTCAACGCGGTAACATACCGTGAATTCATCAATATCGGAGCCCCACTTCCGATTGACGTACCAGAACTTCAGCACCGCGTCCTTGCTGTGACTTAAGTTCATGGCGGGCGTAACGAGCCATGCAGTCGAGCCCTTGGACTGATGCTTGATCAACGCATTTTTCTCGCCGGAATGAGCTCCCGTCTCAGTTTTTTGATCTCCCGTTCCCACGGTCCATTGGTAGTTTTCGTCGCCTTCGATCTTCCAGCCGGAAGGAATCACTCCTCCTTCAAAACCTTCCTCTAACCGGGCGGGCATGGTCGGAATGGTCTTCCACTGTGCGTACAGCTTTACGGCCTGCGTGACCGTAAAGGTCTGCGCCGGATGATACTTGGTTCCGCTGCCGTCCGCCTTCGTGTTCCAGGAATCAAACATCTTCCCTTCGGGCGCCGTAAAGAGATTGGGCATGACGGTGGCCGTGTCGTTCTTCTGGTAAGGGCTGCTTAAGTCCACCGTTTCGCCGCTGCCGCCGTTCGCGTCATAAGTCACGGAACATGACGTAACCGCCGTTCCAACGCCGGTCAGCAAGATCTGATCCAGCCAAATGCCATTTCCCATCCCGTCATTTGCATTAAATGCAAATTCCACGTTCGCCGCCTTGGCTTCCTCCGGTAAATAGACGCTTTCCGTCTCTCCGTTACGTACCGCATTTTTCTGATACAGAACCTGCCACGTGCCGCCGTCAACGCGGTAGCATACGCTCAGTTTATCCGTGAATGAGCTATTATACTTGATTTTCACCATAAAACTTAATCTGGCAGGCCCGGAAACGTTGCTCAGGTCGAGCGTCGGCGTGATCAGCCACGAATCCTTCCCCTGAGTCGCAGACGTTGTCGAAAAAATGTATGCGTCATAATTTCCCTCCAGAGGATCTCCGTTAGTCACAACCCACTCGTACCTATCGTCGTCGTTTTCAACGGACCAGCCCTCCGGAATCGTTCCTCCTTCAAATCCTTCCTCCAGGAACGTAACAAAATCCGAAGAATTCACCCACTGGGCGTAAAGAACTACGTCTTCGTTCATTTTGATGGCTTCACCGGGAACGTACGCCGTACCGCTGCCGTCCGCCTTGGTGTTCCACCCCGTGAACGTCTTCCCTGAGGGCGCGGTATAGCCACAGGATAAAACCGTCACCGACTTTCCGGCAATATAAGGACTCATGGGATCCGTCATATCACCGCTGCCGCCGTTCGCGTCATAAGATACGGACAATAGTCCGGAGCCGTCTCCCTTCACCAGCACGTCTTCCAGGGCAAGCCGAAACATGTCCGTTACGTTATAATGGCGGAAACCAATATAGACTGTCTGGCCTGCATAAGCGCTAAGATCCACGGCGTATTGTTCATATGCCGGAGCGGCAGTATAGTCTCCGCCCACCTTCGTCATGCTCTCCACGTTCGCGCCCGTGCCAACGTAAACTGCCATTTTTTCAGCAGCGTAATTGGGATCCACTCCCTTAATCCAAAAAGATAACGTCGCGTTCTCCGGAATCTGGATTGCCGGGGTAATGGCCCAGTTGTCAGGCGTCAATGCCTCGTAATTACTATAAGATTCAGAAGCTAGAATCTGGTCTCCTGAAACCGTATAGTCATTTCCTTGGTTATCCTGTTTATCGGTAAAGCTTTTCACGTGCCATCCCAGGTCGTCACCGTCCGCATCCACAAAGGTCCAACCGGGAAGATCCGTACCCTCAAAATCCTCGTAGAACGCCATACCTTCCGGCGGTTGGAACGTTGCCTCCACGGTTACGTTCCCTTCGGGCATGACAAAGGTGTACATCGTCTCATCCACCTTTGTGGTCGCAACGCTCACGCTGCCCTTCTTTATGGTTAACGTTTGTAACGTATAAAAGTTATTGGGCTTGACCGTCAAAGTGACTGTTTCACCGGCTCCCGCCAAATTCAAGTCCGTCTTTACGCTGCCGCCGGAAATCTCATCTGAAGTGGAGATGGTATAAACGCTCCCGTTCACCTTGCGAAGCACCACGCCATCCAGGTAAACGCCGAAGCTGTACGCCTCCATTGCCTTGAAACCGATCTCCACGTTTGCCGCCTTGGCTTCCTCCGGGAGGAGGATCTGTTTCTCCGTCCAATCACCATGGCCCTCGCCTGCCTGGAAAAGCTTTTTCCACTCACCGCCGTTTACGCGGTAATAGGTTTCAAAATCAAACCAGGCATCATTGTAGCTCGGATTACAATACCAGAAGCTGAGGATCCAGTTATTTCCCGCGCCGCTTAAGTCCATTGCAGGGGAAATAAGCCAAGACGTCCCGTCGCGATTCGTGTTAAAGATATTCATGATCGCCATCTGCTTACCGAAAGGCGACGCGATGCCATAATTAAGATCCTTTCCCGTGAACCACTGGTTTTCTTCATTGTCAGCGATGACCGTCCAGCCTCCGGGAAGGCCTGTCGCCTCAAAACTTTCATTTAGTCCGGAAGATCCATCAGACCACTGTGCATACAGCGTCACGTTGCCTTTGATCTCAAAGACGTCGCCCGGATAATATGTGGTTCCGCTGCCGTCCGCCTTGGTGTTCCAGCACTTGAAATACTTATGGGACGCCGTAAAACCATTGGGCAATACGGTAACGACCTGTTCATTCACGTAGAGACCGCTTTCATCCGTCATTGTTCCCGTACCGCCGTTCGCATGGTAAGTCACGGCAAATGTCTGCTCGAGGGAAACAATTTCCAACGAAACGTCATCCACGTAGATGCTGCAACCATCATGGTTCACGCTCTTAAAAGCAATCTCCAGGTTCGCCGCTTTCGCATCCGCCGGCAACGCCATAACCTGCTTCGTCCAGTCCCCGTGAGCGGATTTCGTCACGAACAGTTCCTGCCATTCGCCGCCATTTACGCGCCAGCATACGCCAAGGTCGTCATATACTCCTTGTTGAGTTGGCTCATTTACGTACCAAAAGCTAAGCACAGGGATTCCGGTAATGCCACTGAAATCAAACGTTGGCATGATCAGCCATGCCGTCTGGCCATCTCCGGACATATACTTGATATAGGCTGCCCCGTAGTCGAAATGACCCATATAGGTAACGATTACCCAGTCATGATCCACGGTATTGGTTTCCCGTCTCCAGCCTTCCGGAATGTCTGCTCCTGCAAATTCCTCTTCCAAACCGTTCGTCAGTTGCTGCGCCCACTGCGCGTAAAGCGTTACGTTGTCCGTAATTTCAATAATGTCACCTGGATTATACTTGGTTCCGCTGCCGTCCGTCTTGGTGTTCCATGACGCAAAATACTTTCCGGGAGGCGCCGTAAAGCCATTAGGCAATATGACAACCGTCGACTCGTCCCCGTAAGGACTGCCAGGATCCGTTACCGTACCAGTACCGCCGTTTGCTTGGTAAGTTACCGAATACTTTTGTACTCCGCTCACGTTTTCCAGCAAAACGTCATCCAAATACAAGCTGTAGCCATTATGGTTCACGCACTTGAAGCCAATCTCAACCTCTGCTTTTTTTGCATTTCCAGGCAAAATCACTATTTGCTTCGTCCAATCACTGTGAGCAGCCGTCGTTTTGAACAGTTCCTGCCATTCACCGCCGTTTATGCGATAACAAACGCTCAGTTCCTGAAATCTGCCACTATCACTTTTGTTCCTATACCAAAAGCTAAGCTTTAGTTCTTCGGTAACACTACTGAAATCAAACGCAGGCGTAATAAGCCATGCCGTTGGGCCATTTTCGGATGCTTTGTAATTACAAGTGGCAGACTTACCGCCAGAATGCTCATCATAATCAGTAACTATCCATCCGTAGCCATCCGTGTCCGTTTCCACCGTCCATCCCTCGGGGATGCCATCCCCTTCAAACCCTTCAGAGAATCCCGTACTGGAAAGGCTTAAGGATTTGGGCGCGCCAAAACTGCGCAGTCTGGGACTGCTCCCGACCTCCGTCATGATATCGCTTCCGTCTACTGCTTCGCCACCTTCTGCCTGGTCCGCGTCAGCTGCATCTACTCCACCTGCTTCTTTGGCACCCTCTGCTTCGCCCGCGTCAGCTGTGTCAACACCGTCTTCTGCATTGGCACCATCTGCCTGATCTGCGTCAGCTGCTTCGACGCCGTCTGCATCCGCTCCGTCTTCTGCGTCAGCACCACCTGCTTGATCTGCGTCAGCTGCTTCGACGCCGTCTGCATCCGCTCCGTCTTCCGCGTCAGCACCATCTACTTCACCTGCATCAGCTGCTTCGATGCCGTCTGCTCCGCCCGCGTCACCTACGTCTGCCGCAGCGGCACCGTCTTCATCCGCTGCTTCTTCCACCTTGGCACCATCTACCTCGCCTGCATCGGCAATTTCGGTACCGTCCGCCTCGCCCGCGTCAGCTGCGTCCTCCGCTACGACACTGCCTGCCTCGCCTGCCTCCGCTGCGTCTTCCACGATTTCAACCGTTCCGGCAACCGGCGCTGAAATCGCGCTCTCTTCTCCCGCCATTTCCAATCCTGCGGCCAGGACGTCCATGCCTGCCGCGGTGAACGTCAAGACAAACGCCAGAAGCATTGCCAATAGCCTGTACGTTTTTCGTTTCATGGTATTTCCTCCCCATTTCTTTTATGGATCCATGCAAAAACTTTGCACTTTCTGTCATTATAAAACTTTTTCCCTATGTTTGTATATCACCCATTTGTACCATTTTTTTAAAAAAGTGACGTGCGATGCCAATGTGTCACGGGGACGTGTCTGCTGACACAAAAAGAGGTCTGCCCCGTCAGGGCAGACCCTTTCCGTACAGGATCATTATTGTCCATTTACGCGCCACATTTTTCCCGAAACTCCTCAATGTTTTCCGCATTTGCCGCAAGTCTTAACATACGCTTCAGCGTTTCTATACTTTTTTCACCAAGAGCTCCACGACAAATCCATGATCATTGTGGTATTCCATGCCGCCGCCCTGTTTTTCCATATACCATTTCACGAGGTACAGGCCTAGACCATAACCGTGTTTTTCCTGGGAATTCTTTCCGCGATAAAATTTCTGCGTGATCAGCGGCAATTCCTCCTCCGGAACCCCCGGTCCTTCATCGCGTATCGCAATCCTAAGATATCGATCCCGCGATCCGTTCTTACCAGACATGCTCTCCGTCTCTTCGAAGGATACGTGTACGTCCGTTCCTGCATATTTATAAGAGTTTCCGACCACGTTGTCGATAACCTGCTCCATTCGAAGCTTATCAAAGTAAACCAGACATTCCGGCACGTGATTCTCCAGGATAACGTTGCCATATTCCTTTAGATTCATAAAATACCCTTCGATCAACCGGGAATCATACTCCTTCGGTTCTACTTTGATCTCTTCCATGTCCTCCAGCGTCGCGCGGAACACGTTTCCAACCAGTTGATTGATGGTCTCGGCCTTATTGGTTATATAGCTGATCTTCTCCAGATTTTCCTGGATTTCACGAATGTTTTCCTGGATCTGCTGAAGTTTTTCCGACTGCCCGATGGTTTGAAGCTCCGCCTCCGCCTTCTCCAGCTTCATGGTATATTTCAGGTCCATCACCTCGCAAGTCGCCTGAATTGTAGCCACTGGCGTCTTTAGGTCATGACTGAGTTCCGCCACCATCTCGCGCTTTGCCTTTTCCGCTTCCCGCTCCCTTCCCTTTGATGCTTTTAGTTCTTCCCGCATGAGGTCAAAGCTCTCCGTAAAGTTCCCAAACAGATTCCACCTGTGCATCGGGAGCGTCACGTCGAGATTCCCCTTGGCAATCTCCTCCGCAAATTTCTCCATCTCCTTCACGGGCTTGATCAAAAAGGCATAAACAAAAAACAGGAACAAATACCCCAAGACAAACGTCACGCCCCAAAGCACGCATCCAAAGACGCATGCCTCTTCGCGATTCTTTTGGAAACCCAGCTTCGCCTGTTCCCAAGCCTGTCTGTATACGGTCAGTTCCTGCGCATTATAAGAAGCAACGCTTTCAGCCGATAACGTAGTTCCCTTCACAAAAAGGAGAATGGCCGCCAGCGCTGCCAGCATAAAAATCGTATATGCAATGACAATGTTTCTAAATATCTTCATAGCTCCAATACGTATCCCGTACCCCAGATCGTTTTAATAAATTCCGGATGGTTGGGATCCTTCTCCAGTTTTTCCCTGAGCTTTCTGACGTGGACGTTCAGCGTTCCGTCACCGTAAAAGCTGTCTCCCCACACCTCATCGAAGAGCTGTTCCTTGGTTACAATGGTATTTCTGTGTTCATAAAGCACCTTGAGAAGTGCAAATTCCTTCGCTTTCAACGGAATTCGCCTGCCCTCCTTCACGGCTGACATTGTCGCTGGATCCAATGTGATCGCAAGGGCTTCGGCCTCCATTTCTCCCGCCATCTTCCCCGCTTCCGTTCCCTGTCCGGCCGTTTTTTCTGCCTGTCCGGCCGTCTGAGCCCCTGCTTCCCGAGCAGGCGTTTCCTGCCCTTCCCTGGCTTCATCGGACAGCTTCTTCATTTGTTGCACTCTCTTTAAATTCACCTTCACCTTTGCCAAAAGTACCGACAGGCTGTAGGGCTTCTTTACGTAATCATCCCCGCCGATGGAGAGCGCCACCAGCACGTCATCATCACTCTGCCTTGCGCTGATAAACAGGATCGGCAGCTGGTACTCTTCCCGCACCCGCTTACAAACCTCAAATCCCGAGCCGTCCCCCAAATTAATGTCCAGCAAAATGACGTCCGCTTCATTCCGTTCCAGAAAATCAAAACAAGACGCAGCGGAAGTCACGTACTGCGTCTTAACGTCAAACATTTCAAAATACTCCGCCGTCATCTTCGCGAGTTCGGCCTCGTCATCCACGATCAAACAATCATATCGCATGTTCAAGTCCCCCATACCCTTCCATTCTACCACTTCCTCTCCGCCTTCGCAACCCTCCCTCCCGTGGCGTAGTTTATTCTTCGGTGATCATGGTTACTGGTTTTAGGGTGCGGACTTTGAGGCCGGCGGTTGCGGAGGTGAGGATAGCAACCACGACGATCCCAACCACGGTGATCAGCACATAGATGGCGGGAACGCTAAACTGAATCTTCTTCATGGCGAAGAGTGCGAATACAATTTTGATCAGCCCGCCGCCGAGGAAAGAGGAAAAGATTCCGCCGAGGACCGCGCCCGTGAGAATCGCGGGTACGTTGGAAAGCATGATCTGCGTGATCAGACCGCCGCTGGTCTGCCCAATCGCCTTGCTGATGCCCATGCTGCGCCACTCCCTGGCGATCTTCGCCCTGATGACGAGAGATTCCACAAAGATCACAATAACAATCGTGATCAGCGTGATGGCGATGCAGACGATCTTCATTGCAATGACCATGCCTGCGATCGTGCTCTCCATGGTGGCATGAAGGTCACTGTGCTGGAGCTCCAGTCCCTTTTCTTCCCCATACTTTGCGATTTCATCCCTCAGTTCTTCGTAAGTCACGCCATCCTTAGCCGTCACGTAATACTGATAAGAGGGAACCGCGTTACCGATCATGATCTTTTGGACGCCGTCAATTCTCGCGTAGATGCTTCGTCCCATTCTCTCCATTCTCTGGTGGATGCCCGTGATCACAAATTCCGCTGTCTTTCCCGCGAATTCCAATTCCACCATGTCACCCGTATTTAACCCCAGATCCTTTGCCACGCCTAGAGTTACCATGATTTCATTATCCTTTTCCGGATATCTTCCCTCCAGCAGGTTGGTATACGTGGAGTTTTTTAGGTCATCAACCGCATAGGCATAATACACGTCCTTCTTGTCTCCCGCAATGATCGTGGGCTCGAATCCAACGTTCACCAGTACGTTTGCCACGTCCGGAAGCGCCCTGAGATCATCGGAGATATCCTTAGTACCACTGCTGACGGTTACCATGTCCGTACACATTTCCAACGCCATCAGCCTCATCAGTCCGTCCGAATTCTTTGCAAACGTCTCCACCATGCCAAATCCCACGAGGGTGGAAACCACCAAAACCGCACTGATAAATACCATTACCAGATTTCTTCCGATCCCGCCAAAGGTATCCTTCAGGGACAATACTACGGGAACGGGCAGGGGCGTCTTGTCGAATGCGAAGAAATTCTTCTTGAAATTATGCGTGTTGATGCCGCCGCGAAGCGCATCCAATACCGTGATCTTTTTATACGCGCGGCTGATCAGAATGCCCACCAGCCCAATGACCAAAAGGAGTCCAAGAATGGTCATGACTGCTGCCGAAACGTTGACCGGCTGGTTCCAGCGAAGTCCCAAAACGGAGCTTACCACGTCTCCAAAGGATCCAAACGTAAGGATTGCCACGCCAACGCCCGTGATGGCTCCCACCGTTGCTACCAACAGGATCTGCAGGATCAGGGAAGCACGAAGCTCCTTTACCGTATAACCGCTCGCCTCAAGAATGCCGGTGTTTTTCATGTTCCTTTGAATGAAATTCTTGATGCTAAAGGAAATGATCACCAGCGCGATCACCAGAACGAGGCTTGCAAACAAAAGAATGATCGCCGAAAAGATCAGCGGTACGAACTGCGAACCGCCCCGCATTATATGCCAGTTGAGGGTCATAAAGTTTGAAAAACTTGCATCCGGATTCTTTTCACTGTATTCACTCAAATACTCCTTAAATCTGCCGGCCACGTCATTTTCCAAGTCCGCCGTCGTGTAATCCCCGGTCAAGGTGCTCTCGCTGACAATGCCCTTATTAACGTAACGTTTTGCAACGTCCAGCGGATGCGCATCCGCCAGCTCGTCCATCATCTCCTGCGACATACATACGTAAAACACGGTAATGTTCATCGTGCAGCAAAAATAAGGATCCTCCAGATATCCCACGACGTTAAAGTCATAGACGTCATCGCCAAACTTCAGCTGCAGTATGTCCCCGATGGCGAAATTGGCCTTCTGATTATAAGGGAGCAGAACGTCATTCTTCTGATACTCTCTCTCGGGAACCTCCACCTTCATGATCCGCTTTTCCTGAGTAAAGCTTTCCACAAAGAAGCTGTAGACGGAGAATTCTTCATCGCCCTTTTTCCGGTAATCCGTCATAAACTGGATCTCCGGCGTCCTCTCATAATCCACGAGGCGCGGCTCATCTTTAAATGCCCTTTCCGCGCAATCATTTTCGGCCTCGGTATCATTGTTATAAATCATGACGTGCGCGCCGTTCACCGCGTGAAACCGGTCCTCCACGACCTTGCCGATGCCCATGAGCACGGATGCGCTGTCAAAGATCAGGACCGCCGCAATAAAGGTCAGGATAAAGAAAGTAAACATGTCCCCTTTTTGCTTTTTCATATTGTTTTTTGCAATCATGAATAATCTGTACATTTTATGCTCCTCTTACTTTCCTGATGATCCTGCGCCGTGGGTTTACCAGCCCTGCTCCTGGAGGAAATCCTTTAATTTCCTGTGTCTCTCGGCTGCCTTCGCCTGCTCCGGATTCTTGTCATCCTTGTAATCCCCCGCGTAAGGCCCAAGATCCAGCTCATCCGCGATCACGCCGTCCGCAAGATAGATGATGCGGTTGCCTCTCTCCGCCGCCTTGATCGTGTGCGTCACCATCACGATGCTCTGTCCCTGCCCGTTTAATTCACTCAGGATGTCCAACACGTTGGTCGTGTTCTGAGAGTTCAGCGCGCCCGTGGGCTCATCCGCAAATAGGATCTCCGGCGCATTGATGACGCCCCTGACCACCGCAACTCTCTGCTGCTGTCCGCCGGAGAGCTGCGTCGGGAATTTTTTCTGATCCCGCTCCCCGATCTCCACCTTTTCAAGCAGGGCCTTTGCCCTTTCCGCCAAGGCCTTCCGGTCCTTAGTTTTTAAGAGACCGCTGATCATGACATTGTCCAGGGCGCTCATGGAATCATTTAAGTAATTCTGTTGGAACACGAAGCCTGCGTGGTGTCTGCGGAAAAGCGCCAGCTTATCATTGCTGAATTTCGAGATTTCCATTTCGCGCTTTTCTCC
This sequence comes from uncultured Lachnospiraceae bacterium, assembly GCA_946414885.1. Classification (GTDB taxonomy): domain Bacteria; phylum Bacillota; class Clostridia; order Lachnospirales; family Lachnospiraceae; genus Acetatifactor. The sequence continues at coordinate 11,620 of CAMKQH010000041.1, forward strand.
AGATGCCTCGGCCTCGCTGCCCGCCGTAGGTTTTTTCCCATTTAGGAAATCTTCCTCCACGAAATAAGTGATGGTCCCGAGCGTCGGCTGATCCATGCCGGAGAGCGCGTACAGAAGCGTGCTCTTTCCGGAACCGGAGTTCCCCATGACCACCGTGAAATCTCCCTTATAGATGCTCAGATTCAAATTTTTTAACACGTGCTGCTGCACGGATTCATTCGAAAATGTCTTGGACAGGTCCTTTGCCGTTAACAGGATCTCTTTGCTCATGTTCTTCATCTCCTTATCAAAAAAGACTTTTATCTCGCTTGCTGATCTTACTATACCGCAAGCTGAAATAAAAGTCTTAATCTGAATCTTCTCTATTTCTTAACTAATCCTTAAATGCTCTTTTCCCGTCCAGGCGAAGTTCGGCAAAGGCTATTGGCTAAGCGTCTCCAAGGAATCGATCACCACGACGCAATCTTCCCTCACGTTTTTCATCACTTTCACCATGTCATCCTTGGGGATTGCCACGCATCCGCCCGTGTACTTCTTCTTTCCAATGCAGTGCAGGAAGATGGCGCCGCCCACTCCCGGAACGCATTCCTCGTTATAACTGATGTTTAAACAGTATTGATACTCCGTTTTGGCGTTAATGATATGTTCCGTATTCTTGTTCTTTACGTCCAACCCGGGATAATCCTTGATGCTCACCAACTGATTGTAAGCATAGCCTTCTCTCGGATCGCCGGACCAGTAATCGTCATTCGTGACTTGATGATAAGGGATCGCGCAGCCGGGATCCTTCGCAATGCCAAAAGCTGCGTTAAAATGAAAGGTGCCCTGCGGCGTCTTTTCGTCTCCCTCGATCGTCTTGCCAAGGCCTTTTTTGCCGATATAACCGGACGTCGACAGGATCTCCCTCCAGTTGCCGTTCTCATCCTTTTCATGCATGGAGATGAGTGCCGTCGTCTGCCCGGTCGCCGCGACCACCAAGAGCTGCGTGGCTTCCTTCTCATCGCCAAGCGAAGCAACCCACGCGGGAGATTCCGCGTTCAAAACGCCCTCGGGCTTGGTCTCCCCCGCGCCTGCCGCGTTCCCCGCGCTTTGGGCATTCTCCACGCTTTGGGTATTCCCCGCGCTTTGGGCGTTTTCCGTAATGGACGTAACCAGCGTGATCATCATGAAAAAGATCGAAAGTACGTATCTTACGTTCATTTCATCCTCCGGAAACCTGCACACGCATCCTCGCGCGACTTTTCTTTATTGCAAAACCGAAAGGACCTGCTCCCGGCTTTTCAATGCCGTTCCGGCGCCCACCGCCGTCGTGCAGATCCCGCCGCAGGCATTCGCAAAACGGATCGCCTCTTTTACGTCACTCCCGCGAAGAAGTTCCGTGGTAAGGCCTGCCACAAAGTTATCGCCAGCACCCGTCGCGTCAACTGCCTTGATCTCCATGGGCGGAAGCGCGAACGCGCCCTCTCGGTTCTTGAAATAACAACCCTTCGCCCCAAGTTTGATCACCACGTTCTTCACGCCATAAGAAAGCAATACGTCCGCCATCTCCTCCGGCTCCGTCTTTCCCGTAAAGTATTTTGCCTCATCCTCGTTTGGCGTCACGTAATCCACGTAGGGCAGGGCTTCCTTTACGTCCTCAAGACTAAGCACGCGAAAGTTGGGAAGCTTTGTGTCCGCCACGGTCAAAACGCCCGCCTCCTTAGCCGCGCGAAGCACGGTAAGGATGATCCCGGGGTCATCGAAGGGCGCCCGGAAAAGAGAGCCCAAGATGATTGCCTTTGCATTGGTAAACAGTTCCAAATGCCGCTCCGGGTGAAAATTGTGGCGATGGGCCTGGTTTGTAATGGATTTTCTCGTGCCGTCCTCACTCACAAACATGGTGGTCACTGGCGTCTGATGCTCCTTTGACCGAATGACAAGGCCCACGTCCACGCCGCATCGAGCCAGCGCGCCCATGACCATGTCTCCCGCGTCATCCTCACCCAAAGCGCAGAGGATTCCCGTTTTCGTGCCCAACTTTGCCGCCGCCATGGCCTCATTTACGGCTTCCCCGCCAACGCTCAGCGTGCCGGAGACCGCCCGGTAACCTGACGCCGAGACAGGCTCGGGATCAAATCCCTTGATGATGGAATCCACAAGGGCCATGCCCATACAGATCAAATCTAACTGCCGTTCCATAACCTCTTAGTTCCTTCCTGCGGATCCGTGCCTTATTTCACGCCGGAGCTCTTTGCTTTTTCGATCAATTCGTCCAAGAGATATGCCTTGTGACGCAGGATTCCATTATGTTCTTCCACGAAATCAAGCACGCCATTTTTCACGCGATAAATCTCGTTTGTCTCCTCGCAGAAGGCATCCAATCCCATGAAATCTGCCGTCTTCTTCCAAGACTTCACGTTCACGCAGATCGCTGCACCGACCTCCGTCACAAAATACAAGCGGTCCCTGGAAAGGTCATCCACGCTACGGAAGCACGGCTGCCTGCTGGTATTTTCAACGTACAAATCGAACCGGCCCGTGAAGAGAAGGGCGCCTGTTGCCGCATCATATACGTACAAGTCTCTGTTTACGCTCCAAAGTGCAATGAACTGATCCTTGCCACAATACTCAATCTGAATCACGTACTCCGCAGATACGGGCAACGCAAATTCCCGTACGGTCTCACCGGTCTCCAGGGAGAATTGCCTTAGAACGTTATCATCCTCCGCAATTGCCATTACGGCAGTCTCTTTGCCCATGCAAAGCTTGCGCTCTCTGCTTCCGGGGCAGGGATCCTTGATCACTGTTTCCTTCCCGCTCACGGCGTTAATGGCATCATAGGCATCTACGGCTTCCTCGTCCGTAAACCGTGCCATTAATACATAGCCATTCTCTCCCGCCTTGATAAATCCATCGCGGAATAAGTCACTGCCCAGCAGCCAATTCTTGCTCTCATCATACGGGATCTCTTTGATCTCGCCATCGTTGATCCTAACGTACAGTGCATATTTCCAAGCGTCCGATGCCTGATCATACTCTGAGCCAATGATTGCATGCAGGGCATCACCGTTCTTTGTCACGCAGAAATCCTTCAAGCAAACACTTACGTCGCCAAATACGTTCTCATAAGACTGGTTTTTTAAGTTCCATAAGATAAACTTATTGAAAGAGTTCTCCGTCGCGTGAACCTGATCTCTCCAAGGGGTGATTTGTGCCAAATTCGGGTTGTTATCACCAAAATCAACGTCATAAGTCGCTTCCACCTCTTGCGTTGCCGCATCAACGTATTTCACCGTGAACGTCTTGCCATCATTTTTACCTTCTCTTAAACACAGCTTCCCGTTCCCGAGATCCGTTACGGCAAGCAGATTATATACGGACCGCTCCCCGTCTCCCTGATACCATTCGACCTCCGTCACTTCTTCATCCTTGTGGGGCCGCTGAACGTAGATGCGCCCTAAGTTATCGTCACATACCGCCGCACGCACGGCAGATGGCTTTAAGCAAATGCCAAATTCGCCATTGTTGATCACGTAATCCTTAGTAACGGCCTGCTTGATCAGGTGGATCCTATCACCAAATCCTGCCATTGCCATGCCCTTTTTGTCATAGAACGCATAGTGCATGCCATTGTCCGTAAGATAGGTGATAAAGCCCTCTTCTTGATTCATCCAATCCGCGTAAAGCACGTAGGAAGTGGAATACCTGTCATAGCCCAACGTTTCCTCTTCGACAAAATAGAACATGACCAATTCCGCGCAGGATGCCAAAATGGTCTTTTCATTCCCGGCAACAAACGTGGTGGGATACGGGAATGACAATCCCTTATCCGGAAGAGATTGAGGAATCTCAAACAGACCCTGTTCTTCCCCGTCAATTCCAAGGATTTTCAAGCGGATTCCCTTTAAATCCAGGTCATCATCGCCATCCTTATCATTTAAGTCATCATCAACGTAATTCAGAACTGCAACGGAAGCGTCGTTCTTGATAAATTGGACGCCGATGGTAAAGGGATTTGCCCCATATCTGTAATCCATCTCTTCCGTATGGATCATCTTTACCGTCCCCTCCTGAAGGTCAGCCATAAACAGGGACCACCTCGAATAACCGAGAAAGTTATCGCCCAGGTAGAGAACGCCCGTCACGTAACGGCCGTCCTTTGAAAAGGCACCGCATACGTTTCCGATGGCTGAAATCGTGTTTGCTCCCTCAAGCCCCGTCAGCTCAATCTCCTGCTTTGCCTTGCCGGTCGCAACGTCAATCATGACAAGCTTCGGGGTTTGCGCATCCAAGATCGTTCCAAGGGCATCTATGACGGCAAGCGTCTTTCGATCCTCGGAAAGGATGGCAAAGTCAACGCAAAAGGCGCTTCCCGAATCATGACTCCATACTAAGGATCCATCTTCCAAAGAGAGGGCAGAAACTCCTCCGTCACTGCAAACTAACAGAATTCCATACTCCTTAAGATAATGCATTCTCTGACGTTCCACGTAGAAACCGTGATAGCCTTCATCCTTCGTGTCTCCCTTCCAGAGAAGCGTTCCGTCCTCGGTGGAAAAGCATCTTACGTATCCATCGTCATCCCAGGAAAACACTTGCGAACCGTCATCGGAAACCAAAAGGCTCTCTACTGCCGTCTCCTGCTCAATGCTTAGGACGGTGCGAAAACGGTTATCATAGGCTCCTGCGGCCAGGGAGCGGTTTAACAGGTATTCAGCCTCTGCAGCATATTCCTCACGGCCTTCTTTGGAAGCAACGGCACGGATCGCGCTGCCGGCTGCCTCCTTTACGTTGCCGCTTTCATATTCCAATTCTCCGCCATTGATCAGGGCCGCGGCCTCACTCCTTCGAAGATCCGCATTCTTCTTTTGGATCTCGTCATACTGTGACTGGATCTCTCTGCTCTGCTTGCTGATCTGTTCATTCTTTTCCATAAGCTGATCATTGATTGCCACAATCTCCTGGTTTTTCATCCAGATGGAGACGCCAAAGGCAAGGGCGATCACCATGCCAAGTGCCATGAGTGCCATGCCCTTGCGCATCTTCTGCCGTTTTTCCCGCTGCCACAGGGAATCAAAGGGACATCTCAAAAGGGCCGCGTACAGACGCACGGCCTCCTTGCGAAGCCTGCTCTCCTTATATTTGTGATTGACGTCCGTCAGATTGGCTGCCAGCGGTTCCACCTCACGAATGACCTCATTACCGTCCGCATCCATCTCGATGGCCTGCGTCAAAGGCTTCGGGAAGGATTCGTCAGGCGTTCCGTCCACCAGGATCCCTATAACGTTCTCCCGGCCGTGCTTTTCAATGAAATACTTGATCTCACGCTCGCACCACAGGGACTTTGGCAGATTCGGCGTACAGATCACGATCAGAAACTTACTGTGATCCAGCGCCGTCTCTATGCTTGCAGTCAGATTGCTGGATACCGGCAGTTCCTCCTCATCCCGGAACACATGACCAAGCTTCTTCTTCCCGTCCTTGCCGCGAAGCTCCTTCGGTATCACGTAGTGCTCCACCATGTAGTGCACCTTTTTAGCAACCTTCTTATCCAGCTCCGTGTGACGATAGCTGATAAAGGCCACGTATTCCCGAGCGGGCTTTTGGCCCGTCTGTGCCTGCTCAGTAACTTCCATGTTTTGATTTTGATTCTCGTTCTCTTGCATTTACTTCTTCCTCGATTTGCTTAAGTGCTTTGTCAGTTCCATTATTTGACTAGATCATCTTGTAGGTCTTTTCCATGATGTCCCGCGCCACAATGTAAACGTCCTTTGGATTATCCTTCTGTGCCGCAATAAAGTCTCCCGGCTTTCCAAGCATGTAGCTGTCACTCCAGGGCACGAACACCTTTGTCCGGCGCGTCAGTTGCTTTGCGTGAAGCTTATAGGAGCTGGTCTTCGGAATACAGGTCTTCGCATAATCCTGAAGGTTCTTGGGACGCATGCCTGCCTCCTCCTCAAAGTCTGACGCATTTACTGCCAGATGGACCGTGGGGGAATACTCTCCCGTGATCACGTAATGATCCTGCAAAACTTCATTGTGCGACAGGAAATAAGCCTCGTCATTCTTATAAACCTCGCCGTCAATTCCGATCATGAAGTAGGTGTCTTCCTTGACAACAAAGGGAATGTCACCCTCCAACATTCTGACGGATACGTAGGTACCCACCGGATACATGTCCGTCGCCTTCACGTACCCGATGGGCAACGGCATTTTCTGATAAAGAGGCTCCTGGGAAAGATCCGGCACTTGGTCCGTCCCGGCATAATAGAAGTCCTGATCTTCAAAGTACTCCGTCATTCTGTCATTCAAAATTTTCTGCACGGCATTTTCCCAATCGTTGCCGCAGGAAACGCCATATTTCCTCTGAAATTCCTTTTCCAACAACTCCTTGGAGATAAATCCGCCGGACTTGCGCACGTGTCCGCCGCCGGATCCGATTCCCACCGTCACAAACGCCGCCAGCTCATCCGCCCGCGTCTCACGCTCACAGCTGCGTACGGAAAGCTTGATCCCGTCGTCCAGCACACAATAGGAAATACAAGTGCCAACGCCCTCAACCTCGATCAGGGCGTCACTGATGACGCCAAGAATGTTGGGGTCACAGCGCTGTGCCATGGCGATGGCGTAATGACCGGATTTATGAATGTCAATGCCGGACAATGCCTTTCCGGCAATCTTTAATTCTTCCTCGGAGAGATTGCTGTTCTGAAGGAGCACCAAGGTCGCGCGGTTCAGGCGGAGTTCCAGCTCGTCCCGCATGTCCTTGTCCTTCGGATGGAAGATCTCCTGCAGCTTTCCGGTATCCATAAAGAGCCCGTAATACATGGCCGTTGCAAGTTCTTCGTTCTCGGAGGGATCATATCCTTCTTCCTTCAGCATGTCCCAGACGATCGTTGAGCAGGAACCATAATTGCTTCTGATCTCATTCAGCTCTGGAAGACAGTCGGTGATCGTCACGTGATGGTCGATCACGGCTACGGTCTTGGCGGAAAACTTTTGTACGTTCCTCTCGCCATACTGACAGTCCACGGTCAGCAAGAGATCGGGTTCCTCATAGAGTGCCTCGGCGTGCTCAATGGGGATCTGGATCTTCTCCACCATCAGCGTCAGGTTACTCTTTTGAATGGGCCTGCTTCCGCCATAAATGAAGCGAACCTTCTTCCCCTTCATGCGGAAATATAGCCAAAGGCCATATCCACTGGCGATGGCGTCAGCATCCGGATTGTCATGTGCCTGGATCACTATGTTCTTGTAAAGCAGCAGATCACTTAATTTCATGTCATGATACCCCCTTTTTGACCTTGTTATCATATTATCACAAAGTAGTCAAACTGACAACCAAAAAGGCTAAACCCTTGTTTTTCCGCGCAATACGTCGTATAATTGCAAGGGCGTTGTCAAAACATATGCGGCGCGTAATGCGTGCGCTCGCGGAAACGTCAATAAATTTACAGGCGGATGACTTATGGAATTCTTAAAAATACTGGAGGGGATCCGGACGCCCCTCGGAAATCTGTTCTTTACCTTTTGTACCTACGGCGGTGAGGAGATCATGCTCCTCGGCCTTATCTGCGTTCTCTTCTGGTGCGTGGACAAAAAGCTGGCCTACCGCATGACCTTTGCCTACCTGCCCTCGGCGCTGGCCGTCAATATCATCAAGCTCACCTGCCGCGTGGAGCGGCCCTGGGTACGGGATCCGTCCTTTACGGCCGTAGAGTCGGCAAAGAAATCAGCCACGGGCTATTCCTTCCCCAGCGGACACACGCAAAACGCCACTGCCCTCTTCGGAACCCTGGCCTATGTGAGCAAAAAGACCCTGCGGATCGTATTTCTCCTGATCATTCCCTTGGTCATGCTTTCGAGAATGTATCTCGGCGTGCACACGCCCGCGGACGTACTCACCAGCTTTGCCGTTTCGTCCCTCATCGTGTTTGGGATCAATCTTCTTGCCGACAAAGTCACCTTTGATCACAAAAAGCGGCTGATCTGCGCCGCATGTCTGCTTCCCATTGCCATCGGCACCATGATCTACACCTACGTTCTGTATTCCGGCGGGATCATCGCCTACAAGGATGCCGCAGACAGCTTTAAGGGATGCGGCGGCGGACTGGGCTTCATCATTTGCTGGGTGATCGAGACCCGCTACGTAAATTTTGACGTGAAGTGTTCCTCCGTTTGGAAACAGGTTTTGAAGTTTGTCATTGGCCTTGCAGGCGTTCTGCTCCTAAAGGAAGGCATCAAGCATTCCTTCAACGCCATGTTCGGCCCCCACTTCCTCACCGACGTTTTCCGTTACTTTGTGATCATGGTTTGGGCCATGCTGGGCATGCCGATGATCATCAAGAAATGGTTCCAGGAAAAGAATTGAATTTGAATTTAAATTAGAAAAGCTCTTTGGTTTGCGTTTGCAATCCAAAGAGCTGTTATTTTCTAAGTTAGAATGGTAGTGCTTTAAAAAACTCATCTTCTGGTTTCTTGATACTTTCTCATAAGCTTGTCTGCAAAATCACTTGCATCCACCTTATAAGTGCCCTCCTGAATCTTGGCTTTGATGGGGGCCGTGAGATCTTCCCTTACGTCAGGGCAGGCGGCCACTGCTTCCATCGCCTTCTGATAATCCTTCATCCGAAGTCCTTTTGCCACTACTTCCGAAGCAACGTTATTGGCAAATTTCTTTGACCTTCCAAGCGCTATGCTCTTAAAAATCTCCGAATAAGCCTCCGAGCTCATCTGAACCTCCTCCTTTCTCACAAGTATACCCCATAGTCGTACTGTAATCCTTACGTCAAATGTATCGGCCTACTTCACAAAAAACTTTATACCCTTTTTAAAAAAATTTTTATTTTTTGGAAACTAGTTCTCCAAATACTCCAAATAGTCCATTTCTGAAGCAAAAAGAACGTAAACTCCATCCACCAGTCCCATGTATCCGTTTGCCGTAACGTATCCTTTCATCATGCTACCTCCTTATTGTTTTTCCTGTCTACAATAAGAAGGTAGCACAAATCAAGTACTATAAAACGGCCTCAATTATTTCAGGACTACCTTGTCCAAATGCCAGATCTCATCCACGTATTCCTGAATGGTTCTGTCGGAGGTGAACTTTCCGGAGCATGCCACGTTGAGGATGGCGCTCTTCGCCCAGCCAGCCTCGTCCAAGTATTTCACTTCGATCCTCTTATGTGCGGTTGCATAAGACTTGAAGTCCTTGAGGATGAAATAAGTGTCTGCCTTTGCCGTGCTCTGCGTGTTCAGCAGGGAGTTGTAAAGAGGACGGAACAGCTCGGGATCCTGAGGAGCATAAGTTCCGTTGATCAACTGCATCAACACCTTGCGGACGTCAGGATCATTGTTGAAGATCTCCATCGGATTGTATCCGCCAAACTGCTCGTAACGGATGACTTCGTCGGAGGTCAGGCCGAAGATGACTGCGTTTTCCGCGCCAACCTCTTCCACGATCTCTACGTTTGCGCCGTCCATGGTACCCAAAGTGATGGCGCCGTTCAGCATGAACTTCATGTTTCCGGTACCGGAAGCCTCCTTACTTGCGGTAGAGATCTGCTCGGATACATCAGCAGCCGCGAAGATCAGCTCCGCGTTGGAAACGTTGTAGTTCTCAATGAATACCACCTTGATCTTGCCGCCGATGGAAGGATCGTTGTTGACCACGTCTGCCACGGAATTGATCAGCTTGATGGTGAGCTTTGCATTGCGATAGCCTGCTGCCGCCTTTGCGCCGAAGATGAAGGTTCTGGGATAGAACTTCATGTCGGGATGCTCTTTCAGTTCATTGTAAAGGTACATTACGTGAAGGATGTTGAGGAGCTGTCTCTTGTACTCGTGGAGACGCTTTACCTGCACGTCGAAGATGGACCTGGGATCCACTTCAATGTTGTTGTGCTCCAAAATATACTGGGCAAGGCGCACCTTGTTGTGATACTTGATGTTCATGAATTCCTGCTGTGCCTTGTCATCGTCCGCATAAACCTTCAGGCGGCTGATCTGGGGCAGGTCGGTGATCCACTCGCTGCCAACGTGATCGGTCACCCACTCAGCCAGCAAAGGATTGCCGTGGAGAAGAAATCTTCTCTGGGTAATGCCGTTGGTCTTATTGTTGAAGCGCTCCGGGAACATCTCGTAGAAGTCCTTGAGCTCCTGATTCTTTAAGATCTCGGTGTGCAGTCTTGCCACGCCGTTTACGGAATAGCCTGCAACGATCGCCATGTGCGCCATCTTCACCTGTCCGTCGTAAATGATGGCCATCTTGCGGATCTTCTCCTGCACGTTGACGCCGGGAACGTTGTTGTACTTGTTCTCGATGTCAATGATAAAGCGTCTGTTGATCTCTTCCACGATCTGGTATACGCGGGGAAGAAGTCTTGAGAACAGCTCGATGGGCCACTTCTCCAAAGCCTCCGCCATGATGGTGTGGTTCGTGTAAGCGCAGGTCTTGGTGGTTACTTCCCATGCCTCATCCCAGGTAAGATAATACTCATCCATGAGGATTCTCATCAGCTCGGCGATGGCAACGGTCGGATGCGTGTCGTTGAGCTGGAAGGTTACCTTCTCATAGAATTTCTTGATGTCGTCATGCTTTCTCATGTACTTCTCGATCGCTTCCTGCACGGATGCGGAAATGAAGAAGTACTGCTGCTTTAAGCGAAGCTCCTTGCCGGCATAGTGGTTGTCGTTGGGATAGAGCACCTCGACAATGTTTCTTGCAAGGTTCGCCTGTTCAACGGCCTTCTGATAATCACCCTTGTCGAAGGAATCGAGGGAGAAGCACTCGACGGGCTCTGCATCCCAGATTCTCAGGGTGTTTACGATGCCATTGCCATAGCCAACGATGGGCAGGTCATAGGGAATGGCGCGTACGGACTGATAGCCCTCCTGATAGAAGACGTTTCTGCCGTTCTCGTCCATGCGGACGTTTACGTAACCGCCAAACTTTACTTCCTTTGCGTACTCAGGGCGGCGAAGCTCGAAGGGGTTGCCGTCCTTCAGCCAGTCATCGGGAACCTCGATCTGATAACCGTCGCGGATCTTCTGCTTGAACATGCCGTAACGATAGCGGATGCCACAGCCGTAAGCCGCGTATCCAAGGGTTGCAAGGCTGTCCAGGAAACATGCGGCAAGACGGCCAAGACCGCCGTTGCCAAGCGCTGCGTCAGGCTCCTGATCCTCGATCACGTTAAGGTCAAGGCCAAGCTCTTCAAGAGCTTCCTTCACGTCCTGATAACCCTTTAAGTTGATCATGTTATTGCCCAGGGCGCGCCCCATTAGGAACTCCATGGACATGTAATATACCATCTTGGGGTCTTCCTTCTCGTAAGCCTTCTGGGTCTCCATCCAGCGCTCCACGATCTGATCCTTTACGGCATAGGAAACTGCCTGGAAGATCTGCTGGGGCGTTGCCTCCTCGAGATCCTTACGGTACAGGGTCTTTACGTTATAGAGAACGCTCCTCTTAAACAATTCCTTGTCAAAGCTAAACTTGGGCTTGTTTGCCTTTGACTTCGTAGACGTTGTTGAACTCTTCATTCTCCAATCTCCTTTCTTCCCCCCGATATTTCTGACATTCCTTATTTTCGCCGTACTCTCAACTCTTTTCAGCGCTCTCAGTACGGCGATTTTCAAGATTTTTCCTGTTTTCGCTGTTCTCTCACCCTTATCCTGGGCTTTCCGTACGGCGATTTTCAGGATTTTTCCTGTTTTCGCCGTTCTCCCACCCTTATCCTGGGCTTTCCGTACGGCGATTTTT
>CAMKQH010000042.1 GCA_946414885.1 uncultured Lachnospiraceae bacterium
AGGTGGGAAATACTTGCCTGAAAGGAAAAACCGGAAGCCAGGCAAGTAAAAGAGGTGGGAAATACTTGCCTGAGAGGAAAAAACGTAAACCAAGCAAGTAAGAGAGGTGGGAAATACTTGCCTGAAAGGAAAAACCGGAAGCCAGGCAAGTAAAAGAGGCAAGAAATACTTGCCTGAGAGGGAAAAATGGAATCTAGGCAAGTAAGAGAGGCAGGAAATACTTGCCTGAGAGGAAAAAATGGAATCCAGGCAAGTAAGAGAGGCGGGAAATACTTGCCTGAGAGGGAAAAATGGAATCTAGGCAAGTAAAAGAGGCGGGAAATACTTGCCTGAGAGGAAAAAATGGAATCCAGGCAAGTAAGAGAGGCGGGAAATACTTGCCTGAGAGGGAAAATAAGGAAACGATGACGGAAAGAATGCAGGTATGGGAAAACTTACGTTTGCGAATTTAAAGAAAACTTTATACTATTTGCAGCGAAATGGTATTCGCAACACGTGGAATGCGGCGAGGGAACGTCTTTCGGCGGTGGAGGAGTATTCCTTCAAACCGCTTTCCGAGGAGGAAAAAAAGGCGCTGCGGGAACAGGCGAGAGAAAGTATTCGCAATTGGAGCGCGGCGGAGGAAGAAGTACCGACGTTCAGCATTTTGGTCCCGGCGTACCGAACCAATCCTGCGTTTTTAAAGGATTTGGTCATTTCCTTACGAGAACAGGTCTATCCGTTTTGGGAGCTGATTCTCCTAGATGCGTCAGGAGACGAGAGCGTGCACGCGGCGCTGGAGGAGATTTGCGCGGAAACGCGCGTGACGATATTTTCGGAGAACGTAGCCGATGACGAGGACGATGCCGTGAACGTCGGAAGCCTTTGTTACGTGCGCCTTGCGGAGAACGGTGGCATTTCGGTGAATACCAATGCAGGCATCTCGCATGCGCATGGAAGATACGTTGGTCTTCTGGATCATGATGACGTATTGACGCCGGATGCACTGTATGAGATGGCGAAGGCCATCCGCGGAAGGAAGGAAGCAGGAGAGGCGGCAGCGGAGACAAGGCAGTCGCTGGCGAAGGAGGCAAGGCAATCCGAGGTAACGGAGACAAGGCAGTCGCTGGCGAAGGAGGCAAGGCAATCCGGGACAGAGGAGGCTAGGCTGTTCTGGACAGAGAATGCACCGCTTGTCCTATATTCGGATGAAGATAAGTGGGACGGCGAGCAGTATTATGAACCAAACCTGAAGGAAGATTTTAATCTGGATTTATTGCTGTCGAATAATTACGTTTGCCATTTTCTGGTGATGGAGCGCGAGCTATTCCGAAAGCTCCGGCTTCGGAAGGAATTTGACGGGGCGCAGGATTATGACCTGGTTCTTCGCGCTGCTGCGGAGATCATGGAAAGAGGTCTCGTGCCGGAGACGGCCATCCGTCACATGCCGAAGGTGCTTTATCACTGGCGGTGTCACGGCGGTTCCACGGCGGAGAATCCCCAGAGCAAGCTCTATGCCTATGAAGCCGGAAAGCGGGCCTTGCAGGAATTTGCGAATGAGCAGGGTTGGAACGCGGATGCCGTGGATTTGAAGCACGTGGGATTTTATCGGTTAAACTATGGAGTAGACGTAAAGTCAGATGGTATCAGGAGGCAGGAAGAGAATCCTGTTTTGGCGAATCGCTTTGATCTCGGGGCAGTAGGAGGGAAGGTCTTGGATGAGCGCGGACAGGCGCTTGCAGGAGGCCGCATGGCGGAGGATGGAAGCGTATTCTATGAAGGCTTGAAGGAAGGCTTTAGCGGTCCCCTTCACAGGGCTGTCCTGACGCAGGACGCAGAGGCGGTTGATCTTCGTTGCATCTGCGTCGCAAAAGAATTTTGGCCTTTGTTCGAAAGCGTCGTCGGCGTTCCCTACCGTACCCGCAAGACTATGGAATGCAAGGAGTTAGGTGGCACGGACGCGTCAGCGCCGCAGATCGCAATTTTTGATGCCGGCACGCTTCCGGAGAATGCGGACGTGAAGGCACTGAGCCTTGCATTTTGTAAAGAATTGCGGGAGCGCGGAAAGCGGATCCTGTGGGATCCGAAACTTGCAGTAAGAACAGGGGATAAAAAGAATCATCAGGTGCCCTGACAGAAAAGTGACCGATAAGTCACGGGGATTGGTGGCTCTGAGAGTTAGGATGCCGAGGCGGAAGGAAAAAGAGAAGGAGTTCATATGGCAGTTGTCACGGTGGTCATCCCGAATTACAAGGGAATCAAGTTCATAGAGGAATGTCTTGCCTCCCTGTATGATCAAGTGGAGGGGACGCCGGAGTATGAGGTTTTGGTCGTGGACAATGCCTCGGAGGACGGGAGCGTGGAATTGATCCGTGAGAAATTCCCGCAAACGCGCCTTGTTTGTCTCGATTCCAACACGGGCTTTTGTCATGCCGTGAACGTCGGGATCCAAAACAGCGAAAGCCCCTTTGTGCTTCTTCTAAACAATGACACGAAGGTCTATCCGGATTTTATCAAGAATCTGTATCAGACCATAAACAGATCCAAGAAGATTTTCTCCGTGAGCGCGGCTATGCTTGCGTGGGACAAGCCGGAACTCATGGACGATGCCGGTGACGTCTATACAATTCTGGGCTGGGCGATCGCAAGGGGCAAAGGCAAGCCTTATGCAGAGTATCAAAAGCGCGTCAAGGTCTTTTCCGCCTGTGGCGGCGCGGTACTGTACCGGCGCACCGTGCTTGATGAGATTGGATTATTTGACGAGAATCATTTCGCGTACTTGGAGGACCTTGACCTTGGATGGAGAGCAAGGATCCACGGCTATGTGAACGTGTACGAACCTTTAGCCAGAGTGATCCATTACGGCAGTGCTTCCACGGGCTCCCGTTACAATGAATGGAAGACACGCCGCGCGGCGGCAAACAGCGTTTACGTAATCGCGAAGAACGAGCCGTTTCTCCAGAAACTGATCAATCTGCCATTTTTGCTTGCGGGTTTTGGAATTAAATTTCTGTTTTTTGTCAGGAAAAAGATGGGATTGCTTTATCTGAAAGGGCTGATGGATGGCATAAGGTTAAGTGCCTCAAAGGAAGGCAGGGGGCATAAGGTTCCTTTTCAGCCAAGGAAGTTTTTGAATTACGTGATAATCGAGATGGAGCAAATGGTTTGGTGGATCCATAAATGAGCGATCGGTTGCCGGAAACCGGTCGCTTTTTGTTTGTCAACTTTAAATCGTAATTTGGAAGAACCTTCTTGCGTGGTAAGTCGTTATATGTGACGTAAGCGTACGTAATGACGTTTCGACCAATTTTATCAGGAGGGAAATATGATTAAGAGCGGGATGAAAAAAAGAATTCTGACGACGTGTATTATGGTTGGGCTGGTGCTGTGCTCGGGCTGCGCGAAGCGTGGCACGGAGGGTGCTCCCAAAATTATGGAACAATCCACGTCGAAATCAGATCAAACGGCAGCGCAAACAGACGTGGATCAAATTTTGAAAAATCAAAAAATCATTTTTATTATGTCCGTCTCCTCGTATGAAGACCCCTATGCGGCGGGCTATTTTATTGATGCGAGTGGGAAAAAGCATCGTTATGAATTGTATGACAGGGGACCTTTTCGATCCATTGAGGAGGAATATGCATTCCTTTTAGAACGTTATGACGAGTTCGAACCGGCAGAGGGGTTTGAAGATCAATTGTTTCAGGATTGCGTGGGAAACTTATGTCTTGTGAACCCTGAGGCGCCTAGGGAAAAAGAGGGGACAGTCATCATGGATTATCCGTACAAGGCATTATACGGGATCCGCCAGAAGGATGGACGGGAGGAGATTGTTTTTCTGGAATCTGACACGGGTATCCGTGAGAGTTTGAAGGATCCACATGCAGAGAAACTGTATGAAGCATTTGGAGAATCGTGGTATTTGCTGAAATAGGCTTTATCCAAACGAATGCCGGAATCTATTAACGGGCGAGGCGCACAAAATAAGTTTGCGGGGAATGGGAGGTCTGCCTTAATTGGCAGGCCTCTTTTTTATACGCATTTCATATATTGACAGACGAGGTATGTTTTACTACAATATAATTGTTTCGATTAAATCGTTTTACCATAGTCTGGGAGGATTATAAACGTGAAGCAAAGAATACTCATAACTTTATTAGCCTGCGTGATGCTTTTGGCGGGGTGTGAGAAGGCTGCGGCGCCGCAGGAGAGCACGGATGGAAAACCGCGTCCGACGATTGTGCCCAATGCATACGTAGAACCTACGGAGGCACCTTCGATAACAATGGGAGGCTATCCTTGGCTGGATACCAATCTGAAAGAGAATCTGACGGAAGGCATGGAATTGTCTCCAAAAGATGATTTTTATTTATACGTGAATTATGACTGGCTTATGAATTCGGAGATACCGGACGGTTATTCCGAATTGGTAGGCGTGTTGGAATCTCTGGAAGACCAGGCGCGGGATTTTTTTGCGATCCTTGAAGATGAAAGCGTTACGGGGCGGGACGCAGACTTGATGAGGGACATATTTGGCATTGTGTTTGACTGGGACGCGAGAAATGCCGATGGCATAAAGCCAATGATGAAAACGCTGGAAGACATTCGCGGGATCAGCAGCATGGAGGAGCTGGAGGAGTTTCTTTGTGATCCGGAGAAAACCTTCAAGGTTCCCCTGTTTGTGACGTTTGAAAACGTGTTGAACATGGACAATTCCTTCCAATATCTCTTCGCAATCAGGTCAGGTAAGTTTATCCTAGGTGATTCTGAGGAATATGAGACACGCACGGAATTGGGGAATCGTACCTATGAAGCGGCTAAGGACTTTGTACGAAAGATGCTGGTTCGCGCAGGATATGACGAAAAAGAGGCCGACGAGGTTTTTGAAGCAACCATCGAGCTGGAAACAAAACTGGCAAAGGGCATGAAGGATAGCGGAAATGCTTGGTTATACGAGAAGCCAAGCGAGAAAGAGTTATGGTACTATTCCACAAATTTTCCGCTTATGCAGGTGGTGGACGCATATGGATATGGGGATGCCAATTCCTGCGCTTGCGAGAATCTGCAGTATCTTAAGAATTTGGACGGAATCTATAAAAAGAAAAATTTAGGAAAGATCAAGGACTACTTAACGGTCAAGTTTGTAATGGAAGCGGCGAGTTTTCTGGATCAAGAGAGCAATGCCGCGCACGGGGAATACAGCAACAGGGTATATGGCAGAAACGGTGAGGCTTCTTATGAGACGCTCATGTATTTTAACTTTATAAGAAGTTATTGGGGTGACCTAATGATGCGAACCTATTTGCTAAAGCATGACGCGAAACCGGAGAAAGAGCGTCTCGAAAAGCTGATTCGAGAGGTGATTGCCGAATATCGGGAAATGTTGCAGGAAGAAGACTGGCTTTCGGCGGAGACAAAAGCCAAGGCGATTGAAAAACTGAATTACGTAAGGATCCTGGCCGGATATCCGGAGAATCTGCGAAGTTACGATTCGGTGGACGTGAAGGGCATGAACTATTGGGAATTTGGTAAGCTGAACAATCGTTTGCTCCGAGAGGCTGACGCTGCCAAAACAAATGGTACGGCAGACAAAGAAAGTTGGAATGACTCGCCAATGTATGGTACTGCGGTCTACAGTGTAGGAAACAATTCGATCACGATTCCGCTGGCCCTTCTTTTTGGGGACTGGTACCATGAAGGCACGTCTGATGAGGAGTTGTACGCTTGGGTTGGTACGGTTATAGGGCATGAGATATCCCATGCATTCGATTCGCAGGGCGCTACTCGGAATAAGGACGGACAAAGTACGGACTGGTGGTCTGCGGAAGACAAGAAAGCATTTGAGGGCAGAATGGAAAAACTGCAGGCTTATTTTGGAAACGTGACCGTGTGGGAGGGGAATCCGGTTTCGGCGGAGAAGATCTGCGACGAAGCCTGCGCGGACATAGGCGGCATGAAGGTGATGCTGCGGCTTGCAAAAAAGCAGGAAGGCTTTGATTACGACAAGTTCTTTAGGTCTTTCGCGGAGTCAAGACGGGCGTTGGATTCGCGGGAGTATCAGGAATACAAGATGCTAAGGGACGTTCATCTTGCCTATTTCCTGAGAGTAAATTCCACGTTGCAGCAATTTGAGGAATTTGCGGAAACCTATGATTTGAAGGAAGGAGACCGCATGTATTTGGCACCGGAGGATCGGGTGCAGGTGTGGTAAAGTATACATTGACAGGCGAGGTATGATGAGAAAAATTTAATTACCGTAAATCGTTTTATGCATTACCGCGGTGTTCATGGCAGCACCGCTGTCTGCATCGGCGACGACGAGCGATTGGTTGCCCAACGCGAGTCTGGAAGATGAACCGTTGCGGGAAGTGCGGTATGACGTGAAAGAACGCCAGGTGGTGGTAACGCTGGTCCAGGAAGGATTTAAGGACGATTACTTCTGTGTAGACGGGGAGTCGAATGCCAGGTGGTGCGTGTACAGACATTGGTCAGTGAGCCGAGAGAGTGGATGATAAGGGGCGTTATTACGTAACCGTAAAAAACTGTACGCCGGAGAGATGCGGAAAACGATCTACGCAACGGTGATGAAGGGAAACAAGGCGGTGAGCAATACCTACCGCTACAGCATTGAGTCCTACGTGGCAAATACAAAGTAATGATAACGTGCGAGAGAGGCCTGCCTTAACCGGCAGGTCTCTTTTTCTTGTGGCATTTCTTAATTTCCCTTAAGAATTACCTTCATAAATTCTTAAATTGCGGTTTTGGGGTGCCTGCCTTATAATGAAGACGATAGGTAACCGTGACCAAATTTCATATAAAGGGCTAAGCTGTAAAGGCTTGCGGCGGGTTGGATATGATAAAGGACAATCAGAAGGTTTTCAACCGAATGCTGGTTTTGATTGATGCCCTGATCACGGCGGTCTCGTTGATTCTGGGTTACGTCATAAAGTTCTACGTGCTCCTCGATGGGCCGGGCCCCGGCGTTTTGCCGCTTCGGGATTATATTTTCCTCTTGGTTTATATTATCCCTGGCTATATGGTGCTTTATTACCGCTTTGGCGTTTATACGCCGAAGCGTACCGTTCGCAGAAGATTCGAGATCTTCGACGTTATCAAGGCTAATACCGTGGGAATGGCCGCGCTGATCATCATTATTTATTTGGTCGTGCGGGAATTTAATTATGCCAGATCCGTGCTGGCATTGTTTTATGTTCTGAACTGTTTTCTGACCGGGATGTCTAGGGTAATCTTAAGAAAGACCCTGCAGACCATCCGGAAAAAGGGCTATAACGTTAAGCACATTCTGTTGGTGGGGTATTCCAGGGCGGCTGAGGAGTACGTGAAACGCATTCTGGAGAATCCGCAGTGGGGATATCAGGTCAGCGGTTTTTTGGATGATCACGTGCCGGTGGGAACCTTATATAAAGGCATTCCCGTGCAGGCAACGATCGAGGCGCTTCCAAAGATGCTCGCGGAAAACGAGTGGGACGAGGTGGCCATCACCCTTTCCCTCCGGGATTATGATTATCTGGGCGAGATCGTCGGAATCTGCGAAAAGTCCGGCGTGCACACGAAGTTCATTCCGGATTACAACAGTCTGATTCCTACGAGGCCATACACGGAGGATCTGATGGGACTTCCGGTGATCAACATCCGGTACGTGCCGCTGACAAACACGGGAAATGCCATGATCAAGAGGGCTGCAGACATTCTGGGTTCGCTGTTTGGCATCATCGTTACGTCCCCCGTAATGCTTGTCTGTGCCGTATTGGTAAAGCTGACAAGCCCGGGACCGGTTATTTTCAAGCAGGAGCGCGTCGGACTGCACAATAAGCCCTTCGCGATGTACAAGTTCAGGAGCATGGCAGTCCAGGCACCTTCCGAAGAAAAAAAGGCTTGGACGACGAAGAATGATCCGAGAGTGACGAGGGTTGGCAAGATCATGCGAAAGACAAGCCTGGACGAGCTTCCGCAGCTCTTTAACATTCTAAAGGGAGACATGAGTCTTGTGGGACCGAGGCCTGAGAGGCCACTCTTTGTTGAAAAGTTCAAGGAAGAGATCCCAAGATACATGGTAAAGCATCAGGTCAGACCAGGCCTGACGGGATGGGCGCAGGTGAACGGCTACCGCGGAGACACCTCCATCCGGAAGAGGATCGAATGTGACATTTATTACATTGAAAATTGGTCCATCTGGTTCGACGTAAAGATCATCATTATGACGTTCTTTACGGGATTTATCAACAAAAATGCATATTAATACAAATGTTTTAAGGTAATGGGAGAAAGAAGAATGGCTAGGAACGGTAAGAAGAAAAGTACAACTAAGATCATTATTTTTGCAATGGAGCTGATCATCGTGGCGCTCCTCGGCGTGGCGTGCTACGTGGTGGTGAGGGCATTCGGAACGGATCCGGAGAACGAAGGCATCAGCATCGTGGAATTGCATGAGGAAAAACTGGCGATTGCTGAGGAAGTAAAGCAAAGCGAGACCATGAAGGGATACATGAACGTTGCACTTTTCGGCGTGGACATCAGCCGTGAAAAGAAAAATGACAGTGGTGCAACGGTTGGACTTTTGCCCGCAAATGATCTTCGCAAGAGCGGACTTTTGAAGGGCTTCCGCAGTGACGCCATGATGATCGCAAGCGTTAACCTGGACAACGGCGACATCAAGCTGGTCAGCGTTTTGCGTGATACTTTCCTGAATACCGGAGACACTTACAGCAAGTGTAATGCCGCATATGCAAGAGGCGGCGCCGAGGCGGCCGTAAAGATGCTGAACTCCAATCTTGACATGAACATTGAGAATTTTGTGACCGTCAGCTATTGGGCATTGGTTGGCGTGATCGATGCCCTTGGCGGCGTTGACATCGATGTTGACAGCAACGAACTGGTACACTTGAACAACTACGGCATCAGCATTGGCCAGACCATGAACGTAACCTATCAGAAGTTGGCAAGCCCTGGCTTCCAGCATTTGACCGGCATGCAGGCGGTTGCATATTGCCGTATCCGTTACGTAGGTAACGATTTCGCCCGTACCGCTCGTCAGAGAGAGGTCATCAAGGCCATCGAAGTGGAAGCAAAGAAGGCAGACGTAAACAGCCTTTTGGACGCATTCAACGCCGTACAGTCTGACATCTACACCAGCCTTCATGCAGATGACATCACGACTTTGATCACTCACGTTATGGATTACAGGATCGTGGACGAAGGCATGTTCCCTCAGGAGGATAACCTCAGCGTAAAGAACATGGGCGCAAAGGGAAGCTGCGTTGTACCGGAAGATCTGGAGAAGAACGTAAAATGGCTTCACGAGTTCCTGTTTGGCAACACGGATTATACCGTGACCAACACCGTAAAGGATTACAGTAAATACATCAAGTCTTATTCATCCAAGTATTAATGGCGTGAAACCTGATCAGAGGATGGAACAAAGCGGGGAGCCTTATGGGGCTCCCCTTTTTAGAAGAAAGGCGGTGGGGAACGTGAAAATAGACGTGATCATTCCAACCTATAAACCGGGGGAGGAATTGTTTGAGTTGTTGGACCGGCTGGGAAAGCAAAGTCTGCCCGTGAACAAGGTCATTTTGATGAACACGGAAAAATCTTATTTCAGGAAACTGATGAACGGAAGGAAGCTCGTGGAAGAGTATCCTTTTGTCTCTGTTTTTCACTTGAAAAAAAAGAATTTTGATCATGGCAGGACGAGGCATCTTGGCGTATTGCGCTCAGACGCGGACGTTTTTGTGACGCTGACGCAGGACGCCATGCCGGAGAATGAGTATTTGTTGGAGAATTTGACGAAAAACCTGTCAGGAAAGGTGGCCGTTGCATATGGCAGGCAACTGCCCAAAAGAGATTGCGGCGTGCTGGAGAGGATTTCCAGACAGTTTAATTATCCGGAGCATTCCATGCTGAAGGGAAAGGATGACGTAAAGCGCCTTGGGATCAAAACGTATTTTTGCTCCAACGTTTGCGCGGCATACCGCAGGGACGTCTACGATCAGCTAGGCGGATTTATCCGGCATACGATCTTCAATGAGGACATGATCTATGCCGCCGGCGCGATTCAAAACGGATGGTTCGTATCCTATGAGGCTGACGCGCTGGTGGTGCATTCCCATAATTATACCTGCATGCAACAGCTTCACCGTAATTTTGACCTTGGCGTCTCCCAGGCGGATCATCCGGAGATATTTGCAAAAGTGAAATCGGAATCCGAGGGAAAGAAGCTGGTGAAGAACACGATCCTCGCGTTAAAGGACCGGGGCGAGACGGGAAAGATCCCGTATTTTCTGACGCAGTGCTGCTTTAAGTATGCGGGATACCTTTTGGGAAAGCGTTACCGCAAACTTCCGAAAGGTTTGGTCCTTCTGCTTTCTGATAACAAACAATATTGGAAAAATGAAACCAAATCAACGTAAAAAAGACACAAAACGTACACAAAGCCATTCTATACTGAGTCCATAAGCTTCAGAGGAAAAGGGGTGTACTAAAATGAGTGATGACAATCTGTATCCGGGAATGAATTTTGATCCCATGACGGGAGAGAGACTAAGACCCGAGGGGGATGCGCAAAAGCCTGCGGAGAACCAGGCACCGGCGCAGGCGAGGGAAGCCGGGCAGGCTCCGGAGACGGCATCTTATCAAGTATTGACGGCGGGACAGGCAAGCGCGGTGTACCAGGCTCCCGTGGCTGAGTACGCCAATACGACTTCTGCGCCTGTTGCCGGGCAAGTATATGCGGCGGATCCCGCGCCTGCAGCTGAGCAGGTACGCGTGGCAGATCCCATGCCGGTAACCGAGCAAGTATCTTCGCCCAGTCCTGCACCTGTAATCGGGCAGGAAAGCGTTGTGCGGCAGACTCCCGCGACTTCCGCGTATTTTGACCGCGTGAGCGAGGCTCCCGTGCGCGAAAACAATGACAAATGGGCTGACGTTTATGCCAAGGAAATGAATAAGGGCAGGAAAGCCAAGAGCGTCAAGAAGGCGAAGGAGAAGAAGCAGGGCGGCGGGTTCTTTAAGAAGGCAGCTGCGGCTGCAGCCCTGGCAGTCATCTTCGGCGGCGTGGCAGGCGGAACCTTCTACGGCATCTGTGCCGCAACGGGCGTATGGGAGAAAAACGCGGCGGCAAACGTGCCTGCAGTGATCGAGGTTAAGCCTGCTCTCGAGCAGGATAAGCCGGTCGTTAAGCCTAAGGACATCACCCAGATCATAGAGGGCGGTGAAATTTCCATCGCAAATCCTGAAAGCGTACAGCTGGTGACCACGGACATGTCGGAAATGGTTGAGGAAGTGATTCCTGCCATGGTGACGATCTTAAACACCGGAGAAGAAGAGCGTGACTGGTGGGGCAGATCCTACACGCCTCAGGGCGGAGGTACCGGCGTTATCATCGGGGAGAACGAGACGGAACTTTTGATCGTGACCAATTATCACGTTGCAAGAGATTCCAAAAAACTTGAGATTACGTTCATTGATGATACTACCCTGGAGGCAAAGGTAAAGGGCATGGATCCTGACATGGATCTTGCAGTTTTGGCTGTTAGTTTGAATGACTTAAGTGGGGAAACAAAGTCCAAGATCGTTATTGCAAAGCTTGGAGACAGCGACAACTTAAAGCTCGGACAGCCTGCAGTCGTGATCGGTAATGCGCTTGGTTACGGCATTTCCGTGACGGACGGCGTCATCAGTGCCCTAAACCGTGAAATGACCACGGAGGACGGCAACAAGGGTACCTTTATTCAGACGGATGCGGCAGTAAACCATGGTAATTCCGGCGGCGCGCTGGTGAACATCAAGGGCGAGCTGATCGGCATCGTATCCAACAAGATGCAGGGAGAAAGCGTTGAGGGCATGGGCTATGCCATTCCCATCAGTGCGGCAAGTCCCATCATCAAGGAACTCATGGAGTATCAGATGAGAACGGATCTCGTTGCAGAAGACGAGCAGGGTTATCTGGGCGTAAAGCTTCAGAACGTTAGTGATGAGGCAAGCGTGTACTATGGTCTTCCCGAAGGCGGTTACGTATACTACGTGGTTGAGGGAAGCGGTGCTGAAAAGGCCGGCATCAAAAAAGGTGACGTCATCACCAAGATTGAAAAGACGAGAATTTCGTCCAATGCGGATGCCAGGGCACTCCTGCAGTACTACAAGCAGGGCGAGGAAGTTACCGTTTATTACAGCCGCCTTGAGGACGGAGAGTACGTGTCTCACGAAGTTAAGGTGACGCTTGGCGCTGCGGAAGCATCTAAGTAAATGGAATTGCATGAATGAAATGACGTCCAACGGATTTGAATACGTGTAAGGAGATCGCGCGGGAATGGTTCCGCGCGATCTCTTTTTTGCGTAAAATTATAACTTTTAGAAATCTGCCGGGCGGCTAGTTTTTTAGAATGGCTTATGATATAATACATGCAAAATCACTTGTTAACAAGGGGCAGTAGGAAAGCGTAAGGAGGGCAAAAACGTGAAGTTGACGGAATTAGAGAAGATACACGCAAGAAAGGTTCGTGCCATGTTGCCGGAATGCATGGTGCTTTTAAGGAAAAACGGAGATTTCCCGCTGGAAGAGCCCTGTCAGGTGGCTCTTTACGGAAGCGGTGCCCGCCATACGCTGCGGGGCGGCACGGGATCAGGAGAAGTATATTCTCACTTTGCGATCTCCATTGAGAAGGGGCTGGAGAGGGCTGGTTTTACCATTACGACCAAGGATTGGCTGGACGCATATGACGAGATCATAGAAGCCGCGCATGAAGACTTTGTGCGAGAGGTAAAGAAACGCGCGAAGGAGAAGCACGTAAATGCCGTGGTGGAAGGCATGGGCGCCGTGATGCCACAGCCAGAATACGATCTTCCGCTGGAAGCGGACGGGGACGTGGCGATCTACGTGCTCTCGAGGATTTGCGGAGAGGGAAATGACCGTAAGGCGGAGCAGGGAGACATTTTGCTTACGAATACGGAAGTCCGCGACATTTTGGCGCTGCAAAACAGCTTTCCCAAATTCATGTTGGTTCTGAACGTGGGTTGTCCCGTTGATCTGACAAAGGTGTCAGAAGTTGACAACATTTTGTTGCTGTCACAGCTTGGAGCCTTGACGGGAGCCGGTTTTACAGACGTTTTGCTTGGAAAGACCAATCCTTCCGGTAAGCTCGCAACGACTTGGGCGGCTTGGGAAGACTATTGCAAGCTGGGAGATTTTGGCGACAGGGATGACACCAGATATCGCGAGGGAATCTACGTGGGATACCGGTATTTTGATTCCGTGGGGAAGGCACCGGCATATCCTTTTGGATTCGGCCTTTCTTACACGGAATTTGAGATCGGGGAAGGACATGCGGAAATTTGCGGAGAACTGGTGACGGTGAAGTTTGAGGTAAAGAACATTGGGGACCGTGCCGGTAAGGAGTCCGTGCAACTCTACGTTTCCGTGCCGCAGGGTAAGCTGGACCAGCCCTATCAGGTTCTAGCTGGATTTGCCAAGACGAAGACCCTTGAACCCGGGGAGAGCCAGGAACTGGTGATCGCGTTTGCCATGTCAGATCTGGCTTCTTATGATTCTGAGAATTCCTGCTATTTGTTGGAGAAGGGAACGTACGCGTTAAGGCTCGGAAAGAACAGCCGCGACACGGCCGTCTGCGGCGCCGTGCAGCTGAAAAAGGATGTTGTGACCAGACAGGTGCGCCACGTTCTTGGCACCACGGATTTTGAAGATTTTAAGCCAGAGGCCCGCGAGGAAGAAAAGCTTCCGAAGGAAGCTGGCGTGCTGACCTTGGATCCGAAGGCAATCCAGGCGGAGAAGATATCCTACAAGGCGGATCCGGAGATCGATCCGAGTCTGCATGACCTGACGGATGAAGAACTGGTTTATTTGTCGCTTGGGGCATTTGATCCCAGTGACAAGCGCTGGATCGGCATCGGCAATGCGGGAAGAAGAGTGGCCGGAGCTGCAGGTGAGACCACAAGTAAGCTTTTGGATAAGGGCATTCCCGCGCTGAGCATGGCGGATGGTCCTGCCGGCCTTCGCCTTAGTAAGAAATACTGGGTGGACGAGGACGGAGCGCACGGATTGGGTGACGTGATGTTGCCTGGACTTTCTGATTTCCTGCCGAAGCCCGTTGCGGTGCTGATGAAGCTGCAGGGTCAAAAGCGGCCAAAGAAGGGGGCGGAGATCCAAAGTCAATATTGCACTTCCATTCCCATCGGCACGGCAATCGCACAGAGCTGGAACCTGAAGCTGGCACAGCGCTGCGGTGACGTCGTGGGACGTGAGATGACGGAGTTTGGCGTGGATCTGTGGCTTGCACCGGCGTTAAACCTGCATCGCGACATCCGTTGCGGCAGAAACTTTGAATATTATTCCGAGGATCCCCTGATCAGCGGTAAGTTTGCCGCTGCCATCACGAATGGCGTTCAGCGCCATCCGGGACGCGGCGTGACCATCAAGCATTATGCGGCAAACAATCAGGAGACCAATCGTGGATGCAATAACAGCTGCGTCAGCGAGAGAGCCATGAGGGAATTGTATCTCAAGGGTTTCCAGATCTGCATCCGTGAGGCCCAGCCTGCGACGGTCATGACCTCCTACAATCTGCTAAACGGCATTCACACTTCGGAGCGGAAGGATCTGACGGATTGGGTGCTCCGGAAGGAATTTGGCTTCCAGGGCGTTGTCATGACGGATTGGATCGTGGGCGGCATGGATGCGCCGGACTCAGTATATCCCAGCGCAAAGGCATCCCGCATTACGGCCAGCGGCGGAGAGCTTGTCATGCCGGGAAGCAAGCAGGATTATGATGACTTGATGGCAGCATTGAAAGCAGGAAGGCTGACAAGAAAACAGCTTCTGATCAATGCCACGAGAATCCTTGGCCTGATCAGAAGCATGAAAGAGGATGATTGTGATTATTTCTCCATGAGATAACCGTTCAAGTACATGGTATCGATTTTCTTTGTGTCCGCATAGAAATGAATGGTGAAGCTTGTTACCCAAATGGCTTGATGATCATTGACAGGACATACGCGGTAATTATCAATGCTGAAATCAGAGTCATGGCTTTTGGTGAAGGTCAGCGCATAATCCACCAGTTCGCTTACGTCAGCGAGAATGGGTTCAGAGTCTTTGCGCCTCTCGTAGTTTGCGTACTGAAGCTTGATCTTTCCGTCGCCCAGATAAGCATCCTGGCCGGATTCGGTATTGATCTCATAGATGCGGCTATAGCCTGCAACCTCGATATAATCACTGGATCTATGGGAATATAGGTATACCATGTCATGCGTCAGGTTACCGTATTCATCGTAGGAATCGATCCGATCTATTTGTTCCTTGCTGAGCTGGGACTCCAGGGCCTTTTTGCCTTTGAAGCCGACGTTTTTGATCTCGCGGTAACAATTCTTGATGGAAGATTTCTCTTCAGCGGTGGGATCGGAGGATGCCAGCATTTTCTTCATGCGGGACATCTGAGAACGAATGGTCACGTCGTCATAGGTCGTTCCAGGGCAAAGGAGGCTAAAGAAGGTGACTCCCATTGCGGCAAACAAAACCCAGGAGATTGCCTGCTTATTGCCTCTGTGATGCAGGACGTACAGCACAAAATAAATGATCTCACACAGGATCAAAACAATGCCGAAGTAGCGGGGTTCCGTGATGCCGTACTGGCCGATGCGAAGGCCAATACTCCAACACTGCAGGAGTACAAAAGGCAGAAATACGTAGGGCAGGAAAGTGGCTGCCTTGGTAAGGAACCCTTCCTTTTGGCGCAAGCCGTGGACACAGGTCCAGATGGGCATGCCGATGGAGAAGAGTCCTGTCAGAATGTAGAATATCTTGTTGGAAGGAATGTCATTGGTGAGGAAAATCTTTGCAATGTAAAGGTAAATAATGGCAAAGGAGATCAGGAGCATGGGAAGGAGCACGTACTGGATGCAGACGCGGAAGAACTTTCCGGGCTCCTCATTCTTTCCGGAGATCGCCTTGAGACACATGGGCACGTAAATGCCGCTTGCCAGGAAAATCTCCATCTGTGACAGAAAATCGTCCGTATCAAAAATGAGGGCGTCAAAGATCAATACGATGACCGCGAGGCCTGCGGCGAAGAGGCCGTAGATCACGGTTGCCTTGATCAGTTCCACGAAGGCCTTGGTGGCGTAAACCTCGAAATTTTCTTCTAAGCGGCGGAACATATGCCAGACCGCAAACCCAACCAGGATCACGCCTTGCAGTGCAAGGAGTTTTGCGGCTGTCTCCCTTACAATGTCGGTATCCATGCCAAGAAGCATTTCGCTTTTCGTAAAGAAAATTGCCACGTAGATAATGGCGGAGACCGCGCTCAGGCAATAACCGGCAATCCTGACGATGGGTTTCTTCTTGAAAAGTTCTTCAAAAAACAGGGAACCCGTCGCCGTGATCAGACAGACGTTAGCAAATTTTGTTAAGAATTTATCCGCCTCTCTGCTAAGATCGCCAACGACCAAAGAAAAGGCCAGCGCTGCCAGCATGATGGCAATCATGGTCACGGGATAATCGCGAAAAACGTCGATGATGCGGTTCGCCAAAGATTTAATAATTTCCGATAATCCCTTCTTTTGTTTTTTTACTTGGATTTCTTCCTTGTTTTCCATAAGAACTCCTTTCAGGCGCATGCTTTGCGCCGTGAGACTTTCTTGATTAACTAAATCGTACGTTACCGGAAGGGCTTTTTCAATAGGGAAATTGTCACGATTAAGGATGGGGAAGAATGACGTTTGTCATTATTATGATCACGGGACTCAAATTGAATGGTTGAAGTTTGGCAGATTACGTAACGGGAAATTAGGAAAATGAGATGGAACGTACGGCAGAATAAAAATACAATATTGTTTCTGGCCTTCCTCTTGTTGGCGGGAGTTTGCAACCTGTTTACCAGAACCGGGGTACGATTGATTAATTCCGTGGCTTTCAGCATGGGATTTCTGATATACGCAGGGCTCCTTATTTTTTGGATGCAGTCGGTGCGCGCAAGGATGCTTCCCGGCAGGGCGCGGAGTTACGTGATGTCGTCAGGCGTTCTGATGATTGCGTATCTGGTGCTTCGCGTATGGAAGTTCCGCGTGACGGGACACGCAGTCGTCTGGGACCGCTACGTCAGTTACGCCTATAACGTGCCAATGGTGTTTGTTGCCACGCTGTTTTTGATGACGGCATTGTGTATTCTGAGGGGCGAGCGGGAAAACGTTCTGCGGAAGGAAGGGTATCTGCTTCTCGTACCGGGCGCGTTTTCCCTGCTTGTCATGACAAATGACCTTCATGGGTGGTTTTACCGCCCCAGGGCGGAGCTTTCCTCCTTTGCGATGAATCCGGGCACGTATGACTTTGGAATTGTTTTCGGCTTATTTTATGTTTGGATGGGTCTGACCATTGCAGTGGGAGTCTGGCTTCTCATCAAGGTAATGGGGAAGGAAAATGGCAGGATTCTTTGGTCGCTGCTGGGTACTTTGGCTACGTGGCTGATCTTGATCCTGATCGATTATTTTGTTTTTGACCGTCATAATTTTCCGCGAATGTATTTCTATGCGGAGATTAATATTTTTAGCCTCCTGGGTATATTTGAAATCTGTATCCGGGGCAGACTGATTCCGCACAACGAGAACTATGCTGCTTTTTTTGCACGGCTGGGAGTTCCCGCGTTGATTACGGATAAGAAGATCATGCCGGTATGGAAGACAAGAATCCCGCTTCAGGCAACCAAAGCGCAGTATCTTTCTTCTCTGCAGAATCCAACGTATCTGGACGAGGATACGCGTCTTTTGGGAATGGCATTTCGTTCTGGTTATGCTTTTTGGACGGAGGATGAAAGCGGGCTCAACCGGGAAAAGCGGCGTCTTGCTTCGGCCAATGAACTCCTAAGCGAGGAGAATGACCTGATCGCGGTGGAGAATAAGCTAAAAGAGAAAAAAGCACGTTTGGATGCTCAAAATGAGATCTATGCCCGCATCGCCGCCGCCATTTATCCCAAACAAAAAAGGATCAGTGAGCTGTTGGAAAACGTGGCGCCCGGAACGGAGGAGTTTCGGGAAGCGCTGGCCACAAGTTGCATCCTAAATGCGTATTCTAAGAGAAAGAGCAATCTTCTCCTGTTGTCCGAGGAGACCTTGCCCAAACGCAACAGAGAACTGTTTTTGGCGTTGCAGGAATCGGCGAGGTTTCTGCAGTGCCTCGGCATTCGCGCGGCGGCAGTGGGTGAGGAATATGCGGAATTTCCCATCCCGGAGATCCATTCGCTGTATGATACCTTTGAGACCGTGTTGGAGGCGTATTTGCCATGTCTCAAAAGGATGACGGTCTCGCTGGCGGAGGATGGTCTTCGTCTTGCCATGGAGGCAGACGGAGCTCCGGCGCTTCCCGTAACGGCTCTTTTGGTGGAGCGCAGGGAAAGCGATGAAACGACCTTCCTGAACATACGAAGAGGGAAGGGGGGTGAAGCGTGATGCATGGCATCATCGAAATCTGGGGCACGGCACTCTGGTTTCTCCTGTGCCTGGCATCGATCATGCTCGTGATCGGAACAATAGTTGCTTTGCTGTGGATGATCCGTGACAAACGGGGAATTCGGGGAGAGATTCTGGCGGTTGCAAATCTGCTTCTGTCCTTTGGAATATTTGTGCTTCTAATGGACTGCGGACATTATGTTACGGTGGATGATCCTGATCATGGATATGGTTTTTTCCAATATGCGCTGTTTCAACTGCCATGGGTTTTCCATGCGGGAGCGGAGTTCCTTTCGGGACTAATATTTCTTTTTTGCCGGGTAGACAATCTGCTTTACCGCAAAAATCATCTTACCATGGACGTTATCCGACGGACGATGAACCTTTTCCCGGAAGGCATTGTCATAGGTGATCCTAATGGAACGGTCAGGCTCTCCAACTTGAAAATGGATGCGCTTTGCAGGCAGTTAACGGGTGGAAACCTGTCAGACGTTTCGCAGTATTGGAAATGGATTGGGGAGCATGGCAAGGAGCAAAACGGGCAAACTTTGATCCGCCTGCCGGAAGGAAAGGCGTGGCTCTTTACGCGGGAGCGTTTCGTCCTTGAGGAAAAGGAATATGATCAGATCACCGCAACGGACGTGACGGAGCGGTGGCGCATTATAGAAGAACTGGAAGAGAAAAATGCAAGGCTGCAGGATCTCCAACGCCGCATGAAGGCTGTTTCGGAACTGTCCAGAGACATGTTTATGGCGCAGGAGGAAGCAAACGCCAGGGCGACGCTGCACAACCAGTTAGGGCAGGTGCTGCTCATGGGCAGGCATTTTTTAAACAATGCGGAAAGCACGGACGTGGGCATTGTCCGCGACGCCACGCTTCAGATGAACAGAATCCTGTTGGGTGAGGCGACGGAACCCTACGTAAAGGAAGCGGATCCCCTGACGCAGGCCATTGCCATGGCAAACAGCATCGGCGTGCGCGTTGATCTGGAAGATGCGGCGCAGGGCGTCAAGCAAACGGTTGGCGCCATCGCGGAAAAAATTAAGATGCAAAACGGTGCTGAGATGCTGGCGCAGGCGATCATCGAGTGCGCCGCCAATACCGTAAAACATGCGGAGGGCGATTGTATCACCGTTCGGGTTTCCGAGGGCGAGGACGGCCTTCTCTTTGCCATCACCAACAACGGAAAACCGCCCAAGACCACCATCTTTGAGAGCGGCGGCCTGCTCTCCCTCCGCCGGAAGATAGAGGAAGCCGGTGGAAGCATGCAGGTGGAAAGCAGCCCCGCGTTCCGCTTGAGCATACGAATGAAGGTTATTTAAGTGAGTTGGATCACTGGGACGCGTCAATTGACATGTCCCAGTGATCCATATTTTTTTGGGGGAAAAATATTATAGAGGGCAAAAAATGGTACAAATGGGTGATATACAGGAGGCAGGCGGATTGCTATAATGGAGGTGTATGATGAGTCAGAGTTTCCATTTGGAGGTCTGAAAGGAAGGTTTTGTTTGATGAGCGATAAGATTAGGGTTGTGGTGGCGGACGACCAGAACATCTCGAGAGGATTCTTTGAGATGTACGTGAGGGCTGCGACGCAATATGAATTTGTGGCGGGGCTTAGGACGGCGGAGGATGCCGTGGCATACGTAAAAGAGCATGCCGTGGATCTGTTGATCCTTGACGTTATGATGCAGGACGGGATCGACGGACTGACTGCCGCGGAAATGATAAAGAAAGAAAAGCCAGAGGTCAAGATCATTCTGACGACCTCCGCCTCGGAGACCAGCTGGGAGGACAAGGCACGGGCCATCGGGATCGAGAGCTTTTGGTATAAGGAATATGATGATCACAGTCTGATCGACCTGATGGACCGGACCATGCAGGGTGAATCCGTTTATCCGGGTGATTCGCCGCCTGTTCCCTTTGGAAAGGTGCGGCGCACGGACTTGACGGATCGTGAGCTTGAAGTGCTGCGAGAGCTTACGGGAAGCCTTACAAATGAGGAAATTGCGGAAAAGCTTGGCATTTCCGTGAATACCGTGAAGCGTCATCTCCAAAACGTCATGGAGAAGACGGGATTTGAGAGCAGGCTGGACCTTGCAATGAATGCAAAATTATTAGGACTGGTGGTCAACGATGACGACCGGACGAGGGGAGGAAGATTATGAAAAAACAGAAAAATGGAATCAAGACGGCTTTATTGCTGTTGACGTTCATGATTTTCGCGTTGCCGGCGAGCGTACGCGCGGAAGAAAATGAAACGTATTCGACCGTCATTGGATCAGGTCCCATCAGGATTACCGTGGACGTGGGCTGGGAAATGGATACGCTGACAGGGGAATACTTGAACAATACGATCCGGTACAATCACGAAAAGACATATGGAGAGCCTACGGAAGCATATGCGTTTGATCCTTACGTGGCTCACCGCGTTAAGACGGATCCAAAGTTTAGCGTTTATGATCCAAACGGTGATCAATACGTCGTTTTTTCTGATCAAAACCAAGGGGACGTCGTGTATTTAAAGCGTGAAAACGGTACCTATGAGCGTGTTTTTGCCTTCCGGCTTGAGGGAAA
This sequence comes from uncultured Lachnospiraceae bacterium, assembly GCA_946414885.1. Classification (GTDB taxonomy): domain Bacteria; phylum Bacillota; class Clostridia; order Lachnospirales; family Lachnospiraceae; genus Acetatifactor. The sequence goes on from CAMKQH010000042.1 coordinate 21,028, forward strand.
TCATTACAGAAAGCCGGTTGGGGCACCAGATTCGGAATACGTGGAGCAAACTCACAACAGTCCGTCAGAATACCCGTTTTATGAGCGTGAATACTATGAATGGTCTGATAACGTGCCAGGGTATTATTGGCAGACTGGAGATTACAAGGCTGTCAGGGGCTTGGTATTGTTGGACGAAGAGTTTGGGGATCATAGGAAAGTGAAAAACTATTTCACGATCGTCATAAACAATCCCGTTTGTAAGTACGGCATTGCGAAGGTTCCCCAGGGCATTCATGGTTCGAAAGAAAACTGGCCGGATGAAAACGGAAATTGGATTCCGAGAGATGACGCAAATTGTACGGAAGTCAAGGCAGTACTCGAGAATCCTTATCCTGGAGTGGAGATGTCTGCAATTGGCATCTGTTCTCTTGGAGCCTATGAAGAAACTTATAATTTAAGCAGTTATCTTTGGCTGCCGCACGGCATTACGATCGATGAGAGTAAGACGGTCTATGCCGCTACGAACCGGGAGGGATATGAGATCACCCCCACGTTTAATCACGTGGAACTCGATCCCGCCCATCCCAGAAATAACAATATGGCGCCTAACGACGCCCGTGATTTGTACTACCTAACCGTGAAACACCCTGCATTTGGAGTGGATGAACCGCAGATTTGTTATCTTTACGCGGATGGCGGACGAAATTTCGAGGACAGGGTGATTGCCATCATCACGTACGCCAACAAGGATCAGGAATATCGTTTCTGCGGATATCTCGACAAGGATTATGACGGGGAGCCTGCATGCGTGGCGATGAATTCCGCCATTACTCCTTATACGGCGGGCATGACGGCGAAGTGGTATTATCTGGATGAGTATGGTCAGCCCACGGCTGAGGTGACGGGAACTTCCATGGTGAAGGACGAAAACGGTGACGTTTACGCTTACGGTCCGACGGAGGTGGGTAAGTACTTATTTACGGTTTGGGTTGCCGAGGACATGGAAGTGATCAGCGTTCCGTTTGGCATTTATGAAGCGCCGATGCCGGATGGCTCCCATGATTACGTGTTGATGGGAAAGCTCGACAAGGAATTTGACGGCGAACCCGTCATGTTTGATCCATTTAAGATGCTGGAGATCGACAAGGGAAAGACAAACTGGGGCGAGCTTGAGAAGAGCGGAACCTCAAGATACGTTTGGAGAGAACTGGCCGGTAAGGAGTGGATCGATCTGAAGGAAGAACCTTCGGAGATTGGCGAATATCAGCTGGTAATTCAAGAAATTGGTCCCAAAGGGGAATGGAATGACGTGCAGTGGTTTTCCTTTGAGATCACGGGAACTTTGAGCGCAGTGCCTAAGATTGCCAAGAAGTCCCTGACGCTGTATGACGTGATCGCGATCGACTTTAAGATCAAAAGGGCAGCGATTGAAAGCGAATGGCATGATCCTTATCTTGTGGTGACGCAAAACGGCGCGGAAACCGTGATCAAGGACTATATGGTTAGTCAGGACGGGAACTATTTCGTATTTAGCTATCGCGTGGCGCCGCAGATGATGGGCGACGAGGTGACGGCAGTGCCACATGCGCTGAACGCGGACGAAGAGGACGTGGCCGGCGTGGAAATAAAGTATTCCGTGGCGGACTACTGTTACAACATGCTAGGCAATGAAGACTATCAGACGGATAAATACGCAACGTTCCGGAGACTCCTCGTTGACATCCTGCTCTACGGCGACGCGGCGCAGCTTTACTTAGGCTACAAGACGGACAATCTCGTCAGCAGCTTCCTGTCGGACGAACAGCGCGCA
>CAMKQH010000043.1 GCA_946414885.1 uncultured Lachnospiraceae bacterium
GGGAAATGGCCTACAGGCGGTAGTGAGAAGGCAAGTTGGTACGGCCTGGGAAGGGAAAATGGCCTACAGGCGGTAGTGAGAAGGCAAGTTGGTACGGCCTGGGAAGGGGAAATGGCCTACAGGCGGTAGTGAGAAGGCAAGGTGGTACGGCCTGGGAAGGGAAAATGGCCTACAAGCGGTAGTGAGAAGGCAAGGTGGTACGGCCTGGGAGGGGGAAATGGCCTACAGGCGGTAGTGAGAAGGCAAGTTGGTACGGCCTGGGAAGGGGAAATGGCCTACAAGCGGTAGTAAGAAAGCAAGTTGGTACCGCCTGGAGACGGAATGGAGTCGTTTGGCGGTAACAAAGAGTAAAAAATGGGCTCCCAATGCGATTAAAGAGAAGATAATCAAGAATGGATAATCGGTGGAAAGAAAACAAGAGAAAAGATCAAGAGAAGAAAAAAAGAATAGAAAATCAAGAATAGAAAATCAAGAATAGAGAATAAAGAGGAGAGGAAGAGAACGTGAGTTACGCAGATACTATATTTATCAATATGTGTAAGGATATTTTGGAGAATGGCACGAGTACGGAGGGAGAGAAGGTGCGTCCGCACTGGCCGGACGGTGCGAGTGCTTATACGATCAAGAAGTTTGGCGTGGTGAACCGTTATGACCTGACGAAGGAATTCCCCATCATGACGCTTCGCAAGACGGCACTGAAGTCTGCGACGGACGAGATCCTTTGGATCTGGCAGCAGAAGTCCAACAACATTCACGACCTGCACAGCCACATCTGGGACGAGTGGGCGGATGAGGACGGTTCCATTGGCAAGGCCTACGGATATCAGCTGGGCGTGAAGCATCAGTACAAGGAAGGCATGATGGATCAGGTGGACCGCGTGCTGTATGACCTGAAGAACAATCCGTTCAGCCGCCGCATCATGACGAACATCTACGTGCATCAGGATTTGCATGAGATGAATCTATACCCCTGTGCTTATAGCATGACCTTCAACGTGACGCAGAAGCCCGGCGCGGACAAGCTGACGCTGAATGCAATCCTGAATCAGCGCTCACAGGACGTGCTGGCGGCGAACAACTGGAACGTGGTGCAGTATGCGGTACTGCTGCACATGATTGCGCAGGTAAGCAACATGGAGGCTGGAGAATTGGTGCACGTCATTGCGGACGCGCACATTTATGACCGCCACGTGCCCATTATCAAGGAGCTGATCGCCCGGGAGCCTTATCCCGCCCCGAAGTTCTGGCTGAACCCGGAAGTAAAGGATTTCTACAAGTTCACGCGGGATGACGTCAAGGTGGAGAATTACGTGACCGGAGAGCAGATCAAGGACATTCCCATCGCCATTTAATCATAGGGAGGAGCATTCCAATATTCAAAAACAATTCGAATTTATTTTGTATGCGTTCTTGGTATATTGGGTGTTTCGGTTTATACAAGGCATTTTGACGTCGTTTACGGTCAAAGTCATGGAGTAATAAGGTGGATCCGCTGCGATACAAGTACGTTTGGTTCTTAAGAAGAAGGAGAGGTATGACGGACGTTAAGATGAATTCCAAGAAAAACGAATTTCTGTCACTTTTCTACGTGATCGCCGCGTGGATGGTAATCGACATGCTTAGTTTCGGCCTGATGGTATTTGACCGTAATGGTATTTTTTTTATACTGTCTCTCGGTCTTGGAGCGGCGTGTGTCTGCCTCTATGGAATAAAGACCGCGTCGCTGAAAACTAGGTTTGAGGGATTTGCGATGGTAGGTCCTTTGTGCATCCTTAGTGGGATTTTGAACGTGCCGCTTTGGATAGGCCGCGGAGGGATGTTCGTAATTGTGGTTGGCATCTTACTTATTCTCTCAGATCTTATTTTTGGTACCGGAATGGAACGCGTGGTCCGGAACGTGAGCAGTCGACTGAAGTGGGCATGGAGGATCTGGAAATGTACCGGCGTGATTGTTGGGATTATCCCCACCTATAGGAATTATAAAGTTTGTTCGTTTAAGATTATTATAGGAGGCATAAAGGGACCCATCGGATGCGGTCGAACGAATTTGGATGAATTGGGTGAATTATTTTATCAATTAGTATTCGCGTTCCTGACATATTGGGTATTCAGGGTCATACAAGGTATTTTAATGGCGATTACGGCAAAAGTCATGAAATAATAAGGAGGATCATTCGCGATGCGCGTTCAGTCAGCTCTCAAGAAAAATGCATTTCGGGCACTTTTCTACGCGATCATAACTTGGACGATAACGCACGCGCTTGACGTTCCGTTAATCTTTTGCGTTGGAATACTAGTTCTCCTCATTGGATCCGGGATTGTTGCCGACTACGTAGACAGAACCGTTATGCTGAGAAAATGGAACCCGGAAATTTGGATGGCATGCTTTTTATTCGTTCTCGCCGTAATCCCGTATTTTCGGGAGGATCAGGCCGAAAATATAATAATCGTCGGGAATTATATTGTAGTGTGTGGAATGCTGTTTTTGCTTTCGGATCAGTTTTGGGGTTTCGGATTGGAACGCAAGGCACGGGTCAGGAGCAATCGACTGAAATGGGCGTGGAGGATTTGGAGATATGCCGGAGTGATCGTTGAGATTTTCTTCACCCATACGATTTATGACAGTAGTCAACATAGTATATTCGAGCAAAATGGATGTATCGTGGAGATCAACGAGGAAAGAGCGCTTTTCCAGGGGAGTGGATTTTTTGCTTTTTTTGCATTACGGATCCTACAGATAATTTTGTCGTATGCCATGGTTGATCCGGAAGAGCGTGAGAAAGGCGGTCCCCTCGGGCGAAAAAAAGGCGAGTGGCCGGAGGGTAATGAACGGTAAGCTGCAAAGGGAGAGGAGCACCAAAAGAGATGGATGGACAGGGCCATTATAATGACGAGCGCACGGCGCTATTGATGAAGCAAAGAAAAGAATTGATCGCACTTCGGAGCCGCGACGTCGGCGATAACATGAAGTGGGTTTTTTGGCTGACGGTCATCTCTACGTTGGCGAATTTTTTTGTTACATTGGAAGCAATGTTGATCGTGTTTGGCGTGATCAGATATGGTAACTTCATGGAGATTTCAGCCATTGCGGCTACGGTCGTCGTTGTGCTCTGCGCAGTCTTTTATGCCGTGAAGCTGCTTGCGCTGAAGTGCCATTCGGAATCCTTTTATTATGCGGGAATTCTATATGGCATTTGTCAATTGATGAGCATGGCAAAGAATTCCATCGAAGATTACTCGGCGATGGCCCTGGTTTCCATTGTTTATGCCGTTTTGCAGATTTTACAACTGAGATTCTTTGTGGACGGCGCGACCTCGAGCCTAAAGGAAGTGAACAGGAACGTTGAACTTAGCTGGATATCCTTTTGGAAGTTATACGTGAAGGTGTTGTATGCCATGATCCTTTCCGCAGTCTGCATCTTCGTTCCGATCATTAATCTGTTTGCCATTCTGGCGCTTGCAATTATTGGCCTTATTTCCATCGTGCTGTCCATATGGCTAGTCATTTTAATCTGGCAAACGGGGGCCGCGTTGCAAAATTATGCGGCACTGGCTTTGAGGTGAATGGAGACGTACGCATGAAGGAGGAAAAAGAATGAACCTGATCGTGGCAGTTGATAATAATTGGGCCATTGGCAATAAGAATAAGCTTTTGGTGTCAATTCCAAATGACATGAAGCATTTTCGGGAGGAGACGACGGGGAAGGTCGTGGTGCTTGGAAGGAAAACGCTGGATACGTTTCCTCAGGGACAGCCTTTGAAGAACCGCACGAATATCATCCTTTCCAGAAATGCAAAGCATGAGGTGAAGGGTGCCATTACGGTGCACTCCCTGGAAGAGCTTCTGGAGGAATTAAAGAAATATAATGACGAGGACGTCTACGTGATCGGCGGCGACAGCGTCTACAAGCAACTGCTGCCGTATTGCAGCGTGGCGCACGTGACAAAGATCGATCACGAATATGAGGCAGACACGTATTTCCCGAACCTGGATCTGGATGCGGAATGGGAGATCACCGCGGACAGCGATGAGCAGACGTATTTTGACCTGCCGTATCAGTTTTTGAAGTATGAGAGGATCAAGAAATAGAAAATACTTTAGGAGAACCATGAGGGATGCTTTTTAATTCAACTGAGTTTCTTTTCTTCTTTCCCATAGTGCTTGCAGCGTATCTTGCGATGCCGAAGAAAGCCAGGATTCCCTGGCTTTTGCTCGCAAGCTATTTTTTTTATGGCTGTTGGAATTATAAGTATCTGACGTTGATCCTTTTTTCCACCGTTGTCACTTACGCGTCGGCTCGTTTCCTGGAAAAGAGTTCCTCCGTCAAAACGAAAAAATGGATTCTGGGGCTTGGCATCTCGGCTAATCTGTTTGTCCTGTTTTTCTTTAAGTATCTGGACTTTGCCTTCATGAACGTAAATCGCCTGCTTCAGGCGATCCACGTGAATCCCGTGGCAAATCCCTTTGATTTTCTGCTTCCGGTGGGCATTTCCTTCTTTACCTTCCAGGCAGTTGGCTACGTGATCGACGTCTATCGCGGGGACGTGCCGGCGGAAAAGAATTTTATCAAATATGCTTTGTTTGTCAGTTTCTTTCCCCAGCTGGTGGCGGGACCCATTGAGAGAAGCAAGAATCTGTTGGGTCAGATCAAGGCACTGGAAGAGAAGCGGACCTGGACGAAGGACGGTCTGGTCTCCGGCCTTGGCATGATGCTGTGGGGCCTGTTTATGAAGATGGTGATCGCTGACCGTGTGGCGATCTTTGTGGATGAGGTTTTCGCCAATACCTATGCGGCGGGAACGATGGAGATGGCTGCTGCCGCCGTAGGCTTTTCCCTGCAGATCTACGCGGACTTTGCGGGGTATTCCGCCGTCGCCATCGGCGCCGCAAGAATGCTGGGCCTGAATCTGATGGAGAACTTCAATACGCCTTATTTTGCGGCCAGTATCGCGGAGTTTTGGCGCAGATGGCACGTGTCGCTGAGCAGTTGGTTTCGGGATTACGTTTATATTCCGCTGGGCGGGAACCGGAAGGGAAAGCTTAGAAAGTATTTGAATCTCATGATCACTTTTTTGGTCAGCGGCCTTTGGCACGGCGCGGCCTGGAAATACGTCGTCTGGGGCGGCCTGCACGGCGCGTACCAGATCGCCGGAGATCTGACAAAGCCTTTGCGTGCAAGGGTGAACGCCTTCTTTGAAGTGAAGGAGGATACGTTCGGGCACCGGCTGGGACAGATGATCGGGACCTTTTTGCTGACGACGTTTGCCTGGATCTTTTTCCGCGCGGATTCCTTAAGGCTTGCGCTGGATTACGTCGCAGGCATGGTTACGAAATGGAATCCTTGGGTGTTATTTGACGACAGTCTTTACGGGTGGGGCCTGAACCACTTTGAGGTGAATCTTCTGGCCATGGCAGTGCTGATCCTTTTGGCCGTCTCCCTGCTTCGAAGCAGGCGGGGAATGGATCTGGGACAGTATCTGCTCACGCAGAACGTCCTGTTCCGCTGGGCCGTGATGCTTGGCCTTGCGCTGCTGATCCTGGTCTTTGGGGAATACGGCGTGGATTTTGATTCCAACAAGTTTATCTATTTTGACTTTTAACCGAAAGGTCATTCGTAAGAAAAGATGGTTTAAGAGGTACGCATGAAGAAGGGTAGGGTACTGAAAAACATAATTTTATATGGCTTTATCGTGGTGGCCACGGTGCTTTGCTTCGCCGGCGCCTATCGCGTGCTCAGCTGGAAGGATACCTCCGGATCGGACTTGTCGTCGCTTTCCCAGCTCTACAACACGGAGAAGGACCTGATGGACGTGGTGTTTGTGGGGTCCAGCCATTGTTACTGCGGCATTTATCCGCCGTATTTTTGGGAGGATGCGGGGATTGCGGCCTTTGACCTGTCCGTGTCCGCGCAGGACAGGATCTCGGCGCTGCATCACTTAAAGGAATTATTGAAGACGCAGTCGCCTAAGGTGGTGTTCTTTGACGTCTATGGGATCACCTATGCGGAGCAGATGGTGGTGTCCAACGAGTACCGCAACATGCTGTCCATGCGGCAGAGCGTTAATTCCATGGAGCTTGTGGCGGAGTATGCGCCAAAGGAAAAGTGGCTGGACTATTGGTTCCGCTTTCCCATCATTCACGGCCGCTACAAGGAACTGAAAAAGACGGATTTCGTCACGTACGCGCCGAACCGCTTCGGACGCGGGGAGCTTGTGAATTTCCGGCTGAATGACTCCGGGATCGGCGAGCTTCTGAGCTTGGATGAATTTCATCCCGCAGCGTTATCCTCGGATCAGACAAAGTGGCTGGAGGAGCTGACGGAGCTGTCGAAGAAAAAAGGATTCCAGCTGGTGTTCTACAGCGCGCCCTTTTATATCTCCCAGGAGGCGCAGGATCAGATGGATGCCGTGGCAGTTTATGCGGAGGAAAACGGCATTCCGATGTTTGACTTTAACAGGATGCGGGACGAGCTTGGCTTTGACTTTTATTATGACCTGCAGGATCCGGAGCACTGTAACGCAAATGGCGCGAGGAAGCTGGCAAACTTCTTTGAAGGGTATCTTGCGGAGAACGTGGCGCTAACGGATCACCGCGGCGACGAAAGGTTCTGGCAGTGGGACCAGGACCTGGAATGGTATCGGCACGTCAGCACGCTAGACGAACTTACACGGGAGACGGATCCCGTGGAATACGCGCGGATCCTGGCGCAGGAGAAGGATTTCAAGGTCATCATCAGCCTGGAGGGCAGTGACTTCGCGAGCATAGAGGGCGTGGATTATCCGGCGGTGCTCATGGAGTTTGGGATTGCTGACGAGAAGGGCGGAAAGTGGCTGTATGAGGACGGGAAGGCCGTAAAGGTTTTGGAGAATCAGTTGGATGCGGAACCTTATTACGTAAAGCTGAACAACACGGATACCATGCGTCTTCAGTATCAGGGGGATTATCTTTTCCCGGAGAACGTGATGATCGGCAGGCAGAGCTATTACAATAACGGGCACAGACTTCTCATCATCGTGTACGACGAACTGCTGGAGAAGGTGGTGCACTGCGGATATTTTTAATATTGACTTTTTATGCAAAAAGGATGATAATTTATTACAGCCATAAATCTTTAGACGAAAAGAGGGAACCTACATGGAAAAGAAAAACATTGACTGGGGCAACATTGGCTTTGGATACATTCCTACGGATTATCGTTACGTATCCTATTTCAAGAACGGCGCGTGGGATGAGGGACAGCTTACCACTGATTCCAACATCGTCCTGAACGAGTGCGCAGGCGTTCTTCAGTATGCTCAGACCGTGTTTGAGGGCCTGAAGGCATATACGACTGAAGATGGTCACATTGTCACCTTCCGTCCTGACCTGAACGCAGACAGACTGGAGCAGTCCGCACAGAGACTTGAAATGCCCGTATTTCCGAAGGATCGTTTTATTGAGGCGGTAAATCAAGTGGTTGCAGCAAACGAGGCATTTGTTCCTCCTTACGGCAGTGGCGCGACCCTGTACATCCGTCCTTACATGTTTGGAAGCAACCCCGTCATCGGCGTTAAGCCCGCTGACGAGTATCAGTTCAGAATTTTGACGACTCCCGTTGGCCCTTACTTCAAGGGTGGCGCGAAGCCCATCACCATCAAGGTAAGTGATTTCGACCGTGCGGCACCTCACGGAACCGGACACATCAAGGCTGGTTTGAACTATGCAATGAGCTTGCATGCGATCGTTACCGCTCACAAGGAAGGCTTCGACGAGAACATGTATCTTGATCCCGCAACCCGCACGAAGGTTGAGGAGACCGGCGGTGCGAACTTCCTGTTCGTAACGAAGGACGGCAAGGTTGTTACGCCGAAGTCCACCAGCATCCTTCCTTCCATCACCAGAAGATCCCTTGTTTACGTTGCAAAGGAATATCTCGGACTGGAAGCTGAGGAGAGAGAGGTTACCCTCGCAGAAGTTGCCGACATGGCAGAGTGTGGCCTTTGCGGTACCGCAGCCGTTATCTCCCCCGTTGGTAAGATCGTTGACCACGGCAAGGAAATCTGCCTGCCCAGCGGCATGCAGGAGATGGGCCCCATCACCAAGAAGCTGTATGAAACCCTCACCGGCATCCAGATGGGCCGCATCGAGGCTCCTAAGGGCTGGATCCACGTGATCAAATAAGGGACCATATGAGAAGAAGAAAGAGATTTTTGCGGATGCTGATCAGGTGGATGCCAGTCCTCCTGATCGGCATTGTTATTATTATCATAGCCGGAATCCTGTTTTCGGGATGCGGAAAGAATAAGGACGGCGTGGGGCGCGTCTTTACGAAGACGCTGGGAAAGACGGATATTTTCCGCGTCGGTGACGAGTTTTGCACGAAGCCTGAGATCATGGTGTTCCTGACGACGACGCAAAGTGAATATGAGAAGGTCTACGGGGAGCAGATCTGGAACACTTCCCTGGACGGCGTGACGCTGGAGACCTACGTAAAGGATAAGGTCCTTGAAAAAGCAGCGCAGATCAAGTCCATGTATCTTCTTGCAAAGAGCAAGAACATCGAGCTCGACGAGCAGGAAGTGAACTTTGCCAAGGCGGCTGCGAAGGATTACTGCGGCCAGATCAGCGCGGCGCAAAAGGAAGAGCTTGGCATCACGGAGGAGCTTGTTCAAAAGCTCTTTGAAGAGTATGCCATGGCGAACAAGGTGTATCTGGCGGTGACGGGCGACGTGAATCCGGAGATCAGCGACGACGAGGCCAGGATCGTAACGATCCAGCACGTGCTGATCCGCACCAGCAGCAAGGATGCGGAGGGAAACCGCGTGGAATTCATGACGGCACAGAAGGATGCGGCCTATGAGAAGGCACAGAAGGTCCTGGAGGAAGCGAAGGCGGGAAAGAAGAGCTTTGAGGAGATCGCGTCCCACTACAGCGAGGATCCGAACCTGACCTATTCCTTTGGCAAAGGGGAGATGGATCCCGCCATCGAAGCGGTGGCGTTTCAGTTAGAGACCGACGAGATCAGTAACGTGGTGGAGAGCGAGAGCGGTTATCACGTGATCAAGTGCATCAGCACCTTCGACAGCGACGAGACCCAGGCCAACAAGAAGAAAATCCTTGAGGAGAGGCGAAATGAAGCCTTTGGACTGGAATATGACGCATTCGTGGAAGGCCTGACAAAGAAGCTGAATGAATCCGCCTGGGAAGAGGTGGGACTCCTTCGGAACGGTTCCCTTCCCGCGGCAGACTTCTTTGACGTCTACGACAAGTTTTTCCAGAAAAAATAACGGATTTTCTTTGTTTAATGAAAAATTTAGAAATGCGCAATCCCTTAAGGAATAAGGAGTTAGAGAGAATTGTTAGCACTCATTCAAAATGAGTGCTAATTTTTTATTGACATTTAAAATTGAGAGGACTACACTAATACTTAATGAAGGAACCTAGGATGCGTGGCCCCATGGCAGAACGCAAATTCTTCCGGACGTGCGCCTGGTTCGAAAAAGATTTGAAAAGAGGTAAGGAAACATGGCAACAAAACAAGGAAGTCTTTCCATCAACAGTGAAAACATTTTTCCCATCATCAAGAAATGGCTTTATTCCGATCATGACATTTTCTACAGAGAGCTGGTATCCAACGGATGTGATGCCGTGACAAAGCTGAAGAAGCTTGACGTTATGGGCGAGTATACCCTTCCCGAAGGATATAAGGCGCGCATCGACGTGATCGTGGATCCTGACAAGAAGACGCTGACCTTCAAGGATAACGGTCTTGGCATGACCGCCGACGAGGTGGAGGAGTACATCAATCAGATCGCTTTCTCCGGTGCGACGGACTTTATTGAGAAATATAAGGACAAGAGCAATTCCGACCAGATCATCGGTCACTTCGGACTGGGCTTCTATTCTGCATTCATGGTGGCAGACGAGGTACACATTGACACGCTGTCCTATAAGGATGGGGCAAAGGCCGTGCACTGGGAATGCGACGGCGGCACGGAATTTAGTATGGAGGACGGCGACCGTGCCGAGGTAGGCACGACGATCACGCTGTTCCTCAACGAGGATTGCCTGGAGTTCTGCAATGAATATAAGGCAAGAGAGGTTTTGAAGAAGTATTGTTCCTTCATGCCGACGGAGATTTATCTCTCCAAGGCAGAGACGAAGGAGACGCAGATCGTGAAGGAGAGCGAGCTCCTTTCTGACGATCAGGTGATCGAGGAGATCCAGCCGGAGAAGAAGGATGAGGCTGCTGATACTGAGAAGAAGGAAGAAGAGAAGAAGTTCAAGATCAAAAAGCGCCCGGAGCTGATCAACGAGACCCATCCCCTTTGGACGAAGCATCCTAACGAGTGCACCAAGGAGGAGTATCAGGAGTTCTACCGCAAGGTGTTCCATGATTACAAGGAGCCGCTGTTCTGGATCCATCTGAACATGGACTATCCTTTTAACCTCAAGGGAATCTTGTACTTCCCGAAGATCAACATGGAATATGAATCCATTGAGGGAACCATCAAGTTATACAATAACCAGGTATTTATCGCAGACAACATCAAGGAGGTCATTCCTGAATTCTTGTTGCTCTTAAAGGGCGTGATCGACTGTCCGGACCTGCCGCTGAACGTATCCCGTTCCGCACTGCAGAATGACGGTTTCGTAAAGAAGATCGCAGAGTATATCACGAAGAAGGTGGCGGACAAGCTGGCCGGCATGTGCAAGACCGAGAAGGAAGAGTACGACAAGTACTGGGACGACATCGCTCCCTTCATCAAGTACGGTTGTCTTAAGGATGACAAGTTCTGCGAGAAGATGAATGATTACATCCTCTTCAAGAATCTTGACGGCAAGTACCTGACCTTGCCGGAATGCCTGGAGACGAAGCCGATCGATACGGAAAACGGTGATGCTGAAAAGGCGGAAGGAGAGGCTTCCGAAGGCGCTGCAAGGGATGAGAATGGCGAGAAGGTGGAAGCTGAGGTCGTAAAGGACGATGCAGAGGATGCAGGCGAGGAGACCACAGAGGACGAGAAGAAGGAAAAGATCGTTTACTACGTGACCGACGAACAGCAGCAGAGCCAGTATATCAGCATGTTTAAGGCCGCAAAGATGGATGCGGTCATCCTGACGCACTCCATTGATCAGCCCTTCATCTCCCAGCTTGAGAGCAAGAACGAGGGCGTGAAGTTTATGCGCATCGATGCTGACGTGACGGACGCCATGAAGGCAAAGACCTCCAAGAAGGCAGAGAAGGAGCTTGAGGAGCAGACGGAAACATTGGGCAAGCTCTTCCAGAAGGTTTTGAAGAAGGAGAAGCTGACCGTAAAGGTGGAGAAGCTCAAGAACAAGAAGGTTTCTTCCATGATCACCCTCTCCGAGGAAAGCCGCAGAATGGCTGACATGATGAAGATGTACTCCATGCCCGGAATGAGCATGCCCGGCATGGGAGACGAGGGCGAAACGCTGATCCTCAATGCAAATCATCCGCTGGTTCAGTACGTGACGGAGAACCAGGAGGGTGAGAACGCAAAGCTGATCTGCGAGCAGCTCTATGATCTTGCGAAGTTGCAGCACGCACCCCTCGGCGCAGAGGAGATGGCGAGATTCATTGCAAGAAGCAATGACGTCATGATGTTGCTGGCGAAATAAGGCAAGTGGCAGTACGTCGTGATACCGCAGGTGAGATAAGGCAAGTGGCAGTACGTCATGATGTTGCTGGCGAAATAAGGCAAGTGGCAGTACGTCATGATGCATAGCGTGAAATAAGACGCGAGGGCTTTTAATATGGGCCCTCGCATTTTTATACTTGCCCAAAGCGAGAAATAATGGTATGATATATTGAGATTTGTGAATTACTAAGTGAAATTAAAGTTATGTTTTAGGGCGGGACCCTAAAATGGAATAGGAGGCAGGAATGCCCAGGCAAGTTAGGGAAAAAGCGGATAATTACGCCGATCTGGAAGAGGATCAGGGCGGATTACTAAGCATGTTGATCACGTTTGTCGTGTTGATCGCGATAACGGCACTGATCTGTACCATTATTTGGAAAGTGACGCATAAAGAGCCGAGGGCTGAACTTGGAAAGGTTCAGGTGCCCTTGTCGCAGACGAATGTTTCGGAGACCTTGGTATCTGAGGATGAACTGGCAAGGCAGGCAGCGGAATCGGAGGTCGAGATTGAGCCGATCGACGGAGACGCGCACATGGTGTTTGAGGAAGTGGATGAGGAAGTTACCGCAAAGGATGCGGCCATCATCCGTACGCTCCCGAACAATGAAGGTATTGTGACGGTAGCTGGTCAGCTTCGCAACGGACAGATCCTGAAGCGCATCGGCATAAACAAGGAGACGGGCTGGTCCAAGGTAATGTTCAATGGTCAGGAAGGCTATATTGTAAGCTACAGGCTGACGACAAACAAGGAGTACAAGACGAAGGCTCCGGAGAATCCGGATAACCGCGTAGTGACTTCGGACGGATACATTATTCTCTTCAACGATTGCGAAGACACCGTGACAACGCAGGAATTCGTAAACCTTCGTACGGAGCCCAGCACGGCGCAGGGTCATTCCAGCGTAAGCGCGCAGCTGAAGGTTGGTCTTACCGCTAAACGTACGGGCATCAGCATCGATTCCGGTTGGTCCAGGGTTGAGTTCAACGGACTTGTGCTCTACGTGGCCACGGCATACCTGAAAGTAGTGGAAGAATAAAGAATAAGCTTGATAAGAGCCATGAGGAAAACCTCATGGCTCTTTTTTGTTTACAGTTTGGGCCGTCTATTGACACGTCCCCGTGACCCAATTTACGTATAAAAGATGGGATTTAGGAGAGAATGGAAGGGAGAAGGATTATTGGGAAAGGATGGGACGGAATTGAGAGAATTTGGAATGGAGCAGTGCGTGGGAGAGGCGAGCGTAAGGTTTAGGGAGCCGGTGGAGATCATGGCGAGTGCGAGCGTCGTGGGAACAAAAGAGGGGCAGGGGCCGCTGGGAGCGTTGTTTGATAAAGTTGGGCAGGATGATTATTTTGGGGGAAAGACTTGGGAGGAGGCGGAGAGCAATTTGCAAAAGGAAGCTTTACGGATGGCATTTGCAAAAGCGGAGCTGGAACCAAAGGACGTAAGGTTCCTCTTTGCGGGGGATTTGCTGGGGCAGTCGATTGCCAGTTCCTTTGGCGTTAGTGAATTTGGCATTCCGCACTTTGGATTGTATGGAGCGTGTTCCACCTGTGGAGAGGCGCTCTCGCTAGGGGCAATGATGATTGCGGGAGGCTTTGCAGAGAGGATAGCCTGCGTTACTTCCAGCCATTTTGCGACTGCAGAGCGGGAGTTTCGGTTTCCGCTGGAATATGGAAATCAGAGGCCGCTTTCCGCAAGCTGGACCGTTACGGGAAGCGGCGCGTTCTTGCTGCGGCGTGCAGGCCTGCAGGAGCCTGGAAGAGCAAGAATCCTTGGCATGACGGCAGGAAGAATTGTGGATTATGGATTGAAGGATTCCATGAACATGGGGGCGTGTATGGCGCCTGCGGCAGCAGATACGTTGGTCCGGCATTTTAAGGATTGGGGGCGGAGCCCGGCGTATTATGACCACGTCATCACGGGAGACCTTGGAAGCATTGGTAGAACCGCGTTTTTGGATCTGCTGGCGATGCGGGGGATCGATCTCGCAGAAAAGCATTTGGACTGCGGCATGCTGATCTATGATGCCGAGCGTCAGGACGTGCATGCCGGCGGAAGTGGCTGCGGATGCTGTGCCGTCACGCTGTCGGCTTGGATCTTGAAGCAATTGGAGGAGGGGTTTTGGAAAAGAGTGCTCTTCTTGCCGACGGGAGCATTGCTTTCCAAAACCAGTTTTAACGAGGGAAAGACGGTGCCCTGCATCTGTCACGCCCTTGTTTTGGAAGGAGCATAAAGTGGTAAAATAATTGCGCGGGAAAGACAACGTTTTCCCTTGTAAAAATGAGCATAGGCTGATAAAATAGGCTGTGGGAGCGTCGAGAGAAGGGTAAAAGATTGACCCGTTTGGATAATGACGCATGTCTGGAGGAGGCGATCCTTTTGAGAAAAATGGAGTTTAAGATGGAGCGGCCTGGACTGGTAGAAGCGGGACAAAAGGTCACCGTGACGGAGGGCGTGCTTCCGAGCAACTATTATTACACGATCGATCCGTCGCTCGCCATGTCGCCCAACATTCCTTTCCGCAATCGCTTGAAGTCGAAGGAAGGAATCGTGGCGAACGTTGAGGAGAATCCCCGGGGATTTTACGTGACGGTTGAATTTGACGAGCCTGAAGTGAATTAAACAATAAGGAGATAAAACGATGAAGAAGATTTCAACGGAAAAAGCACCTGCAGCCATTGGCCCTTATTCTCAGGGAATCATTACGGGAAACCTGTTTTTTGCGTCAGGGCAGATTCCCATTAATCCCGCGAATGGTCAGATCGAAGCGACTGACATCGTGGGACAGACGGAGCAGGTGATGAAGAATATTGGAGCTCTTTTGGAGGCGGCAGGCACGAATTATCAGAAGGTTGTCAAGACGAGCTGCTTCCTTGCGGACATGAATGATTTTGCCACGTTTAACGAGATTTACGCGAAGTATTTCACGGAGAAGCCTGCGAGAAGCTGCGTGGCAGTAAAGACGCTTCCGAAGAATGTCCTCTGTGAGGTGGAAGTGATCGCGGAGATCTAAAACGCGAGGAATTGCGGAGAATGCGTGCGAGCCTTAGATGCGAGGAATTGCGGAAAAAATGCATATTGACGTAAAAATTGCAGAAACTATGGGACAAAGGAGAGAAGATGCCCAAAGTGGGAGCGGAAGCCCCAAACGGGAGAAAAGCCTCTTCGGCGTTGAAGGGAGATCTGCAATGGATTACGTTAAAGCATTTTTGATTGGCGGTTTGATCTGCGCGATGGTACAGCTTTTGATGGAGAAAACAAAGCTGCTGCCAGGGAGGATCATGGTATTATTGGTGGTCAGCGGAACGGTGCTGAGCGCTCTTGGTTTGTATGAGCCGATGCTGGAGTTTGCCGGCGCCGGAGTCAGCGTGCCGCTTCTTGGATTTGGGCACGTGCTGATGAACGGCGTTCGCGAGGCGATGGCGGAGGAAGGGCCCCTGGGGCTGTTTGCGGGAGGCTTTCGGGCAGGAGCCGTCGGGACTTCTGCGGCATTGATCTTTGGATATCTTGCGAGCCTTGTTTTTCGCTCCAAGATGAAGAAATAGACGTAAGTTTGAACAGAAGATGCGGGTAACGGAAAATGTTGATGATTTGGTTAAGTTTGTCAGGTTTGATCATATGGACGGAGATCATATATCACGTCAGCGGTTTCGGGTGGAAGCCAGGGAACCTGCTCTTTACGATATCTGTTGCAATGACTTGGGCGGCAGTGGAAACAATGATCGTCATGATAGCGAAGCGCAAGGCGAAGAAGGTATTCTTCCTGATATTCGTCTGGTGGTCTATCCTATGGACGGCAGCGCAGATCACGTACCTGCATATCTTTAAGCAGACGTTGCTTTGGGAGGCCGTTTTCCGCGGCGGACAGGATGCACTGACAAACTATTGGAGGGAAGCGCTCACGGGAATCTTCCAGGTTTCTCCGTTCTTGCTTCTCATCATTGCGCCCGGCGTCGTGATCAGCGTGATGCTTCGCAAGAAGAAGCTGAAGCTCCCCAAGATGAACTCCCTGAAGTTCATGAGATGTCTTGTGGCTTTTGTGGTTTGCCTTTTCGCCTGCATCATCAACATGGCGGTTGGCAAGGCAAAGGAAGCCAATTATTACGAGGATTACAAGGATTTTTTCGAGCCGCTGTACGTGGCAGAGGACCTGGGCGTACATCCCTTATTGCAGCGGGATACGGCCCTGTCCGTCGGACGGATTTTTGAAAACCTGGGATTCGCGGGAAAGAAGAATTCTGGTCAGGGCCCTGCGGGCCAGCTTGGTCAGGCGGACGTGCCTTCCCCGACGCCTGGCGTGAAGGTGACGATCCCGCAGCAGACGACAAATCCCGGAACGGAAGAAGGGCAGCCGGGGGATGGCGAGGGAAACGTGGAGACTACGCCGGAGCCGGAGGTATTTATTCCCAGCCCGCACGTCTTTGCGCTGGATCAGGAAGCACTCCTCTCCATGGCAGACAATAAAAAGCAATCCTGGCTTGCTGAGTATATCTTGAACGAGCAGCCCACGATGACGAACGCGTACACGGGACTCTTTGAGGGCTATAACGTGATCTTCCTGACGGCGGAAGGCTTTTCCACCTATGCCGTGAGGGAGGACATTACGCCGACGCTGTATCACATGATCCACACGGGTTTTGTGTTCAACAATTATTACGTGCCGCTGTGGCAGACGAGTACCAGCGACGGCGAGTACGTGAACAACACGGGCCTGATCCCGGATGGTCAGTTCAGCATGAGAAAGAGTGCGGATAACGTGATGCCGTACACGCTTGCGGGATTCTATAACCGCACGGGAATCCAGAGCCGGGCTTATCACAACAACACGCTGTCCTATTATGACAGACACCGGACGCATCCCAATCTGGGGTATCTCTTTAAGGCCTGCAACTTGGGCGATCTGGATGCGAAGGAGTATGGGCAGTACCTCTTCCAGATGGAGGGCGCAAAGCGTTGGCCCGCGTCGGATTACGAGATGATGGTCAGCACGATGCCGGAGTACGTAAATGACGAGAGATTCTTTGTTTACTACATGACGGTGTCAGGTCACATGAATTATAACTTCCGAGGCAATTCCATGTCGGCGAAGAATAAAGATGCGGTGAAGGATCTTCCGCTCTCGGAGAACGGGCAGGCCTACATTGCCTGTCACGTGGAGCTCGACAAGGCGCTTGAGTACATGCTGCAACAGCTCAAGGATGCCGGACAATTGGAGAAGACGCTGATCGTTATGAGCGCGGATCATTATCCCTATGCCATGACGACGGAAGAGTATGACGAGCTGGCTGGAAAGAGCCTGGCATACGGCAAGGACGTGTTCCGCAACAGCCTGATCATGTGGAACGTGGCATTTGAGGAGAATCCCATCGTGATCGATAAGCCTTGCTGTTCCGTGGACCTGCTGCCGACGATCCTGAACCTGCTTGGCATGGAGTATGATTCCAGAATGTATGCGGGAAAGGATATCTTCTCGGATCATGAGGGACTGGTCATTTTCAATGACAGAAGCTTTGTGTCGGACGGCGTGATCTATAACCGCAAGACGAAAGAGACGATCTGGCTCAAGGATGAGCAGGGTAACTTTATCGTTCCGGAGGATCAACAGGAAGCGTATCTGAAAGAAAAACAACAGGACGTGAAGGATCGCTACCAGTTCAGCGCGTATATCCTTGAGGAGAATTACTATGCGGACATTGAAGCCGCAAGGATTTCAGAATAAGAAGGACATAAGAAAACCGGCCTGCCCGCGCCATTGCCATGGTTTCATGGCGAGATGGTGTCATCGGGGTAGACCGGTTATTTTATTACAGGATTTCGAACTGGATGCCTTTCATGGCAAGATATTTGCTGATCTGGCGGTCCCAGACCACGTCCGCCGTCTTGTCCATGACGAAGGTCTGATAGGAGGAGCCGGTTGTGAGGATCGCCTTGCCGCCATCGTATTTGATGGTGAGGACCAGGGACTTGAGTGACGCGGCCTTGGAGGCAAGCTTTTCCTTTTCGAGCATGGTCTTTACCTTGTCGGGTTTCAGCTGCATCACAAACTTTAGATTTAGGGGCGTGCGCTTCCCTTTGATGAGGTCGAAGCACAGGCCCTTCATTTCACTCCAGGGTTGATATTCATAGGGCAGGAGCTCTGGCGTTCGCTCGGCGATGGGATAGAAGTCGACGTTGACGTGACCGTCGATGGATAGCGTGATCGCGGTCGAGATCGTTGCCTCCTCGAGCAGAAAAATGTCGAAGGCATCGCCGGTCAGTAGCTCATTCATAAATTGTTTCATCGAAGTGATCTGCAGGGCTATCATGGAATTCTCCCATCCGTATGATTGATTATGTCGTGAGACAACGAAGCGATAGTGCCGTTAAGGAAGATTGACGAACGGCATGTCGTCTTAAACGCGATTGTTAAGTTTGGGCATTCGTTGGTTAGGCTTCCGCATCTTCCTGTTGCGACGATAAGTGCTCCATCAGGAGTACGGCATAGGACTTTGTCGAGTGGGAGAGGAAGAACTTCTTCCCGTCCGACATGGTCGCAGAGGCGAAGCCTAGTTTTTTGATATGATTGCAGTTTAGGATAAAGCGATTTGTGGGCGGAACAAAACAGTCATGATTTGCGGCCCACTGGGAAAACAGATTGAGAAGGTCCGTGCGAAGGGGCTTCGTGCGGCCGTTTGTCAGCGTGACAAGAATGACGCGGCCCTTTGCCACGGCGTAGAGAATTTCGTCCTCCGTTACGTAGATCGTGCCTTCCTCGTCGCGAAGTTCCAGGACGGAAGGCGCGGAATCCTTGATGGCTAAGGCCTGATCAATGCTTTCTGACAGTTCAGAGACCTTGATGGCCTTGTCGAGAAAGAAGACGTTCTCAGGAAAGTTTTGTTCGCGGTAATTGATCTTGGAAGAGCAGAGCACGATCGGGGCGGTGCTGCCTTTTTTTCTAAGGCCGTCCACCACGTCGCTCACGCTCACGCCGGGCGTCAGACAGACGTCGACGTAAAACACGTCATACATGAGCGCGTTCGCCAAAAGCGCATCCACGTTTCCGTAGGAATCCACGTAGAGCACGCCCGTGGTCGCCGCGCGCTTATCCGACTCGCGCTTTAGAAGACGTTCTAATTGCTTCCGGTCTGCACCATTGTCATCACATATTGCCACGTGCATCTTTGCTTTCTCCTTTGTGATTTTATGCAAAATTTATTTAGCGACAAAGTACCAGATTGCGGCGGCCGCAATGAGCTGAAGGATCAGGATTGCGGGCATGCCGTACTTGAAATACCAGTGCTTAGTCTTGTGGCGGAAGACTTGCATGCCGGCGATCGCACCGATGCTGCCCCCGAGGATGGCGGGCAGGAATAAAGTCTTCTCAGGAATGCGCCAGGCACCAGACTTGGCCTTTTTCTTATCCGCGCCCATTAAGATAAAACCGATCAAGTTCATGATCAGGAGATAAACGATTAAGATGATGATCACGTACTGTTTCATAAACGCCTCCATGCGTCAGACTCATTAAATTCATTATGCGGCAAATCCATAAAAATATCAAGAGAGAAGAATGTTTTGGATCGCAGACAAGTCTGCGATATGGTCGCGTCCGCTGACATGTTTTCAAAATAATAAACGCCGTAGGCACTTGGCCTGCGGCGTTTTTGTGTATATGGTAGCCATATTACATGTCGAGAAGGTCGACGCCCTGCTCCTGAAGCTTCATGGCGCGAACCTTGCAGGAGAGACCAAAGAGGTTGATGAAGCCTTCTGCGTCGTGGTGATCATAGAGGTCACCGGTGGTGAAGGATGCGATCTTCTCATTGTACAGGGTGTAAGGAGAAGTCGTGCCAGCTTTGATGATGTTGCCCTTGTAAAGCTTGAACTTTACTTCGCCGGTCACGTGCTTCTGGGTCTCTTCAATGAATGCCTGCTCAGCCTGGCGAAGGGGAGTGAACCACTTTCCTTCGTAAACAAGGCTTGCGAAGCGGCTGCCCATTTCCTTCTTCATTGCGTAGGTGTCGCGGTCAAGGATGAGCTCCTCCAGCTGCTGATGTGCCTCCATGAGGATCGTTCCTCCGGGAGTCTCATAAACGCCGCGGCTCTTCATGCCGACAACGCGGTTCTCAACGATGTCGATGATGCCGATGCCGTGCTTGCCGCCGAGCTCGTTGAGCTTGTGGATGATGTCGGAAACCTTCATCTTCTGGCCGTTTACGGAAGTGGGAACGCCCTTTTCAAAGGTCATGGTCACGTACTCGCCCTGATCGGGAGCCTTCTCAGGAGTGGTGCCAAGAACCAGCAGGTGATCATAGTTGGGCTCGTTAGCGGGATCCTCCAGCTCAAGACCTTCATGGCTGATGTGCCAGATGTTGCGGTCGCGGCTGTAGGAGGAGTCTGCGGAGAAGGGCAGGTTGATGCCGTGCGCCTTGCAGTACTCGATTTCGGACTCACGGGAATCCATGGTCCACTTGTCATTACGCCATGCAGCGATAATCTTAATGTCGGGAGCAAGAGCCTTGATGCCCAGCTCGAAACGAATCTGGTCGTTACCCTTACCGGTAGCGCCGTGGCAGATTGCGGTAGCACCCTCCTTGCGGGCAATCTCAACAAGCTTCTTTGCGATCAGGGGACGAGCCATGGAGGTACCAAGCAGGTACTTGTTCTCATAGATGGCATTTGCCTGAACGCAGGGAACGATATACTCGTCGCAGAACTCGTCAACCACGTTCTCAATATACAGCTTGGAAGCGCCGCAGAACTTTGCTCTCTCTTCCAGACCGTCAAGCTCCTCTGCCTGTCCGCAGTCAACGCAGACGCAGATTACTTCGTAGTCAAAATTCTCCTTGAGCCAAGGAATGATGGCGGTGGTGTCAAGTCCGCCGGAATAAGCAAGAATGACTTTTTCTTTCATGATGAAACCTCCTTGAAAACGTATAATTATCAAACTTGAATCCACTATACAACAGGTTCGCTGGAAAAGCAAGAATAATATTAACAAAAAATGCAAATTCTTCGGATAAATATTCAATAAATATACTAATTATTTGAATATAAAGTGTATATAATGTATAATTATGCAATTTCATTTACTGAAGTAGAATTTGTAGTTATTGCGTTTGATGCCGTTGGTTCTGATGCCGTGACTTTTGATGCCGTCTTGCCATGCAAATCAGGGGTTGTGGAGTTGGTTTGTTCCATAAGTCGAGATTTGTGGGGCTGGTTTATCCGATTTGGGATGAGAGTACGGAAAAAACACGGGAAAGCTTAGTTTTTGCCGTATCGCAGAAGCAATCAAAGAAGATATTACAACGAAAATGAAGAAAAAACCTCTTTTTGTTGTACCGTTGCGGTAATTAGGAAGGTAAAAGGCAACAAAGCGGGAGAAGAAACAAGGAATTGTTGCCTTTGGGGGGAGAAAGGAAGGCAAAAGGCAACAAAACGGGAGAAGAAACAAGGAATTGTTGCCTTTGGGGGGAGAAAGGAAGGCAAAAGGCAACAAAACGGGAGAAGAAACAAGGAATTGTTGCCTTTGGGGGGAGAAAGGAAGGCAAAAGGCAACAAAACGGGAGAAGAAACAAGGAATTGTTGCCTTTGGGGGGAGAAAGGAAGGCAAAAGGC
>CAMKQH010000044.1 GCA_946414885.1 uncultured Lachnospiraceae bacterium
GGGGGCCTTTAGCATTCACGTGGCCCTAAGAGTTGTGCTCGGAGGGGGCCTTTAGGATTCACGTGGCCCTAAGAGTTGTGCTCGGAGGGAGCCTTTTGCAGTTACTCGCCCCCAAGAGGCATTCCCGGAGGGGGGCGCTTTAAAGGTCGCATAACTTGACGGAAAATTAAATGTTTGTTATACTTTGAGGATGTAAAAAGCAAAACGAAAAGAGGAAATGCAGTGAATTCAAATCAATATAAATCGGGATTTGTAACCCTTATCGGACGTCCCAACGTAGGGAAGTCCACGCTGATGAATCATCTCATTGGGCAGAAGATCGCGATCACTTCGAATAAGCCTCAGACCACGAGAAACCGTATCCAGACCGTTCTGACGACGGATGAGGGACAGATCGTGTTTCTTGACACGCCTGGCATTCACAAGGCAAAGAATAAGCTGGGAGACTACATGGTCAACATTGCGGAGCGGACGCTGAACGAGGTGGACGTGATCTGCTGGCTCGTGGAGCCCACCACCTTCATCGGCGCAGGCGAAAGGCACATCATCGAACAGCTCCAGAAGACGAAAACGCCGGTGATCCTTGTGATCAATAAGGTGGATACCGTAAAGAAAGAGGAGATCCTCCTCTTTATCGACACCTATCGCAAAGAATATGATTTCGCAGAGATCGTGCCCGTATCCGGTCTCAAGGAGATCAATACGGACGAGCTGATCAAGTGCATCTTCAAATATCTTCCTTACGGAGATCCATTCTATGACGAGGACACGGTGACGGATCAGCCCATGCGTCAGATCGTTGCAGAGCTCATCCGCGAGAAGGCGCTTCGGAGCCTTGACGAGGAGATCCCTCACGGCGTGGCCGTGACCATCGAGAGCATGAAGGAAGTTGGGAACATATGCCACATTGAAGCCACCATCATCTGCGAGAAGGATTCTCACAAGGGAATCATTATTGGTAAGGGCGGTCAGATGCTGAAAAAGATTGGATCCAAGGCGAGACCTGAGATCGAGGACATGCTTGAGATGCAGGTGAATCTGCAGCTTTGGGTCAAGGTGAAAAAGGACTGGAGAGACAGCGACGTATTGATGAAGAACTTTGGCTATAATCCCAAGGAAGCCAAGGGAAATGATTAAATAAATCGGAAAGGGGAGGGCGTGATGCAGGATTTTATCTTTGTGACCGGAATTGTTTTGAAGCAGTCGCCCTCCGGTGAATATGACAGAAGAGTGACGATCCTGACGAAGGAATGCGGGAAGATCGTCGCCTTTGCAAGAGGAGCTAGAAGGCAGGGGAACAAACTGGCAGCCGCCACGAATTCCTTTGCCTTCGGCACGTTTAAACTCTATCAGGGCCGGGATGCCTATACGCTTGCGGATGCTGAGATCAAGAATTATTTTGAAAACCTGATGAGTGATTTCGAGGGTGCGTATTATGGCATGTATTTCGCCGAGATCGCTGATTATTATGCCAGGGAGAACAATGATGACAGAATGCTCCTGGGACTCTTATATCAATCCTTAAAGGCACTGTCCGCGCCCTCCATACCAAGACCTTTGGTCAAGGTGATCTATGAGTGCAAGGCCATCGCGGTCAACGGGGAATTCCCGGGGGTGCCCAGGGACCGGGAGCTGTCCGCGTCAGCCGTGTATGCATTGGAGTATATTGCAAACAGCGGCCTGGAAAAGCTCTATACCTTTACGGTGACGGAGGAGGTTTTGGCAGAGCTTACGTCGGTTGCCGAAGAATATTGTAAAAAATACCTTAGGCGTGACTTCAAAAGCCTTGAAATTCTAAAAACTCTCTGTTGAATTTTTCCGCGCGAGCGGTTATAATAGATTGAATTAACGATGACTTTTGCGGAAAGCTGGTTCATGCATGAAAAGAATGAGAAAAATGCTTGCCAGTCTGGGCGTCGTTTTGATCATGGGAATGGTATTCGCCGGCTGCGGAAAGGACGATTCCTGGAAGAAATGGACGCAGGAACAAATGGCGATTGATAAAGACGGCCAGATCATTTACTGCGTAACGGACAGCTTTGACAAAAACTACTATGATCTGGAAGAGTTGACGGGAATGGCGGTGCAAGAGGCCGCGCAGTATAACGGAGAGCATAAAAAAGGCGACAGTACCCCCGTAACGATCGCGGAGATCGCTAAGATCGATGAGTCCGGTAACGTGGTTCGCGTGGTCTATCAGTTTGACGGCTACGAATCCTATACTGGATTTATGGGTACGAAGCTTTACTATCTCACTCTGGAGGAAGCGATCCAGAAGAAGCTTATTTTTACTGGATCAGAATTATACGGACCATCCGGGACGATCACTCTTGACGAGGCCACAAAAGAGAAATTGAAAACCAGACACGTTCTTGTGACGGATGCAAAGACGTTAATTAGTTTACCCTTTGACGCACAGTATTACGGCCATGACGTAAAGATCTCAGAGAACGGAATGGCGGACACGACGGGTTGCGAAGACGCGGCAGTCATCCTGCTGAAAAAGTGAATGAATCTTCCCGGGCAGCGCCTAGGATGATAAAGATAAATATTTAAGAGAAGAGAGAAGAGGAAAGACTATGGAAAAGACAATGGAAAAAATCGTTGCGTTGGCGAAGGCCAGAGGTTTTGTGTATCCCGGTTCCGAGATTTACGGCGGACTGGCGAATACCTGGGATTACGGTAATCTCGGCGTGGAACTGAAGAACAACGTAAAGAAGGCCTGGTGGCAGAAATTCGTTCAGGAGAATCCTTATAACGTAGGCGTTGACTGCGCGATCCTGATGAATCCCCAGACTTGGGTGGCCAGCGGACATCTCGGCGGCTTTTCCGATCCTCTGATGGATTGTAAGGAATGTCATGAGCGTTTCCGCGCTGACAAGCTGATCGAGGACTACTGCGAGGAGAAGGGCATCAAGCTGGAGGAGAGCGTTGACGCCTGGAGCCAGGAGAAGATGAAGAACTTCGTTGAGGAGAACAACATTCCCTGCCCTACCTGCGGAAAGCACAACTTCACCGACATTCGTCAGTTCAACCTGATGTTCAAGACCTTCCAGGGCGTAACCGAGGATGCAAAGAATACCGTATATCTTCGTCCCGAGACCGCTCAGGGTATTTTCGTAAACTTCAAGAACGTACAGAGAACCTCCCGCAAGAAGCTTCCCTTCGGCATTGGCCAGATCGGTAAGTCCTTCCGTAACGAGATCACTCCCGGTAACTTCACTTTCCGTACCAGAGAGTTTGAGCAGATGGAGCTTGAGTTCTTCTGCAAGCCCGGCACTGACATGGAGTGGTTCCAGTATTGGAGAGGCTTCTGCCGTGACTGGCTGTTCTCCCTTGGCATGAAGGAAGATGAGATCCGTCTTCGCGACCACAGCCCTGAGGAGCTTTGCTTCTACAGCAAGGGCACCACGGACATCGAGTTCCTGTTCCCCTTCGGCTGGGGCGAGCTTTGGGGCATTGCTGACAGAACGGATTACGATCTGACCCAGCATGCAAATACCTCCGGTGAGGACATGACCTATTTTGATGATGAGACCAATGAGAAATATATCCCTTACGTGGTTGAGCCTTCCCTTGGCGCAGACCGCGTAGTGCTTGCCTTCCTTTGCGCTGCATATGACGAGGAGGAGCTTGAGGGCGGCGATATGAGAACCGTACTTCATTTCCATCCCGCACTGGCACCCGTAAAGATTGGCGTGCTTCCTCTTTCCAAGAAGCTGAATGAGGGTGCAGAGAGGATTTATACCCAGCTTTGCAAGAAGTATAACTGTGAGTTCGACGACAGAGGCAACATCGGTAAGAGATATCGCCGTCAGGACGAGATCGGCACTCCTTTCTGCGTAACCTATGATTTCGATTCCGAGACCGACGGCTGCGTAACCGTAAGATTCCGTGATTCCATGGAGCAGGAGCGCGTTGCCATCGCAGACTTGGATGCATACTTCGCAGACAAGTTTACGTTCTAACAACCAAAGAAAGAGGAAAACATCATGAGAAAATTTACCTCAACGGAATTGAGAAAAGCTTGGAAAGAGTTTTATATGGAGAGGGGTCATAAGGACGTTGGAGCGGTATCTTTGGTTTCGGACGGCTCCACGGGCGTTATGTTCAACGTGGCAGGAATGCAGCCGTTGATGCCTTATCTGCTTGGTAAGAAGCATCCCATGGGAACGAGACTTTGCAACGTGCAGGGCTGCGTTAGAACCAACGACATCGATTCCGTAGGCGACAAGAGCCACGGAACCTTCTTCGAGATGATGGGAAGTTGGAGCCTTGGAGATTACTTCAAGAAGGAGCGTTGTCAGTGGAGCTACGAGCTTCTGACCGGGCTCTTTGGATTTGATGCCGATCACCTTGCCGCAACCGTGTTTGCGGGAGATGAGAATGCACCCAGGGACGAAGAGGGTGCGCAGTACCGTATCGCTTCCGGCTTTAAGAAAGAGAATATTTTCTATCTTCCCGCTGAGGATAACTGGTGGGGACTCGAGTACGGTCCCTGCGGTCCTGACAGCGAGATGTTCTACGTAAAGGATGACGTACCTCCCTGCGGCCCTGACTGTAAGCCTGGATGCCACTGCGGAAAGTACACTGAAATCGGTAATGACGTGTTCATGCAGTATGAAAAGCATCAGGATGGGCATCTTACCCCCTTAAAGCAGCAGAACGTGGATACCGGTTGGGGACTTGAGAGAATCCTTGCGTTCCTGAACGGTCTGGATGACGTATATAAGATCGACCTGCATGCGCCTTCCATAAGTTATATTGAGCAGGCCAGCGGCATCAAGTATGATTCTGACGAGAAGATGACCAGGTCCATGAGAATCCTTGCGGATCATACCCGTACGGCAGTGATGCTGATCGGAGATGAGAAGAAGCTTCTTCCTTCAAATGCAGGTGCAGGCTACGTGCTTCGCAGACTGATTCGTCGTGCCGTAAGACATGCTCGGGCGCTGGGTCTTAAGGAAGAGAACATCTTAAAGGTTGCAGAGACCTATATTGGAGTTTACGCAGAGAGCTATCCCCTTCTTGTACAAAACAAGGCATTTATTCTTTCCGAGCTTGGCAAGGAGATTGAGCGTTTCGAGGCGACTCTTGAAAATGGCCTGAAGGAATTCAAGAAGATTCTGGAGCAGAAACAGGCAGAAAAGAGCGATAAGATCGATGGAAAGTCTGCATTCTATCTTTATGATACCTTCGGTTTCCCGATTGAGCTGACGGTGGAGCTCGCTGAGGAAGAGGGACTTTCCGTGGATGAGTCAGGATTTGCCGCAGCCATGGAGGAGCAAAAGCAGAAGGCTCGCGAGAATCAGAACTTCTCCGCAAAGCTTTCCGCAGACGCAAATCTCTTTGAGGATCTTGGAGATGCGTTCACAACTGAATTTGTTGGCTACGACGTGATCATGAATGACACGACGATCGCTGCGATGGCATCTGGAGATGCACGCGTAAATGAGATCACTGAGGGTAATGCAGGTACTATCGTTGTTCCCGTAACGGCATTTTATGCTACCATGGGCGGCCAGAAGGGCGACTTTGGCTTGATCAAGGGCGCAAACGGCGTCTTTGAAGTGGAAGAGACCATAAAGCTTCCCGGCGGTAAGGTTGGCCACGTTGGAAAAGTCCTTACCGGAAAGATTTCCGCAGGAGATCACGTTCGCATGGAGGTGGATGCCGCTAACCGTGCAAGCACTTGCAAAAACCATACGGCGACGCACCTTCTGCAGGCAGCACTTCAGCAGGTTCTTGGCAGCGACGTTCATCAGCAAGGTTCCTATCAGGACGGCGCAAGAACCAGATTTGACTTTAGCTTCTCCCGTGCAATGACGGAAGAGGAAATCGCTAAGGTAGAAGAGATCGTCAATGCAAAGATTTTAGAGGACGTTCCCGTTGTAACGGACGTAATGAATATTGAAGAGGCAAAGAAGAGCGGTGCAATGGCACTGTTTGGCGAGAAGTACGGCGAGACCGTCCGCGTTGTGTCCGTAGGCGATTTCTCGAAAGAGTTCTGCGGCGGCACGCACGTTAAGAGAACGGGCGACATTGCTTCCTTCAAGATCCTTTCCGAGAGCGGCATCGCTGCAGGCGTAAGAAGAATTGAGGGCCTGACCAGCGCAAACGTGATCGAGCATTACAAGGCCATCGAAGAGACCTTAAAGCAGGCAGCCGCAGTTGCAAAATCCACCACGGCAAATCTGGTGGAAAAGATCCAGCATTTGCAGGCGGAGGTCAAGGCACTTTCTTCTGAGAACGAGTCCCTGAAATCCAAGCTTGCCAAGAATTCGCTTGGCGACGTGATGGATCAGGTAAAGGAAGTAAAGGGCGTGAAGCTTCTTGCAACGAGCGTCGCAGGCGTGGATATGAACGGACTTCGCGATCTGGGAGACCAGCTGAAGGATAAGCTTGGCGAAGGTGTCATCGTGCTTCTTTCCGAGCAGGACGGCAAGGTCAACATGGTTGCCATGGCAACGGACGGCGCCGTAAAGGCTGGCGCGCATGCCGGAAACCTGATCAAGGGAATCGCCGCATTGGTTGGCGGTGGCGGCGGCGGACGCCCGAACATGGCGCAAGCCGGCGGCAAGAATCCTGCAGGAATTCCCGCTGCGATTGAGGAAGCTGCAAAGGTTTTGGAAGGGCAATTATAATCTCTTCAGAAAAAACTGTTGACGAATGAAATTTTTATGATATAATGTCATTAGTGTGCGTGATAAGCGCCACAAAAAATAACCCAATCAGTCAGAAATGCTAGCGGGACTGAAGGGAGGGTCGGGTGTAGAACATGTCAAACGTAATCGTAAAAGAAAACGAGACTTTGGACAGTGCATTGCGCCGCTTCAAGAGAAGCTGTGCAAAGGCTGGTATTCAGCAGGAGATTCGTAAGCGTGAGCATTACGAGAAGCCTAGCGTGAAGCGTAAGAAGAAGTCTGAGGCTGCGAGAAAGCGCAAATATAACTAAAACTTAAAAATCAATCCCCAGCCGGTTTCGACTGGGGATTTTGATTAACAAAATCACGGCTTTTAGCCGGAAGATTCGAGGTACGAAAATGATGTGGCTGGAAGAAGCGTTAAGCATTGACTTATATCATTATTGTGCGCTTTTTGCAATCTACAGCATGATGGGCTGGCTGATCGAATCCATCTATATGTCGATCTGCAATAAGCGGGTGACGAATAGAGGGTTTGCAAGAGGACCGTTCTGTCCGATCTACGGTTTTGGTTGCATAGGCGGATATCTGATCTTTGCACCGTTCAAAGGACAGTACGTGGCAGTTTACATTGGCGGGTGCATCGTTGCAACTACTTTTGAGTTTATTGTCGGGAAAATGATGATCAAATCCCTTGGGGAACTTTGGTGGGATTACAAGGACAAACCCTTTAACTATCAAGGAATCATCTGCCTGGAGAGTACGCTTGCCTGGGGCATTTATGCACTGGTTGTCGTACATTTCCTGCACGGAACCATGATGAATTTCATTGACGCGGTTGACAAGCGTCTTGGCATTCTTCTGTTGGTTGTCATTTATTTCCTTGTCTTCATTGATTACATGGTTCAGTTTAGCCAGATCTTTGGATGGCCCAAAGCCCTTGGCGGACAGGGAATGAAGGAAAAGCCCGACATTAGCCGCGCAAATAAAGTAAATCACCCTGACGCAGAATAATCCCTTCGTTGGAAAAAGTAAATAGTGAGTCATAAATTCGGCCATGCCTTCATATTCTGAAGTAATCCAGAAAAGGAGGTATGGCCGTTTTGCGCAAATGGAATGGAAAAGAAAACAGGTTACTGGCGGGAATGATGGGTGCGTTCGTCGCGTTGTGCTTCGTCTTAAGCAATCCAACACGTTGCAAGGCGCAGATAGAACTTACGGCTCCTTCAGCCATTTTGATCGAGCGTTCCACGGGAACGGTGATCTATGAAAAGAACGCGGATGAAAAACGAAGCCCTGCAAGCATTACCAAGATCATGACGCTACTGCTTACCTTTGAGCAGATCCATGAAGGAAAAGCAGATTTGCAGGAAGAAGTAATTGTCAGTGAGCACGCTGCTTCCATGGGCGGATCCCAGGTTTATTTGGCACAGGGGGAGGTGCAAACCTTAGATACGATGATCAAATGTATCGCGGTTGCCTCGGGAAATGACGCCAGCGTTGCCGTTGCAGAGCATATCGCGGGAAGTGAGGAGGCCTTTGTCAAGATGATGAATGACAAGGCTGCGGTCTTAGGAATGACTGGGACGCATTTTCTGGATTGCTGTGGGCTGTCGGATTCGGAGAATCATTATACAACGGCGCGGGACGTGGCGATCATGTCAAGGGAATTGATCACGGAATATCCGGAAGTGTTTGATTATACAAAGATCTGGATGGAGGACGTGACTCATGTGACAAACAGGGGGAGCAGTACCTTTACGCTCAGCAGTACGAATAAGCTGTTAAAGCGATATGCATATTGCACGGGGTTGAAGACGGGCTCGACGCAAAAAGCAAAATACTGTATTTCCGCAACGGCGTCAAAGGACGGGATCGACCTGATCGCGGTGGTCCTGGGCGCACCTGATCCTAAGGCAAGATTTTCGGAAGCCCAGACCTTGTTGACTTACGGCTATGCAAGCTGCAGGCTTTACGAGGATCAGGAACCTATTAAGCCAACTCAAATTCCGGTTAAGAATGCATTGGAGAAGGAGATTGAGATTGAGTCAGACGGTACCTTTTCTTATCTTGATCTTGAGAGCATTGACTTCGATGCGATAGAGAAGGCTTTGGAACTCCCGGAAGCGGCCCAGGCTCCCGTGACGGCAGGAGAACTGGCTGGTTACGTCGTATATTCTTATCAGGGAGCTGAGCTTGGCAGAGTACCCATAAGATATCAGACCTCCGTCGAAAGGGCAGGGTTCGGTTCTTATTTGCTCTATGCGTTTCAAAGCCTGTTGTTTCAGCAGTGAAAGGCAATGTCTTGGCAAAATACGTTTTGACCAAGGCTTGTTTTTATGATAAGATTACGAGGGAAAACTTGATTTTTTGCGGAGGACGCGCGAATCAATGGACGTGATTATCTTGGTGTTGGGCGTGCTGGTCATGATCCTTTTTTGGATCATGCTTCATGACTCGACGCATTTTGAGACAACGGAATATGTCGTGACGGACCCGCGCATTCAAAAGGACTTTAGGGCCGTGGTCCTGGCGGATCTTCACAACCAAAAATTTGGCAGGGATAATGAACTGCTGTTGAATGCGATCCGTGACGGAAAGCCGGACGTTGTTCTGATCGCCGGAGACTTGATGACGGCTAAGCCTGGAAAGGACTTTGCGCCCGCAATCGAGCTTCTTAGGGAACTGGCAAAGGATTATCCCATCTGTTACGGCGTGGGAAATCACGAGCATCGCATCCGCTTATACCGAAAAGAATACGGAGACATGGGAGCGCGCTACCGGGAGGCACTTTCGGAGATCAAAGTAAAGCTCATGAGCAATGAACGAAGGGCCTTCGGGGAATATGGCGTTGAGGTCATTGGCAGTCAGATCCACCACAAATATTATCGAAGAAAAAAGAGAACGCCCATGCGGGATACGTATCTTACGGGGGTCCTTGGCGAGCCGGACAAATCTGTCTTCACGATACTTCTGGCACATAATCCGGACTATTTTCCGGAATATGCGGCATGGGGGGCGGATCTTGTATTGTCGGGTCACGTGCATGGTGGCGTGGTAAGAATTCCCTTTTGGAATAAGGGAGTTATTTCTCCGGCCGTAAAGCTATTTCCCAAATATGACGGAGGCCTTTTTGAAGAAGGAAATTCCCACATGCTGCTTAGCAGGGGACTAGGCTGTCATACCATTCCGTTTCGCGCATTTAACCCTGGAGATTTGATCTTTTTGCAGTTTCAAAAGTCGGACAGGCAAGGCATCGAAAAGCTTTCCCGGAAATCTCCCAAGAAGAAAAAAGCGCTTTGAAAAAAAGCGGATTTATGGTAAAATAATTACTGGTTTTTAAAGTTAGAGGTAAGTTGGAAAGGTACTTTTCGTTATGGCAATTTCGGTGAAACTGGAGAAGTTTGAGGGTCCGCTGGACCTTCTGCTCCATCTGATCGAAAAAAACAAAATAGACATCTATGACATTCCCATCGTGGAGATCACGGCCCAGTATCTGGATTACGTAAAACAGATGCAGGAAGAGGACATGAACGTCATGAGCGAATTTCTTGTCATGGCGGCCACGCTGATCGACATCAAGTGCAAGATGCTTCTTCCCGCGGAGGTAAATGAGGAAGGCGAGGAGGAAGATCCCAGGGCTGAATTGGTACAAAAGCTTCTGGAATACAAGATGTACAAGTACATGTCCCTGGAACTTAGGGACAGGCAGGTGGATGCTGCGAAGAACATGTATCGCAGCCAGCACGTTCCCGAGGAGGTAGCGAAATACAAGCCGCCGCTGAATTATGACGAATTGGTTGGAGACCTGAATCTTGGGAAGCTTCAGGAAATCTTCCGGAGCGTGATCAGACGTCAGGAGGACAAGATCGACCCCATTCGTAGCCAGTACGGACGCATCGAAAAGGAAGAGATCGACATGAGCGCCAAGACGCTGTACGTAGAGGCCTATGCGAGAGAGCATAAAACCTTTAGCTTCCGAAAACTTCTGGAGAAGCAAAAGAGCCGTGCGGAGATCATCGTGACGTTCCTGATCATCCTGGAACTGATGAAAACCGGAAAGATTATGATCAGTCAGGAGAATTTATTTGACGACATCATGATCACGTCCTGTCATGACAAGAAAGCTTCGGAAGAAAATGATTAAAAAGATCGGTGGACATAAAGATGAGTGAACGAGAGGAAGAAAAGAATCAATCCGCTTTGGAAGGACAAATGGAGGAAGAAGCGTTAACCGTTGAGGAAAACGCGGAGGAGCAAAAGCCATTATCCGAGACGGAAGCGGAAGCCGTGTTTGAGGCAATACTCTTTACCATGGGAGATACCGTAGAGATCAGTAAACTTGCGGACGTCGCAAGAATGGACCTTAGATCCGCGAAAAAAATCTTAAAGAAGATGGAAGAAAAGTATCAATCAGAGGAACGCGGCATTATGCTCACGCAGTTTGAAAATGCGGTTCAGCTCTGTACGAAGCCGGAGACCTATGAGTATCTGATCAAGATAGCAAAGAATCCAAAGAAGATCGTGCTTACGGATACCGTGATCGAGACGCTTTCCATCATTGCCTACAAGCAACCCGTGACGAGACTTGACGTGGAAAACATCCGTGGCGTAAATTGCGATCATGCCATCAACAAGCTGTTGGAATATGATCTCATCACGGAACTGGGAAGGCTTGACGCACCGGGACGCCCGATCCTGTTTGGAACCACGGAGCAATTCCTTCGCACCTTTGGCGTAAAAAGCCTGGAGGAGCTTCCGGAGCTCAGCACGGTTCAGATGGAAGAGTTTAAGGCACAGGCGGAAGCAGAGGTAAAGATCCGTCTGGATTGATTGTAAGACATAAAACCGCACCCGCGTCATAAAATGTGTGGAGACACAGTTCATGGCGTGGGGTGTTTTTTGTTTCAAAGGTTTAGAAAATCAATTATGTTTTTGTCCCTGGCTTTATTGCTTCTTGCCCATGGATTTCCATGCCTTGCGGGAGGAGAAGCGGAGCTTTCCCTGTATGCAACTTCTGCCGTCCTTTTGGACGGAGAGTCTGGAAGGGTTTTGTATGGGAAAGCGGAGAACGAACCAATGCCGAATGCAAGCACGACAAAGGTTTTGACCTGCATTCTCGTGTTGGAAAACTGCGGACTGGGCGAGAACGTCACCATATCAGACTATGCGGCTTCCATGCCGAAGGTGAAGCTAGGAGCCATGCGCGGAGAAAGCTATGGCGTGAAGCAATTATTATATTCGCTAATGTTGGAATCTCATAATGATTCCGCAGTCGCCCTGGCGGAGCACGTTGGAAAGAGGTCGGTTGCGGAATTGGCGCAAAAGGAAGAAAAGGAATTCACAAAGGAAGAGAGCCAACAGGCAGTCAAGGCCTTCGCGGATTTGATGAATCAAAAGGCCAGGGAAATTGGGTGCAAGGATGCTTATTTCATTACGCCCAACGGTCTTGACGCGGAAGAAATCGTTCGCTATGAGGATGGGAGCAATGGAGTTCTGACGCACCACGTGACGGCAACGGATCTTGCGAAGATCCTCGCCTATGCGATCTTGAAATCTCCGAAGAAAGAAGAATTTTTGGAGATCACGAGGGAACCAGATTATTCGTTTACCGCTAATAAAAGGGCGTTCTCCTTTAATAATCACAACGGTTTTCTGTCAATGATGAAGGGCGCGATCAGTGGGAAGACGGGATTTACTGGAAAAGCAGGCTATTGTTACGTTGGTGCGCTTGAGAGTGAAGGACGCGTTTTTGTCGTGGCACTGCTTGCCTGCGGTTGGCCCAATAATAGGACCTATAAATGGAAGGATACGAAAACGCTGATGAATTATGGCATGGAGAATTTCCGGCGATTGGATCTGCAAGATGAAGAGACGTTGGTTAAGGAAAATGCCTTGCCGGAAATCCGCGTCCTTGGCGGCAGGGGAACGGAGATTGACCAGCCCGTAAGCGCAAAGCTTAGAATTCTGGGAAGAACGGAAGCGCGGGAAGGACAAATGACGGCTGGAGTTCTTTTGCGCGAAGATGAAGAATTAAGTACGGAGATTTTGCTTCCAAAGGAATTAACGGCTCCCGTCAGGGAGGGGCAGATTCTTGGCGAGATCCGGTACGTTGTGGGGGATGAAACGTTACAAACGGAATGCGTGATCGCTGCGGAAAACGTTGAAAGAATTGACTTCGAGTGGTGCCTTAAGCAGGTTGCGCGACTATATATAGGATTAGGGAGGAAAGAGACATGGCTGAAAAACTGGTTGCAAGAAAAGACGTTCCGGTAGAACTTACCTGGAATTTGGAGGATCTTTATCCAAATGAGGAGGAAATGCTAAAGGACTTAGAAAGGGCAATGAACGTAGCTAAGCAGATTGAGGCGACTTATCGCGGAAAGCTGAATTCGCCGGAGAAGATCGCTGCCTGCGTTACGGAGTATCAGAAGGTTCATGAGACGATATATCTGGCGGAGAGTTATGCTGAGCTGGCACAGTCCGTGGATTATCAGGACCAGCATTTACAGGAATTGGCGGGGAAAGTGGGGCTGGAATGTGCAAAATATCGTGCCTGCCTTTCCTTTATTGACGTTGAGATTGGTCAGTGCGACGAAAGCATGATCCGTGAGGCAGCAAAGCTTAATGCGGGAAACGCTGGTTATCTGAAGAAAATTCTTCTGGACAAGCCGCATCAGCTGACGCCTGAGGCGGAAAAGGCATTGGCTGCCCTGGGGCAGACATTCGGGACGCCTTATGAGATCTATAACGTTGCAAAGCTCGGAGACATGACGTTCCCGGAATTTGAAGCGGACGGGAAACAATATCCCCTGGGGTATTCTCTGTTTGAAGATGATTATGAATATGAAGAGAATACGGCTGTCAGAAGAGGTGCGTTTACGGCATTCTCGAAAAAACTGACGGACTACTTAAACGTAACCGCGACGGCATATAACGCTCAGGTAAAGTACGAAAAAACCATGGCCGACCTGCGGGGCTTCGACAGCGTGTTTGATTACCTGTTGCATGATCAGATGGTTTCCAGGGAATTGTACGACCGTCAGATCGACGTGATCATGGAACAGCTTGCCCCGCACATGCGTAAATATGCAAAGCTTCTGCAGAAGGTCCATGGCTTGGACAAGATGACCTACGCAGACTTAAAGCTCCCTCTGGATCCTGGATACAGTCCTTCCGTCACGCTTGCGGACGCAAAGGATTACGTGCTCAAGGGACTTTCCGTGATGGGTGAGGAATATGGAGCCATGCTTAAGGAGGCGCTGGAGAGTCGCTGGGTAGACTTTGCGCAGAATCTTGGAAAGTCCACGGGAGGCTTTTGCGCCAGCCCCTACGGAACCCATTCCTATATCTTGTTGAATTGGAATGGAAGAATGTCGGACGTGTTTACTTTGGCACATGAGCTGGGTCATGCAGGTCATTTTAAGCTTTGTAATGCGGCGCAAAGCCTTTTTGACACGGACGTATCGAGATATTTCGTAGAATCGCCGTCCACCATGAATGAGGTGCTCATGGCGAAGTATCTGTTGAAGACGTCAGAAGATAAAAGATTCCGCCGCTGGGTGATCGCCAACATGATCGGAAATACGTATTATCACAATTTCGTAACGCATCTTTTGGAGGCGGCGTACCAGAGGGAGGTCTACAAGATCATTGACCAAGGCGGTTCCGTTCAGGCGGATACGCTGAATGAGATCATGAGGTCCGTACTTACGAAGTTTTGGGGCGATGCCGTGGAATTGACGGAAGGTGCGGAGCTTACCTGGATGCGTCAGCCGCATTATTACATGGGCCTTTATTCCTATACCTACAGTGCGGGGCTGACCATAGCAACACAGGTTGCGGAGAGAATCGACGCTGAGGGAATGCCTGCCGTGGAAGACTGGAAGAGGGTGCTTACGGCGGGAGCAACGCTTGCGCCGGTGGAGTTTGCCAGGGAGGCGGGCGTTGACGTAACGACGGACGAACCTTTAAAGAAAACCATCGAGTGGATCGGTAACATGATCGACGAATTATGGAGATTGAGTTAAGACAAAAAATAACGAAAAAAAAGCAATTTGCCTCTTTGCGAATTGCTTTTTTTGTGTTATACTGAGTAGGATTTTTGAATAATGGGGGAGAATTGGTTTTTCATTTTCCCAAAGTTCAATTACGTTAGTGTTTTATTTACAATAAATGGAGGGCTGAAAGCATGAGTAACACATCGAAAGCGAGTCAAAGAATCACAGCTTTGCTCGATGACAACAGTTTCGTTGAAATCGGTGCGCTGGTGACTGCCAGGGCAACGGATTTCAATATGAAACCCACCGACGCTCCTTCGGACGGTTGCATTACCGGCTACGGAGTGATCGCAGGCAATCCCGTATACGTTTACAGCCAGGACGTTTCCGTGATGAACGGTACCCTGGGTGAAATGCATGCGAAGAAGATTGCAAATCTGTATGATCTCGCCATGAAGACCGGCGCACCCGTGATCGGACTTCTGGACAGCGCGGGAATTCGTCTCCAGGAAGGAACGGACGCACTGAACGCGTTTGGTGAGCTTTACCTGAAGCAGACCCTTGCATCCGGCGTGATCCCTCAGATTACCGCAGTTATGGGCAACTGTGGCGGCGGACTTGCCGTTCTTTCCGCAATGGCAGACTTCACCTTTATGGAAGAGAAAAGCGCAAAGCTCTTTGTGAATGCGCCTAACTGCCTTGCAGGAAACAATACCGGCAAGTGTGACACTGCTGCGGCAAAGTTCCAGTCTGAAGAAGCTGGCATCGTTGACTTTGTTGGTGATGAGGCTTCCGTGATCGCAAAGATCAGGGAGTTGGTAAGCATGCTGCCTGCAAATAATGAAGATGACTCAAGCTATCTCGAGGAATGCACGGATGACCTGAACAGGGTAAATCCTGAAATCGAAAGCTTCGTAGGAGATACCGCCGTTGCGGCCGCAATTCTCGCTGACGACAACGCTTTCTTTGAGGTGAAGGCAGATTACGAGAAGAGCATGGTAACCGGATTTATGCGCCTGAATGGCGCGACCGTTGGCGTGATCGCCAACAGAAGTGAAGTCCTTGACAGAAGCGAGATCGCTTCCGATACGGGCAAGGTAACCGAGAAGTTTGATACCGTTCTGACCAAGAAGGGATGTCTTAAGGCTGCAGAGTTCGTGAACTTCTGTGATGCATTTGAGATTCCCATTGTTACCTTGACGAACGTTACCGGTTTTGAGGCAACGACCTGCTCTGAAAAGGGCATGGCAAAGGCTGCAGCAAAGCTGACCGCAGCATTTGCTGACGCAACCGTTCCCAAGGTGAACGTGATCATCGGCAAGGCTTACGGCACCGCTTATACCGTTATGAATTCCAAGGCAACCGGCGCTGATCTGACGATCGCATGGCCTAATGCCGAGATCGGAACCATGGACAGCAAGCTTGCCGCAAAGATCATGTATGAAGGTCAAGGCGCTGACGTCATTAATGACAAGGCTGCAGCATACAAAATGCTTCAGTCCAACGTAAGGAGCGCCGCAAGAAGAGGTTACGTAGATCAGGTGGTTGAGCCCGCGCTCACCAGAAAATACGTAATCGGTGCCATTGAAATGTTGTACACCAAGACCGAAGATCGTCCTGCAAAGAAGCATCTGACGGTCTAGGAAAGGAGACTTAAGAATGAAGAAAATTGTTGCATTGCTTTGCACGCTTCTTTGCGTCTTGAGTCTTGCGGCTTGTGCGGAGACGGAAGAGGAAAAGGGAATCAAGCAGCAAGCGGTCCTGCTCCAACAAGACCGCATTACCCTTATTACCTCAGGTTTGTTTAATGAAGCCGTCAAGAACGCAGACATGCTTTCCGAACAGGACGTTTATCCCAAGTTTGTAAATTTTGGAAACGAAGAACTGGAAGCTATTTTCAATTCGGAGCAGGCATCATTCCTGATTGACGGACATGGCCTTAAAACGGTCGTTGAATCCTTTAAGCTTTCCAAACAGCAGACTGGTGCGTTAAAGGTAGATGATGCAGGAAGCATCATGCTTGGCACGGTTACGGCTGAAATCAAGGGACAGCAGATCATTGCACATGCGGAAGTTCAGTGCGAACGCGGAAATGCAGATATTGAGATGATCTTTTCCAATGACCTTTTCTGTAGATTGGAAGGCGGTTCGCTGAATGCGAAATCTACTTTTGCAGAGTTGATGGAGAAAGCAGGATTAAATACCTTGATCGGCATGGGTACCGTATTCGCGGTACTGATCCTGATCAGTTTGATCATTGCTTTGTTTGGCTTGATCCCGAAGATCCAGGCAGCCTTTTCTGAAAAGGAAGAGGAGCCGAAAAAGCCAGAGGTTGTCAACGCTCCCGTTGTTACGCCTGCAGTCGTGGAAGAGGAAGATGATACGGAACTTGTGGCTGTCATTGCCGCTGCAATTGCAGCTTATGAGGGCAGCACGAACACGGATGGCTTTGTAGTAAGATCCATCCGCAGAAGATAATAAAATGACAGCCGCAAGAACGGCAGAAGGAGAATAAAATGAAGAATTATACCATTACCGTAAATGGAAACGTTTATGACGTTGTTGTAGAAGAAGGCGCATCCAGCGGCGCCGTTGCACCCGTTAAGGCACCCGTAGTTCCCAAGGCAGCTCCCAAGGCTCCCGCAGCTGCAGCACCCGCAGCAAGCGGCGCGGCAGGCAGCGTAAAGATCGAAGCAGGCGCAGCTGGTAAAGTATTTAAGATTGAAGGCAAGGTTGGCCAGGCAGTAAAGAAGGGCGATGCAGTCGTAATCCTTGAGGCCATGAAGATGGAGATTCCCGTTGTTGCTCCTCAGGACGGCACCATCGCAAGCATTAACGTTGGCGTTGGCGACCCTGTTGAGGCTGGTGCGCTGCTTGCAACCATGAACTAATAAGGCGCATAAGAGACAATAACAACAGGAGGTCTACAAATGGACTATATCGTTAATACGTTTAGCAATCTGATCCATCAGACAGCCTTCTTTAACCTGACTTGGGGAAACTATCTGATGATCGGCGTTGCATGCTTTTTCCTTTACCTGGCCATCCGGCATGGGTTTGAGCCGTTGCTCTTAACGCCTATTGCATTCGGCATGCTTCTGGTAAACATTTATCCTGACATTATGATGTCGATCGAGAATTCACCCAACGGCGTTGGAGGATTATTGCATTATTTCTACTTGCTTGACGAGTGGGCAATCCTTCCTTCCCTGATCTTCATGGGCGTTGGCGCAATGACGGACTTTGGTCCCTTGATCGCAAACCCTAAGAGCTTTCTCCTTGGCGCGGCAGCGCAGTTTGGTATCTTTGCCGCATACTTCGGAGCAATCGCACTTGGATTCAATGACAAGGCAGCCGCAGCCATTTCCATCATTGGCGGTGCTGACGGCCCTACCTCCATTTTCCTTGCTAGTAAGCTTGGACAAACGGGACTTCTTGGACCCATTGCAGTGGCAGCATATTCCTACATGTCCCTGGTGCCCATCATTCAGCCTCCCGTAATGAAGCTTCTCACGAAGGAGAAGTGGAGACAGATCAAGATGAGCCAGCTTCGTCCCATTTCCAAGCTGGAGAGAATCCTGTTCCCCATTATCGTTACCATCGTTGTTGGTCTGATCCTTCCGACCACCGTGCCCCTGGTAGGCATGCTGATGCTTGGTAACCTGTTCCGTGAGAGTGGCGTCGTAAGACAGCTGACCGATACGGCTTCTAACGCATTGATGTACATCGTAGTTATCCTGCTTGGTACCTCCGTAGGTGCAACTACCAGCGCAGAAGCATTCCTGAACTTTGATACCTTAAAGATCGTTGCGCTTGGTCTTTGCGCATTTATCTTTGGTACGGCGGCCGGAGTGATTTTTGGCGACCTGATGATGGTGATCACCAAGGGCAAAACAAATCCCCTC
Organism: uncultured Lachnospiraceae bacterium; assembly: GCA_946414885.1. Lineage (GTDB taxonomy): Bacteria > Bacillota > Clostridia > Lachnospirales > Lachnospiraceae > Acetatifactor. The sequence goes on from CAMKQH010000044.1 coordinate 18,550, forward strand.
ATTGGATCGGCTGGCGTATCCGCAGTGCCCATGGCGGCCCGCGTATCCCAGAAGGTTGGTGCGGAAGCAGATCCCACGAACTTCCTTCTGATGCATGCAATGGGACCTAACGTTGCAGGCGTTATCGGAACGGCAGTTGCGGCCGGTACGTTCATGGCCGTGTTCGGAGTGTTCTAAATTCAAGTATGATCGTAACGCCTCTCTTTTAAGGGAGAAAAAGGTCAGCTGAGCTGACTGACGAGGCATAAAAGAAAAATGGAGGATGAAATCATGGCTGAAATCGAAAAGAAGCCTATTAAAATTACAGAGACTGTGTTGCGTGACGCGCATCAGTCCCTGATTGCAACGAGAATGCCTACCGAGCTGATGCTCCCCATCGCAGAGAAGATGGATCAGGTGGGATATCATTCCGTAGAGTGTTGGGGCGGCGCTACCTTTGACGCAGCGCTTCGTTTCCTGAAGGAAGATCCTTGGGACAGACTTCGCAAGCTTCGCGACAAGTTTAAGAAGACCAAGCTGCAGATGCTGTTCCGCGGACAGAACATCTTGGGTTACAGACCTTACGCAGATGACGTGGTAGAGTACTTCGTACAGAAGTCCATCTCCAACGGTATCGACATCATTCGTATCTTCGACTGCTTGAACGATCTGAGAAATCTGCAGGCAGCCGTAGATGCTACCAACAAGTTCAAGGTTCAGGAGGGCCGCGGCCATGCACAGGTTGCCCTTTCCTACACCCTGGGCGATGCATATACCATCGATTATTGGATGGACATGGCAAAGAAGATCGAGGAGATGGGGGCTGACTCCATCTGTATCAAGGACATGGCAGGTCTTCTCGTTCCTTACAAGGCATCTGAGATGATCGCAGCCATGAAGAGCGTAACGAATCTTCCCATCCAGTTACATACCCACTATACCTCCGGCGTGGCAGGCATGACCTACTTAAAGGCCGTAGAGGCAGGCGTTGACGTGATCGACTGTGCAATGAGCCCGTTTGCCATGGGTACTTCCCAGCCGGCAACCGAGGTTATGGTTGAGACCTTCAAGGGAACGCCTTATGATACCGGATATGATCAGAACCTTCTTGCTGAGATCGCTGATTACTTCCGTCCTTACAGAGACGAGTGCCTGAAGACGGGCCTGCTCAATCCTAAGGTAATGGGCGTTGACATTAAGACCTTGCTGTATCAGGTACCTGGCGGCATGCTTTCCAACATGGTGAGCCAGCTGAAGGAGCAGAACGCAGAAGATAAGTACTATGACGTGCTCAAGGAAATCCCCAGAGTTCGTAAGGATCTTGGTGAGCCGCCTCTGGTTACGCCTTCTTCCCAGATTGTTGGTACGCAGGCCGTGTTCAACGTATTGATGGGCGAGCGTTACAAGATGGCAACGAAGGAGACCAAGGCAGTACTTCGCGGCGAATATGGTCAGACCATCAAGCCCATGAATCAGGACGTCATCAACAAGGTTATCCCTGGCGAGAAGCGCATTACCTGCCGTCCTGCAGACCTGATCCCCAACGAGCTGGATAAGCTTGAGAGCGAGATGAAGGAATGGAAGCAGCAGGACGAGGACGTTCTGTCCTACGCATTGTTCCCTCAGGTTGCAACTGACTTCTTCAAATATCGTCAGGCGCAGCAGGAGAAGGTTGACCAGACCGTTGCTGATACCAAGAACGGCGCATATCCTGTTTAATGGTTGCGAGTCGCGAGTTGCGAGTTGCGAAATTACGCGTGATTTGTTCGCAAACCTGTTACGGTCCAGAGCAAAGCACAGACTGCAACGCAGTTCTCGCAGGAAGAGAATTCATACAAAATTCATTTGTCATTGGCAGTGCGAATCCGCGCTGCCAATGATTTCTTTCATTTTCCGCCCAGTGGCCGGGCTTCTAAATGCCACAAATCCATTATTTTTTATTCAATACGAGTATTTTGCGTGCCTGTAAAGGAAAATCTTCATGTAGGCAAGCGCAAAAGGTCAACATTACTTGCCTGTAAAGGGAAATTGGCTTGTAGGCAAGTGCA
>CAMKQH010000045.1 GCA_946414885.1 uncultured Lachnospiraceae bacterium
GCGGGCGGTAGTAAGGAGGAAGAATGCTACCGCCTGGCGGGCGGAAAAGCGACGCTGGCGGTAGTAAGGAGGAAGAACACTACCGCCTGGCGGGCGGAAAAGCGACGCGGGCGGTAGTAAGGAGGAAGAATGCTACCGCCTGGCGGGCGGAAAAGCGACGCAGGCGGTAGTAAGACAAGAGAATGCCAGATAATAAGAACGCCGCGATTGCAAGTTTGGGGAATTCTGGGATTTGGGCATCGGAGTCAAAGGAAAGGCAGAATCCCGATCACGTACGGCCGTTGTCATGGTTGCCAGAAGACTTCAATACGTGGTACAATAAAAGATAATCATGGAAACGAAATTGAGAATCGAATGGGATAGGAGGACGTAATGTGAAATCTGCGGATAATTTTGGCGTTGCCCAGCCTGATAGCAGTGTTGCCCAGCCTGATAGCAGCGTTGCCCAGCCTGGCAGCAGTGCCGTCATCTATAACCATATCGTTCAAGCCCTGGCCAGAGAATGCACGGATCTGTACTATGTCAATCTGGAAAGTGGCGAATACGCTTCTTATCATACCGACGATGTGAGCGGCGCGTTAAAAGAGTCAAGAAAGGGTACGGATTTCTTTGAACTCTGTAAACGGGATGCGTACGTTTACGTACATGAGGATGACAGGGAAGAATATTTGAGAACCATGGACCGTAAGACGCTTTGGGACACCTTGCGGTGCGGGAAGGCGCGCGAATTGACTTTTCGCCGACTTGGAAATGGCACGGCGTTTTACGTGCAGATGAAGATCACGCGCATGGAGGATGATGAACGCTTTGTCGTTATAGCCGTATCTAACGTTGACGAAATGGTGAAAAAACGGCGTGCGGAGGAGCGGATCCGTGAGACGCAGCGGGAGATCATGCGGCAGAATAAAGCTTATGATCAGATCACCGCAAGTCTTGCAGAACAATATGACACGCTGTACTACGTTGACTTAGAAGACAACACTTACGTCGAGATTTCTTCGACGGATGCGTATAAGAAGCTGAACGTGCCTGCGACCGGCAGTGACTTTTTTGCGGAGAGCAGGAGGAGCATTAGGAAGTACGTGCATCCTGAGGATCAGGAAAAGGCGCTGAATCTCCATTATAAGGACGTGATGCTGGACAATCTGAAGGACAAGAGTTCCTTTTCCATGTCTTGGCGCTTGGTGGTAAATGGTCAGATCCAAACGATTCGTCATACGGAGATCATGTCCAGGGACGGGCGTCACATCCTTGTCTGCATCAAGAATATTGATGCGGAGGTTAAGGCGAAGCTTGCCATGGAAGCGGATCAAAAGAAGAGCATTACCTTTACGCAGATTGCAGAGAGGCTTGCTTCCCATTTTGACTTGATCTATTACATTGATTGCCAGAGTTCGCATTATGCCGAACTCTCCGCAAAGCGGATCTCCGGAGAATTGAAGGTTCAGGAAGAGGGGGATGATTTCTTCGGAGCGGCAAATAAGAACGCGGACAGGCTTGTTTACGCGGAAGACAGGGAAAGGATCAAGCTTTTCCTTGACAGGGATCATTTGTTTTCCCAGCTGGAGAACAGGCGGCAGCTGATGGAAGATTACCGCATGAATCTGGACGGCGGGAAAACGCAATACACCCGCATGACGGTGACGTATTCCTCGGACCACAGTCATTTTATCATCTGCGTGGAGAATCGTGAGAAGGACGTTCAGAAGGAAAAGGAGCACTTGGCGGCACTCACGACGGCAAATGAGATGGCAAGGCGCGATGAACTGACGGGCACGAAGAACAAGACCGCCTATCAGGAAATGGAGGCGGAACTGCAAAGGCAGATGGGGGAAGAGGATACTGCTTTTGGCATCGTGATCTGCGACATTAACGGGCTGAAGGTGATCAACGACACGGAGGGGCACAAAGCAGGGGACGACTATATCCGCGCATCCTGCAAATTGGTCTGCAACGTATTCCATCACAGTCCCGTGTTCCGTATTGGCGGGGATGAATTCGTTGTGGTGCTTAGGGGGCAGGATTACGAGAACCGGGAGAGTTTGATTTCCACCCTCAGAAGGCAGGTGGAGGAGAACATTCGCCTCGGAGAGGGCGCCGACGTGGCTTCCGGTCTTGCAGAATATTTGCCGGGCGTGGATCACGACGTCCTGGACGTGTTTAATCGTGCCGACAATCAGATGTACGAGGACAAGGCGCGCCTAAAACAGGTGAAGCTCCTTCGGGAGACCCATTCCTTCAAGGACAAGGCCAACGTACGCACGATCAGCAAAGAGCGACGGATCCTGTTGGATGCGTTGTATAAGGCTTTTGAAGTGGTTTCGGAAGGCACCTACGTCTATCTTTGCGACATGAAGTATGATCTGTCCCGTTGGTCCAAGAATGCCGTGGATACTTACGGACTGCCGTCAGAATACATGTACGGCGCGGGAGACATCTGGGAGAATCACATTCACCCGGAGGACAGAACGGCATATCACAAAGGAATTGACGAGATCTTTTCCGGCAAGGCCGCAGGCCATGACATGCAATACCGGGCGAGAAGGGTTTCGGGGGAATATGACGTTTGCACTTGCCGCGGCATCGTGTTAAGAGATACTTCCGGAGAGCCCGACTACTTTGTCGGCACCATTCGGAATCATGCCATACAGGGGCACGTGGACACGCTTACGGGGTTTAGGAATCAATATGGATTCTTTGAGGACCTGGAGGGCTGCATTAAGCGGAACGCGGAAATTAGCGTTGTACTGGTTGGAATCAGCAAGTATTCTGAAATTAACGAGATGTATGGGTACCGTTTCGGAAACCGCGTGCTGCAGCTCTACGCCAGAAAGCTTTTTGAAACCGTAGGGAATGCGGGACACACCTACAGGATCGACGGGACAAAGTTCGCGGTGATCAGCAATACGTTATCCGTTGCGGAGCTTCGGGAGGGTTACAAGCGTTTTTGCGACGATCTGCACGCGGGTTTCCAGGTGGATGACCGGGAAATCATGCTTGACCTGCATTGCGGCGCACTGCGGGTGGACGATTTTGACGTGGACTCGCAGACGGTTTACGCCTGCCTGACGTATGCCTTTGAAGAATCCAAGTTCCGCCGTAAGGGAGAAATGGTGGAGTTCCGGAATGAAGTGAACGGACCAAACCATCAGCGGCAGGAGCAACTGCATGCGATCCGTTCCTCCATCATGCGCGGATATGAGGGCTTCTATCTGCTCTATCAGCCAGTGGTGGATGCAAAGACGGAGAAAATGATAGGCGCTGAGGCGCTGCTCCGATGGAAGAATGACCGTTACGGCATCGTTCCGCCGGATCAATTTATTCCGGTTTTGGAGACGGATCCGCTGTTCCCGGAGCTGGGAGAATGGATCCTCCGGGAAGCCATTTGGACGGCAAAGCAGATCATAAAGCAGGTTCCTGAGTTTGTACTGAACGTCAATCTCTCTTATTCCCAGTTGGAAAAACTGGATTTTGTAGACATGGTTGTCCGCATCTTGGAGGATCTGGATTATCCGGCAGAGAATCTCTGTCTGGAGATTACGGAGAGGTGCCGGTTGCTTGACGTGGAATTGTTGAAGAACGTGGCGGCAAGCTTGAAATCCAGGGGCATCCAGATTGCGATGGATGATTTTGGTACCGGATTTTCCACGGTTGGCATCCTCAAGGAGATTGAGTTTGACGTTATCAAGATTGACCGCAGCTATGTGCAGATGATCGAGAAGAGCGAAACTGACAGAAGGCTGATCCGGTGCATTAAGGATCTTGCGAGCGTCTTTGAGGCAAAGGTATGTGCCGAGGGCATTGAGACTGCAGGCATGCGGGACATCCTGAGGGGTTATGACATATCGAGTTTTCAGGGATATTACTATGCAAAACCGCAGCTGCCGGATCAGATTTTAGAGTTCGCTAAATAAGATAATTCAAGGCTCCCGTGATGGGACGGACAAAGGAGGATGACGGATGGGGAAGGAATTGACGGAAAAGCAGAGGGCGGTCATTGGAATTTTCCTTCTGACGATCATGGGGGCGGTTATCGGCTGGATCTATGAGATGATCTTTTACAGGATCGATCTCGGATATTTTATCAAACGCGGGCACGGCTTTGGACCGTGGCTTCCAATCTATGCCTTTGGCGCGCTGGGCCTGGCCCTGATCACATATAAGAGGAAGGTCCATCCGGCAGTTTTATTTATCGTTTCCGTGATCGGCTCCGGCATTATTGAGTACGTGACGGGATGGGTGCTATACAACCTGATGGGGGTCAGGTTATGGGACTACAATGTCGAGAAGTGGAATTGGGGAAACGTCGACGGCTATATATGCGCGAGATCGGTTTTGATCTTTGGTTTCTTCGGAGCATTCTTTGGCGCGATCATCGTGCCTAGGTTTATGCGTTTTCTTGGGAAGGTAAAAGCGCGTCCGTTGGTGATCTTTTCAATCATCCTGGCGGTCGTGGTTGGAGCTGACGTACTCTATGGCTACGTCATCAAGTCCGTCATTAACGGGGGATTGTAAGAAAGGGGCAAAAACTCGGTGAGTAAAAAGGGAATTCTGGATAAAACAATGCATGTCCTGGTGCATAACAGTTTTATGTTTACCGTCGCGATCATGGGACTGGTGCATGCAATTTTGCTGGTGACCATGTGGCTTTCCGGCGTGGCGGAACTGGTGCGGTTTAACGTGCTGAGCGTCGTCGTGTATTTGTTTTGCTTTATCCTGTGTAGGCTGGGGCACATCATGCCGGTTTACGTCAGCGTATTTCTTGAAGTTACCGTCTATTCCAGCGTGGCCACTAGGATCGCCGGCTGGAGGAGCGGTTCCTATTTCTTCCTGTTCTCCATCATTCCGATCATTATTTATTTCGGATGCATCCTGTTCAAGGGCTCAAAGCGGTGGATCGTCTTTGGGATGCTCGTGATCAATTTTGCTACCGTCGTCGTATTGTACCTCATATATGCCGACGCGGCCCCGATGCAGGCTTTGCCTGACGCGACAAGAAAATTCCTCGTGATCTTTTCGGCGTTTGCCATGGTTTTCGCGGTGGTCTTCTATAACGCGATCTACATTTATTCCAGTGAATCAGAGAGAGGCAGTCTGGAACAGAAGAATAAGCAACTATCGCTGGATGCCACGGAAGACGATCTGACGAATCTGCTGAACCGGCGAGGCTTCCTGCCGGTGATAAAGTCTTACATGGGGGATGAGCGCACGAAGCATTTTTGCATTGCCTTTTGTGATCTGGACAACTTTAAGAGGATCAATGATTCCCATGGACATGACTGTGGAGATGAGGTTTTGAGGAACGTGACACGCCTGTTAAAGAGGGAGATGCACGGCTGCGACGTGTGCCGATGGGGCGGAGAAGAGTTTATCATCCTCATGAGGGATTATGACCTGGCCGTGGCGAAGGAGAAGATGGAATACATCCGGAAAACCATAGAAACAACTCCGACGGTCTTCTTTAACAAACACGTTTCGATCACGTTGACCATCGGAGTTGAAGAGAACAAGGACGATTATAAAGAGCCGGAAGAGATCATAAAGGTTGCCGACGAGAGAATGTATTACGGCAAGCAACACGGTAAGAACATTGTGATCTGGGAGGATGCTACTTCCTGATCATCACAAGGAGCACAATGATCTCTGCGGCGAGAAAAAGGAGGAGTCCGTAAACGACAATGGGAAAGGTTGCAACAAGACCTGCAACGATCGCCATGGATGCGGGCATTACGTACTTTCTCGGATGATGCCAGAGATCCGTTTCCTGCTTCCAGCCGCGGATGGGGAAAAACCATTCCAGAATTACGGAAAGAATGGCGCCCTGCATGGAAAAGAACAGGGCTGCGGGGAACATGATGGCGGGGGAGCAGTCGCAAAGGATGCAGCTTACTGCCGCGTAAAGCATGGTCGGGATCATGTTGCTAAAGAATAAGAACATGCAGTAGGGCACGCAGAAAGTGCGCTTCTGGCCCGGCAGTGTATGCACGGTCTGCTCGGTAGCAGGTGAGCAGGAGAGCAGGATGCCAAGGGGGGTGTTCACAAGAACAACCGCGAAGCCAAGGGGATATGCGAAATCCATGCCAAACTGCTTGAAGTAAGGCGGGAAGATGCATGCGCAGACGATCATGATGCCGCTGTTTACGAGATAATTCTTGTGCAGGAGCAGGTAGCGTGCCAGATAACGGATCACGCTGTGACGATGATGGCTCTTCATGGTGCGTGCGGAGCTGGCCTCCTCCACGAAGAAAGCGTATTTGTCCGCAAAGCTCAAGGCAAGAATGCAAAGAACCGCATTGCCCAAAAGCACGGGAAGGAAATAGGGCGCATCCTGCAGGAAATACATAACGGCGATGCCTGCCGCAAACCAGAGGATGCCAACGTAGGGGCGCTTCCGGAAAGCAAATGCGCAGACGCTGACAAGGAGCGCGTTCAGGTCACAGAGAAGCATGCACGCGATCACGTAGGCTTCCGGCCGTGAAACGGCGATACAAAGAGCGATGATGGCAAAGGCGCGCATCAGAAACGCGGTGATGCCAATGGAGCTTACGTGGCTGATCAGGAACGCCTTGCGGTCAAGGGGCATCATAAACAGGTTCTTTAAGTCTGCCGCATTCTCCGTGGAGGAGAGGGAGAGAAACATGATGCTCACCATGAAGCAGGACGTCATGAGATACAGGACGAAGGGTGCGATCGCCAGATTTACTTCCGCGGAGTAGATGCCGCATGCAGCGATCACAAACGTCATGGGCGTCATATAGAGCTTCTTGAAATTGCCTCCGGTATATTTGCGAATGAAATACTTAAACAGGGTCATTGTCGTCATAATTAAGTGCCTCCCGAATGGTGTCAGGCTGGATCTGATCACCTTCAAACGTCTTTTGGATCGCGCCGTTTTCCAGAACGAAAACGCGGTCCGAAGTCAGGGTAATGCTTTCAAGTACGTGTGAGGAAAAGAGAAGGGTTCCGTATTCCTTGTAGCCTGCGATCAGCTTGTAGAGGAACTCCGTCGAGGTGAAATCCAATCCGTTCACGGGCTCGTCGAGGAACAGAAGCGGAAGCTTTAAGGCAAAAGCCGTGATCAGATAGGCTTTCTTGCGATTACCTGTCGAAAGATCCTTTAGCATCACGTCTGCAAAGCTTTCAAAGTTAAAACCGTCGATCATCTCAGATACGTCAGGAACGGGCTTTTTGTATGCCTTGCAGGCGTAGGAGAGATATTCGCGGAAGGTAAAATAGCGGAAGGAATCATCCTCTGCAAATACGGTGTAGCGTTCGTACTGGAAGGAAGCGTCGCGGGGCTTCAGGGCACCGCCGTTGTATTCCAGTTTTTTTGCGTCATAGGTGGTAAGAAGGCCGGTGAGAACCTTTAAGAGCGTCGTCTTTCCAGCACCGTTTAGGCCGATGAGGCCCACCACCTCATGATCCCGAAGGCTTAAGGAAAAGTTCTTCAGAACCTTTTTCTCCGGCTGATACCAAACGTTTAGATCTTCTATCTTCAATAATTCTTTCATTTCTTTGATGCTCCTTCTTTTGTCCCTTTCTTATATTGAGAAATTCCTGAGAGCAGGAAGAGTGCACCGAATGCGGTGGTCATCAGTGCCATGTCCTGACCTTGGAAGTAGGCGATGACGGAAGCTGCGATGAAAACGATTCCCATAATGATTCTAAAATATGCGTGTCTCATAAAAAAACTCCTTTCTGGGTGAATGCTTTGTTGTTCTCGTTGATGAGGTAAGCATATCACCTGAAAAGGAGTTGTGCGGAAACGTCCTCCAATGGGAGGTTTTTGTCCTCGAATTGCATGTTTAAGGTAGAGAGAGTGTGGCGACGGCTCGGAACACGTTGCCTTCGAAGGAGGTCTGTAGGGTTCCGTCATATTTCTCCGCCGCGGCGCGGGCACTCTTTACGCCGAAACCGTGAAGGCCGCCCTCCGTCTTGGTGGTGCGAAGCGTTCCGCCTTCGGTCACGGGTGCCTTTTCAAAACTATTCTCCACGCGGATCAGGATCATGTGGTTGATCCTGCGGATGGTCAGGCTGATAAAGCGTCCGGAAGGGGTTGGAACCTTCTGGGCGGCTTCAATCGCGTTGTCCAAGAGGTTTCCAAGGATGGAGCAGAGGTCCGCACTCCGAAGCTTGGTATTCTTCGGAAATTCCACCTGTGCGGTAAATTGGATTTCTAAACTTTTGGCCACGTCGGCCTTGTTGCTGATCAAGTAATCGATCACCTCATCGCCGGTCCAGGAGGTTTTGGACAGGGTGTCCGGACCAGCCAGGTCCTCCACGTAACGCATGGCTTCTTCATATTGCTCCGTCTGCAAGAGGCTGCGCAGGGCTCCCAAGTGATTCCGGAAGTCATGGAACAGCCGCGCGTTCATGGAATAGGCATTCTGCAGCGTGTTGTATTCGCGGGTAATCATCTCAGCCTGCTGGTCCTTAAGCTCCGCAAGCTCGTGCTCCGTCTCGTAGAGGTTCCGGAGCTGGTAGATGAGGAGGGAGAGAAGAAGCAGGGCGGAGAGGAAGATGCAGGTGCTGTATTGTTCCTCCTCAGGTCGGTAGGGCTCCAGGTTTTGCAGGCCGATGACGCCGAACATGGTGAGCATGAGGAGAATCGTGAAGATGCGGTAGGCGTGCTTGTTGCAGGACGGCCACCGGAGCGGAAGCAAGATGGTGCCCGAGAGCATGAGGAAAGCGGGTACCAGCGCGGCCATGCTGCCCTGGAGGGAAGCCGGCTCCAGGAAGCGGCCGTCGCCGGTAAAGGAGCCAAGACCACAGGACGAAAGAATGTTCCAGAGCCAAAACGCGATCTCACCAAAGATCGCAATGAATAAAGAAAGACGCAGGTCCTTTTTCCAAAGGAGCACGGCATAAGGCACGACGCAGGCGACCTCCACCCCGGAAAGCGCAAGCTCCGAAAGGGGAAAGAAGCTAAGGAGCAGGCGAAGGAGAAAGGCGGCGCCGGCGCCAAGGAATACCGGAATTGTTATGATGGATTTTTGATTTTGAACGGCTGATGAAGCGGAGCCGGTGGCTTGGAGCGGAGACTTGAAGTCTGAGCTCTGATTTCCAACCAGCCGGGATAACAAAAGCAGGCAAGTGGCCGTCCGCAAGGCGCTTGCCAGGGCCATCAGAAGATGGGGTAAGAGATTGTTCATAGATGAGCCCCCCAATATGCGTTAATCTTTTCCTTCACGTCCTGTAGGTGAGACCTACTGACGGGAAGGGCGGTGCCGTCCTTTAAGATGGCGCAGCCATCCTTGATCTGCATGACGTGAATAAGGTTTACGATGCAGCCTCTGTCAATAAACAGGAATTCCTCGGCGTTTAGCTCATCGAATACCTGTTGCAGGGGCTTGCGGACCTGGGACGTGCCGGTACCAGTGGTGATCAGTGCGTTTTTCCCATCCTTGGAAACATACAGGACGTCGCGGAAGGGGATGCGCTCCAGGCGGCTGTTCGTTTGAATGGTGTAGACCTTGTCGGCCTCAAGGGACAAAAGCTTGATCGCGTCCGTGATGGCGCCGGGAAGGCGCTTTTCGAGATCATTCTTTGGCACGTAGCGGAAAATGGACAGCTCATAGGCATCGATCGCAAATTCCACGTGGGAGGTGATAAAGATCATCTTCACGCCTGGAAGGAAGGGCCGGAGCTGCCGGGCCAGGTCCATGCCGGAGATTTCCGGCATCTCGATGTCCAAAAGGATCAGATCATAATGAAAATGATCCTCCGAAACGTCGCAGAGCAGGTTTTTGCCGTTGACGTAAGTTTGGATTTCGCCCACGATCCCGGTTTCGGAAAGGCAGGCTTTCACCGTCTGGGCATGGAAATCAATCATGGATTGTTCATCATCACAAATTGCTATGCGGAGCATGCATTCAACCTCGTATCTTTCAGATTTCTGATTCATTATAGCTTATCAAAGGCGAGATTTCAATTGGAAAAGGGAGTTGGAATTGACGGGAAAGGGGAGCTTTGATATACTTCTATACATATGAATGCAGACAGTTATTTACGAAAGAGACAGGAGAGGAACATGTACAAGATTATGACGGCCGATGAGGCAATGAATCTGATAAAGGACGGGGACGTGATCGCGCTGAATTCCTTTTTGGGAATCGATAATCCCGTGGAATTGCATGAAGCGCTGTATAAGCGCTATCACGCGACGGGAAGCCCCAAGCACCTGACCGCGATCTCCAGCGCGGGCTTTGGCGTCTGGGACGAGAACCGCGCGGCAGAAGGATACATCCGGGAGGGCGCGGTGGACAAGATCATCTGCGGACACTTTGGCGCGATGTACAGCACGAAAAAGCTGGTGCTGGAGGATCGGTTTGAAGCATATAACCTGCCACTGGGATGCATTTCCCACGCCATCCGGGCACAGGCGGGCGGACTTCCGGGCGCACTGTCGAAGGTGGGTCTGGACATTTTTGTGGACCCCAGAATGGAGGGCCCCGGCATCAACGGGATCTCCAAGGATGATTCTTTGGTGAAATACGTGGAGCTGGACGGGGAGGAATTCCTGTATTACAAGCTACCCCGCATCACCGTTGCCATCATAAAGGGCACCTGCGCCGACCGGAAGGGAAACATTTCCTTCGACGACATGTTTACGGCGGGGGATGCGCTGTCCATCAGCCAGGCGGTGAAGGCTAATGGCGGAAAGGTCATTGTGCAGGTGGACCGGCTCGTGGTGAAGACCTCGAGACCTCACAGTACCATCATTCCCGGATGCCTCGTGGACGCCATCGTGGAGATTCCTCCTGAGCCCCGGCACGCGGCCTATGAATCCCTGACCGGTAGCTTTGAGATTCCTTATACCCAATGGCAGGACTGGGCGGAAATGTTGGAAAAGCGCACCATGACGAAGAGCGTCGTGAACGCGAGCGCTGAAATTATTGGAAAGAGGGCGGCGATGGAGCTGAAGCCAGATGACATCGTGAACATCGGCGTGGGCATTCCGGAGACCGTGACAAAATATGCGCGGGAGAACGGTATCCTGGATAAGATCACGCTGACCGTCGAATCCGGCGGCGTGGGTGGCTTCCCGGCATCCGGGAAGGTGTTTGGGGCCGTGATCGGTGCGGATTCCATCTATGACATGGCAAATCAGTTTGACTTATATGATAATGGCGGCTTGGACGTGTGCTTTATGGGCGGCATCGAGGTGGACCGCTACGGCAACGTCAATGCCCACAAGGGTCCGGGAGCCTTTGCAGGGGTGGGTGGCTTCGCCAACATCACGGCAAAGACGGCGACGGTGGTGTTCTGTCTCACCTTTAACACCAAGGGACTTGCGGTGGAGGAGAGGGACGGAAAGGTCACGATCCGCCAGGAGGGCGAGATCGGAAAGTTTGTGGACCGCGTCAAGAGCGTGAGCTTCTCCGCAAAGCGTGCTAGAGAGAATGGCCAGAGAGTCATCTACGTGACGGAAAGATGCGTTTTCGAGCTGGGAGAAAAGGGCCTGAAGCTCGTGGAGGTGTATCCGGGCATTGACGCGCAGAGGGATATTCTAAAGCGTCTGCCATTCGAAGTGGAAGTGGCGGAATATTGATAAAATATGGCTTTAAGACGTGATCACTGCTTCGACTCGCAGTGAGGACTCAAATCCGTAGCCGTTAATTCCGATATAATTATTGCTACGCAGACTGCGGTTTATGTCCGATAAGGTAGATCGCAGCCTTTTTCAAGAAAAGAGGAGAGTTATGAAAATTCGTATGTTTTTTGCCGTGATGGCAAGCTTGTGTCTCCTGGCTGCCTGTGAAAATCAATCAGGAAAAGAAGCGGACACGGAAGAAATGGCAACGGTTATGGAGTCGTCAGTGGGAAACCTCGACGGAACGGATGATGGTCAGAAGAAGACGGACGGAGAAGTGACAAAGCCTACGGAGGAATCCCCGCAAGCACTTCAGGAATCCGAGAGCACGCAAACGGAGACACCGGAGGCGGTTACCGAGAGCTCTGAGGCGGCATCACGGGAGACTAAGCAATCGGAAGCTTCAGGGGCGGAGGCTAAGGAGACAAAGCAGTCGGAAGCTTCAGGGGCGGAGGCTAAGGAGACGAAGCAATCGGAAGCTTCGAAGGCGGAAGCTAAGGAGACAAAGCAGTCGGAAGCTTCAGGGGCGGAGGCTAAGGAGACAAAAACGTCGGAAGCATCTCAACCGGAGTCTTCGGAGGAGAGTTCAGCTGCCATGGAGAGTTCTGCGACGGCTTCTTCGGAATCGGAAAGTGGATCGTTAAGCTCGGAAGAAACGCCTTCCGGGAATGCGGAGGAGTCTTCAGCCGAGTCTGCAGAGGAAGTGCCTGAGGAGTCAGGCGAATTCATTGAGATGCCGTTGATTCCGTTAAATTGATTTGATTGCAGGAGGGGGTAAACATGAAGCTGGATCCCAGATTTCTTACTCACGTGACCAAGGGGGAGCATTATCTGATCGCGATGGGGGACGTGAAATTTAAGGGCATTGTGAAGAATAATAATACGGCTGCCTTTATCATTGAATGTCTGAAGAAGGACGTAACGGAAGAAGAAATTGTCGAGAAGTTGATGAAGGAGTATTCCGAGGCAGATCCGGAGACCGTAAGGCGCGACGTGGGGAACGTTATTGAAAAGCTTAGGGGTATTGGAGCAATCGTGGAATGAATGAAGTTTCAAGGGATTTAATCTACCTGCTGGCCTGCTCGGTAAACGGCGTTACGCCTGATCCCGCCAAGGTTCAGGCGATGGATCTGGATCGGGTATGGAAGCTGGCGGAATATCACATGGTGACGGGGGCAACGTGCATTGCATTGGAACGCGCCGGCGTGAAACGCAAGGAGTTTCATGAGGCGCTTAGTAAGGCCGTTCGCAAAAACATATGCTTTGATCTTGAGAGGCAAGCCATTTTTGATGCTTTTGAGGAGTGGGGAATATGGTATTTGCCGATGAAGGGGATCATACTAAAGGAGCTTTATCCTGAAAACGGCATGAGGCAGATGTCAGATAATGACGTGCTCTGCGATGCCGACAAGATGGAGGAAGTCAGGAAGATCATGCTGGCACGCGGATATACGGAGAAGGGTGCCGGAAAAGGAAATCATGACGTGTATTTAAAGGCTCCGATGCTGAATTTTGAGATGCACAGATCCCTGTTTGCCCCTAGGCATGCCAAGGTTTTCCAGGAGTATTACGCCGACGTAAAACGCTTAATGATCAAGAACGAAAACCGATGTCATGAGTATCATTTGTCGGATGAGGATTTTTACGTTTATTTTACGGCGCATGAACGAAAGCATGATGACTTTAGCGGGATTGGCATCAGAACCCTTTTGGACAGATACGTGCTCTTGAAGGAAAAGGGTGATTCCCTTGACTGGAACTACGTGGAAGAGCAAGAGGGCTTGCTGGAGATGAAGGAGTTTGAAATCGAGCGCCGCAAACTGGCGAAGAAACTCTTTTCCAGTGAGACGGTTCCGGAGCTTACGGCGGAAGAAGAGGCCGTACTCGCAGAATATCTCAAGTCTGGGGCAAACGGGACCATGGAACAGTATATTAAAAAGAAACTTGAAAAACAGTCAAAGTTCCGGTTTGTGTTAGAGTGTTTCTTCCCTAACATGGATTACATGAAGAGGTCAGTACGTTTTGTAGATAGACATCCCTGGCTCTATCCGGCGGGCGCGGTCTTCCGGTGGGGACGGATTCTGATTACAAGAAAGGGCATCGTGTCAACTCTTTTGAAGGCACTAAAGAAACGATATGACAAGAAGGTATAGGATCGCAGATAAGGTCGTGGAAGTGACTTCCATGCATGAGAAAGTTCATGATTACTGCGCGGATTACGTTACGGAGGATCCCGCGGATTATTCCGTGGTCACAACGCAAGCCGACGTGGAATACGAACGTGCCAAGAATAGGAGCGAGACGGAGTTCGAGGGTGGTCAGTTGGTGGAGTATCCGGATGATTACCTGGAAGAATTGGCTGTTTATCGCAAGATTTCCAGAAAGATGCTGGAGTATGACGTGCTTTTGTTTCATGGTTCCGTGATCGCAGTGGACGGGGAGGGGTATCTTTTTACGGCCAAGAGCGGCACAGGAAAGTCAACGCATACGCGACTGTGGAGAGAATATTTTGGAGAGCGGGCCGCCATGGTCAATGATGACAAGCCGCTTTTGGGGATTCAGGACGACCACGTCATCGCCTATGGAACGCCCTACAATGGCAAGCACCGCCTGGGAGAGAATATTTCTGCGCCGCTGAAAGCAATCTGTATTTTGACGCGGGATAAGGAAAATCACGTGGAGCGGATCACAAAAGGACAAGCATATGCCGTACTTTTGCAGCAGGCTTATCGCCCTGGGGACGAGGCGGGTATGCGGATGACGTTAATGTTGTTGGATGCGCTCACGGAACGCGTAAAGCTATATCGCCTTGGATGCAACATGGATCTTGAGGCGGCGAAGGTCGCATATGAAGGCATGCAGTAGAGTAGTCTACTGCATGTTTTTTGCGTAAAACGGAAATTGACGAAGGCGGAGAGGTTTGGTATACTATTCTTTGAGTCTTTTTTTATTATTATTTTGTAAGCGAGGAAAAACAAAATGGAAAACAAAGGTTTAACGTCGGCCGAGGTGGCAGAGCGGGCGAAGGAAGGGAGAAACGTCCTCACCCAGGGAAAGAAGAAAAGTCTTTTTTCCATGATCTTGGGGCAGTTTGCATCACCGCTCTTGCTGCTGCTGATCGCAGCAAGCGTCATTTCCATCGCGACGGGCGAGATCATTGACGGCATCATTATCATCGTGGTTGTGCTTGCGAACGTGATCATTGGCACTGTTCAGGAGGTGTCCGCGGAGAAGTCCGTGGAAGCGCTCAAGCAGATCAATGCGTCCACGGCAGTTGTCATCCGTGACGGTGAGCAGAAGGAGATCCCTGCGGCGGACCTGGTGGTTGGCGATTACGTGGTGTTGGAGGCAGGACGCGTAGTACCGGCTGACCTTCAGCTTGTACAGACCAGCTCCCTGAAGCTGAATGAATCCGCACTGACGGGTGAGAGCCTTGCAGTGGAAAAGGATTGTAACGAGAAAAGTGACGAGAAGACGCCCCTCGGTGACCGCAAGGATAAGGCATTCATGTCAACGCTTGTGGAATATGGCCGCGGCGACGGCATCGTTGAGAAGATTGGCGATAACACTGAGATCGGTAAGATTTCCAGCATGCTTCACAAGATCACGAAGCAGGAGACGCCCCTTCAGAAGAACCTGAACAGCATCTCCATGGTGCTCGGCATTGCGGGCGTGGTTCTCTGCATTCTGATGTTTGTGTGCCAGCTCTTTGTATATAAGACTGAGATCATTGAGACCTTGATGATCTCGATCGCGTTTGCGGTAGCGGTCATTCCGGAAGGACTTGCCACCGTGGTAACGCTGGTGCTCTCCGCCGGAATCCAGAAGATGAGTAAGCGCAACGCCATCGTAAAGCAGATTCATGCAGTGGAAACGCTCGGAGCCGTGAACGTCATTTGTTCCGACAAGACGGGTACGCTGACTCAGAATAAGATGACCGTCGTAAAATGGTATATGCTCGGCGAAGAAATTGAGGCAAAGAACGTTCAGCACGATCATCCCGTGTTTGCAAAGATGCTGGAAGGCTTCCTTGCATGTAATGACGCAAAGTATTCCGCAGAGACCGGCGAGGAGATCGGCGATCCCACGGAGACCGCATTCATCAAGTACGCAAAGGACAATCAGCTTGGATATGACCAGATCATGTCCGGCATCACCCGTTTTGACGAGATTCCTTTCGATTCTGACAGAAAGATGATGACGACCCTGGGCCACGTGGTCAGGAATGGCGTCACCACGGACGTTTCCTACACGAAGGGTGCAATTGATTCCGTCATCGTAAGGTGTGACCGCATTCTTGACGAAAATGGCGTGAGGGAGATCACGAACGAGGACGTGCTTCTCGCTACGAGATCCGCTGAGAAGATGAGTTCCGACGCGCTTCGCGTGCTTGCCCTGGCATACCGAGAGGGCGACGCGGCTCCTCAGGAGAAGGACATGATCTTCGTTGGTCTTGCCGCAATGATCGATCCTCCGAAGCCCGGCGTTAAGGAGACCGTTGATGAGTGTCACCATGCAGGCATCGAGGTTGCGATGATCACGGGTGACCATAAGATCACGGCTTTTGCGATCGCAAAGGAACTGGACATTGCCACGGACGTTTCCCAGAGTATTTCCGGTGCGGAGATCGACGAGATGGATCCCGAGGAGTTCCGGAAGAACGTTTTGAATTACCGCGTGTTCGCCCGCGTGTCTCCTGAAAATAAGGTGCAGATCGTGCAGGCATTCCAGTCTCACGGAAAGATCTGTTCCATGACGGGTGACGGCGTGAACGACGCTCCTTCCCTGAAAGCAGCAGACATCGGCGTGGCCATGGGCATCGGCGGAACGGAAGTGGCAAAGGATGCCGCTGAAGTGATCCTGGTGGATGATAATTTCATCACTATCAAGAATGCAGTGATGGAAGGCCGTAACCTGTTTAATAACATCAAGAAATCCGTTGTATATTTGCTTAGATCGAACTTTGGCGAGGTGGTGCTGATGGCATCCTCTATCTTTGCGGGACTGTCCTCACCCCTTTCCACCATCCAGATCCTTTGGGTGAACCTGCTGACCGACACGGCACCTTCCCTGGCGCTGGGCATGGACGTGGGATCTGACGCCGTGATGAATGAAAAGCCGAGAGACGTAAAGTCCGGTATTTTGAATAAGGGCGACTACCTGAACATCATTCTTCAGGGCGTGATCAGCGGCGCGGTTGCGTTGCTTGCCTTCCTGTTGCCCGTGATCTCTCAGTATGGTACGGGAGACATTTTGGGACACCTGAGCGGCAATGAAGAGCTCTTAAAGCTCTGCAGAACCTACTGCTTCAGCACCTTGGCGATCAACGAGATGCTGATGGCTTATGTCTGCAAGACCAAGGGCAGCCTTGCCTTTGCAACGAAGGAATCCTGGAACAATAAGGCTCTGAACGTAATCACCCTGATTGGCATTCTTTTGCAGATCGGAGTCCTTGTCATCGCACCTCTCCGGACGCTCTTAAAGCTTGCAAAGGTGGATTTGATCGACATTGGAACGATCCTGCTGATCGCAGTGGTTGGCGTTATGGTAAACGCAGCGATCACGCTCGCAAAGGAAAGACTTGACATCAAGAGAGAGAGAAACCTGTAAAGATTGAAGCATTGAGTGCAAAAACAGCACGTTAACGCGGTTAACGTGCTGTTTTTTACGTTTCGGAACGGGGCGGGATGGGGTATGATTAGTTACGTAAGCATTTCCTATGCAAATATGTTGAAAAGGAGGTAAGCACATGGGAGCTTTTTCAAAGGTTCACAGATTTCATGGCGCGGGAGAAGGGGCTAATGTTAATAACGTGGATCGTTTTGGTACCCCTGCATACTCCCTGTATACCAGCACAAAGGTTTTTACCTTACATCATCACATTTCCGTGACGGATGAAAACGGAAGAGAGGTTTACGTGGCGAGGACAAAATTCCCGTCGCTTCATGATAAGACGGAGATTTACAAGGCCTCCGGCGAGCACGTGGCACACGTTCAGAGGAAGATTCTTACGCTTCATGAGAGACATTTTGTCACCATGGAGACTGGCATGGAGTTTCAGATCTCGAACGAGTTGTTCCATATCATCAAGGATGTCACCAACATTGAAGGCCTTGGTTGGCAACTTCGGGGCAACATTCTCGCCCTGAACTTTGAATTGTATGACAGTGTGGGCAACATCGTGGCGGTGATTGGACAGAAGATGCTGTCGATCCACGACAAGTATTGCATCGACGTGTATCAAAGGGAATTCGAGGAAATCATCGTTACCATCCTGATTACGCTGCAGCACATGATCCGCGACAGAGAGAATTCTTCTTCTGGCGGCTCTTCCGGCGGTAGTTCGTCCTCCGGTGGTTGATATAACGGTGCCCATTAGTCTAATGCATGGCATTTGGCTGATGGGCACCGCTTTAAACTGAATTTGGGTGTTTCTGCAGACTTATAGCGCGACAGCGCAACATCATTCCCATGTAAGCCTCTACATGTTGCTTTTACAGCCGTCATGCTTCTTAAAAGGCAACATGCGGAGACATTTTGTCATGTTTTTGTTGCTATTACCTTTTGTAAGGGCACTGACCTTTCTGGCGAGGCATTCCTCGGAAGATTCTTGTTCACTTTACCTCCCGTGAGGGTTCTGTTCCTTCTGGCGAGGCATTCCTCGAAAAATCAGAGTTTGTCGAGATCAAATTACTTAAATCATTGGCATTGGCAGAGTGCGTTTGTAAGACTTACCGCTTAGAATCGGAAATCATAGGATTCAGCCGTAGTCTCTTGGAAGAAGCTACCTCTGAGGAGCGGGAAATGACGGAAATAGCTGTAGTCCCCCACAATTTATTACTGCCAGGAAGAAAAAAAAGGGTATGTAGGCAAGTAAGACGGGTGTAAAATACTTGCCTGAGAAGCAAAAAAGGAATGCAGGCAAGTAAAAGGAACGAAGAGTACTTGCCTGGAAGGGAAAAAAGGAACGCAGGCAAGTAAAAGGAACGAAGAGTACTTGCCTGGAAGGGAAAAAAGGAACGCA
>CAMKQH010000046.1 GCA_946414885.1 uncultured Lachnospiraceae bacterium
GAAAAAAGGACGCCAGGCAAGTAAAAGGGGCAGGAAATACTTGCCTGAGGAGGGAAATTGGCTTCCAGGCAAGTAAAAGAGGCAGGGAATACTTGCCTGAGAGGAAAAAATGGAATCTAGGCAAGTAAAAGAGACAGGGAATACTTGCCTGTGAGGAAAAAATGGAATCTAGGCAAGTAAAAGGGGCAGGAAATACTTTGCCTGTGAGGGAAAAAATTTGAGGTGGTGTGTCAAGGCGAAGAAACGATTGAAAAGGCGGGCTTGACGTAAGAAGGTTTTGAAATATAGAATGAAATGGAGGCGTGGCGGATGCATAAAAAAGAGTGCTGCGAGAGCCATTTTTGAGACGTTACGGAGAGTAACGGCGCTGTTACGGAGCGTTTCTTGCGGTTCTGAGCGGAAGGGTCATATGATGAAAGCACAAAAAGACCGCTGAGGGCGGAACAACGAAAAGGAGGTCATCATTATGACGTTTGGAGAAAAATTAAAAGAAGCAAGAGTGAAGGCAGGGTTATCTCAGGAGGAGCTTGCCCAGAGGCTGAGCGTATCGAGGAGTGCCGTGGCAAAATGGGAGACCGACAAGGGCATGCCTGACGTGGCAAATCTTAAGGCCGTGGCAAAATTGCTAGACGTTAGCGTGGATCATCTTCTGGATGATGAAAATATTCTGGATCTGTCAGTCATCAGGGAGCCGGTGGATCTTAAGGGGGCGAAGGGGCTGATCAAGAAAGCTAAGGCGAAGGACGCTCTTGTGAGAGAGAAATTTTCCGATTACGAGGTCATTCCCCTTTCTGCCACAAAGAAGCTGAGCAAATCGGAAAAAATAAGAGATGAGGCCATGCGACTGTTCACCGCGTTTCTTCCGGGAATAGGCAGTTTTGACAGCGGTACGGATATCGTATATGCGCTGCAAAACGTGAATAATACCTTTTACCTTGCAGAGAACGATAAAAAGCAGTTTTTTATCATTGTCAGCGATGAATTTATGGAGATCCGGCAGGTGGCGGCACGGATCATCGGCAAAAAGTTTGAGATCGGGGACTACAAGCTGGTAAAGGTGCAGAAACCGCTGTGAAAACTGCTACGAAAACTGCTGCCGAAACCGCTGTGAAGACCGTCATGAAAACCATGAAAACCGTGGAATAAGGAGATCCTCCTATCAATGCATGATAGGGGGATTTTTTGTCATCAGGCAGATTTTAAGCTGATTATCGGAAACGAACTACTGGCTTAAATGGACTTACTGTGATATGATGGTAGTGGCTAAACGTTGAACTTTGAGTCCTTATCAAGGGAAACGGGTTGAGAGAAAGGAGCGAAGACTATGAGTTTGGATCTGTGTGTTTACAACAAAGAAAAGGCGCCAACGGATCCCGTGGAATTCCTGAAATGGTTTTATGAGAGAACTACCTGGGACGGGGACCGGGATTATTATGATATCAAGGGTACCGATCAAAAGCTCGTGGATTTCTTTTTGGAGATGGTGAAAATATGCCCGGCCATGAATGGCCCCTATGCGCCCACGGAAGAGGAATTTGAAGCGAATCCTGACTTGGAGGATTCTCCGCTGCTGACGGAGTATAACCTCGAGGAAGACTTGATTTACATGGGGTTTTCTTATAGTGCTCCGGAGGAAGTGTTTGAAAAACTAGAGGAACTCGCTTACAAGCACGGTCTCGGTTTTTATGACATGTACTTTATGCATCCCGACGCTGAAACGAAGATCAGGGTGCCTCAGATCAGCAAGGATCAGATGGATAAGGGCGCAACAAAGGAAGCTGAGAAGGAACCGCCGAAGAAAAAGGAATCCCTCTTTGCGAAACTGTTCGGGAAAAAATAGCAAGGTGCGAATCAGCGGTGAAGAAAACCTAAGGAGATAAGCGATGAAAAGAATGTTGCAAAACATATTAGTGATCACCGTACTTGTCATTGCGAGGCTTTGGAAGGGATTTGTTGATCTTTTGACGAAAAGCTATCGCCCGAAAAGAAATCCCAAATATCTTATTTATGCAGGGGCCGACAATGGCTTTATGGCTGCGTACAGGGGCTATTTTGCCTTGGACGGCAATGAGTTTCACGTCATGAGGGAAAGCGTGTATTATAAGATCAAGGGCAAGGGCATTTACGAGAGCTTTAAGCCCGCGAGGCTTTCCGTAGACGTGACCGCAAATGGTGAAGACCCAAAGACGTGGGAATTCCGACCGCGTTTGACGGACAAAGAGAATTTTGACAAAGAGGAGATCATTGATCTTGCCCGTAGGATGAATGTCAAACCTACCAAGTATTTCTCTTTTCAAGTTTATGAGTTTGACGGGTATAAGATCGTTCACGCGTGCAACACGGATCAGGATGGGCACGGTACCATTCTGGATCGGAAGAACGCATTGTTTAGGGAGGGCAGCGAACTGAAGCTGCCGAAAAAAGTGATGATGATTTCATTCAGAGAATTTTACAGACTGTCTGAATAAATTGAGTGGATGCGTACAACGGAGGGAGCCGAAAATGAAATTACGGTTATTGAAAAGAATGAATCATGCAAGAAGCTTTCATCTGGTGCTTTTGTCGTGCCTGCTTTTATGTGGCTGTCAGAACATGGCATCATCCGGGACTGGCGTGCCAGACGGAACTGAGACAGGGGACGTGGAAGTGGTCAGCAGTGCGACGGAAGAGAGCGGCAGCGCAGAAAGTGCCGAAAACGTGATTGACGAAGGCAGCGAGGCAGTTCTTTTATTTGGCGAGGAAGTGACATTTAAGAACGTCGATGATGGCGCGGAGTTGGCCAAAATTCTGAATGAGATCGTGGCAGACGGTCAGATCTATCCCGTGAAGGCACGGGAGGCACGGACGGGTTTCACCATTTCGGCCAAGACGGAGAAGGACAGTTATCTGATCCAGAAGGTAAACATTGACGGCAAGGATGCACTTCGCATCAAAAATGCCTATTACTCCTATGATGAGCGGCTGGAGCGGTTTGCGCCCGCGGATGATCGTGAGAATGAGGTGATCAATCGCCTTATGACTCAGTCCATACAATGCGATGAACCGAAGGAGGACGCGGATTACGTAGCCTTGGCGGAACAACTTGTCTATTCCTGGCTTGACACGCTCAAGACGGAAGAGGGCAAATATGCGTTGAAGAAATATACGCCGGATCATACCACGCTGGAAGCCAAAGGCTACGTCGGAAATGGAACGGAGTTCTGTGCGTCGGTTTATTTTAAGACGGATATCGAGGATGACACTTCGAAATTTTACAGCAAGGACGGCTATGATACCTTCTATCATTATTACTATGGCCCCATGGTTTACGTGCGGTGCCATTATGAGAATGGTCACTGCGAGGTTGTTGATCTTGCCGGCGCATTTCTTGCAAATCTCACAAGGGATCTGAATGGAATCAGTGCGGGTACCGGCCCCTATCCCACTTTTTGGGAGTTTTATGATGACAAGGAAAATCTGGAGAAGCTGATGAAGGAGGTTAGCGAGCCGATGGCCGCAACGGCGGTGGCAAGCTCTCCCATTATGCTCGCAGACGGACAGATCGGCTATGTCTTTATTTGCCCCCGGAACAACGCAACGTGGGAGCAGGAGGGCAAATCCTACGGAGTATATGACAATTATTTCCGTACGGCGCTGGAGTCGACCTATTCCTCCCCCATTGATTACAAGGATGATTCCGGTGCCTGCACGGAACAATACGGGAAGTCCTTTGAACTCATTTGGGACGACTACGATGGTGACGGCAATCCGGAATATGCCATTAAGCAGGACGCGGAGGATGAAGATGAAAACGGCGCGCGCTACGAAGTGCGCTGCATGTCCAATGACATGACGCCCCGTGGAAGCCGCTTTGATTTTTATATGGCTGGCAGGCATGAAGAATGTATTCATCTCCAGATGACGGAAACGGGAGTTGTCCTCTGGAATCTGGTGGATGGCGTGATGACGCCGGACAAGAGCGTTGACGACTTCAGAATGTATTCCAGACGGTATTATCTGCCGGGAAACATGAGGGGATATACCGACGAGCAGGAGATTCAGTGCTTTTTCTGGAATAACACGGACAAAGAGGTTTCCACTGGCAGCAGCTATTACGTTGAGCGTCTGGATGGGACCGAATGGGTCAAGGTTTCGGAAGAAAGAAAGATAAAAAGCGTGAAGTGCCCGGCCTACAGGGACGTTACGCTCTCCTTCGACGTATCGGGCATCCCGCGGGTGAGCGGAGAGTATCGCATTGTGCTCGGAAAGGAGCAGGTTTGCGGCGGGTTCTATATCCGTGGAGACAGGGTCAGTGCCCGGCTCCGGCAGGATGAAAACTTGCTAACCATTTACAACGACGGCACGGCATCCCTTAGAATCTATGACGCGTACTGGGTCAAGGATGGAGAGCCGGCGGGCAGGATCGAAAGTAATGGGGGAAGAGATTTTGGCGTTGTTGCTGCCGGTGAGCAGACAACGATAGCACTTTCTCCGCAGTCAACTTTTGACGGAATGTATTCCGTCAGGGTGAACGTGGGTATGATTTTGGAAAGTGAGCCGGTGGAATACCGTTACGTCCGCTATTTTGGCGATGCGACGGTTGCGGAACAAAACGGAAAAATAGTGCTTACGGTGGACGTCAATGAGGACGTGACCGGTCAAGCGGTCGTTGAGTGGTTTACGGAGAATGACTGGGAAGAAACACAGTATGAGTGCAAAAACCTGGAGTTGAAAGCAGGAACGCAGGAGATCGTCTTCTCTAACCATCTGGGTGTGGACCTGGATTCCGAGGAGTATGAGGAATTCTACCAGAGCTTAATGGAGGAGCTGGCCCAAGCGGAACAGGAAGGAATGCTGGACGACCTGAGTGAAGAAGAGCGGGCGGAATACAAAAAGATCGTGGGAATGAGCAAGGAGGAACTTTATTATTTCGTGTCGGGAGCAGTTCCCGTGGAAACGATTTTGAAAGCCCCCCTGAGGATCAAGATCGCGGATGAATACGTTTACGTCAACGTGTCAGATGGAAGGTAATCCAGCGTATTCCCTATCATGACAGGCCGTTGTTAGGACTTTGGATTTGAGGGCTAGGTTGAACTTAGTGCCCGCTCAGGTGCGATCATGTCGCTTTGTTGGGAGAAACGAATTGGGAGGGATAAAGCATGGAATTTCCACGCGAGGAACTGCTGGAGAAGTATGTGCGCATTTACGAGGAAAGGATCGCGCCCTATAAGCCGGACTTTGAGGTGGCGGGCGGGACGACCCGATACGCGAGGTTTAATGATGCCTGGCGCGGGCTCAATCCCTTTGAAAAGCTTTTGATCACAAG
Organism: uncultured Lachnospiraceae bacterium; assembly: GCA_946414885.1. Lineage (GTDB taxonomy): Bacteria > Bacillota > Clostridia > Lachnospirales > Lachnospiraceae > Acetatifactor. Next base: position 5,306 of record CAMKQH010000046.1, read on the forward strand.
GCTTGCGAACCGCAAGAACACCTTTCCAAAGGCACCCTCCGCGAAGCTTAAAAAGAATGCGGATCCGGCCAATTACGTTACGTTGAAGTATGACGGTGACGGGAACCTGAAGGCTGCACTTTACGGGGAAGACGGCGCCTATGACCTGGCATACGTCTACGTCTCAAAACAGCTGACCATCTGTTATCGTCTTGAAGCAGGTCCGGAGGGCACCGTGACTCCAAGCCTTAGTGACTTTGATTGGTATGAATATGATGACGCCGGCAGGCTCATCAGCGCGGAACTGTTTCGGGGCAGCGGAAGTGCCAAGGATGACGTCATCATAAACGCAGAGTATTACGAGTATGACGACGACGTCCTTGTGCGTGCCTGGCAGTTCACGGAATTCGAGAAGTATCCGATGCAGATGACTTCATACTTGGTCGCAAATATGATGCCGGATCGCATCTTTAATCCGAACCGATTTGAATATACTTTTCAGCGCGTCGCCGACGGATTGGACTACGTCTGCCGCCACTACTTTAGAAAATCCCAGACCATCACCCATACGGGGCACGTGTCGGAAGAAACCCTCGCGCACCTGGCCGAGAACGGAATACGGCTGGTTTAGGGCGTGGGGGATGGGATGGCGAGTCGGCGAGGTTGGCGAGCCGATGGAGTTGGCAAGTCAACGGGGCTGGCAAGTCGACGGAGTAGGCATATCGACAGGGTTGGCAAGTCGAGTACGGACACGCGAGTTGAAGAAATATGAAAATCGCGTGCCCGGATTTTGAAGCATACACGCGTAAGGATGCGAAGTGGAGATTCGCGTGTCAGCTTTTTTGGGCAGATACACGCCAATCAAAATAATAAGAAAAATCGCGTGTCAGGAATTTTCAGAGGATGCACGCGAGAGGAAAATCAAGGCAAAATCGCGTGCCATGGACGCGAAAAGGTTGACACTAAAAAAGATCATTTATGCGGAAATGCGTGTAAATGAAGCGTATAATGACGGGAAAGGTTGAAAAAGAGACACGCGCAGAGGAGCAAGATTAAGATGCGCGTGTAGAAGGAAAAATTTGAATACACGCGGAAAATAAAAAGAAAGAAATATGCGTGCCTGGGCGAGTTCACAGGAAGAATTCCATGTAGGGCAATGAATAAGTAGCCCCGCGGCAGGATTGTGAGGTCATATGCGCAAGACTTTAATATATTACAAGCCTGAGTACCTCGAGTTGGCGAAGAAGATTCAGGAAAATTATGCGGAGCATCGCCATGAGGCAGACGTCGTTTCGGAGGAGGAGCAGGATGACGTGGAGTATGCGAGGAAAATGCATTACGACGAAGCGATTTTTATAGAGGACGAGGGCACGGTGATCATTCATGACGTTAAAACCTGGCATACGGAAAGGCTGCCGGTCTCAGACGTATTATATGCGGACTGAAGCGTCGGGTTTCCGCGGGTAAGCAAACGATAAAAATGGTGTGAAAGATGTTATTTGTACAATCATTAGATACGTATTATCATAAGCAGGAGCGGTCTTCAGAATTCGCGCGGCTGCGAAGCGGCGACGCGTTTCGGAAGATTGACTGTAATCAGATCAAGGAATGCGAGGTGATGGCGCAGCTCGTTAGTCTCAGATATGACGAGGACGGGGCGGGCTCGCCGGCGCAGCCTTATGCGGAAGAGTATCGGCAGTATGGAAGAGAAATATTTACCGAGGGCACAAAGGACAGGTATGACAATTATAATCGACTGCTGAAGTTCATCAGGATTTTCAGGGAAGAGGATGACTACAGGATCATGTTTTGCGACGAGAATGTTGAGTGGTGCCCAACGAAGCGCCGCGGGCATAACGAGGCATTTCACGATCCCAACTCGATTTTTTATCACAGGGACAAACTGAACGAGATGGCCTTCATCCTCAAGAAAAACCAATATGGGAGGATCCTGTACAACAACCGATACGTCGATCCGGACAGCCAGAATTGGTATTACGGATGGCACGTTTACAATATCATCAACTGCGATCTGTCCGAACGGAAGGAAAAAATGTTCTTTGTGAAGAATCCGGATTTTACCTACAAACAACTTCTGGATTTAAGATAAGAGGGTCATAGCTCCCTTGCGGTATGCGCGTGGCATATGAGCCGCAAGGGTGAAAGACGGCGTAACCAGTAGCCACGCATGGCGATTGTAAAGAGGGGATCATTCCCCTCCGCCGTATTAAATCTTTATGAATTCCTTACGATTACGTAAATGAATTCCTTAAAATCTTTCTTTATCATGAGATTTGTAAACAAGATCACCCGAGAGGGAAAACAAATTTCAGGAGGAAGATAAAATGAAGAAGATTTTGGATATCGTAATGATCGTATTGGCACTGGTTGGTACTGGACTGTTGATTTATTCCATGTTTGAGCCCATCAAGTTGTGGATCCCGCTGCTGGTGATCAATGTGGGTGCATGGATGGGAATCATCCGCTTGTTTCTCAGGAATAAGAAGGATGCGGAGAAATAGAGTCTGTCAGGGAATTCGAGAAGAGCGAAAGAATATCCTTGCCTCAGGGCGGCGACGCCGCGGGCCGGAACATGGAATGTAGACACGCGAGATGAAGAAAAATGCAAATCGCGTGCTCGGGGCAAGTTTGGAAGCGGCAACAGATATATGGCGTAGACAAGGAGAAACTACCCTTATGATAAGTCTAAAACTCCCCAATAATGGATTTGAACACATTGAATCATACGAAGATTTCTTGGAAAAGGGACATTCATGGACCTGGTGTCTTGTGGGAAACATTTCGGAGAAACACGAATATGGGGAAGAGCACGAGATAATGATTGGGACAAAGCATTTTGCCCCGGGAACAAAGGTTTTGTGTGCTCCGACGCAATGGGGCGACGGGTACGAGAATATTGTGGTCATTGGTTCTCCGAGACATGGAAGCCCGTACGTGGAAATAGTGACGCGTTCAAAGTACGTAGAAAACTTTAGAATGCAGAAAGTATATAAGCCAAGCATTCTGAAACGCATGTGCCTGTCAAAGTATTCCTGGTGGGGAGATACGGAAGAAGACAGAAAAGAGATTATAAAGTATCTGGAGTATCGGAATCCGGAAGAGGCCGCAAAGGAGAAAGGCTGAAAGAGTTGGGCGTTGGCTGGGGAAGGGGATTAGGTGATGGCAGAATGAATCTTTTGTTTGTATGCAGTCAAAACAAGAGAAGGAGTTTGACGGCTGAAACAATGTTTGACGGAGTGAACGGTCACCGCGTTCGGTCGGCTGGAACGGAGAAGAATGCGCGGATAAAAGTTACGGCGGGGCTAATCGGATGGGCGGACGTCATATTCTGTTTCGAGAAGAAGCACCTAAGACGCATGCAAGAACGGTATGCCCAGGAACTCTCTGGAAAGCGCGTGATAACGATGAACGTACCAGACGAATACGAATACATGGACGAAGAATTACAGGAAATATTGCACGGATACGTGGAAGAGTATTTGGGCTATAGGGAAGGATGACATGGAACCGAAACGGCAATTATGCATTAGAAGCCTGAGCATTGATTGGGACATGATCAGCAGGGATTTATATTTGAAAAACATACCGTCGCTCAAAGGCTTGGATTATCTTGAATTTCATTGCCCGGTGACTTTCTTTGTGGGAGAAAACGGGAGCGGGAAATCGACGTTGCTTGAGGGAATCGCCGTGGCTTATGGCTTTAATCCAGAGGGGGGAACGAAGAATTACAATTTCTCCACCTACAATTCGCACTCAGAACTACATGAGGCAATAAGGCTGACGAAAGGTCTTGGCAGATCAAAATGGGGATATTTTTACAGGGCGGAGAGCTTTTATAACGTTGCTACCGCCGAGGATGAATATGGTCACGAGATTGGCGGAAGGCCATTGTTTTTGCATCAAAAGTCTCATGGTGAAAGCTTTGTGGCCATGGCCTTGGAGAATTTCAACGGAAGCGGGCTGTACTTGCTCGACGAGCCGGAAGCAGCGTTGTCTCCGCAACGCCAGCTCTCGCTCCTGTATCAGATATCCGAGTGTGCCAAGCAGGGAGCTCAGTTCATCATAGCCACGCATTCCCCCATTCTCCTTGGGCTTCCCGGGGCAGAGATCCTGACGTTTGACGATGGAATGCTGCATCCCTGCAGTTACGAAGAGACGGACAGCTATAAGGTGACGGAGACGTTTATCAATGACAGGGACAGGCTTTTGAATGCTTTGCTAAAATGAGCAGTTACTCATTATCGTAGATTGGAGCGGAATATGGTTAAGAAGGTTGTAAGGGATCCGTTGTTTTTGCGGCAGAAGTCCGTGGAGGCCACGGAGGAGGATAAGCAGGTGATCACGGATCTGCTGGACACGCTGAAGGCGAATCAGGAGAGGTGCGTTGGCATGGCGGCCAACATGATCGGCATCAACAAACGGATTTTGGTTGTTGTCGCGGGGCCGTTCACGTTTCCGATGGTTAATCCGGTGATCACTGCCAAGAGCGGGAAATATGAGACGGAGGAAGGGTGTCTGTCCCTTGACGGAGTAAGGCCCTGCACGCGGTACCGCGAGATCGAGGTGGATTTTCTTGACAAGGATTTCAAGCCCCGCCACGGAAAGTATAATGGCTTCACGGCGCAGATCATCCAGCATGAAATGGATCACTTTGAGGGAGTGATCATATAAAAGATTTTGAAAAAGTGCTGTCATGGCAGTTTTCAAAAAAGAAACTGGAATGGAAACAATAATTTCCTTGCTTTAGCTACGGTGACGTGGTAAACTGTCATCGTAGCTAATTTTGCGCCGATAATGCGCGCGAAATTTTTTTACAAGAAAATGTAAGCGCTTACATTTACGAAATTATGTTTGTACATATGCATACGATACGGGAATTTGAATGGGCGTAAGTGCGTATGTGAAATTGCAAACGTAACGTGGCATATGCCGAGGAGGGAAAAATGAAAGAAAGAGGAGTAAAGTTATTCGGAAGATTCCGGGTAATGATTGTCACTGTATTTATGATTGCGTTGGCGTGCAGCTTGTTGCCGGAAATGCAGGCAGAGGCCAAGACCAAGCATACCTATCGCTCGTATTTAAATACGGCAGACGGTAGTACCAGTTCCGTGAAAAATAAGGCGTACGTTTATGAGGGTATAATGGAGGCACCCCGCACGGAGAAACTGAGCGTAAGAGGTTGGGTGTTGTCAACCTTGAAGGTCAGCTCCTACACGTTGTATTTTTCGTATGGAAGCGATCTGAATGCAGATGCTTCAAAGCTATCGTACGTAAAGTCCATGGAGGCGGAGGTCTATGACTGGAAATTCACCTCTAAGCAAAATGCGAGCATTGCGGATACGAGTTACTTAAAAACCAACAGCGGATGGCGTGCGGACATTGAATCGACGGGAATGCGGAGCGGAACTTGGCTGGTCATCGTTAAGGGAAAGCTTGAAAGTGATTCGGTGGAGTTTGAGGTCGCCAGGTTTTGCATCAACGTGGATGGCGAAACGGGAAAATACGCTTCCGGCAATGAGGTCCCTAAGGTGAAGTCTTTAAATCCAGACAAGAAATATGTATCGAAAATTCAGATGCAGGAAGGATTCGAAGCAGGGAAGGATGAGTACTTTGAGGTAAGCGGCTGGGCCTTAAATGACAGTGGAATAAAGAAGTACGAGTATCGCGTTAGGGATGAGAACAACACAAAAGTAAAATCCGGAGTTTTAAGTGCGTACAATCGATATGACCTCGAGGAAGTCAGCAGCGTATTGGGCATTTCCCATGGAGACAATCAGACGAACACGGGCTATTCCGGAAAGATTTCCATAGAGAATTTGAAGCCTGGAACGTATAAGGCGTATGTTTACGGCTATGCGTATGACGGCAGTTACTTTAAGGCGAGCACGATCCAGTTTACCATCCTTCCGCCTGCTCCCAAAAAGATCACGTTAAGCGGCAAGGAAAAGGATCACGTTATAACGGATGGTTTTTGTTACCTGGAGAGCGACAAGTTTTTCCTGTTGATCGATAAGGGTGCCGACATCCCGGGCGATCTGGAAAAGAACGTTAAGCGGATCATGAAAGACCTGGAAAGCAAAACGGGTCTGAGATTTAATAATGGCAGGAAGATCGATAGTTTTTCTTGGGGCACTTTTGTTTATGGATACGAACCTTGGGATGGCTTTGATTTTGGTAAGAAATTGCCTATTTTTATAAGCGTAGCTGGCAAACTTAAGGATTGGAGTCCAAATGGGTGTGCTGAATATGTTGAACTCAACTTATCTGAGCTGGTCAGTGAGGAAACGTGGAATGAACATAAGGCGGGATATGTACGAAATGACAGATTGTACTATGTCATTGCCCATGAATTAACTCACGTACTCACCGATAGATATGCTAACATGACTATGACTATGAAGGAGGGATGCGCTGATTTCTACGCAAAGTTAGTCGTAAATGACATGAATTACAAGAGCTTTGCAGGCAGTAAGGAATACGTGAATTATAACATGTCAAGTCAATTAAAAGATAAAATTACAACAAAGAGTGCAGAGAAGCTTTTCCGTGATGATTACAAGGGGCGTCCTGTCGATGACGTGATGGAACCTTACATATATGGCAGAATGCTCTGTGAGGTCTTGATGGAAAACTACGGAGAATCCTTCCTGCGGGATTATTTGTCGGATCTGGAAAAGGCTGGATATGCTTATCCTACATTCCATAGAGATCCATCAGCCGCTCAGAGGGATGAAATGACGGAAATTCTCAAAAAAAGATTCGGATCTGACGTGTTTAAGAAATTTGCGGCATATTATAAAACGCAGTCTGCAAATAATTGATAAAAAGCTGAAGTCCTCAGGGAGTGTGATCCCTGGGGATTTTTTTTGACGGATGATTTCAACGAAGTTTGAGTGGAGGAATACGGATGGAAATTCCCGCGTGGCGAAATTGATCCATCATGCTGACGGAAACACGTATTTTATTTTTGATGAAGATCTGTACGGCTACAGCGTTTTGAATCTGGCGGATCTTCAATGCATGCATTATATTCCGGCAGAGTCTTACGGAGAGTATCCGAAGGATTTTAAGGAGACTTTCTTGTGGTGTCAGTGTTTTTATAATCCGGTAAATAATCTTATGGCAGTGGATGGGTGCTATTGGGCTTGCGCCAACAACGTGATCGTCCTGGATTTTAGTCACCCCATGACGGCCGTGGAAGCAGAATGCTGGTTGGATATTTATCAGTGTTGTAAGGAGGCTCCTGACTTGGATGAAGTTGAATTTGGCAGTTGGGACGGCCACAGTCTTGTGTGCAAGGCATTTGGAGAAAAGCCAAAGGATTTTGTTCTCAATGATAAATGTGACGAAAAGTTTATTTCATAAGATCGGAAATGGAAAGGCGGAAACGCATTAGGGGTAACGATGAGTTGCCCCTTTTTTTATTTTATTCTTGAGGGATGATACATTAATGAAACGTTAGAGGGAAGATATTACCCCTGGGAAGCGAGAAGCGTCGGATTTAGCCGTGGTCTCATGGTAAAACACTACTGCCTGGCGGGCGAAAATGCGACGCGGGCGGTAGTAAGGGGGAAGAATGCTACCGCCTGGCGGGCAGAAAAGCAACGCAGGCGGTAGTAAGGAGGAAGAATGCTACCGCCTGGCGGGCAGAAAAGCGACGCGGGCGGTAGTAAGGAGGAAGAATGCTACCGCCTGGTGGGTGGAAAAGCGACGCGGGCGGTAGTAAGGAGGAAGAATGCTACCGCCTGGCGGGCAGAAAAGCAACGCAGGCGGTAGTAAGGAGG
>CAMKQH010000047.1 GCA_946414885.1 uncultured Lachnospiraceae bacterium
CCGTTTTGCGTAGCCTCAAGGTATGGATCGTGATATCCCGCAAACGCAGTCTCCGAAACCTTGAATTCAATGGAAATCGTGTCATAGAGCGTCAGGCTCTTCTTTGCGATCACCAAGTTTTCGTCATGCGGGACTGCTTCCTTCCAGATCGCCTTACAAACCATGTTGCGGTCAACGTAAACGGCTTCATTCGGCTGTGCGTTCTCATACGTCACCTGTCCGTCCGTGCTTGTTACTTCCCAGCAGTCAAATTCCTTGCCTTCCGGCGCGGTAAACTTACACGTCGGAAGGACAATGTGCGTCGCGCCGTCTTCCATGGCCACCGGCGCCATGTACCCGGTCCCTCCATTCTCAAAAAAAGCGACACTGACCTTATCCTTCACTCCCCAGACAATACTGAATACGTAAGGCGAATCCACGTGCCCGCTTCCACCAATCACCATGATGCCCATGGGATATTGCGTCTGATTGTTATTTCTCTGTGATACAAGAGGAATATTTTTAAAACCCCAAAAGATTTCTTCATCCACCTCTCCATCTCGCACTATTTCTGGTTCGCCGATGGTTTTTCCGTTCAATTCACCTGTGCGCGAATGTTGCGCATTTATGTTATATCTGTGACCGTTAAAATAACCATTTAAATAATAGTGATAATATGCATCCCCAAGCTCCATCGTATCTCCGACTGCCCATACTTTGCCTGAAAGGTCTGGAATGTTTAAGCCTTCCAACCATTCCGGCGAATACAAGGGCGCAACGTGATAAGGATTTTTCTCCGTTCCCTCGCCCGCCGTCACCTCAACGCCGATTACCTCATCACTATTCACGTACTCGTGAAAAAACATGGCGACAACGTTGGACGTTGTTCCCATACGCCCCTTGGCATATTTCGGTTCCCCATACGGTGACGTCACGTCAATCCAACCAAAATAGGAATAAGAAGTTACCGTCTCCCCGCGATACCATTTCGTGCCGATTGTTACAGTGCCCGTTTCCGGAAGGGGCGCATTCTCATACAAGAGTTCCAGATGATATGGATTCTCTCTTGTTCCTTTTCCGGACGCGATCCGAAATCCCACGGGAGTTTCCAAAAGTCCGCGGCGTTTTGGTGTTTTCAAGTAGAGATAAGAGGGTTTAAAGTACCCCACGCTCCAATACTCCATATCAGCAGAATCCCTCTCAAATCTCTGCAACTTAATGTTACGTTCTGAATATATTACCTCGTCATAACAATCATCATAAAAGTAAAATCCCTGGCTGTTAAACTCATCTCCCGCGTAATAACAATTGCCCGCAATTTCAAAGACGGCCCACAGGTCCACGTTCTCAGTTACGGGAAAGGAATAGATTGTCTCACTCGAAATCACGTTTCCATCCACGTCCATCCAATAGACAAATTCATACCCGTCGTTCGCCGTTGCCGTCAATACGACCGTCGTTCCCTCGCCAAAGTACTTTCTGTTCAGTATCCCCTCCGGATAGACTTCTCCGGCCGAAGCAGCGCCAGACTCGACGTAATCGTCTCCTTCTTTGATCATGGGCCTCGCACTTACGCCATAGGACGTCGAAATGACCTGAACCGCCTTGTCCACGCAAAGCTCATAACTCATTTTTTCATAAAGAATGGAAGTCCCCTGATCCGTGGCCGTTCCTTGGTTAACCGACACCTTGAGGTACCTGGCATTCCATATTTCCAAAGCGGAGATCTGATTGCCCTGTACGTGAGCAACCTTTAATTGCGTACAAGGCACTATGTCCAACTTGGTCAGCGCGTTTCCGCTGCAGTCCAGCTTTTCCAAGTTCGTGTTCCCTTCCAGATTCAGCTCCGTAAGGGAGCAGTCACTACAATAGAGCTCCGTTAACGAGAGGTATTGAATGCCATCCATGGACGTGATCTTCCTTCCGGAGCAATCCAATACTTTGGCCCGTAAGGCCTCTTTCACGCTCAATATCCCGTCCCCGTCTTCATCAAAGCTTTCACTCACGAGGGCGCGGAGCGTGTCATCCTTAAAATGCTCCTCGTCAATGGGCACGGATACAGCCGCATGGGCCTTTATCCCCCCCACCGTAAGCCATAGGAGCAGGGTCGCCGCCAAGCAAAGCAAACGGCCCGTCCACAAGAAAGAAATTGTTTTTTGTTTCGCACGTTGTTTCATTTTTCTCCTCCATTATAAGTAACTCTATAAGCCTAGTCTGATCCGGAACCACGGGTACGTCCCTTATCACGTTCCTGCTACCATTATACAGCTTTTTTTCATTTTCGCCACATCCGAAAGTATAGGTTTTTCATTTTTCTCTCGACTCAACAAAAAGGAACCCCGTCATAATGACAGGGTTCCCGTTGCGTTTACGTTCATGCTATCAAACGTTCCGTATGCCTGTTATGCTTCCGGCTCGATCAGTCCGTAAGTATCTCCCTTTCTCTTGTATACCACGTTCACCTGATCCGTCTCCGCATTACAGAATACATAGAAGTTATGTCCCAGAAGCTCCATCTGGATGCAGGCATCCTCAGGATACATGGGCTTGATGTCAAACTTCTTCGTGCGGACGATCTTGATCTCCTCTTCATCCGCATAATCGTTTTCAACGTAAGCCTTGCTGAAATCACCGCCGGCCTGATGCTTGTCAACGATCTTGGTCTTGTACTTCTTTAACTGTCTCTCAATGATCTCTTCCACGAGGTCGATGGAAACGTACATGTCATTGCTCACCTGCTCGGAGCGAATGATGTTGCCCTTAACGGGAATGGTTACCTCTATCTTCTGGCGCTCCTTCTCAACGCTCAGCGTTACGTGCACCTCGGTGTTAGGGTTAAAATACTTGTCCAGCTTGCCGATCTTGTCTTCTACGGCTGCCTTCAATCCGGGAGTTACTTCGATGTTTCTGCCTACAATAATAAATTTCATATGATCATCCCTTCCGTCATAAATTTAATTACGAAACCGAATCACGGCTCCTTTCCTTGTCCATGTGGGCTTCTTTGTAATTGTATAAGCATTATATCATGATTCGACTTATTTTTGCAACAATTTCCTAAATATTTTACATATTTTTGAAATTAAATCTGTCAACAGAAATCGACGCTTTTTTCAGATTTTCAACAATTTTGTTAAATATAGACAAAACCTTTGTTCTTTCAAAAAAACTGATTTCCATGTCATTTTTTTCGCAAAAACCTGTGGATAACGTGCATAACTTAGTGCATAAATCACTTTTCCCCTAAATTCCATGTTTTTCGACGTGGATAACTATAGTCAAAAAAGCAATCATTTTTATTCAAAATTCCGTTCTCCATCTCAAGATTGTGAATTTTACACAGTTTCACTTTTGTCAACCCATAAAATTCAAAAATAAATATTTAGAAAACTTTTGGAAACTGATATTCAACTTTGGGTTGCGCGTCAACGTGCGAAGCATCCATTTCTTGCTACTCACGTTATCGTCTGGAAACATATGCTCCCGCGCTGGTCGCAGCGTTTGCACCGTCTGCCACGGCCGTCACGACTTGCCTGATCGGCTTCTTTCTCACGTCTCCCGCAGCAAAGATTCCGGGGCAGCTGGAAACGCAGGTTTCGTCCGCAATCACGTAGCCCGCCTGATCCATTTCGACGATCCCTTTTACAAGCTCGCTGTCGGGATGGATTCCCACGGCGATGAATACGCCCTTCACGGGAAGCTCCTTCTTCTCGCCGGTCTTTACGTCCTCCAGGATCAGCTTCTCAACGCTGTCCTCGCCGCAGATCTCCTTCACCACGTGGCTGTAGAGAACCTCCACGTTCTCCATTGCGAGGAGCTCCTCCTGCAGCACCTTGGTCCCGCGAAGCTCATCTCTTCTGTGGATGAGATACACCTTTGCGCTGGTGCGTGCAAGATAAATGGCATCCTCCAACGCCACGTCACCGCCGCCAACTACCGCCACCACCTTCTTGCGGAAGAATGCGCCGTCGCAGGTTGCGCAGTAAGAAACGCCCATGCCGGAGAGTTCCTCCTCCCCGGGAACGCCGAGAAGCGCGTGATGCGCGCCCGTTGCAAGGATAATGCTCTTCGTCTCAAGCTCCTCCTTGTCGGTACGGACAATCTTCTTGTCCCCGAGATCCTTGATCTCCAAGACCTCCGACTCCTTAAAAGGCACCTCGAGCTTGTCCGCGTGTTCGCGGAACTTCATGCCCATGTCAAAGCCGTTAATGCCGGGGAGTCCCAGATAATTGTCCACCTCATAGGTGTTCAGGATCTGTCCTCCGCTCATGGGGCTCTTTTCGATCACCACAAGATTCATTCCCGCCCTCTTTGCGTACACTCCGGCTGACAGCCCTGCTGCCCCGGAGCCTATAATAATTACGTCAAACATCTTTCCTTCCTCCTTTTCTTCTTTTCCCAACTCAAAACATCTATTTGTTCAGAACTCTTTCTCTATTTCCTCCCGTGCAGGCACCGCAGCCTCTGGCGAGGCATTCTGCAGAAGATTGCGACAAACGCCGCAAAAGCTATGTTTATCCGTCTTGCAACGCACGTATTTGTCTTCCGCGCGAATTGACGTAAATAACATATTCGTTGGAATACTTCTTCACAAAAATTTTCTTCTCGCCGCGTCTGACCACAATTTCATTTTGATCCAATTCGGTCTGATAAATACCTTCCTTTACAATTTTCGAATGCTCTTCTTCCTTCAGGTACGTCCTGATTTCAAAAACATTCTTTGGCAAAAAAACATATGGCGCCAATTCTACTTTTCTCTCCCTGCCATTTTTCAGAATGACGCTTCGATACTTATCAGCCACTCCTTCCGTGATCACGATCTCGCTGCCGCGGATCAGGCGAATCTCCCATATCGCAAGCAAAATCACCAACACCGCCAAGACGCCAAACACGGCGGCCAGAATTCTCATAAATACAGGCACCGTCACGGGATTCACCGAAATCTCGCCGCCAAGGCCAAACACCATTCTTACCACGTTGACGATCATGGCTGCCACGCTGATGGCCGCCGCCGGCAGTGCAAGACATATGATTATGCCAAAGTATCCATCCGTATCTTCCAGATCCAACGTCCCCAGAAACCAAAAGCAAAGAAAATCCAACAGTATGAGCAATCCGGAAAGCCACAAATTATGCTTACATTGTCCAAGGTCCGGATTCGTTATGGAAAAAACAAGCATTGCAATGGATCCCGCCCATAACAGAAAATGCAAAGCGTACCCAAGTTTGTAGATGGGTTTTCCCTTCCCCGCTTCCCGCACAAAAAGGAACGGAGCCAATATAAACGTTTCCAAAAAAGATTTTATGCTTCGCATCTTTTTTTATCCTCTGCCGGTAAATATATGATCCGTCTTCCTTTCCACTCCGTAGTTTTCACCCTCAAACAACTCGTACTTGTTCCTAAACTGGGGTTGGAGCCAAATCCGAATGGCACGTTTCGTCCAAAAGCAATATGGATGCATTTCCATTCTATCTTCCCCATTTTCCGTGATGCCAAACCGCTTTTCTTCCAGCTACCTGAACGCTTCCCATCCCCACTGCCGGAATGTTTTCCTAGTTTTCTGGCAAAAACTGTGTTAAGATAAATCCAGTAAGGAACGATCAAACAGTTTTTCTGCCACAATATTATCTGCGGAGGTATGCATGATGGAATCAAACGGCATCCAATTCAATTCTTCCCGCCCCGTCTGCCTGATCACGGGAGCTTCCCGCGGCATTGGCAAGGCCATCGCAAAAGCCTTTGCAAATGCGGGTTATGACCTTGTGCTCACCTGTTCCAAGACTTTGCCGGAACTCGAGGCATTCGCACGGGAGCTGGAATCGGCAACATCCTCGCCGGAACCGTTTGCGCCTTCGCGAATGCCAGATGGAATCCGCTGCAAGGCTTTTCAAGTTGACGCCGGCGATCCCGCGCAGGTGGAAGCCTTGTTCCAGAAGCTTTCCCGCCTGGACGTCCTAGTAAATAACGCAGGCATTTCTTACGTGGGCCTGCTCCATGAAATGAGTCCCGAAGAATGGCGGCGCGTTTTGTCCACCAATCTGGATTCCTGTTTTTATACTAGCAAACATGCCATCCCGCTGATGCTAAAAGCACATGCGGGCCGCATCATAAATATTTCTTCCGTCTGGGGTAACGTGGGGGCTTCCACGGAAGTTGCCTACTCTGCCTCCAAAGGCGGCATCAATGCCTTCACCAAGGCACTCGCAAAGGAGCTTGCGCCTAGCAACATCCAAGTGAATGCCATTGCATGCGGCGTCATCGACACCTCCATGAACGCCTGCTTTTCCGCGGAAGACATGGAAGCTCTCGTCGCCGAAATCCCTGCAGACCGCATCGGAGCTCCTTCTGAGGTCGCTGCACTCGCCCTTCAGCTTGCACAGGCTCCCGCCTACCTCACCGGCCAGATCATCACCATGGACGGCGGCTGGACATAAGCCCGATCCCCAATTAGCCTTCCCCACTGTCCGGCCATCATTCACGTCTGCAAATTAACGTGCACGCTGCCTGTTTCCTTTAGAATCAGGCAGTTTTTACGTTTTATAATCTCTCGTCTGCTTTGAATACGGCAGTTTTATTGTCATATTCATAAGATGAGAACGTGACCCCTGTCTTAGACGAAAGTATGTCCGCCAGCCGCTTTACATACAGGGGATGCGTTACCATGCGTACCGCTTCCTCCGGCGTCACCCAGCGGACGTCCTCCGATTCTTCCGTAACAACCGCCTCTCCGCCAACGTACCTGCAAATAAACGCAAGGTTGACGATGGGCGGTATTTTCATTCCCTCCAACGGGCCATATCCATTCTTCACCACCAGATTCTGATAGATTCCCGTTAAGTGCTCTGGTTCGCAAAGTATCCCTGATTCCTCACGGATCTCGCGCTTCAGCGCTTCCGTGATCGTTTCTCCCTGCTCCATCGTTCCCCCAGGCAGTTCCCAACCGCGCATCGGGTTTCGTATCAACAGAACAAGTCCCTCTTTATACACAAGACCGCATGCGGATATGAAATGATATGGTAATTCTTTATTTTCCAGCCAACGATCCATTCCTCTCTCCTTCAAGCCCCATATGAAATGTCATCATCCCACTCTCTTTTATGACCTTTCTCCATTTCCGGTCCCCGTCTCTTCTAAACCTTGGCACGTATGGGATCGATTCTCCTTGTTTTCTTCGTTTTCGATACTTACGTCTTCTTGATTACCTCGGTGGTACAACGAAATCTTGATTTCTCCTGGTTTCCGTTGCACTTCCTTCCTTGATTGCTTCCACGGAACGGCGAAAACTGTATTTTCCGCGGTTTTCTCCGTCCTTTCTTCCTCAATCGCTTCCACGGGACGGCGAAAACTGTATTTTCCGCGGTTTTCTCCGTCCTTTCTTCCTCAATCGCTTCCACGGGACGGCGAAAACTGTATTTTCCGCGGTTTTCTCCGT
>CAMKQH010000048.1 GCA_946414885.1 uncultured Lachnospiraceae bacterium
GAAAACCCAAAAGAAAACCCAAAAGAAAACCCAAAAGAAAACCCAAAAGAAAACCTAGAAGAAAACAAAATAGAGATCATGATGGTGCAGCTACTGTTTCGGCAGAAGCCGAAATCGCCAACGACGACGCAGATGCGGGAGGCGCTGGAAAGGTATTTGGGGGATCTGGGAGAGATACCATACGTGGAAACTTCCAAGGAGAGTACCGGTGACATGTTTATGTTTCCGCTTCTGAAGTATAAGGCCGTGCTGAAAGACCGACCAGACGGCGTGCCTGTGATGGCTTCTTTTTTGGGATCTGACGGCGAGTCAGGGATTGAAGTGGATGAAGCGCAGCGATATCAATTTTGGGACGTGCCAAATGGAAACGACTTGATCGATGGATGTCAATACACCATTTTAGTGAATACCATGCTGGGTACGGCATTGTCTTATCGCGACCAGGCGGAGATCCTTCTGGCGCAGGTTGACGCGGCCATTGACTGTTACCCGGAGTGCATGGGGATTTACGTTCACCAGAGCGGCAAGCTGATCACGCCGGAGACGTTCCGGGAGCAGAGGAACGCCAGCTTGTCGGAGCGTTTCATCGGTATGTTTGTCAATGCAAGATTCTTTAATCTGTCGGATACGGAAGAGATGCTGGTGGATACTTTGGGCTTTTACGTATTTGGCGGTGCGGACGTGCAGGTGCATTTCAAGAACATGGATCCAAACCACGTGGTGAATTACGTCTATAATATTGCCAGTTATCAGTTTGATAATGATTTTCCCATTCAGAGCGGCGAGACCATTGATAGCCTGGGTGAGGACGGAGAAATGCAGAGAAACCCTCAGTGGGGAGTACAATATGAAGATGCCATGGTGCCGCCGCTTCGAACGGTATTGGATGTCAATTGCGGTGAATTTGCCGGAGGCAACAGAGGTTAGGAAACGTATTTTTGCCTGGAAGCATTAAGGAGAACATGATCATGACTGGTGATTTTGAGATGACTTTTGACAAGTATGTCGAGTTGTATAAAAATGGCGGATATATCAGGGAAATGCGGAAGCACGTTGGACATGCTCCGATTTTGACTTGTGCATGTGGCGTGATCATTGAAAACAGTCTCGGCGAAATTCTGCTTCAGAAAAGAAGGGACAATGGTTGTTGGGCAATCATTGGCGGTTCCATGGAGCTGGGAGAGACTTTTGAGGAGACGGTGCGAAGAGAGACGAGGGAGGAATCGGGGCTTTTGCTTGGAAAATTAGAGCTGTTTCAGCTATATTCCGGTCGCGACCGAATTATTGAATACCCCAACGGTGATGTTTGCTTTGGTCCGGGAATCGTATTTATTACCAGAGAATATAAAGGAACCATAGTAAATGATCCGGAGGAAGTATTGGAGCACAGATTCTTTAAGAAATCTGAATTGCCGGAAAACCTAAACCAATATGATAAAGACATTATACTGGAATGGGCTAATAAGGAGTAAACAATGACCATTGAGTTATCTAAAGAAACCATGGGAAAGGCCCTGAATGCGTTTTTGGACAGGATATTTGCCCTGCCAGAGATAGAAAGTGCGAAGGTAAGGGACGTGATCATTACCCGCGAAGACAGAGGGGTTTCCGTCAGGAAAGCGTTTGAGGCCGGATGGCATGACTCATACAGTGACGTGGATCTGTCGGTGAAGGTGCGTCTTCCAAAGGACGGCTTAGTCACGCCGGAGGCATACGCAAAAAGGATTGACAGATTTGGCGTCACGCAGGAGTCTGCCCTGGGATATTGTCTTGTGCCGGAAAATTGCATGTATCGGATCATATTTAGAAACGGAATGCGTTATGATCTGGGGTTTGAATTCGAGTTTGTTGATGATGCGGCGCTTGCCTTGGAGGAGCGGTCCGACGAAAAAGAAGATAACGCCAACTGGCCCATGGAGAACGTCAATCGCTTTTGGTTCGTTCAAATTCAGGCGCTGGCAAAGCTGTATCGAAAGGATTATTTGATCAGCAGCCATCTTGCAAACGTGAATTGCAATGAGACGCTGGTCATGCAGATGGTTCTGCGGGATCTTCAATATGGGACGAATCATCACAGATATGGCCATTCGGAGGAATTGGAATACGTTAAATATCTTAATAAGGCACCTTTTCAAACGGAGGATCCCACGTTTAACCGCATTGCGGATCATTTATATGCAGCTGCATTGGCATATGACAGGTTGGCTGCGGCGTTTTATCCCGAGTATCAAAGCCGGTGCAATGTTTTTTTGGAGATATGGGATTGTTATCATAAGGCCCAGGCCTATGTTTGTAAGATTGCGTCCTGGGAGGAACTGAATCGTAAGTGGGACTATGAAATTGCCCAGAATCCCGGGGACGGGAATTGGCTCATATGGAAAGAGGAGGCAGCAGAGAACTTTCAAAAGGGTGTGTCCATTCCATACTACGGCATCCTGAATGGAACCATCATTTGTGAGGCTACCGCGGTGACGGATCCGCGATACGTGCAAAACGGGGAAGGAATGATGGAAGAGGGTGCGGTTTATCTTTGCGCGTTTCGGACCAATCCTGAATACCAGGGGCAGGGATATTTCTCTAAGCTAAAGGATTTTATGTTGGAGGATCTGCGGCAGCAGGGATTTACGAAGGCAATCCTTGGGGTGGAGGCCGCAGATGAATATCATCAGAAAATCTACGAGCACTGGGGTTTCACGGAGTTTTTGAAATCCGGCGAGGAGACGTACCCGGATGAGACGGTCATAGACGTGGAGTATTATGGTAAGAAATTATAGAAATATGTGAGATCTCATGCGGGATATGAAAAAGGGAGTCTGAATGCAAGACATACCGAATCATGGGATTTGCAAAAGGGATTCTGATTAAACAAGTGAGGATATGGGATCATGTTTGAGAGTGAATATGCGAAATGTGAATATATGGAAAAGGACCAGGCGGTGCTTCACGTGTGGGAGGATATTTTTGGATAAGCGAATTTGAAGGATCGAGAGGGTCGCTTATGAGGAACAAAATGTTATTTGTTGGTTTCAAGGGGAAAAAGAATTCGTCGGCCCTTTTGGTAAGTGCGCTGTCACCTCAGCATTATTTGCTGACAAATTCATTTGCGGGCTTGAGAAAAGACGTGGAAGAGTTGTCGCCGGATTATGAGGAAATATGGCTTTTCGGCGTGGACAAAAGCTTGGTTGATTCCATCCGGATCGAGCGGGTTGCGGAAAAGGATGGCGCTCTTCGTTCCACGACGCTGGACGTGGAGGATCTCGCGGCAAGGTTTTCCGGGGCCGGACTGAAGGCAACCGTGGCTTCCCATCCGACGAAGTATTTTTGCAACGAAGCATACTGGCACCTGCTGGGGAAATATGCCGGAAAGGCCGTATTGATACACCTTCCCACGATAAAGCACTTTGAGGAAGAGTGGATTTCAAAAGTGAAAGAGGCGTCAAGAAGCGTTTGGCTAATTACTTGCAAGGGAAGAGCAGGGCATGAAATTCAAAGCAGTCATCTTTGATTTATTTGAGACCTTGATCACGGAATGGGGTCATGAAAAGTATACCAAGAGAATGCTCTGCGCGGACCTTGGCGTCACCAGGGAAGAATTGGACGTCTATTGGAAAGAGAAGTCAGAGGACCAGTATATCGGAAAAATCAGCTACGAGGAAATCATCGCGTATGTCTGTGAAAAGCTTGGGGTAGTCATTGATGAGGAAACCATAATCCGGATCATGGAAAAAAGGATCAAAACCAAGGCGACGTGCTTTGAGCACGTGCTTCCGGAGGTGTATCAATTGCTTCAAGACCTAAGGGCTAAGGGACTGAAGATTGGCATGGTCAGCAATTGTTCCTCGGAAGAGGTGAGGGTTCTTCGGGCTTCCAAGCTATGTGATTATTTTGACGAGATTCTCCTGTCATATGAGGTTGGCATGCGATTTAAGGAATATAAGGACGCCCTGCGCCAAAACGCAAAATAAGTCGAGGAAGTTTTTTCCAGACGCATTATCATTCCACCAGATAACCTAACGCACAGAATTGAAAAAGTAGGAAATAAGTGATTAAATAAGGCCATGCAACAGAAGTTGTTACGTGGTAAAATAAGGTCTTGCAACACGGGACGTTACGTGGCCCGAAAAGCCCAAAAATAAGGAAACGTAACAGGAGACGTTACGTTTTGAACGTGCAAACTGCTTGCCAGAAAGGTCCCAAATGCGGTACGCTGACGTCATCAAAGGCACCATGGGCTGATGAAAAAATAAGACGGTGAGGCACCGGAAAGAGAGGAATTGTTATGGATCAAATGGGAAATAAAATTGCCAGAAGACGAAAAGACCTTGGCATGACGCAGGTGAGTCTGGCAGATGCGCTGGCAGTCACAAGGCAGACGGTATCCCGCTGGGAGGCAGGGACGGTTTTGCCGGATATTGATAAGATCGGTGACATTGCGAGAATACTTGGCGTCAGCTGTGACTATCTTCTGAAGGATGAAATAGAGGAATGCGACCCGGGGACGGAGAAACGGATCCCCTCCGCGGTGAGCGGACTTCTTATGGAGACGAAGGGGAAGAAGGTCAAGCTTGATTTTTGCGAAGAGGAAGTGGACGCCGATCTGTACGACGTGGTTTGCACCGTGACGGGCTTTGAAGGTAACTGGATAAAGGTGATGGCTCATGCAAAAAAGGGAGATTTTGAGAAGCTGATTCCCTTATCGTCCATCTTTTCAATTGAGATCGTAAAGGAGGATGAATAATGGAATATCTCGTATGGATACCGGCGATTCTCGGTTTATTTGCCTTTCTGAGCATTGGAGAACTCAAGACGCGCATCAGCAAATTGGAAGATCAGTTGAGCTCCATGAAGGGAAGTCCCGCACACGCGGAAAAAACGGCGCTAATGAAACTTTTAGAAGATTATGTTAACAAGAACGTGGAACTGGAATTCCGCGGCGAACAGTATGACGGTGACCTAAGCGTTCCGGGAACCACCTGCACCGTCCTGGCCGTGGATGAGGAATGGGTCTTTGTCCGGATCGTAACCAGGAAAGAGGAAAAGGAGAAATTGTTCCGTCTTTCCCAGATCAGCGGCGTGAAGGGAATCGGATAACATGCAGCCGAAATGAACCTGCAATCGAAATGAACCTGCAGTCGTAATCGAGCCAGTTGGCGGAGAATGATTCTGCGAGCAGATAGGGGGAGAAGAGGAATGAAGAACTTAAAAACATGGGACTTAAGTCGGCGGATCAAGAGTATCTTGGTCATGATCTGCGTCGCAATGCTATTGGCGGCATGTGACGGCGGGAGTAAAAAGGATCCGGCTTCGGAAGAAACGCAGGCGTCTAAGGACGGGGTAACGGAGGACGCGCAGCAAGCCCGGGAATCCGCGACTGACTTGGAAAATACGACAGCGTCGACCGCGGAATCGACAACAGGGCTGACTGCGGAATCGACGGCAGAGCCCACCCCAGAACCTACCACGCAGTCCACCACGGAACCAACCGCGCAGCCGACGGCAGAGCCCACCCCAGAGCCGACGCAGACACCGGTGCCGGAGCTATCCAAGGATCCGATGGCGTATGGTGATCTCACGAGTTATTTTATGAAGGCGGCTTCGGAAGTCATCCGCGATTATGATCGTCCATACAGATACGAGTACTGGGGACCGGATCACGAAACAGAAACGTACGGCGGGTTCACGTTTGACGAAATGGTTTATTTTGGCTTTGAATACAGCGGAGAGAATTTTGATGCTTCGAAGGAAGTTGACACGCTCATTATTTACAACAATAAGTCAAAGAAGCTTAACGTGGGCATCGGCGGCGATCTCAACGTGAAGATGACGTTTTCGGAGATCAAAAATGTCATGGGAGAATGGCTTCACGGACCCGTGGCCAGCGGCGATGGAACGCAGTATATCGCATATGGGTATTATCAATACCATAATTATTACTTTACGTGGAAACAATCACCGCTCCAGAAGGACGTTCCGGCAGAATCCGTGATGGTTTATGACCGCTATGCCGCCAAACATGCCGATTCGATAGCTTATGATTTTAGAAAACCCGTCCAAAAATATTTAGAGGATAATAAGAAGCTGATTAGCACGCATAAGGAGCAGCTTCTTAAAGAACTCAGGGCGGATTATCAGTATGAACCGATATGTAAATGCAATTTTCTTACAACGATTCAGGCGGATGCGCACAACGCGGTGGAAGTTTATGAATTTGCGGCCTATGGTTGTCCGCCGACCTATGAAAAAAAGACGGATGGTCGTGGCCTAGAGGAGTTCATAGTCAATGGCGTGGACAAGTCGAAGGAGCTTTACAGTTATCGCGTCATGCTTCGTATTTTGACGGACGGGCAGGTCTTTGATTACTTTTTCTATTTTGACGAAGAAAATGACCAAGATTTCCTTTATTGGGAAGACGCGATCTACGGCGGTATCAGTTGGCTGGGAGCTGACGAATTAGAAGTCAATGCCCTTCGTGAGATGATCGGGATTCCGGGAAAACAAAAGGAGTGCGTTGTTACTTGTGCGTTAACCAAGCGTCCCATCACGGAGGATGGCTGGTCCCTTTCTGAGAATTTCACGGCATATTATTTAAATGGCAGCAAAACTCCATGCCTGATCGACGTTTCGGAAGCTTATGAAAGTAACGACGGCGGCTTAACCCAAAAGGTTTTGCAAACCGCAGACGGTCAAGATCTTTTGAACGAACGAAAGCTGGTGAGAGAAGGCAAGGGTATCCTATACGGCTGTGAAGTGACTTGGAAACTTTACGACACGCCTTCCGGCATACCTGTTGTCACCACCTTCAAGGACGATGGAAATTATACTGGCACCTGGAAGGAGTATGTGATACTCGATGATTGTCTGATTACGGTATATTCCTTTTCTTCGGTAGTATAAGGATACTGTATGAAGGATATCGCTTGGTATAAATGAATTTCGGAACGTAAATATGGTTTGCCGCAATAAATATCTGAACGTGAATATGGTTTGATGCAAATAAATATCTGAACTTAAAATATCGCTTGATGTAAATGAGGTAACACGCTACGTGGTCGAAAAACCGGTAGCGTGTTATTTTTTGTTGTATATTTGCCTGCAAGACAGTAGTT
This sequence comes from uncultured Lachnospiraceae bacterium, assembly GCA_946414885.1. Lineage (GTDB taxonomy): Bacteria > Bacillota > Clostridia > Lachnospirales > Lachnospiraceae > Acetatifactor. The sequence continues at coordinate 7,107 of CAMKQH010000048.1, forward strand.
TTTCGAGGCTACGGCTGTTCCTGCTTGCTTAGATTTCATATTACTCTTTCAGGTAAGTGGTTTCTCGCGTATCCACTTGCCTAGAAATCAAATTTGCCGCGCAGGCAAGTAAACTCTCGCGTATCCACTTGCCTGGAAATCAATTTTGCCGTACAGGCAAGTAAACCCT
>CAMKQH010000049.1 GCA_946414885.1 uncultured Lachnospiraceae bacterium
GGGCTGGAATGGGAAGCGGCGGAAGGCATGCGGAGGGGCTGGAATGGGAAGCGGCAGAAGGCATGCGGGCGGGTCGGGAGGAAAACCGCGGTTGTAGGCATGGGATGAGGCGGGACGGGAATCGCGTTGTAGGCGCGGGGCAGGACCGAGAGTGAGGAAGTGGAATGGACAACATGGATTTGTTTGAGTATATGCGGAGTACTAAGATGGAGAAGGAATCGCCGTTGGCGGCGCGGATGCGGCCGAAGACCTTGGATGAGGTGGTGGGGCAGGAGCATGTGATCGGGAAGGACAAGCTGCTGTACAGGGCCATCAAGGCGGACAAGATCAGTTCCGTCATTTTTTATGGGCCGCCCGGCACGGGAAAGACGACGCTGGCGAAGGTGATCGCGAATACGACAAGTGCAACGTTCACGCAGATTAATGCGACGGTTGCCGGAAAGAAGGACATGGAAGAGGTCGTGGAGAAGGCGAAGCAGGAACAGGGAATGTTTGGGCGCCGCACGATTTTGTTTATCGATGAGATCCATAGATTTAATAAGGGGCAGCAGGATTATCTTCTTCCCTTTGTGGAGGACGGAACCATCATTTTGATCGGCGCCACGACGGAGAATCCTTATTTTGAAGTGAACGGGGCATTGCTATCGAGGTCAATTATCTTTGAGTTGAAGCCACTTTCAAAAGAAAACGTGATGGCCTTGATCGAAAAGGCGGTTTATGACAAGGAACGCGGCATGGGGGCTTATGACGCCGTCATAGACGAGGATGCGAAGGAGTTTCTTGCGGATCTTGCAGGCGGGGACGCAAGGCATGCGTTGAATGCCGTGGAGCTTGGCATTATGACGACGCCCCGCGGGGAGGACGGAAAGATTCATCTGACGATCGAGGTGGCGCAGGAATGCATCCAAAAGCGCGTGATGCGCTATGACAAGAATGGGGATAACCATTATGACGTGATCTCCGCGTTCATCAAGAGCATGCGCGGATCAGACCCCGACGCTGCATTGTATTATCTCGCGAGAATGCTTGTTTCGGGTGAGGACGTGAAGTTTATTGCAAGAAGGATCATGATCTGTGCGTCGGAGGACGTGGGAAATGCGGATCCGCAGGCACTGGTGGTGGCGGTGAATGCCTCTCTGGCGGTGGAACGCATCGGCATGCCTGAGGCACAGCTGATCTTGGCGCAGGCGGTTTCCTACGTGGCTTGTGCGCCTAAGAGCAATGCATGTTGTGGGATTTTTGAGGCGATGCAGGAGGTGGAGCGGACGGGAAATCTTCCCATTCCCACGCATCTGCAGGATGCACATTACAAAGGAGCGGCAAAATTGGGACACGGAACAGGTTACAAATATGCGCATGATTATCCGAATCATTACGTGGAGCAGCAGTATCTGCCCTATGAGTTGAATGGGAAGGAATTCTATAAACCCACTGGAAATGGTTATGAGGTGAAAATCAAGGAGCATATGAAAAAGATTAAGACAGAGGCAAAAGAGAAGGAAAACTAAGAACGTAAAAAAATTTTGAATCTGCTTTGGGATATGCTATAGTATCCTCAAAGCAGATTTTCTTGTATTATTCTATTTATTCTGGTTCAATTCTTTTTTTCAGAAAATCCATGCTTTCCAACAAACCAAACAACTGAAGGATTTTTTGAGGGGAATTGAATGGATTTTAAAGCTTGCATTCTCTGATCTTTTGGTTGCAAAAACAAGAGAGGAGAAGGGACCGGGAAAAGTTAAACCGACTGTTGCAGGACAGGGCGTACGAGAATTTAAGCCACGAGACGGCGAGGATCATTGCCGTCGTGGCGAACATGCCGGAGTTTTTGGAAAACGAGGAAAGGTATAAAAAGCAGGAAAGGGAGGGATATAACATGTGCCAGGCGATGGATGAACTGAGAGCGGAGTTTAGGAGAGAAGGAAGAGCGGAAGGAAGAGCGGAAGGAATAAAGGAAGGAATAAAGGAAGGCAGTGAGCAGACGATTATTGTGGTACTGCGTAATTTGATGAAGACAACAAATTTTTCTCTCGAGCAGGCAATGAACGCATTACTGATACCAGAGGCGGACAGGGGGAGACTAAAGAAATTACTCTAAATCAGGTTTGTTATTTGAAAATATAAAAGAGGCTTAGTTTTTTATAGATTAATATAGATGGAAAATGGTACAAATGGGTGATATACAAGCGGCGAATAAAATGTTAGAATGGGTGTGTTAGGCAGAAGATCTTCTGGAACTTACTGCAGACTTAAACGATGTCATGAATGGCTGCGAGGTTCCGTGTGAGAGGAGGAGAAATATGTTAAAAATAATGCGCAGGGAATTATCTAATATGAGGCATAGGACAATAAAGCAAAATGTTTGGCTTAGTTTTATTTTCGCGCTTGCGACGGTGCTGGGATTACTTGCATTTGGACAGGTGGTGCATGCCGGCCAATACGGTGCTGCACTGCTGAAATTAAATATCTCTACAAATGGTGTGTGCTGGAATGGCGAGAATGGGGTGTTTTCATTGAAAAACGCAACATTCTCTTATGAGTGGGCCAGAATCCCGGCAGACCCCAAAGAGTTTTTGACAGAATGGACAGATGATCTGTGCATTAATTCGGCTTGCACCGAAAAAATCTCGACTGTGCCGACTCAAGGCGGCGTGTATTATGTTAAGTGTGGGGTTAGGATCAATCAACTCGGTGCGACTTATTACGAATATTCACAACTTACTCCATCAAACTGCGTTTTAACTATTCCCGGATATTCAATTGAGTGTATAGATATTTCTTACGAATATGGACTAGATATTCTAGAGTACTGTGATTTTACTTTCAAGCTTACCAAGATAAGTGAAGATGATTCAACGACATATAAACTTCAGGGAATTTCACTAAAGTCTGATGGCTTGATATACTCAGACGATTCGTATTCTTTATCAAATAATAGCGAGAGTACTACTTGGTTAAACAGGCAGAGGCCATCTGATTGGTATCAGAGTATGGGCTTCTCAATAAGTTTGGCAAATGGTAATCCAATTATTGGTGTTCCTAAAAAGGGAGATTTATATGTTGTAAGTTATCAGATTAATGTGGCTCCTGGATATCATAATGTTGATTTCAGCGATTTATCTTCCGAAGACTGTTCATTGTCCTTACCGGATTATGCCGTTGGGCTCGTGGAAGTGAATGCCATGACAAATGCGAACGGTGGAGATTCGCTCTTGGTAAGGTTTCTTGTTGCAAAAGAGAGTAATCAATTGACGGAAGGGACTTTCCAGCTAATTTCATTGGATATTAGTTCGCCTCGAATTGTTTTCGACGACAAACAAAATGGTTACATATTAGAGGAACCACACAAATATTTAAACTGGAATCCGAGCGAATCCACCTTGGGTTATGTAAATTATGCCCCATTGACCGATGACGAAGATAATCCTTTAACCAATGATTTGGCTGTTGGCCGAAAATGCCATCTTTTGATTGTCGTAAGAATCATTGGAAAGTATTCATACGATTATATTGATTTTGGAAAGGTTACAGTCGAGGATTGCTCGCTAAACATTCCTGGATATAGAGCAAATTGTACTGAGATTATACCGGAAATAAATATAGGTCATGCAGGCGTAAATAGTATTCCGATTCGCAAAATTGAACTTTTGGTAAAGTTTCAGTTAGAAAAGTTGGGGCAATTCACCACCCAACCACAGGGCGGAGTAATTCGTTCAGGCGAGCAGCATACCGTCGCTTGGGCGACGAACTTCACCCCCGTCAGTCTTCATAGATTTAAAGACGGCGTAACGGATAAAGTCTTTAGCGACCCCACAATTACGTCGGAAAACATTTCCGAGGCTGGCGTTTTTAAGTACCGTGCATGGTACGGCACCGGCGACGATGAGTACGTGGACAGTGACGAGTTTAAGGTCACCAAAATCTATAGGGTCACGCTGGACCCGAACGGCGGAACCGTGAGTCCGACAAGCATGGAGACGAATGCGGACGGAAGGCTTGAAAGTCTTCCCACGCCAACGCGCGATCAGTATAATTTCAAAGCTTGGTATGACGCGGGTGCAGGAGTCACAGTCGACGCGGATCACGTCTATGCCATGAGCACGACGCTGGTTGCCCTGTGGGAAAGAAAAACCTACAAGGTAACGTTTAACGCGAACGGCGGCGAGGTGACGCCAAAGAGCATGACGACGGGCAAGGACGGAAAGCTTTCCTCTCTCCCGACGCCGACGTTGGAGGGACGCGATTTCCTGTACTGGACCGACGCGACGACGGGCAAGCAAGTCGGGTTGGATCGCGTTTACACAGGCAACGCCACGCTGATCGCAAAGTGGGAAAAGAAAACCTATGCGGTAAGCTTTGACACAAAGGGAGGCACGGCAATTGACTCACAATCGGTGAAATATCGCGAAAAGGCGGAAAGGCCGGCCGGAGTTCCGAAAAAAGACGGATGGCTGTTTGTTGACTGGTATAAGGACGAGGCGTGCACGACCAAGTTTAACTTCAATTCGCCCATTACGAAGAACACGACCGTTTACGCAAAGTGGGTGGAAGGCTACTTCGTGGATTTTTACGCGGAGGGCGGTACCCCCGGCTTTATCTCGGTGGACGTGCTGAAGGGGCATGCGGTATCCCAGCCCATCGATCCGACGAAGGCGCTTCACGTCTTTGGGGGCTGGTATGTGAACCTTAACAATAATGAGGCATTTGACTTTGGCACGCCGATCACGTCCCACGTTACGCTTTATGCAAAGTGGCTGCCGCAGGTGGTTTACGACGCGGGCGGTCACGGGGAGAACGTGACGAGGACGCTGAACCCCGGAGACCTGGCGGAGGAGCTTAGGCCGCGGGACGAAGGTTATCGTTTTATCGGCTGGTATCTGGATGCGGACGGAAGCGTGCCTTTTGACTTTACAAAGCCCGTTTACGAAGGGGTAACGCTTTATGCCGCGTGGGCAAGCGAGATCGAAGGCGTATCCCTGGGCTTTGAGGAACTAAAGGTCGGAAGCTATTTTGGACTGGACAATAACAACTACGCGAGGCTGGTCCTTGGCAAAAAGGATTCGGAGCACTATGCGCTTCCTTCCAAGACAGTCAGCTGGCAGAAGGACGGCACCGAGGAGACGATGAACAACTCGCAGGTGGTGGAAGGACACCCCTACGCGGCCAGTTTTACGCTGAGGGCAAATCCCGGATACGTTTTCCCGGAGCTTGCGACGGATGCACAAAAGGCTGCGTTCCTAAGCATGGAGGGCGAGTTTGCGGGACTTGTGGTCACTTATCCGGAAAACGGGGCGATGACGGGAGACGCGTACCTTAATTTGGAACTGAACGAGGACGAAGATCCCCGGATTGCGCACACGGAGCTGACGGTCACGGTGACGTACGTGCCTCGCGTGCTGACCATAAACAGGGTGTCGTTTGGCTTTAGGGAGCCCCTGGCAGGGCAGGCATTTAATCCTAACGGATACAACGCGATTGAATGTGCGGTGGATGAGAATGCGCCGTTTGGCGTTACGGTTTATCAGGGAGGCTGGAAGCCGGAAGGCGGCCAGAACGGCGAAACCACTTTTGTCAAGGGAAGGACTTACGTGGGAACGCTGCTTCTCACGGCAAAGCCGGGATTCCAATTTAGGAGAACGAGCGGAAATCAGGACTGGGAGCAGTACGTGCAGATCACCAGGATTTACGGCGGCCAGATTCTGCCCTGCGGCGCATGGGCGGTCAACCCCGTCCGGTTTGAGGTGGTAAGGCAGTGGACGGAATACGGCAACAGCAACGTCATTTTGGAGATTTACTACGTCGTGGAGCAAAGGGACCTGGAAATGATCATCAACGTGACGCACGACGACGATACTTATGAAGTGATTTACGCCGTGGACGATGAAGGCACGTACTGGAAGGCGGCCGACAGGCTGTGCAATGATCTGGATTACGTGAACGCGTTTGAGTCAGACCGTTCGTCCATTCAGTGCAAGTGGTACGCGGACGGAGAGCTTTACGCGACCACGACTTATAATGCCGGCCAGGGGAAGCGGCATGAGGTTCGCTTTGGGCCGGAAGACGCGGGAAAGAGCCTGTACGTCGTGATGACGTACGGTCAGAAGACCCTGACGAGTGAGACGATGACCATCGACGGGCTGGACGTTCGGACCGTTAAATTTGTTTTGAACGAACGCTGCACGGGAAGCGTGCCGGAAACGCGGTACGTAAAGACGGGTGGGAAGGTTGAAAGGCCTGCGGATCCTCAGGCGGCCGCCGGCTGGAAGTTTGCGGGCTGGGCACCGAACGCAACGCAGGGCGGCCTGTATGACTTTGACGCGGCGGTGACGGAGAACCTGACGCTGTACGCAAGGGTGGCGAAGCTGGTAAGCGTTACGTTCCAGGCAAACGGCGGAAGCGGCAGCATGGAGGTCGTTACGGTGGGTCAGGGAGAGCAACTGGAGCTTCCCGCGTGCGGATTCACGGCGCCGGAAGGATATGAATTTGACTGTTGGAGAATCGGAAGCGTTAACTATCTGGTAGGAGCGAGGGTCACGATCCCGGAAGACCGGTACGTAAAGGCAATCTGGAAGGAAGCAACGCCGAATGACGAAAGCCTGAAAATAGCGAAGAGGTCCCTTACGCTGTACGATACGATCGCAATCGAATTTAAGGTGGAGAAGGCGGTGATCGACGCGGGGTATCACGATCCTTACCTTGAGGTGACGCAAAACGGCGTGAGAACCAAGCTTTCGGATTACGCGCTGAGTGCGGACGGCACGCTTTACGTGTTTACCGTCAGGATCGCGCCGCATCAGATGGGCGACGCGGTGACGGTAGTGCCCCACGCGTTGAACGTAGGCGGAGAGGACATTAAGGGCGTGCCCATGGAATATTCCGTGGCGAAGTACTGCAAGAACGTGCTGAACAATGCGAATTATCAGAAGGCAGAATACGCTAAGCTCAGAAGGCTTCTAGTGGACATTCTGCTCTACGGCGACGCGGCGCAGCTCTACGTGGGTTACAAGACGGACGAGCTCGTCAGCAGCTTCCTAACGGACGAACAGCGCGCAATGGGAACGGACGTAACCG
>CAMKQH010000050.1 GCA_946414885.1 uncultured Lachnospiraceae bacterium
GTCTAGTTTAAAAAACAATCCTCTCGTCCCTTATACTCCTTGCATCGCCTATAAAACATGGAATTACTGACCCCTAATGCAATGGCCGCCTCTCGGATTGAAACTTCTCCCCGATACCATTTTTCACAGTACTCCACTAGTCCTTCCGGATTGTTTCTCCTGGCGGGACCGAACTTCACGCCACGCCTTTTCGCAGCAGCAATTCCCTCCGCCTGCCTTTGTTTGATAAAGGTTCTTTCAATCTCGGCAACATATGCAAGGATTTGTAATACTAGATCTGCCACGAACATCCCCGTCAATCCATCCTTGTTTGCGCATGTGTTCAAAAGCGGCATGTCTAATACTTCTATGTTCGCTTGTTTCTCTTTTGTGATTATCTTCCACTGTTCCAAAATCTCCTCATAGTTACGTCCCAAGCGATCAATGCTCATGACAATAACCAAATCGTCTTTTCTTAACTTCTTAAGCATTTTCTGGTACTGTGGTCGACAGAAATCTTTTCCAGACATCTTGTCAATGAATATGTGACACCTTTGAATTCCCCTTTCTGTTAATGCGTCCAACTGTCGATCCGTATTCTGCTCCTTAGAAGACACCCGAACGTAACCGTATTTCTCCATAATCTGCCTCCTTCATATTTTTGCAATAAATATAAAGCAGACATTGCAACACCCATAAGTCCATTATAAATAAATCGCAAATATACGCAAGTGCGTACACGCGCTTGCGTATATTTTTTTACAATCAATTTTAGGGAGGTGATCGTGATGAACGTAAAAGATGCCGTTGCCAAAAGATTTCAGCAACTATGCAAAGAACGAAATATATCCTTAAATGAATTGGCCAATCTTTCCGGTGTTACTCCGTCTACTTTATACAGCATAATGGACGAACGAAGAAGAGATATCTCCATTGTCACAATCAAAAAATTCTGTGACGGGCTGGAAATATCTCTTGCGGAATTCTTTAATGATATTTTATTTGATAAACTGGAACCTGAGATAAAGTAATAAGCAGGCATTTTTCCTACTTAAACATCTTCAACACGCTTGAAACGGCGTCAACTGCATTTCCAACGTCCACCTTTGCCATCTTCGTGCCCGTTTGTCCGTTTGCCGCAGTCTCCGTGCTCACCGTCTCGCCTGCGCTATAGCCGCCATACAGTACGGGTGCCATCCAAATTCTGCCGGTACCGCGATATACGTTGACAAGACCCTCTCCGCTGACTGCGGAACCAAGCAAACTCTTTCCCGATTTTTCAACCGTAAAGCTAAGGCTGCCCGACCATGCAACTGCCATGTTGCCGTCAATCTTCATGACGTCATCCTGAAGCACGATTTCGATCAATTCCTCTCTCGGCACGATACTTTCGATTGCCAAAACGCCTTTTCCGACAATGCTGAGATTGAACAAGCCTTCCTTGCCCAAAACCGCACTGGATAAGTTGCTTCTTGCAACCACTTTCTGCTGCAGCGTTCCGTCACAAGCCAGGAATAAACCGTCATCCAATACGATCTGGCCTCCCCAGTCCTCCACGTTCGTCAATATAATGTGACGATAGGTGGGCTCCAGCATCATTTCTCCATATCCCGTATAGATCGGTTTCGCTACGGATTCCTTCGTTACTGCTGACGCAACGGCCTTGCCAAGAAAACCTCCGACGCCCTTCACGCCGCTCTCCATGGATACCTGACCGCTCATCCATTGCATGGCTCCTGCCTGAATGCAATAGGAATTTCCGTTCAGTGCCAGAAGGACCTGCTTTTTCTGAACCTTCATCTGCGCGCTGTAATACTCCATCCTAGACGTCAGGGGAGACGTACTCAAATCCATCTTATGCTGCAGAACCGTCATGCCGCCCATGGAGGCGATCACTTCCACGTTGGACGTGTTCAATAGATTTTGCTGTACCATATTGTCCTCCTTAATAAAATCGCTTCGCGATACATTGCTCCATTCCACTCGGCGTTTGCCTCATTTCATTTCGCTTATGCCGTCGGCGCCATCAAAATGGTACCCGTTCCGCGATATACGTTGACAAGTCCTTCTCCGCTGACTGCCGAACCCAATAAACTCTTCCCTGATTTTTCTACGGTAAATTGAAGGCTTCCGGACCAGGCAATTGCCATGTTACCGTCAATCTTGACAACGTCATCCTGTACCTGGAACACAATAAGCTCTGATTGGGGAACGGGACTTTCCAGCACGGCAACGCCACTGCCGGTGAGGCATAAATTAAACAAACCCTCCCCGCCCAAAACTGCGGAAGAAAGATTGCTTCTGGCAACCACTTGCTGCGTCAAGGTACTGTCACACGCCAAGAAAAGTCCGTCATCCAATACAATGCTTCCCCACTGGGCTACGTCCACAAAGATCAGGTGCTTGTACGTCGGCTCAAGCATCAATAAACCTGTTCCGGAATATTCCGGCTTCACTGCGGATTCCTTTGTCACTGCGGAACCGATGGCTTTTCCAATAAAATTGCCAACTCCCTTAACTCCGGAGGTCATGTTTACGTTGCCGAGCATCCATTGCATGGCTCCCGCCTGCACGGTACAGCCTGTTCCGTTTAAGTTCACCAAAAGCTGCCTTCTGCGTACGTTCATTTGCGCCGCAAAATACGCCGTCTCCGCCATACTAGGTGATACGGAAAGATCTTTTTCATGTTCAAAAATCTGATACTGCCCCAATGCACTGATACATTTCATATTGCCGTTGTCATAAAAATTATTTAATTGAAACATGATGCACCTCCTCTGGTTCATGACCAATTTTATACATTATATCATTTTGTTCCGCACCAAAACAATATTTTTTCGTAATCTCTTAAATAAAAACGCTCAGCTGCCCTTACTCCGTTTCATTTGGAGATGAATAAAACTCTTCTCCCGTTTCCAGACATAGGGCGGCAAGCCTGCCGCCTGGATAATTTGCTCCGCAGTCAATCGCGACGTGATTATTTTTCCGATAGATAAATCCGGGCCTGGGATTGTCTTCAATTGTTTGCGTTGGCGTATGCCCGGTGACTACGTAAACGTCTTCAAAATACTTTACGTCATAATCAGCTCTCATCCAGATCAAATCGTGAAGCGAATAATCTTCTACGTCCTTCTCAGGAGAATAATTACCAAGTCCCGCGTGAACCAAGAGATACTCCTTGTCTCCTGCCGATATCTCCTCATAAATCAAGAAGTCCTTGATAAAATTGATCACCTCTTGTTTTTCCTCGGAATCCAACTCGCTAAACTCATCGATGGTGGTCTGTGACCCGTTAAATTGCCACGTAAGGAGATTATCCAACATCTTTTCATCCAGCTTATTAATGGAATCCTCCGTGATTTCCTGCATCAAAAACTCCAAACATTCCAAGGCCATAAGCTCATGATTACCAAGAATGCATATGGCATTCGGCATTTTCATGAGTAACTTAAGAGTTTTTATCGGATGCGGTCCGCGGTCAAGCACGTCGCCGAGAATGTAAAGCACGTCCGTACTCTTCAGTTGGATTTTTCCAAGTAATTCCACAAACATCTCATACTGACCATGGACGTCACTAATCACGTACGTAGCCATAAACCATCTCCTTCTGCGTTAATTAAATGATGACGCGCGTTCTTCAAGAATGCTTTATACTTTTCCTTCTTTAAACATTCGCATCATCTCATTTGTCAGACTCAGATTATTGGGCTGTAATACAATGTCTTCGCGCTTCACCCACTCAGCATATTTCAATTCATTTTCATCCATCCTGATCTGATCGTTTCCATCCGCATCACAATAAAATCCAACGAGAATGTCCTGTGCCATTCCCCAAGGCTGTGATTTGTAATATCGTATGTTTTTTACCTTTATGCCAGTCTCTTCCATGACTTCCCTGGCGACCGTTTCTTCAAGCGTCTCGCCGATCTCCGTGAAGCCGGCCACCAAGGCATTGTTGCCATATCCGGTTCTATACCTGGTAATGAGCAGATAATCCCCTTTTGTCACGCCTACAATGACGGCAGGGTTGATCCTGGGATAGATCACGTTGCCGCATTTGGGACATCTGAGCGCTCTTTCCTTCTGATCCGGCATAAGTCTTTCCGTACATTTGCCACAAAACAAGTTATCAGAATACCACTTCCAAAGATGATATGCCGTGAAAACTGCGTATACCTCTTTTCCCGCAAAACGATCTCTCACCTCACGAATGCTAAAATAAGTAAAGCCGTCTTTCTGAAACTCTATGTTTCCAAACCCGAGGAAATACCTGTCGCCATCAACGGAAAAAAGATAAATTGCGGAATCATGTTTTACTTCTCTTTCGACAGGAAATACAACACTTTCTCCCCTACTACCCAAAAGGACCTTTCCTTCCTCATTAAAGATAAACAAGTTATCCGATTCCGCAACTTCAACGCTTTCGTATTCATTTTTTAGTTTGCTGGGAAAAATATCCTGTATCATATGCTGCTCACCTTCGTATAGTATTCAAATTATTAACGGTGCCGTCAAAAAAGTCCTTAGAATCATCGATTCCAGGACTTTTTAGAGGTGCGAGCCGGATTTGAAGGAGATAGGACACGAAAACCACAATAAAAACAAGGAGTTGAGGCGTCGGCGCGTCCTACTCAACCTGGTACTCAACCAAATTTTTCATAGAAATTTCACTGCGCTTTTTTGTTAATCTACTTACACATTTACTCATCACTCGTTGACCTCTTACCATATATATATTTTAGTTTTCAATGATTCGACCGTAATTTCCACGGGAACAATCTCTTTGGTTTCTTCCATGCTCATGCATTTCCTCCGTTGTTTATCTTCATGATTCCATCCATCGTTCAAGGTCAAAATTTTTGACCTTGAACAAATTACCAATCCGTTTAATCACGCACTTATATTCTTTGTCCGTTTACTTTTTCAAAATCCGATGTTATTTGATCAGTCTTAAAAATATTCTAGCAGAAACTATTCACATATACAATGCTATTCAAACAAGCGACAGTCTTTCAATCAAATTGTTTGTCACTTTTCATTTCACCCTCTGCTCCCTTCATTGCGTGTCAAACAAAAGAGGCCAGGGGCGGACCTGTTTCGGTCGCCTCCTTGCCCCTACCGTCATCTGAAATTCTCACCTTCCCCTACCCCTGCAACACATGAAAAATCCTGCCGCTGCCCCTGGTCCCGTGACTTAAAAACGCCTCGTGCGGGCAGGCATCCTTGGCTCACAAAAACACGTCACGGCAGGCTCCTCGAGGTTCTGAAAAAGAAAAAACAGGAAGACTCCCAGATGGCGTTTCGGCTTGGCTGATTTTTGTGCAGGCTTAAAACAAAATCTGCCGAGACTTCAGATGCTCTTCCCACTGAGGCTGGTGAAGATTTATTGCATACTTAACAAATAGTCAGGTAACATTTATGATGGCTTCTATCTGCTGTTTCGATTGGTCTCCATTTGATGATAAAATTCCTTCTTTGAAGCATACATGTTGCTTTCCGCCTCTTTCACCATCTCATGCATGTTAATGCCATTATTTGCTTTCTCACGAACGGAAATGCCAAATGCCACGTGATAACCCTTCTTGTAAAGCTCCTCCCTGATCCGTTCCACTTCCGACTGTACGTCTTCAGGCCGCCCGTCCACCTGAAAAGCTACAAACTCATCGCCGCCAACGCGGAAGGAATGCTCCTGGCCAAAGCTCAGCAGAATGCGATCTGCAACCTCGCGCAACATTTTGTCACCTGCATCATGTCCATGTGCATTATTGATCTCATGAAGACCATTTACGTCGCCATAAACACAGATCAGATTCTTTTCACAATGCTTCGGATAATCCTGCACCCTGATCTCAAAGTGATTTCTGTTTTTAAGACCTGTCAAGATATCCGTCTGACTCACGTATTTCAGCTGCCTTGATTGCGCCAGCGCTCGAATCTTGATGCACATGATAAACATTGTCGTTACAATTGCCACCATCCCAAACGTGATTATGTTCCATACGTCCGTCTCTGCCACGTCCGGCTGCTTGAGTTTTCCCACCACTATGCAAAAGAGCGTAACAACCGCGACGATCAAGCCAGACAATCGAATGGGCCGATCATAGAAAAGCAGGGGACTGACCAATAAAAAGGCAACCGCGGAAACCGCTTGTTTATCCGGATGAATCAGTGAGACGTGAATGCTAAACCAAAACAGTACAATCTCGAATACGTAGACTAGGATCATGATGATCGCCTGATATTTCTTTGTAAACCAATGCACGCAAACCCAAATCGCCAACATTAGGATTCCAGAAACTAGGTAAATCGTAATGTTGATCGAGGCAAAGCCCGTGGTCAGCATGCTCGTAACAAACAGCAGGAAAAACATGACTGCTCCGATCAGCGAAAACACGCCCAGTAGGTTCTGATTCTCCTTTCGAACGTTCGGGCGCAGTTCATGATACTCCTCTTTACTAAGACCCGCATATAGAAACAATCCCCAAATCTTTTGCATCCATTTCATCAATCTTATAACTCCTCGTATTCTCAATCCTGCATAGTCTTTTTGCAATCCCTTAGCAATGTATTATACCCTATGTTATATCTTACCACTATTTTAGAGTTTTCACAATCAAAAAGAGAGCATTGCGTTAACAAGTTATTTGCGTTTTCCAGACGTGAGGATCATTGCTTCCCCCAAGAAAAAAAGCCTCGAAACATGAGCGTTTCAAGGCTTTTCATGAAATTGATTGAGAGGTGCGAGCCGGATTTGAACCGGCGGATAACGGTGTTGCAGACCGGGGCCTTACCACTTGGCTATCGCACCAAATTTATTTTTTAAAGTGACTCCAACGGGAATCGAACCCGTGTTACCGCCGTGAAAGGGCGATGTCTTAACCGCTTGAC
>CAMKQH010000051.1 GCA_946414885.1 uncultured Lachnospiraceae bacterium
TTTTCCGTACAGGCAAGTAAACCCTTGCGTATCCACTTGCCTGGAAATCAATTTTTCCGTACAGGCAAGTAAACCCTTGCGTATCCACTTGCCTGGAAATCAATTTTGCCGTACAGGCAAGTAAACCCTCGCGTATCCACTTGCCTGGAAATCAATTTTGCCATACAGGCAAGTAAACCCTCGCAAATAGGTATTCTAAGGAATGTCGGTTCCTCAAACCTCCTTATTTTATTGTTTTTTTAAGCAAGTTTTTCCTTCAAGTCCGGCTGCCAGCACTGTTAGAAAATCCCGAGAATTCAAGCTTCTCGGGATTTTTTTCATCCAATAGAGGAGTTTTTGCATATAGGATTTACGCATCATAGTATCATATGATAAATCCTTTATTGATTTCTGTTATCCTGTCTGCGGGCGGTATTTTACCAACCTTCTGGAGATTTTTCGCTTCAAGGTATGGTTCCAAGACGGCCGTCTTTTCTTTTATCTCTTCCAAGCAATTCTCGCAGAAGTTCTTGGACAATCCCGCATCCCTGCCTGTTTTTATGAGATCTTTGTCTGTAATGTTACTTCCCTTGCCGTTTACCGAGGTTGTCTGCTCTCCCCAGTAAGTGTCGCTGTATGTCAGATCATATGCGGGAGCAAGTCTCCAGCCGTAATTGTTTGTGTAAAGGAAGGAGAAGTTCTTCGTATGATCGTCCCTGTTGTGGGTTAAGCAGTTAAAGCACATGACCCTATACATCTGTTCCTTGTCAGAAGCGTTGTCCTTTGTCAGCATGCGGACAAGCTTTTGATAGGTTTCGTAGTCACATGACGGGGCGCGGAAATCAGCTTCGAGAAGACCGGCAAACGTAATGCTGAATACCTTTTCACCTGCCTTGCGGTCGAATCTTTCCGTCTTAAAATATCCTTCGCAGACGGAAGATTTTATCAGATCCGTTTCCGTCATGGAGATGCCGCAGTCTTTGGCGCACAGGGAATAGTCGTATTCCCTCTTTCCGCTGATTGCAGGATCTTTGCTTGCGGGAAACTTTATAATCCAATCCCTGCTGTTCTCGGTGAGGAGTATCTTGGGCCTCGTGCCGCCGCTGGATCCACCCAAATGATAGAGTACGTCCAGCTGGTCGGAAGTTTTCGAAGACAATATTTTATCACATTCTTTCGCAATTCGATCATAATCCAGTCCCGCGGTCTCAATGCGAAAGTCCTCTTCTTTTGTCGGATGGTATTCGAGAGCGCCCATGCCAGAACGGCCGACGAAAGCCAGCCTGTCAAGCGTTGATACGTCGCCCCTGTCAATCCCAATGGAAGCAAGATGGCGATCCAGCAAAAGCTGTCCCCAGCTGTCAGGGAGGCTGTCTGCGAATACGCCGAATAACCCGCTAAACCGTTCCCGACATTTTTCAGGCGGAACAAAGACGCCGCGGCCAAGGGGAAGGGACAAGGGGCTGATTGAGAAACCGTTTCTGATCCATGAATCCGCATACTGAAAAGCGATCACGTGATCGGGAGTTTCAGCCAAGTATCCGACCAGTTCACCGTAACAACGTACTTCCAGTTTTTTAGTGCGCGTCATTGATTACCTCCTCTATGCTGGCATAAACGGGGCGGGTGAAAAGATCCCTTACCTCGTCTATCACGCCAAGTTCCATGGACAGTTTAATGAACGCCTCAAGCGATATGAGTCCTGTTTGCTCAAACCTGCAGAGGGAAGCGTAGCTTACGTTACAACGCATCGCAAGCTGCCTTTGCGTGATCTTTTTTCTTTTTCGTATTCTTTTTAGGCGCTGCGCCAATTCTTTTGCCACGTCGGATGGTGCAAACAAAAGCTGATCATAATTATCCATGCCGTCACCTCTTTTGGTTGATACTAATATATTAGTAAAATGAGGCCATTGTGTCAAGTAATTGTTAAAATATTAGTAATAGTAAATCTTGGAAACAGGCCAATCTCCTTATTTTAATGGGTTTTAAAAATTCGTCGACCCAGGGGTCCGGCAGTCAGCACTTATATAATTACGAGAAAAGCCTTGAAACGAATGCATTTCAGGGCTTTTTCCATTGACATTGGCGGGAATAATCTGCCATGTGGGAGTGTTGCCAGAAACTTTGATTTTGTGATAAAATTATATTAGTTGCTTTTTGCTGGTTGATTTTCCAACTTTCACTTATAAAAGCAATAATTTTTCGTGTTATCATAGGATTTGTTGCTTTTGTTTTCCGCCTCACCGGAAGAAATAACAAATCTCGATTCTTCAACCACGAGCTTTGTCAAACTCTTTCATTATTGATCCGGGGCAGAACGGTTGATCGAAGATCAAAAAGGAGCAAGGAATGTTTATATGAATCAAGCCGATAGGATGATGGAGACGGTTGAAAATATTATCGTAAGCCATTTTGGCTGCAAAGCGGAAGAAATTGGGAGAATTGAGAATGTAACGAATAATTCCGTGTATCCCTTTACGGTGGCAGGTGAACAATATTTCCTAAAGTTGTACAGGAGCAAAGATTGGCCGGAAGAGGGAAAGATACCGTTTGTTTATCGGAGTTTATCCCAGAAAGGCATTCCCCATGCTGAGCTGATCGCCTACTGCAGGGGGAATGCGGCAAGCGCCAATGGTTATTTGATAGAACATGGGATTTCTGGAGTGGCGGCAGATAAGATGCAGCTTGATAGAGAGCAGGAGATCATGCTTTACGTCAAATTAGCAGGGCTGGTATCCTCCGTGCATGAGATACGCATTGAAAACTACGGATACATAGGCAACGGCATAGCCAATTACGATAGCATGACAGATTTCTTTGAGGATGAATTCGATGGATTCAATGACAAACTAAAAGACATAGTATCAGAGACGCAGCTTAAGAAACTGAGAGTGAAGGTTCTTAACGTCATGCGTGATTTTGAGAATTTGCCCTCAGTTTTGTGTCACGGCGACCTATCGAAGAAAAATGTTATAGTGCGGGACGGGAAAGCCCTTTCTAAAGACGATGGCATCCGGCAAAGCAGTGAAGAAATCACTTTGATCGATTGGGATGACGCCATGGCGTTAAACTGGATGGCAGACGTTTCCCGACTTACGCTCTGGATGAAGCAAAGCTATCATGAGCAGGAATATGAACTCTTTAGGAACGTATTTCTGAAGCATTATCGCACTTCCTGCCGCAAGGATGAATTTGATGTTTTTGAAAACGCTTATCACGTTTATTCAGCCCTGGATTCTCTGATCTTTTCCGTGAGGGTCGGAAATACGGAGATGGAGAGTCGTTTGAAAAGGTATCTGGAGGGAAAAGCAAATGAAGATTGAAACGCCTAGGCTGATCATACGGCCATTTCAGGAGAAAGATGCTGACGCGCTATACAGGATTAAAACCGATCCTCGGGTAATGGAATATTGCCCGGATTTTCTGGACGTCGACGCGAAGCGCGAAGACATGCCAGACTATATCCGCACTTTCCGTAAGCTGGAGGAGGACGGTGACTTTGATACATGGCGATGCCATGCGATTGAAAACAAGGTAACGGGCGAAGTCATGGGCGCCATAACCTTCTGTAAACAGAACATGCTTCATGAATATGACATGGGGTGGATGATGATCGGTGAGTATACCGGGAAAGGTTATGCGTCCGAGGCTGCTGAGGCATTTGCGGAGTATTTCTGCCGCAAACACGGAGTCGATTATCTGACGGCAGTCATGGACGTGGACAATCCGGCATCCCGCAGGACGGCGGAGAAGAGCGGGTTTCGGCTCTTCGAGAAGAGAACAGTTTACGATTATCACTACAACCGGTATGCAGATGACTATTTTTATTTCCGCAGGTATTGGTCCGGATGTACCTTGAAAGACCGGTATTACGGAGATTCAACGTATTACGGTCGCTCGACGTCGTAAGGAAATAGAGCTTCATGGTCAAATGAAGTTTTTAGAGGGGGAAAAGTCAGATGGAGGTTTGGATTAGGAATTCCAAGCAAAGGCGAAAAGCTGAGGCTACCCTGCACCGAAGCGCATTTTATGTCGGGAAGCTACTGCCATGATGGGCTACAATTCAGTCAGACGATCGGAAAAAGGAGCAAAACAATGAATTGGATGACCGGATTACAAAGGGCAATCGATTACGTGGAAGAGCACATCCTTGAGGACTTAGATTTGGAGAACGTCGCCGCACAGAGCTTTTCCTCCAGTTATCATTTTCAAAGAGTGTTCAGCATCGTATGCGACATGACCATTGGGGAATACGTGCGAAACCGAAGGCTCTCCTTGGCAGGAGCGGACCTGGCACGGGGAGACGTGAAGGTGATCGACGTTGCCATGAAATACGGTTATGACAATCCGGACAGTTTTGCAAGGGCTTTTCAGCGATTTCACGGCGTTTTGCCATCTCAAGTGAAAGCGGGAGACGCAACCTTAAAATCCTTTTCCAAGATCGTACTAAAACTATCGATGGAAGGCGGTGCGTCTATGAATTACAGAATTGAAGAAAAACCGGAAATGATCCTAACGGGCACAAAGGTGAGGTTTCACGGAGAGCCGTGGGGAGAGGAGCGAGCGCGGCAGGAAGAGAATTGGTACGTAACAACGCGAGGAATCCAATGGTTTTTGCGGGGCGTGGCAGCAGGCGGTGACATATACCAACTTGTAACGAACGTTGACGGCGAAGGATATGACTTTTATTACTGCCATGAGCTGGAAGAATGGAACAGGGAGCATCTTTTTGACCATGCGGTCACAGGAGTGGATTTTGTGGAAGATCTGGCGTTGGAAAACATTGTCGTGCCTAAATCTACTTATCTGATTTTGGAAGCGAAAAGTGAAAAGAATACGGTTCATGATTATCAGGAGTTGTTAAAACAAAGGGTGCAGATCATTACGGAATGGATGCCGGAAATGGGTTTTGAACTCAAAGATGCACCGGAGATCGTGGTAATGCATTGGATGCCAAGGTCAGAGCGTTTTATACAGATTTGGATGCCCATAGAAAAAAGATGACGTCGAGATGGCAAGTGGGCAGACAATTGACCATAGTTTCCATTTTTGCTATGCTTTAAGAAACCTATTTTGAATAGTTATAAATGCTTATATTTTATGCAAGAGGGAGCAAAATGATCATAAGACTAAAAAATGGAATGGATTACTTTTTGCTAAAGAGTGAAGGGAAGAATTATTTGTTAACTGATAAAAGAGAAAACGGATTCCTCTTTCGAACACTGGAGAACGCATTACAGGAAGGAAATCGATCTTTATGATGAATGCGTTGAAGAATGTTATGATGTTTCTTTTCATGTTGTTTATGATGTCAATATTTTGGGTGTCACCGACGATTGGAGACTTTTGGGGGACAGCAATCTGGAAAAAAACATAGTGTATCTTAATGACGGTAATCAGCACGATGGTTGGGAGTTTGTAGAAAGGGGCTGGAGCCGTAAAAAAATTGATTTACGGGATGTGAAAGATCAGTACGTACTAAAAGAGATTTGTATCAAAAATGGCATGAAATGTATTCCTAAGAAAAAAGAAAAGGTTCACTTGTCGAGGGAAGAATTTGTGGAATTCTGGAAGGAAAAATTATAATATAAATGAGTATGACAAATCAGGGTTTGTGGGGATGGTTAGTTCGGTAAATTGGGGTTTGTCGAGGTGATTACTGATGCAAAAATCGGAGTTTGTGGGGATGTTTGCTGATTTGCGAATCGGGGTTTATAGAGGTGGCTCCCTTCGCAAAATCGGGCAAGAAGAATGCTTGAAACAGCGGAAAAT